>CACNXP010000031.1 GCA_902624465.1 uncultured Pelagibacteraceae bacterium | reverse complement strand
TAAAATTTTTAGAGAAAAATTAATGAAGAAAGTAGCTATTATTGGAGCTGGTATTTCAGGATTATTTATTGCCAATTTATTCAAGAAAAACTCAGATTATAAAGTGGTAATCTATGAGAAAAATAATTCGATTAATCTTGAGGAAGGTTATGGAATTCAATTATCTGTCAATAGTGTGAGGCTTTTAAATGAAATTGAATTTAATAAATTTGAAAATGCAAGAAAGTTTAATCCAAAAAAGATTATTTTTTTTTCATCTAAAAACTTCAAAAAGATATGTGATTTAAATATCTCTGATTTTAATTCAGAGAATTGTCAGTACACTACTTTAAAAAGATCTGATTTAATAAATTTTTTGAAAAAGGATATAGAAAATTTAATTAAATTTAATCATAATGTTTCGGGTATTGATAAAGAAAATCAGAAAATTCAACTTACTTTTGAGAACAATGAAACTTTTGAATGTGATTATTTAATCATTTCAGATGGAGTTTTTTCAAAAAGTAAAAGCTTGATTTCCAACAATAAAAGTCTAGCAAAATACAACAATACACTAGCGATTAGAGGAAAGATAACAAATTCTTCTAAAATCGATAATGAAAATATTTCATTATTTTTAGGCTCTGATTTTCATCAGGTAATTTATCCAGTAACTCAAAATGGAGACTTAAATTTTATAGCAATTATGAGGTATGAACTTACTTTAGAAGAACAAAAAAATTATTCTTTATTCAAAGAAAATTCTTTCATTAGAAAAGTTTTAGAAAAGGTTCCAAAAGAAAATAAAGAATTTTTTGATAAAATTAAGGAATTAAAAATATTCCCAGTATTTGTTAGCAAGGACTTTTTTAAAACAAATAATAATAACATTAATTTTATAGGTGACGCTTTTTTTGCTTTTCCACCCTCATTTGCTCAAGGGGCATCTCAATCCATAGAGAGTGCTTATGAATTATTTAAAAGTATAGAAAATAACTCAGAGGGGGATTTCTTTAAAAATAGAGTTAGTAAAATTAAAATGGTTAATAAAAGATCTAAACTAAATCAATTTGCATTTCATTTATCTAATCCTGTGGCTATTTTTTTTAGAAATATTTTTTTGAAAAAATTTATTAAAAACAAAAAGTTTTTAAATTCTTATTTAGGTAAAATTTATAATAGTTAATTTTTTGAAATTAATCTTTGTCTTAAATTGTCTATTGGCACTATTTGTCCATTAAGATTGTAATGCCAATAAGTCCAGCCATTACAACTTTCTGCTCCCAATATTGATGCAGCTACCTTGTGAATTGAGCCCTCTTTTTTTGCATGTTTTATACTTCCATCAGCCATTATTTTTGCGCTAATTTTTCTTTTGTCGTCAAATATAGTGGTCCCAGGTTTTATGATTCCCAATTCTACCAACGAGCCAAAAGGTATTCTTGGCTTAGATCGATTATTTTGAAGAGTATCTAAAAAATCATCTTCAATAGGTTTTGTATTTTTTAGTCGTTGTTCAGCTGCCTTATAATAGGTTTTTTCTTTTTCAATTCCGTAATAATCTCTACCCAATTTTTTTGCAACTGTTGCTGTTGTTCCTGATCCTAAAAAAGGATCTAAAACTAAATCATTTTTATTTGAGGTTGCTAATAAAATTCTGTGAAGTAGAGCCTCAGGTTTTTGAGTAGAATGTACTTTTTTACCATTCTTTTTAAGTCTTTCAGAACCATTGCAAATTGGTAATTCCCAGTTCGATCTCATTTGAAGATCATCATTTAAACATTTTAAAGATTGATAATTAAAAGTGTATTTTGATTTTTCTGATTTTGAAGCCCAAATCAACGTTTCATGTGCATTAGTAAAACGTGTCCCTCTGAAATTTGGCATAGGATTTTTTTTATTCCAAATTACATCATTTAGAATCCAAAAACCTAAATTTTGGATAGCTGCGCCAACTCTAAAAATATTATGGTAACTGCCAATTACCCAAATAGCTCCATTTTTTTTTAAAATTCTTTTACATTCCGTTAACCACGAGTAGGTAAATTCATCATACTTTTTAAAATTTTCAAATTGATCCCATTTATCATTGACTGCATTTACCTTAGACCTATCGGGTCTGATAAGCTCATTTCTTAACTGTAAGTTGTAAGGAGGGTCAGCAAAAATTAAATCAAAAGTCTCACTAGGGATTTTTTTAAGTTCCCTTAAACTATCTCCATTTATTAATTTGTTTTTAAAGTCCAAATTCATTTTATAAAAATAAATTAGACTCCAAAAAGATTCTTGGGTCAACCTAGGATTGAATTATTTGGATTCCATTTGTATGATTGTGGTCCACAACAACTACATCTGGTGTTTCTACGTGAAACCTATTTTAATTTGCTGATCGGTGAAAAGGTTCTTCTATGGTGAGAAGTAATCCCAAATTTTTTTATAGCTTTAAGATGTTGTTTAGTCCCATATCCATAATTTTTACTCCAGT
>CACNXP010000030.1 GCA_902624465.1 uncultured Pelagibacteraceae bacterium | reverse complement strand
CGAACTTGGAATTTATCCTTACCATGGACACGTTATGCCATTTAACTATAGGAGCATTTGGATCAATTCTATTTTTATTGATAATAAAGCATTTTTTCCAAATTATTGCCTTAATTTTTTGATTAATATGATTTATATCTTACCAAGGAAATTTTATGGGTATTCATTACGATTATAAATCAACCAAAAGTGCCAAGCTTATGGAAAAGCAAGCGAAAAGAGAGAGAAAACTTGCTGAAAAAAAAGCAAAGAGATTAGCAAAAGAAGGCCCTAAAAAAGATGATAATAAGGATAAATCTTTAGATGCATCTAAACCAATAACTTTAGATTTCCTTACCAATCCAAATAAAGAATGATTACTAAAAATAAAAATGAGCGCCTAAGTATTGCGCTTAGAAAAAATTTAAAAAAGAGAAAAATTTTTCAAAAAAAAAATAAAAAGAAAACAAAATAATGTCCATTCAGCCAGACTCTTGGATAAAAAAAATGTGTGAAGAGCATAAGATGATCGAACCATTTTTGGATCATCAAGTCTCTGAGGGGAAAATATCATATGGACTAAGTAGCATGGGTTACGATGTCAGAATTTCTGATGAGTATAGAATATTTACAAACGTTAATAGTTCGCTAGTGGATCCAAAAAACTTTTCTGATGAAAACTTTATTGAGCGAAAGGGGCCATACTGCATAATTCCACCAAATTCATTTGTTTTGGCGAAAACCATTGAATATTTTAGAATTCCAAAGGATGTCCTTTGTATTTGTGTTGGAAAAAGTACTTATGCGAGAACAGGAATTATTTGTAATGTAACGCCAATTGAAAATGAATTTGAAGGCAATATTGTAATCGAATTAAGCAACACAACTCCTAATCCTGCAAAGATTTATTCAAACGAGGGTATTGCTCAATTTTTATTTTTTAAATCAGATACCCAGCCAGAAACAACATATAAATCAAAAAACGGTAAATATCAGGGACAAACCACCATACAGGTTGCTAAAATAAAAAAGTAATTTATGGATAAATTTCTGATCAATGGTCCTTGTAAAATCAAGGGTAAAGTCTCGATTTCAGGTTCTAAAAATGCATCTCTACCAATTCTTGCAGCAACTTTATTATTTGACAAACCAGTAATTATTAAAAATTTACCTAGAGTAAGAGATATAGATACCATGCTTAATTTATTAAAATCTCTTGGGTCAAAAATAATTTTATCTAAAGACAAAAAAACTGCAAAAATTATTAATAAAAAGAATATGAAAACTTTTGCAAGTTATTCACTTGTAAAAACGATGAGAGGTTCAATATTAGTGTTAGGTCCATTAATTTCTAAATTTTATAAATCTAAAACATCTTTGCCTGGTGGATGTCTTATAGGTGCGAGACCTGTAAATTATCACCTTAGTGCATTAAAGAAGTTGGGAATGGAATATAAAATACGAGATGGTTATATTTTAGCCAAATCAAATGGAAGACTTAAAGGTAAAAAAATAAAGTTTCCTAAAATTAGTGTAGGCGCTACAGAAAATTCTATAATAGCTGCATGTTTAGCTAGAGGCAAAACAATTTTGAAAAATTGTGCCGTGGAACCTGAGATTAAAGATTTAACAAAATTCTTAATTCAAGCAGGTGCAAATATAAAATGGTCTGGAAGAACCTGTACCATCATAGGGGTTAATTCTCTCAATCAAACAAGTCATACAGTTATGGCTGATAGAATAGAGGCGGGAACTTTTTGTGTAGCGGCAACGCTTGCTAAAGGTAATCTACAAATTAAAAATTTAGACCCAAAAATAATTAATACTGAAATAGAACTATTAAAAAAAGTTGGGGCAAAGATTAAAACTTCGGATAACAAAATTTTTATAAAAGGACCTGACAAAATCAAACCTATTCAAAATATAAAAACTAAAGAATTTCCAGGTATTCCAACAGATCTTCAAGCTCAATTAATGGTATTAATGTGCAAGAGTGTTGGGAAAAGTTCTATAACTGAAAGTATTTTTGAGAATAGATTTATGCATGTTGCTGAGTTGCAAAGACTAGGCGCGAAAATAAATATTCAAAATAATAAAGCATTGATTGAGGGCAATACCAAATTTATTGGTGCTGAATTAATGTCTAGTGACTTAAGAGCCAGTGTTGCTTTAGTATTAGCCGCAATAGTGGCGAATGGTAAAAGTATTGTTGGAAGAGTCTATCACTTGGAGAGAGGATATGAAAATATTGAAAATAAATTACAAAAAATTGGTGTTAAAATTAAAAGATTGAAATAATGAGTAAATATTTAGCAAAAATAATTGCGAATGATCAAGAGGGGCTACAAATGATTTCTGCTTGTAGTTCTGGCGCAAAAGTTAAAGTGACAGATATAAAGTATCTGGCATCTAATAAGGTTTTTTTGTTATCAATTGAAAGAACTAAAATTGAAACCGATCAAGAGGGTAAGAAAATCAATAGTATTTGTAGATTTGATTTTGTTGATAAAGTAAGATCAAAAAATATCAATCAATCAAACAAAG
>CACNXP010000029.1 GCA_902624465.1 uncultured Pelagibacteraceae bacterium | reverse complement strand
AATAATCATTTAAAAAATCAATTTAAGCGTAATTTTTCATTAAATCTAATATAAATATAGAAAAAAAATATCTTGATATTGAAACAAATCTTTATATAAATCCTCTGCCTGGTGATTATAGCGAAGAGGTAATACCCGATCCCATTCCGAACTCGGAAGTCAAGCTTTTCAGCGCCGATGGTACTTTGTCTTAAGACATGGAAGAGTAGGACTTTGCCAGGCTAAACTCTTTTAAATTATGAAAATAAAAAGCTCACTAAAATCAATAAAAAAAAGAGACTTAAATTCTAAACTCGTAAGACGCAGAGGGAGAGTTTACATAATTAATAAAACTAATCCTAAATTCAAAGCAAGACAAAAATAATTTTTATGGACAACGAAAACCATAAAAAAACTTGGAATAATTTTACTAAATTTGTGTTATGGGGAACTGTCGCAGTAGTGTTAGTTTTAGTTTTAATGGCATTGTTCTTACTATAGAAATTTTTCATGAAAATTGGATCAGTATTAGAAAATCAAAAAATTGAAAAAAGAATTTCAATTACCCCTGAAATTGCTAAAAAATATATTTCCCTAGGATTTGATGTTCATTTAACAAAAAATTATGGTGTTCACTTAGGAATTTCTGATGAAGAATTTAAAAATATAGGTGTCAAATTTTCTGATGATGAAAATGAAGTAATAAATCTTTCAAATATAATTGTTCAATTAGGATTATTGTCAGATGATAAATGCTCATTAATCAAAGAAAATAAAACTCTTATAGGTGTTTTAAATCCTTATGATAATAAGGAGAAATTAGACAAACTTAAGAAAAATAAAGCAAATCTTTTTTCATTAGAATTATTACCAAGGATAACTAGAGCTCAATCTATGGACATCTTATCTTCTCAAGCTAACTTAGCTGGATATAAAGCAGTAATTGAGTCTTTTGCTTACTTTGAAAAAGCTATACCTATGATGATGACAGCCGCTGGTACAATTCCAGCAGCAAAGATTTTAGTTGTTGGAGCTGGTGTTGCGGGATTGCAAGCAATAGCAACTGCAAAAAGAATGGGAGGAATAGTTTTTGCTACAGATGTAAGAATGGCATCAAAAGAACAAGTTGAAAGTTTAGGTGGAAAATTTTTGATAGTGGAGGGTGCTGAAAATTTAGAAACTGAAGGTGGTTACGCAAAAGAGGCCTCTGATGACTTTAAAAAAAAACAAGAGGAATTACTTTCAGAAACTTTAAAAAAAATTGATATTGTTATTTGTACTGCATTGATACCTGGAAAAAAAGCACCTGTGATCATCAAGGAGGATATGATTAATAATATGCAAGCTGGATCTGTTATTTATGATTTGGCAGCTATTCAGGGTGGCAACACTGCATTTACAAAAGCAGATGAAATTACTGAAAAAAATGGAGTAAAAATTATGGGTGAAAGTAATATTTTAAATAAACTACCAGTGTCTGCTTCTAGCTTATATGCAAAAAATATGTTTAATTTCGTTGAAAACTTATTTGATAAAGAAAATAAAAAACTAAATATTAATTTAGAGGACGAAATAATAAAAAAAACTCTTATTAAATAATATGGAAATCGACCCTTTAATATTCAGACTGAGTATATTTATTCTTTCAATATTTGTAGGTTATTATGTTGTTTGGAGTGTTACTCCATCATTACACACACCTTTAATGTCCGTGACTAACGCAATTTCATCTGTAATAATCGTTGGTGCTATAATAGCAGGATTATCTGGTAATTCAGATAGTGTGTTTAATAATTCTAGTATTTTTGGTTTTTTAGCTATTGCATTGGCGGCAATAAATATTTTTGGTGGTTTTTTAGTAACTCAAAGAATGCTTGCGATGTACAAAAAAAAGAAAAAGGATAAAAAATGATATCAGCGAACTTATCAGCAATTTTTTACCTAATTTCTGGTGTGCTTTTTATTTTAGCTTTAAGAGGTCTGTCTTCTCCAGAAACATCAAGACAAGGTAACTTTTTTGGTATTCTTGGAATGATAATAGCTGTAACTGTTACTTTTTTATCTATGGGCAATTTTTCAACCGGATTTGTCTATGTTTTAATATTAGGATTGAAAAGTTATTTTTCAAAGATAAAATTTAAAAAAAAATTATTTATCTATTCATTAATTTTTTTAGTTTTAATTCCTTTGTATATTAGTCAGAAATATCATGAAGACTTTGGATACTATCATCTTCCATACATAATCAATCTTATTAACGAGAAAATAATATTTGGTCTTGCAAATGTAAATCGTGCATTTGTACATAATTCAATTTGGATCAATATCCAGTCAATTTTTTATTTCAAAGATAATTTTAATTATGTATCTGTACCAACTTTCTTAATATATAGTTTATTTGTAATTTATTCTGTTGACCGCATAGTAATCAAAAAAGAAAGTGATATAAGTGGCTATTTTTTAATTGTAAGTATTTTTTACTTAATATTAAAATTTACAAGGATATCAGAATTTGGAAATGATATACCCTCAATTATATTTTCTATTTTATCTATTTATAATTTCCTCAAGTTTAATGAGGAAAAAAAAATAGGTAT
>CACNXP010000028.1 GCA_902624465.1 uncultured Pelagibacteraceae bacterium | reverse complement strand
GCTAAGTCAAAAGGGTTTTTCTAATTATGGTATAATCAAGTATTTTGCTAATTTTTTTTTTCAAAAATTGATTAAATTGTTCTTTAAGTATGAAATATTAGATTTTACATTTGCTTACAGAATTTATCCACGTAAAATACTTAAGAATTTATCAATTACTGAGTTAAGACATGGTTTTGCTTTAGAATTATTGTTAAAACCTATAACAATGGGATGTGATATTATAACGATACCAGCAACATGGAGAAAAAGAGTTGAAGGAACATCTTCGATTAGTATAAAAAGTTACTTTTCATATTTAAAAGTTTTATTTAAAAACTTATGATTTATATTGCAACTACTACAATCAACAAACCTACTAAAGCACTCAAACTTTTTGCAGCAAATAAAAATTGCAAGCTCATCGTGGCACTGGATAAAAAATCTAAAAAGTTTAATTTAAAAAATACAATTGTTCTTAGTACAAAGTACCAAGAAAAAAAGTGGCCCAAATTATCAAAATTAGTTGGATGGAATTGCATACAAAGAAGAAACTTTGCTATTTTAGAGGCTTTTGAAAGAGGAGCAGAAACTATTGCTCTGATAGATGACGATAACATACCATATACTAATTGGTTTAAGAATATATTCATTCATAACAAAATTCGATGTAAAAAAATTAAGACTAATAAGATAATATTTGATCCAGTTGGATATACTAACCATAATAATCTTTGGCACAGAGGAATGCCATTAGAGCTTGTCAATAACCGAAAATATAAAGCTGGAAAAAAATATTTAATCAAACCAGATATCCAAGCAAATTTTTGGAATGGAGATCCAGATATTGATGCTGTCTGTAGAATGATCTTCAAACCAGAGTGTACTTTTAAGAGAAAACTTTTCCCTTTTTTTTCAAAAAAAATTTCTCCATTTAATTCTCAAAATACTTTGTTGAATAGAAAAGTTATAAAAGATTATTTTCTATTTCCACATATTGGAAGGATGGATGATATTTGGGCTGCATTCTACGTTACAGCAAAAAAATACAAAGTGATTTATAATGAACCAACAGTTTACCAACAAAGAAATGTTCATAATTTGATCAAAGATTTTAAAGACGAATATATAGGTTATGTTAATTCATTAAAATTGGTGGAAAGTTTGTATAAAAATTCAGACAATATTTATAGTTTTTTACCTAAAAAAACTTCAAAAGCTTTTGATGAGTGGAAAAAATTAACAGACTAATTTTAGAATGAATATTTTAATTTTTGGTGGTGCTGGATTTGTTGGAAGACATTATTCAGAATATTTTTTAAAAAAAAATGATTATGTAAAAGTTATAGACAATATAGCTCCATTATCTGGAGGAATTCATCCTAAAAAATGGAAATTGTTTAATCCATATAAATTTAACAAAAAATTTAAATTTTTAAATCAGGATTGTAGAAAATTTTTTAGAGTTAGATTGGAAAAAAAATATGATTTAGTAATTAATTTAGCTGCCATTGTTGGTGGGCGAGAAGTTATTGAAAATAATCCATTAGCGGTTGCTGAAGATTTAGAAATTGACACAGCTTTTTGGAGGTGGGCAGTTAAAAATAAAAAAAAGATTCGACATGTAATTACATACTCCTCAAGTGCAGCATACCCAGTATATTTACAAACTAAAAAAAATTTCAGGTTATTAAAAGAACAAGACATTGATTTTTCAAAAGACAATTTGGGTAAACCCGATCTTTCTTATGGTTGGGCTAAATTAAATAATGAATATTTAGCCTCAATCGCTTTTAAAAAACATGGGATAAAAAATACAATTTTTAGACCATTTTCAGGTTATGGATCTGATCAAGATTTGAATTATCCATTTCCAAGTATTGTACTTAGAGCAATAAATCATAAATCAAAAAAAAAATTTATAGTTTGGGGAAGTGGTTACCAAATGAGAGATTTTATTCATATTAAAGACGTTATTAGAGGTTCTTTACTTATTGCAAAGAAAATAAAAAATGGAAAAGCTATAAATTTATCATCAGGAAAATTATTAAGTTTTATTTCATTATCAAAAAAAATATTAAAAATTTTAGGAAAGAAAAATATAAAGGTTAATGGAAATTCAAATAAACCCGAAGGTGTTTATGCTAGGGGCGGTTCAACATTTTTACAAAAAAAATACGGCTTTGTTCCAAAAATATCAATTGATCAGGGTATTAAATGGGCAATTCAATATTTTGATAATAAACAATAATTATTATTGAGTATTTGCTAACCAGATTGTTTCAAAAGGTTTAAGAATAAAAAAAATTTACTTATTCATCTTGTTCAATTATAAATATTAGCTTAAACACTCATGAAATTCATTAATGCCCTCGTGGTGAAATTGGTAGACACAAAGGACTTAAAAAGTATCGTGTTTTACTATTAAGATAATAAAATCAACACTTCTAGTAAAAATCACTCTCGTGTAGTTCTCGTTTAGTCGATGGAAGACATAGATTTTAGACTACACGATTAGTAAAAGACGACTATAATACTACACGAATGGAATACTTTTTATTATCAAAAAAAACTAAACAATTAAAAAAGCAAGAAATTCATAATATTTGTAAACTAAAAAATAGTCATTGGAATTATAGTTTTAAATCAAACTTAGCAT
>CACNXP010000027.1 GCA_902624465.1 uncultured Pelagibacteraceae bacterium | reverse complement strand
AAAACCCGTGCCTTACCGCTTGGCTACGCCCCAATATTAAGTTCGTATAACACAAAAAAATCAAATTTATATAGTTTTTGAGGCTATACACCAGATATTTTTGTATTTTTGAATAAACCTTTTTTTCGCACGTTCACATCTTTTTTTTGTTTGAAAATATGCAACTAAAGCTGATCCCGATCCTGTCATTCTTACAAAAACTGGGTTTAGAGAATTCTCTAAATAAAGTTTCATATTTTTTAATCTTGGGTATTTTAAAAAAGCTATCGTTTCTAAGGAATTTTTCCTATCTTTTAAAAAATTGATATCAAACATTTTTTTGGCTCCCTTGCCAAATTTTGCTTTATCAAACTTTCTAACCTTTGAATAAATATCCTTAGTCGAACAACCAAAATTTGGTTTTACGATTAATGGGTAAATTTTTTTTACATTATTGAAATACTTTATTTTATTTCTTGAATTTAAAATCTTACTTTTATGATTTAAGCCTAACATCACATCTGAACCAATTAACTTAGAAATTTTTAACATTTCCTTATTTTTTATATTGATTATTCTCTTATGAGCCAAATACCTTAGTATACTCGCTGCATTCATTGAGCCACCTCCAAGACCAGCTTTAACAGGTATAGATTTTTTGATTTTGATTTGAAATCTTTGGTTTTTCAAAATTTTTTTGTTTTCTAAGATCTCAAATAATTTAGAAATAGTATTTTTCTTACCTATCTTTCGAGAAAATTTTCCATTGAATGAAATTAAATGTTTTTTTGATTTAATTTTTTTGATCAAAATTATGTCGTGTAAATCTACAAAGCTTATTATGCTCTCTATATTGTGCAAAGATTTACTTTTACTTATAATATTTAATGCCAAATTTAATTTCGCGTGTGATTTTATTCTGGAAAAGGGCATTTAAGAGCTTTTAAGACCTTCGATCATCTTAATATTAATTTTTTCGATTAATTCTTTTTCAGTATCTTTCATTTTCAATACATTGGTCCAAAAATATCTAGCCTGGATTTTTCTATTGAGCTTCCACAAAATATCACCGTAATGGTCATTCACTATCGGATCATCTGGCATCAATTCTACAGCTCTTTTCAAAAATTTTTCAGCTCTTGGATAATCATCAGTTAAATAATAAGCCCAACCAATAGAGTCTATTATATATGGATCATCACTTTCAAGTTCGTAGGCTGTTTCAAGCATTTTAATCGCTTCATTAATTTTATAATCCCTCTCAAGCCATGAATAAGCAAGGTAATTTAGTATATAAGCGTCGTCAGGTGTAATTTGAAGTGCATCAATTAAATCTTTATCGGCTTTTTCATAATTTTTAATTCGTTCATATGTACCTCCTCTTCGATAAAGAATATCTGACTTGATATCCGAATTAACATCCAAATTTTCAATAATTTTAGAGTAATAACTTATTGCTTCTTCGTAATTTTTTGCTTTTTTGTAAAAATTAGCGACATCAAATAATATTTTTTCATTTGGATTTTCAATTTTATCAAAATTAAATTTAATAAAGTTAAGAGACTCTTGATTATTTCTTTGTGCTGAAATTATTTGTGCTTCTTTTTTTAATCTAAACCAATAATAAAAATCATCATCTTTTTTAAATTTTTTAAGAATCTTTTTTGCCTTTTCATAATCTTTATTAAAATAATGATTTTCTGCGACTAGTGATAAATTAAATACAAATCTTGGATTAAGAAAATTTGATAAATTTAGGTAGAAATTTGACATCTCGTAATTGTCTTGTGCAGAATACAGATTTGATATTAAAAACAAAAATTCAGCAATTAAATCATTATGATTTTTACATGAAAAGACCTCTTTAAATTTTTGTAAGTTTCCATTGTCAATCCAACTTTTTCCTTGTGATAACAACAATGTTGAATTTAAAAATTCTATTTCATCGGTAATTACTTTTGCTTCGTTTAAGTTACCGTTTTCAACAAGGTAACTTATATAAAAATAAATATATCTAGTAAAGTCTGACTCAGGGTCATTTATCAATTTTGAGAAATATCTCCCTGTATTAGGATCATCTAAATAACACTTTTGAAATGTTTCTGAAATATAAGATAGTCTTCCAAAGTTTTTCTTATCGTCTAAAAATTTTTTTTCTTTAAAGAGATAAACATATTGTTTTAAGCTCTCTAAAATTGCTAAATTAAACCTATCCTGCTCTGCAAAATTATTTGCAATAGAAATATATTCATAGGCAATATCTAATTCATTTTTTTTTAAACTATCAATTATTAATAATAAATAAGAGTCAAAAAAATCTATATTTTCATTTTCATAATTTTGTTTAATAATTTGTATCGCTTGCAATACTTTATTCTCTAATACCAATGAAGATACATACCTTTTTAAAAATGGATCATGAGCATTAATCAAAATTTTAGATGAATTAAAAAAATCTAAAGCTTCAGAATTTTTTTTATTACCAAAAGCAACTATACCTGAAAAATATTTTGATAAATTTTTAGAATCAATTTTTTCAAAAGAATTACTTTTAGTAAACAAAGTGTTCTGATAAAATAATAATATAATAAATATAAATTTTATATTTTTAAGAGCCATTACTACATTGTATGATTAAAAAGACTTTAAATCAAAATGCTAAATATGCTCAAGAATTCATGAAAATAATTGAAACTGATTTTATTTTTAGTAATAAACCAATCAATAGATTTAAAATCGACTCAGCTGAAAATAAAGAAACTTCAATTAGTAAAAATGGATTACTTAATGATCTTAAAATAAAGATCAATTCAATTAAAAATTGTAATTTAAAAAATAATTCTAAGAATTTGGTCCTGGGCGAAGGTAACATTAATGCTGATGTGATGTTAATTGGAGAAACTCCAGGAGAAATAGAGGATGAAACTGGCTTATGCTTTCAAGGAGAAGTGGGCAATCTCTTGAACAAAATGTTACTAGCAATCAATATAAAAAGAGAAAATATTTACACTACCTACTCAATTAATTTCAGACCACCAGAAGATAGAAAACCCACCGGACAGGAGATAAAACGTTATGCAATATTTTTAAAAGAACACATTGCGATAATAGATCCAAAAATTTTAATTTTAATGGGCAGCACAGCAATGGAGGCAATTACAGGATTAAGCAAAATATCTAATGAAAGAGGTAAGTGGAAAGAAATAATTTTAAAGAACAAAACTATACCTGTCATGATTTCTTTCAGCCCCTCCTATCTAATTAGATTTCCAGAAAATAAAAAATTTTCATGGGAAGATCTAAAAAAAATTAAACAAAAAATTCAAGATTTAAATATTAGGATTTAATGAAAACTATTGCTGGAGTTGATGAAGTTGGCAGAGGTAGCTTAATTGGACCTGTTTATGCAGCAGCCGTAATATTGAACAAGTCCATCAATAAAAAGTTATTGAAAGACTCAAAAAGTTTGAGAAAAAATAAGCGAGAATTCTTAGCTAAATACATTAAAAAA
>CACNXP010000026.1 GCA_902624465.1 uncultured Pelagibacteraceae bacterium | reverse complement strand
AATTCGTAGAGTCTTAATTTTTCACATAGATAATCAATTTTTGCCTTATGTTTGTTCACATCATAAAGCCTCCCATAAACTTCTAAATTTTGTCTTACTGTCAATTTTTTTGGCAATTCTATATAAGGTGATATAAAATTTAATTGATTTAATAAATCTACACGATGGTTTTCAATTTCGACTCCATTTATTAAAACCTTCCCTTTTGATGGTTTTAATAAACCCAAAATCATACCAATTGTAGTAGTTTTTCCACAACCGTTAGGACCAAGTATCCCAATAATTTCATTTTGATTTACTTTAAAAGATACATCTTTTACTGCTTCTTTTGAATTATAAGTTTTTGATAATCCTATTACTTCAAGTGGTTTTTTCATTGAATTTTGATGCTCTTAATAATCTATCATTAATAGTTTTACCATATCCTTTATCAGGAATTTTACATACTGCAATCGAGCTATATTTCTTTTTTTTAATTTTTCTCAAAGTAGAATATAAATTTTTTGCAGCTTCTTTTAGATTTCCTTTTTGTGACAAAAAATAGTAATTTGATTTACTTACTCTTTTCTTTCTAATCAATAAGTATGCTTCATCTTTACGAATATTTTTTGCATTAAGTCTGATAGGCAAACCTGGTGAATAGTGGACCTTAAGTTGACCTGGTGAAACGATTTTTGAAGGTTTATTATTTATTGTTATTTTTTTTCTTAGTACTTTTTGAATAGTTGAAACATTTAAGCCACCCAATCTTAAAATTTTAGGATTCTTTCTGAGATCAATAATTGTTGATTCTACCCCAATAGATGATTTTCCACCCTCAAGTATGTACTTAATTTTTTTTCCAAAATCTTCTTTTACATCATTGGACGTAACAGCACTTACTCTAGATGAGGGATTAGCACTTGGAGCTGCCAAAGGAAATTCTAAAATTTTAAGTAATCTTCTCGTGACTGAGTGCCGCGGAAATCTTACTGCTAACGTATTTTTTTTGTTAGTAATTATTTTTGAAATTTTTGATGATTTTTTAAGATTTAGTATAAATGTTAAAGGACCAGGACAAAATTTTTTATATAGGCTAATAAAGTCATTGTTGAAATGACAATCTTTTTTCAACCTTTGAATATTCAAATAATGAACTATTAGAGGGTTATTTTTTGGTCTTTTTTTAAGCCTATATATTTTTTGACAGGCTTGGTCTGAGTAGGCATTACCCGCCAAACCGTAAACTGTTTCTGTGGGTATAGCAATACACTCCCTTTTATGTAGAAGTTTTTTTGCTTTTTTAATATTTGCAAGATTCATTTTCATGTATTATCTGAAAGTATTATATGAAAGATAAAGATTTACCAAATGATTATGAATCTTCGTCTCTGGAGGAATTAACTCTCGAAGCTAATAAGATGATTGAGGATTTAGAAAGTCAAAAAGATTTACAAAATTCAATTGAAAAATACCAAAATTTGATAAAACTAAACAATATCATCGAGAAAAAATTTAAAAAAAAAGTCATCGACATCAACACAACAACTAAAGATAATATATCTAAGATAACCTCAAAAAATAATGCAAAAAAAACTAAATAAAATTGCTAAAGACACAAATATTTTTTTAAAAAGATTTATAAAAAAGCAAAAAAAATCAGAGCTGATTGTCCCAATGCAATATGGATTATTTTCGGGTGGTAAAAAAATAAGATCAAAAATACTAGTTGATGTCGGTTCAATATTTAATTTAAATTATAAAACCTTACTAATTATTGGTGCCGCTGTTGAATGTATTCATGCTTATTCACTTATTCATGATGATTTACCGTGTATGGATAATGATTTAATAAGACGAGGTAAGCCTTCTACTCATATCAAATTTGGAGAGTCTACCGCTGTTCTTGCTGGAAACTCACTTTTAACTATGGCATTCGAAATTTTGAGTCACAAAGATTTGAATGTCAATGAAAAAACAAAAATTAGATTAATTAATAAAATTTCTGAGAGCTCTGGACATCTCGGGATTGCTGGTGGTCAATATTTAGATCTTAGTTATGAACATAAGAAAATTTCAGAAAAAAAAATAATTGAAATGGAAATAAAAAAAACTGGAAAACTTTTTAGTTTTTGTTGTGTAGCTCCATTAATTTTAAAGAACAAAAGTAAAAAAGATATTCAAATATTTGAAAATATTGGAGCTGATATAGGTTTATTATTTCAAGTTGCTGACGATTTAATTGATTATAATGGGAGTCTTCTAGCTGCAGGAAAAAAAACCGGAAAAGATAAGAAAAAAGGTAAAGCAACTCTTATTAGTTTACTGGGAGATAAAAATACTATTAAATATGCTAATAAGCTAATTTTAAAAATAAATACTAAGTTAAAAAAGTATGGACCAAAATCTAAGAATTTAACTGAAACTCTAAATTATATTTTAAATAGAAATAAATGAAAAAAAATTATGAATTTTTAGATCAGATTAATTTTCCATCAGACTTAAAAAAAATTCCTGAAACAAAACTGCAAAAGGTTGCTGATGAATTAAGAGAGGAAATGATTGATGCGGTATCAGTTACTGGAGGACATTTGGGTGCTAGTTTAGGTGTTGTAGAATTAAGTGTAGCATTACATTATATTTTTAATACACCAAGTGATAAATTAATTTGGGATGTAGGACACCAATGTTATCCACACAAAATTTTAACAGGAAGAAAAGATAAAATAAGAACACTTCGGCAAGGAGGTGGTCTCTCAGGATTTACGAAGCGTTTAGAAAGTGAATATGATCCTTTCGGAGCTGCTCATAGTTCTACCTCAATTTCATCAGCTTTGGGAATTGCAGAAGCAAATAAATTATCAAAAAAATCAGAAAATGTTATAGCAGTGATTGGTGATGGTGCAATAAGCGCAGGTATGGCTTATGAGGCCATGAATAACGCAGGTGCCTCTAAGACTAAAATGATTGTGATATTGAATGATAACGATATGTCAATTGCAAGGCCTGTTGGAGCAATGGGAACATACTTAGCTAAAATTTTTTCTGGTAAAATTTATTTTAGTTTAAGAGAAACTATAAAATTGATTACATCAGCATTTTCAAAAAGATTTAGTGCAAAAGCGGGTAAAGCTGAGGATTTATTAAGATCAGCTGTAACTGGTGGAACTTTATTTAGTTCATTAGGTTTCTATTATATTGGTCCTATAGATGGCCATGATCTTTCTTCATTGATTCCAATTTTAAGAAATGCAAGGGACTCAAAACACCAAGGTCCTATATTAATTCATATAAAAACAAAAAAAGGAAAAGGCTATTCTTTTGCTGAAGAAGCAAAAGATCATTATCATGGGGTATCCAAATTTAATGTAAAGACTGGAGAACAGGAAAAAAGTTCCAGTGTAGTACCGTCATACACTAAAGTTTTTGCTGATACTTTGATACAACACGCAAAAAAAGATAGTAAAATAATTGCAATAACAGCAGCAATGCCAGATGGAACTGGATTAAGTAATTTTAAAAAAGAATTTCCAGATAGAACTTATGATGTTGGTATTGCTGAACAACACGCTGTTACGTTTGCAGCAGGTTTAGCGACTGAGAATTATAAACCTTATGCAGCAATTTACTCAACATT
>CACNXP010000025.1 GCA_902624465.1 uncultured Pelagibacteraceae bacterium | reverse complement strand
GATCAATATAACCCCAATGGTTCAATCAAGAATATTGCGGGCATTTTTAATAAAGAAAAAAATGTTTTAGGAATGATGCCTCATCCTGAAAGAATGATAGATCAAAGTTTGTCTGGGGAAGATGGTTCAATTTTTTTCAAAAACCTTATTAATAATATTAGATAATGATAGTTAATGAACAAATTGCGATAGAACATGGTCTGAAGTCTGAAGAGTATAAAAAAATTTGTCAGTTACTTAAAAGAACTCCAAATATTACTGAACTTGGAATTTTTTCAGCAATGTGGAATGAACATTGTTCATATAAGTCATCACGACTTCACTTAAAAAAGCTCCCAACCAAAGGAAAAAAAGTAATTCAAGGTCCAGGAGAAAATGCAGGTGTTATTGATATTGAGGATGATGATGCAGTCGTTTTTAAAATTGAAAGTCATAATCATCCTTCATTTATAGAACCTTATCAAGGAGCTGCAACTGGCGTTGGGGGAATTATGAGAGATGTATTTACAATGGGAGCAAGACCGATAGCAAATTTAAATTCAATACATTTTGGATCACCACAACATAAAAAAACAAAAAATCTATTACGGGGGGTTGTACATGGCATTGGTGGTTATGGAAATTGTATGGGTGTACCAACTATAGCCGGACAAACTTCGTTTGATAGCTCTTACAACGGAAACATTTTAGTTAATGCGATGACACTTGGTTTAGTAAAAAAAAATAAAATTTTTTACTCCAAGGCTGCAGGTTTAAATAAACCTGTAATTTATGTTGGTTCTAAGACTGGTAGAGATGGAATTCATGGTGCAAGTATGGCTTCAGCTAGTTTTGATGAAAAAATTGAGGAAAAAAAACCAACTGTGCAAGTTGGTGATCCTTTTACAGAAAAACTTTTATTAGAGGCATGTTTGGAATTAATGGCTGGTGACTCAATTATTGCCATACAGGACATGGGAGCTGCTGGTCTTACTTCTTCGAGTATAGAAATGGCGTCTAAAGGAAATTTAGGCATTGAAATTAATTTAAATAAAGTCCCATGCAGAGAGACTAGAATGTCTCCATACGAAATTATGTTGTCTGAAAGCCAAGAAAGAATGTTGATAGTTTTAGAAAATGGCAAAGAGGATATAGCAAAAAAAATATTTGATAAATGGAATTTAGACTTTGCGATCATTGGAAAAACAACAAACTCAAAAAATATTGAATTATTTTTTAATCAAGAGCAAGTAGCTAAAATACCTGTCAATATTCTTGTTGAAAATTCTCCAATGTATGATCGTAAATGGAAAAAATCAAAGTTACCCAAAAAAAATAAAATTAAAAATGAAGTTTTAAATAAATTAAAGATCAAGGATGTACTTAAGAAGATTTTATCTAATCAAAATATTTGTAGTAAAGAATGGATCTGGCAACAATATGATCATACGGTTATGGGTGACACTATTCAAAAACCAGGTGGAGACTCTGGTGTTGTAAGAGTACATGGAACAAATAAAGCTGTGGCAGCATCAGTGGACTCCTCAGCAGTATATTGTTGGGCTCACCCATTAACAGGAGGTAAACAAGTCGTAGCGGAAAGTTGGAGAAATTTAATTTCAGTTGGAGCAAAACCGATCGCTATCACCAATTGTTTAAATTTTGGAAGTCCTGAAAAAGAAGATAACATGGGTGAGTTTGTTGAATGTGTTCAAGGTATAGGTGAAGCTAGCAAATATTTAAATTTCCCAGTGGTATCTGGCAATGTATCTTTTTACAACCAAACAAAAGAAGTTGGGATTAAACCAACTCCATCAATTGGTGGTGTGGGTCTTATTAAAGATTACAAAAAGATGATTTCAATGGATTTAAAAGAAATTGATAATTTAGTTTTAATAATTGGTAAGACTGAAGGGCATATTGACCAGAGTTTATTTGCCAGAACAATTTTAGATGAAAAAAATGGACCTCCACCAGAGGTAAATCTTTTTAATGAAAAAAATAATGGAGAATCAATTTTAAATTTAATTGATAAAGGATACGTGAAAAGTGCTCATGACATATCTTTAGGAGGTCTATTGGTTGCGATAAGTAAAATGTGCATTAGAGGTAATAAGGGAATTAAAATTACTAAGTCAAAGAATTTAATTAATGAAATTGAGTTTTTTTTTGCAGAAGATCAAGGTAGATATTTAATAGAGGTGAATAAAGAAGATTTAAAAGAAGTTATAAAAATTTTAAACAAAAACTCAGTACATCATGAGGAATTAGGTATTATCACACAAAACGATATGATTATTAATGAAAAGACAAAAGTTCCAATTGACGAATTAAAGTCTTATTATACAAATTGGTTATCAAAGTATATGAGTTAAAAAATGGCAATGGATTTAAAAGAAATTGAAAAATATATCAAAGAAGCAATGCCAGATGCTGTGATAGATATTCAAGATCTAGCTGGAGATGGTAATCATTATTCAGCGACCATAACCTCTTCTCAATTTGCAGGTAAAAGTAAAATTGAACAACATAAAATGGTTTATAATTCATTAAAAGGTAAAATGGGAAATGAACTACACGCTTTAGCAATTAAAACAAAGGAACAATAATGGATGATCAAACAAAAAGTTTAATTCAAAATCATATTGATACTAATGATGTGTGCCTTTTTATGAAAGGTACTCCAGATCAACCACAATGCGGTTTTTCAATGACTGTCTCAAATATACTTAAAATGTTAGAAATAAATTTTAAGGGTGTAAATGTATTAGAAGATCAATCTTTGAGAGATGGAATTAAAGTCTTTAGTGATTGGCCAACAATCCCTCAACTTTATATCAAAAAAGAATTTGTGGGTGGATGTGATATCATCAAAGAAATGTATGAAAGTGGGGAATTAAAAAAAGTATTTGATGATAAAGGTATTAATTATAAAAAATAATTATTATCTTGAGTAATATTCAATTACTAAATTTGGCTCCATAACAACCGGGTATGGTACTTCCTCAAATTTTGGAATTCTAACAAACTTAAATTTTTTATTTTTTTCATCCATTTGAATATACTCTGGAGCTTCTCTTTCTTTGCTAGCTAGAGCAATGTCGATTATTGCAAGTTGTTTTGACTTATCTCTAATTTCTATAGTGTCCTCTTCCCTCACTGAGTAACTAGAAATATTTACTTTTTTTCCATTAACTTTTACGTGTCCATGGTTGATTAATTGTCTTGCAGAAAAAATTGTAGTTGCAAACTTTGCTCTATATATCACTGCATCTAATCTTCTTTCCAATAATCCAATTAAGTTCTCACTAGTATCACCTCTGAGCATGCTAGCTTTTTTGTAAATATTTCTAAATTGTCTTTCGTTAATATTTCCATAATAAGCTTTTAATTTCTGTTTTGCTTGTAATTGAATTCCGTAATCTGAAGGTTTTGATGTTTTTGTTTGACCATGTTGTCCCGGTCCATATGCTCTTGTATTAAACGGGCTTTTAGGTCTTCCCCAAAGATTTACTTTTAATCTTCTGTCAACTTTATGTTTAGAGTTTAATCTTTTTGTCATTTAATAGAGGGCTTTATAAACTTACTCATTATTTTGTCAATCAACGTTTTTTACCCAAACTTGCAAATACACCAGATAATATACGTGTTTCTTTATCAGATAAGTCCATTTTGTAAAAAATGTTTCTTAAGTTTTCTAGCATTTTTGGTCTCTTCTCTTTGGGTCTAAAAAAATTTATTTCATCTAAATTTTTAATGCA
>CACNXP010000024.1 GCA_902624465.1 uncultured Pelagibacteraceae bacterium | reverse complement strand
TTACAAAAATATTAAAAGAACAAATTAAAAATTTCGGAGAAAAATCAGAAATTTCTGAGGTTGGACAGGTATTGTCTGTAGGTGATGGTATAGCAAGAATTTATGGCCTCGATAATGTTCAAGCAGGAGAAATGGTTGAATTTTCTGACGGATCAAAAGGAATGGCTTTAAATCTAGAAAGTGAAAATGTTGGAGTTGTAATTTTTGGTGATGACCGGAATATTAAAGAAGGTGATGTTGTAAAAAGAACTGGAAGTATTGTGGATACTCCTGTTGGAAAAGAGTTGCTCGGAAGAGTCGTGGATGGGTTAGGAAATCCAATTGATGGGAAAGGTGCTTTGGACAAAGGTATTAAAAAAAGTAGAGTTGAAGTTAAGGCACCAGGAATAATTCCAAGACAATCTGTTAGCGAACCAATGCAGACAGGTCTAAAATCAATTGATAGTCTTGTACCAATTGGAAGAGGTCAGCGTGAGTTAATAATTGGAGATCGTCAGACTGGTAAAACTGCTGTAGCAGTTGATACAATTATCAATCAAAAAAAAATTAATGAATCGGGTGATGAAAAACAAAAACTTTATTGTATTTATGTTGCTGTTGGTCAAAAACGATCAACTGTTAGACAAATTCAAAAAACTTTAGAAGAAGCTGGAGCAATGGAATATACAACTATAGTTGCAGCAACAGCATCTGACTCAGCTCCACTTCAATTTTTGGCTCCTTATACTGGATGTGCAATGGGAGAATATTTTAGAGATAATGGAATGCATGCACTGATTATCTATGACGATTTATCTAAGCAAGCAGTTGCTTACAGACAAATGTCACTGATCTTAAGAAGACCACCAGGTAGAGAAGCATACCCAGGAGATGTATTTTATCTTCATAGCAGATTACTGGAAAGGGCTGCTAAATTAAGTGATGAGCACGGTGGAGGTTCATTAACAGCTCTTCCGATTATTGAAACTCAAGGTGGAGACGTTTCTGCTTATATTCCAACCAATGTAATTTCAATTACTGATGGACAAATTTTTTTAGAAACTGAGTTGTTTAACCAAGGTATAAGACCAGCGATTAATGTTGGACTCTCTGTTTCTAGGGTTGGATCAGCAGCGCAAACAAAAGCTATGAAAAAAGTATCAGGATCAATGAAACTTGAATTAGCACAATATAGAGAAATGGCAGCTTTTGCTCAATTTGGATCAGATTTAGATGCCTCAACCCAACAGCTTTTGAATAGAGGATCAAAATTAACTGAGTTATTAAAACAGAAACAATACTCACCAATGACAGTTGCTGAACAGGTAATATCTGTATTTTGTGGAGTAAAAGGATATTTAGATAATATTGATTTAAAAGATATTGCTGAATTTGAAAACAGGATCATTGAGAGATGTAAATCTGATAAATCAGAATTAATCGAGTCAATTCAGAGTTCAGGTAAATTAGAAGAGGTTACAGAGAAAAGCTTGATTGATGTAATTACTAACCTTAAGAAAAACTTTAAATCTTAATTTATTTATGGCTAGTTTGGACGATCTAAAAAAAAGAATAACAAGTGTAAAATCTACACAAAAAATTACAAAAGCTATGAAAATGGTAGCTGCAGCTAAACTAAAAAGAGCTCAAGATAGCGCAGAAAAAGGCAGGCCATATTCTGAAAAAATGAATAATATAATTTTAAATTTATCGAGTGGTATCTCTGATAAAGAAACAGCTCCTAAATTACTATCTGGCTCAGGGAAAGAACAAGTTTATCTTTGTGTTGTATTGACATCGGATAGAGGTTTATGTGGCGGTTTTAATACAAATATAATTAAAAAAGCTAAAAGTTATTTTGCCAAATTAAATAAAGAGGGTAAGGAATTGAAGATTATTACTGTTGGTTCTAAAGGTTACGATCAGCTAAAAAGAGTATATGGGAATAAAATTATTGAGAACATTTCTTTTAAAAATTCAAAAAACGCAAATTACTTTGATGCAGAAAAAGTTGGAAAAGTTATAATTGAAAAGTTTCAAAAAGAGGAATTTGATATTTGTACCATTTTTTATAATCAATTTAAAAACGTAATAACCCAAATACCTCAGGCTCAACAAATCATCCCGTTAAATACAAAAAGTGATGATCAAAACAATTCAGAAGATAACTATGAATTTGAACCAGACGAGGATGAAATTTTAAGTAATTTATTACCAAAAAATATTTCAACTCAAATATTTAAAGCGATGTTAGAAAATTCAGCTAGCGAGCAGGGTGCAAGAATGAGTGCAATGGATAATGCAACTCGAAACGCAGGTGAAATGGTTGATAAACTCACTATTGAATACAATAGAAGTCGTCAGGCAGCAATTACAAAAGAACTAATAGAGATAATATCAGGAGCAGAAAGTTTATAATTATGAGCAAGGGAATAATAACACAAGTTATAGGAGCAGTTGTTGATGTAAAGTTTGAAGGTGATTTACCAGAAATATTAACAGCTTTAGAATGTAAAAATGGAAATAATAGATTAGTGCTTGAAGTAGCTCAACATTTAGGAGAGTCTACTGCAAGAACAATTGCAATGGACGCCACCGAAGGACTAAAAAGAGGTGATGAGGTAATAAATACGAATGCTCCAATTAAAGTGCCAGTAGGACCTGAAACCTTAGGAAGAATTATAAATGTTGTTGGAGAGCCGATAGACGAAAGAGGAGAAGTAAAAACAAAAGAAAATTGGCCAATCCATAGGCCAGCTCCAGAATTTAATGATCAATCAACTGAAACAGAAATACTTGTAACTGGTATTAAAGTAATTGATCTTTTAGCTCCTTATGCAAAAGGAGGAAAGATAGGTTTATTTGGTGGTGCGGGTGTTGGAAAAACAGTTTTAATTATGGAATTGATAAACAATGTTGCTAAAGCCCATGGTGGCTTTTCAGTTTTTGCTGGAGTAGGTGAAAGGACTAGAGAAGGAAATGATCTTTATCACGAAATGATGGAGTCAGGGGTTATAAAATCTGAGGGTCCTGGTTCAAAGGCAGCTTTAGTTTACGGACAAATGAATGAGCCCCCAGGAGCAAGAGCAAGAGTGGCACTTACAGGATTGACTGTAGCAGAATACTTTAGAGATCAAGAAGGACAGGATGTTCTTTTTTTCGTTGATAATATTTTTAGGTTTACTCAAGCAGGCTCTGAGGTATCAGCGTTATTAGGAAGAATACCATCTGCAGTAGGATATCAGCCAACATTAGCAACTGATATGGGAAATTTACAAGAGAGAATTACTACAACCAATAAAGGTTCCATTACATCTGTACAAGCAATCTATGTGCCTGCTGATGACTTAACGGATCCTGCGCCAGCAACTTCATTTGCTCATTTAGATGCTACAACTGTACTTTCAAGACAAATAGCTGAAATAGGCATTTATCCTGCAGTTGATCCATTAGACTCAACTTCAAGAATTCTTGATCCTAGAATTGTTGGTGATGAGCATTATCGAGTAGCTCGTGAAGTACAAAAAATATTACAAACGTATAAATCATTGCAAGATATTATAGCTATCTTGGGTATGGATGAATTATCAGAGGAAGATAAATTAGTCGTAGCGAGAGCTAGAAAAATTCAAAGGTTTTTATCCCAACCTTTCTTTGTGGCTGAAGTATTTACAGGATCACCAGGAAAACTAGTTGATTTAGAGTCAACAATTAAGGGTTTCGATGCAATTTGCAAAGGTGAATATGATCATCTTCCAGAAGCAGCATTTTATATGGTTGGAACCATTGAAGAAGCTATCGAAAAAGCTGAAAAAATGTCTAAAGATGCAGCAGCTTAATGAGTGATGGATTTAAAATAGATATAGTTAATCCAGAGAAATCCTTCTTATCAAAAGATGATGTTAATGAGGTAGTTGTTCCTGCATTTGAAGGAGAAATGGGGATACTAAAAGATCATATTTCTATAATTTC
>CACNXP010000023.1 GCA_902624465.1 uncultured Pelagibacteraceae bacterium | reverse complement strand
TGTTTCTGCAATGCCTGGCCAAGGCGTTACTAGTATGTTTAATTTTGGACAATCTTTTGGAATTTTAAAGGGTATTTGTACTGCGATGCAATTACCCATGTACTTTGTAAGGCCCGCAAAATGGAAAAAATATTTTAATCTTTTAAATTCTGAAAAAGATGCCAGCAGGACAAGAGCAATAGAAATATTTCCTTATTTTTCATCTCAATTATCAAGAAAGAAAGACTCAAATAAAGCTGATGCGATTTTGATAGCAAGTTTTTATCATGAAACTTACAAAATTGATGAATAGCTTTAAATATTCAGACAAAATCATGACACATTTAAGTGTGAGAAGACGATATGGAAGCTGATATCACGTCTCAAGCGGTTGGGCTAGCCTCAAGTGCTGATTTTTCTTTAATAAATTTATTTATTAGAGCTGACATAGTTGTTAAGTCAGTTATCATAATGTTAATAGCTTGTTCTATATATTCTTGGGCAGTAATTATTGAGAAATATAGATTATTTAAAAAAATAAATCAATCTACAGAAGAGTTTGAAGCAAAGTTTTGGAATTCTAAATCTGCAGAAACTTTTTATAATAATCTACCAGCAAACGTTCAAGACCCGATGGCTTTAATATTTAAAGATGCGATGCAAAACTTATTAAAGAGAAGATCTAGAACAGATTTAAACAATAGAATGATCACAATGTTAGAGACGGGTATTGAAAAACAAATATCAAAAATCACTAAAGGTTTTACTTTTTTAGCAACAGTTGGATCAACAGCTCCATTCATAGGCCTATTCGGAACAGTTTGGGGAATTATGAACTCATTTCAATCTATAGCAATTTCAAGAAATACGAGTTTGGCAATTGTTGCACCTGGAATAGCTGAAGCACTATTCGCAACTGCATTAGGTCTACTAGCAGCAATACCTGCGGTTGTTGCATATAATAAATTTAATAATGACTCAATTAAGTATTCCCAAAAATTAGAAAATTTCTCAAAAAGATTTTTAACGATTATCTAAAATGGCTTTTAAATTAAATCGTTCATCAAAAGAACCAATGAGCGAAATAAATGTAACACCATTTGTGGATGTAATGTTGGTGCTTTTAATTATTTTTATGGTTACTGCCCCTTTATTAACCGTAGGAGTTCAGGTTGATTTACCAGAAAGTTCTGCCGACTCTCTTCCCGAGGAAGCTGAACCACTGACTTTAACAATAAATTCTAAAGGTGAAATTTATATTCAAGAGTCAAAAGTTGAATATGAAAAAATAATAGCAAAAGTCTTAGCGGTTTCAAAGAATAGAACTGATACAAGAATTTATGTAAGGGGTGATAAAACAATTAATTATGGAAGAGTATTGGAAATTATGGGCTTACTATCCGGGTCTGGTTTTACCAAAGTAGCACTTATATCTGAACCATATAAAGAAAGGTAAGAAGTGAATAGAAGTATAATTATATCTTCTGTATCACATCTATTTTTAATAATGATTACAGCTTTTAGTTTACCTTTCTTAGCTAAAAAACCAATTGATCTTCCCCCGATAGTATCTGTAGAATTAATACAGATCACAGATAAAACCACCATTCCATACGCACCTAAGGCAAAAAAAATTATAGAAAAAATTAAAGAGAAAGAAAAAAAGTTGGTATCTGAACAAGCTCCCCCAAAAAAAGTAAAAAAAATTAAACCAGACGCGGTTCCATTACCAGATGATAAGCCTAAAAAGGTTGAGAAAATAAAAGAAGATAAACAAAATCCAGAAAAAATTGACAATGAGGTTAAGCAAGTTTCTGAATTTGAAAAAAAAGAGTTATTCGATCCAAATAATATTGCAGCCTTAATCGATAAATCTAAAGTTGAAAGTGCTGAAACGATAAAAAAAAATAACAAAATTACACAAGATCAAAAAAAGAATGTTGAGAACGCAGGTTTATCTTTAAGCGAAGAGGATGCTTTAAAAGCCCAAATATTTGGTTGTTGGAGTATTCCTTTGGGTCTGCCTTACAATGAAAATTTATTAGTAAGAATTAAACTTCAACTGAATCCAGATGGAACAATTCAAGAGTCAGAGATTTTGGATCATGCAAGAATGAATAAACCTGGTCAAGGTTTTTATAAGGTTTTAGCGGAAAGTGCTTTAAGAGCGATAAAATTATGCCAGCCCTTAAGAGTTCCTACAACTGGTTATGAGAGATGGAAAGAATTACAATTAAATTTTGATGCAAGAGAAATGTTAGAGGGATAGAATATTTTTATGAGAAATCTAATTATTTTATTTTTGATATTTATAGCACCTACTAATGCATTAGGTTTAATTGAGGTTGATATTACACGAGGAAATTTGAATCCACTCCCTATTGCAGTGTCACCACTATCAATTGATGATGAATCAAAAAAGAGTTTTGAGAAAACTTTAAAAAAAAAAGATATTGGATCAGAAATTTCTAAAGTTATCGAAAAAAATTTAAAAACTTCAGGTCTTTTTAATCCATTAGATAAAAATGCTTTTTTACAAGCACCTGATATTGCTCATCTTAAACCGCGTTTTGAGGATTGGAATTTAATCAAAGCCCAAGCTTTAATCACAGGTAAAGTAAAAAATGTTGATGATAAACTTAGAGTTGAGTTTAGATTATGGGATGTACTAGCAGGAAAAGAAATGATGGCTCTTGCATTTACAACTGTACCAAACAACTGGAGACGTGTTGGTCATATAATTACAGATAAAGTTTATGAGAGATTAACTGGAGAAAAAGGTTATTTCGATACTAGGATAATCTATGTTGCTGAAGAGGGCCCAAAAACGAAGAGAATTAAAAAACTAGCTATCATGGATCAAGATGGTGCAAATAATAAATTTTTAACGTTAGGAAATGAACTTGTTTTGACACCAAGATTTAATCCTACAAGTCAAATGGTTACATATTTATCTTATTTTAGAAATTTACCTAGAGTTTATCTTCTTGATATAGAAACAGGTATTCAAGAGGTGGTAGGTGATTTTCCAGGAATGACTTTTGCTCCAAGATTTTCTCCAGATGGAAAAAAAATTATAATGAGTTTTGCTAAGGATGGAAATTCAGATATTTATACAATGGATTTAGAAAATAGAATTGTAGAGAAAATCACCAATCATCCCTCTATAGATACTTCACCGTCTTATTCCCCGGATGGAAAATTTATTTGTTTTAATTCTGACAGAAGTGGGTACCAACAAATTTATGTTATGAAAAGTGATGGTAGTAAAGTTAAAAGAATTTCTTTCGGAAATGGTTTATATGGTACCCCTGTTTGGTCTCCAAGAGGTGATTTAATCGCTTTTACAAAATTACATAAAGGCAAATTCTACATCGGCGTGATGAGAACCGATGGATCTGGAGAGAGACTGTTGACAGAAAATTTTTATCAAGAAGCTCCATCTTGGTCGCCTAATGGACGAGTTTTAATTTTTTATAGAGAGACTAAAACTGATGATAAAGGAGAGGGTTTTTCTGCTAAATTGTGGTCAATTGATTTAACAGGCTACAATGAAAGGCTTGTAGATACCCCAACTGATGCATCAGACCCATCATGGTCATCTTTATTAAGTAATTAACTGAAAATATGTTGATTTTTTACCTTGAAACATTTAATTAGTTGTGAAAAAGTTAGTTATAAGAAATATTGACCAAGGAGCATTAATGAAATTAAACAAAATTTTTAAGAACACTTTTTTAGTACTATTTGCATGTTTAGTGTTGTCTGCTTGCGCAACATCAAAAAAATCTACAGGACAAATGCAAGGAGATGTTTACACTGGAACTGATACAGTTGAATATTTAGCTTCAGGTGTTCCTGACAGAGTTTTCTTTGCAACTAATGAGTCAGTCTTGACTACTGCATCAAGAGAAACTTTAAGAAAACAAGCGGCATGGTTAAGAAAAAATTCTGATATCACAATCGTGCTTGAGGGACATGCTGATGAAAGAGGAACAAGAGAATATAACTTAGCATTAGGTGAAAGAAGAGCGAATGCTGCTAAAGATTATTTAATGACATATGGAATATCCTCTAACAGAATTTCAGTTCTAAGTTATGGAAAAGAAAGACCAGTTGACTCTGGTT
>CACNXP010000022.1 GCA_902624465.1 uncultured Pelagibacteraceae bacterium | reverse complement strand
TATACAGATAAATTCAAAAATAAACTTGAATATAAATATTTACCATTAGAATCTGTGGCAATTTATGTTCCTGGTTCACTTGTATCTTATCCATCAAGTGTGCTTATGAATGCTATACCAGCAATTGTTGCGGGAGTTAAAAGAATTGTAATGATAAACCCAGGTTTAAAGGGAAACCAAAATCCGGCTGTTTTATACGCAGCAAGAAAATGTAAAATTAAAGAAATTTACTCTATTGGTGGTCCATCTGCTATAGCAGCTGTTTCTTATGGAACTAAAAAAATTAAAAGAGTTGATAAAATAGTTGGACCTGGGAATTCATATGTAGCAGCCGCAAAAAAAGAAGTTTTTGGAGATGTTGGAATAGAAGGCATGACTGCAGGGCCTTCTGAAATAACTATTGTTTGTGATAAATTCTCAAATCCTGAATGGGCTGCAAGTGATTTAATCGGTCAAGCAGAACATGATCCTCAAGCACAATGTATATTGATTTCAAAAGACCAAAAACTAATTAGTAAAGTCCAGATGGAAGTTTCAAAACAATTAAAAAGTATTCCAAGAGAGTCTGTGGCAAAAAAAAGTTTAAAGAGAAATGGAATTTTAATGTATGTAGCTAAAGATAGTAAAATAATTAATATCGTAAATAAAATTGCACCTGAACACTTGGAATTGAACGTAAAAAAATACAAATCCTTCATACCAAAAATTAAAAATTCTGGTTCAATATGCTTAGGAAAATATGCCGTTATGGCAATGACAGATTATAATATTGGATCAAATCATATATTGCCAACTAATGGATCTGCAAAATATTCTAGTGGTATAAGTGTTAATGAATTTTATAAAAGAATTTCTTACATAAACTTATCAAAAAAGGGTATTGAAAGTCTTGGGCCATCAGTTATAACTCTTGCAAATTACGAAGGGTTAGCAGGACATGCTCAATCTGTAAAAAAAAGAATAAGGAGAAAATAAATTTGTCAAAACAAGACTTACTTGAATTCAAAGGCAAGGTAACTGATTTACTTCCAAATGCCATGTTTAGAGTTCAGCTTGAAAACGGACATGTTGTAACAGCACATACAGCAGGCAAATTAAGAAAAAACAGAATTAGAGTATTACAAGGTGATAATGTGACAGTCGAAATGACTCCGTATGACCTCACAAAAGGCAGAATAATCTTTAGGGGTTGACCTTTTGCCTCGGTAGCTCAGGAGTAGAGCAGAGCCCTGAAAAGGCTTGTGTCGGAGGTGCGAATCCTTCCCGAGGCACCATCAAAACATCTTGAAATTAATTTAAAAGAACCTAACCTTGTGTAATAACAAATAACAAAAGGACGAGTGAATAAGATGAGTACAATACAAGGAAAAGTAAAGTGGTTTAACGGCAAAAAAGGTTACGGCTTTATCGAAAGAGACGATAAAGAAAAAGATGCGTTTGTACATGCAAGCGCAGTTAAAGCAGCGGGCATGAGATATCTTAATGAGGGTGATAAAATAGAATTTACTCTTGAAGATGGTCCCAAAGGCCCTTCAGCAGTAAATTTAAAAAAATTAGACTAATTTTCTAAAATTATAAAAAGGGCGATATATCTACTAGTGGATATACGTCCTTTTTCTTTTAGGGGTTGCAATATGGTTTTTTTTGTCTAAAAAGCTCTCAATGAAAAGATTTAAGATAAACAAATTAGCATCAAAAAGTACTTTAAGAAAAGCTCTTAAAGGAACTAGTAGAGTTGCGCACGCTCACTTCCATGCTGGCTAAAGCTAGCGAATAGTCATTTATATTATAATTTTAAATAACAACAAAATAAGATAAAACAAAAAAGGATATGCCTTGATGGTGAAATAGTATCACGTCGGTTTGTGGATCCGAAGTCGTAGGAGCGTAACCTACTCAAGGTACCAAAAAATGAGTGAAAAAAATAAATTAATTCCTGGATTACCTTCAGGTTTTGAAGATAGATGGAATAAAAAATTAATTCTCAAAAAAAGACTATTAAAGGTCATTGAGAATAATTTTATTAAATATGGTTTCGATCCTTTAGAAACCCCATCATTTGAAATTGCAGAAAATATAGGATCCTTTCTTGCAGAGGATGATAGTAATCCTATGTCTGATGTTTTTTCTTTTAATGATGGTGAAAAGAATATTACTCTTCGATACGATCTTTCCAGTCCTTTAGCAAGATTTGTTGCCCAAAATACTCAGGAACTCCCATCAATTTATAAAAGATACGCTATTCAAAATGTATTTAGAAATGAAAAGTCTGGTAATGCACGTTTCAGAGAATTTACTCAAGCCGATTGTGATATTGTAGGCAACGTAAATCCAGCACAAGCAAATGCTGAATTATGTAATCTGGTTGCAAGTACTCTAATTGAATGTGGTTTAAAAAAAGATCAATTTACAATTAATGTAAGTAATAGAAAGATTATACAAGGTTTAATTCAAGATCTGAAAATTCCTGCAAATAAAGAGATAAAAGTGATGAGAGCAATTGATAAATTAGACAAACCAGATTTTGGAATAAAAGGAGTTGAAGATCTATTAAAAAAAGAGAGAAAAGATAAAAGCGGTGCGGTAACTAAAGGAGCTGATCTAAATGATGATCAAGTTTCAAAAATTTTAAACTTTTTAAAAATTAAAGATTTAAAAAAACTCAAACAAGATTTTAAAAATACTCTGACACAAGAAGGGATTAGAGAGCTTGAGGATTTATTTGAGGTGCTAGATTTTGGAAATTATTCTGAGTTAGTCAAAACAAATTTCACAATAGTTAGAGGATTAGCGTATTATGATGGTTTTTGTATTGAGACTAATCTAAATTTTAAAACAACAAATAGTAAAGGTAAAGAAATTGATATTGGCAGCGTATGCTCTGGTGGGCAATATAATAAGTTAATTTCAAGATTTAAAGGTGTCGATATACCTGGGACAGGTGTTAGCATCGGGGTTGATAGACTTTTGTTTGCTATGTCTCAAATAAATCAAGTCCAATTAGATGATCAAAAACCAGTCATTGTTTGCGTAATGGATGAAAAATATTTAAAAAATTATTACGAAATTTTAGATATCTTGAGAAAAAATAATATTAATTCAGAAATTTTTTTAGATAGTAAGAAAAATCTTGGTAAACAACTTACATATGCAAATAAAAGAGGGTGCCCGATTGCAGTTATTTGTGGAGAAAATGAATTTAAAGATAACAAAATTACAATTAAGAACCTCCTAGGTGTTAAGGGAGAAGATAATCAAATCACCTTTTCAAAAGAAAATTTAGTAAATGAAATCAAAAAATTTATCTGACAGCATACTTCAAACTGTTAAATCAAATGGTTTTAAATATATTGAATTACCCTCAGTAATTGAGGCAAACCATATCGTACAAAGATCTGGTGAAAGTTTTCGAAAATTTATTTTCTCATTTACTGACCAAGGAGGAAATGAACTTTGTTTAAGGCCAGATCTAACAATTGTATCTTGTCTTAGATACTTAGAAAATAATCTAAAGGGCAAGGAGAAAATATTTTATAATGGTCAAGCATATCGTAAATCTGAAAACAAAAAGGACTCCATTGTAAGAAATCAAGTTGGTTTTGAAATCATAGGGTCACGAAATGAGAAAAATGATGATAAGGAAATAATAAATACTTCATTAAAATGTTTAAAAAATTTTAATTATTCATCAGGTGAGATCACAATTGGGAATGTAGAAATATTTAATCTTCTTATATCTAAATTAGATATCCCTAAAAGATGGAAATTAAGACTTTCAAGACATTTTTGGAGAGAAGATTATTTTAATGATCTTCTCAAAAGATTAGAGACCAATTCAGATGTTGATCCAACAATAGTTGAGACCGATAAAAAAAGATATTTTAGAATGTTAAAAAATGATCAATCAACCATTATAGCAAATAGAACAATTGACGAAATTTTAAGTAGATTTGATAAAAAGATTAAAGATCCAAGGAGACCTAGTAAAGGAAGAAATATTTCAAAAATTATTAAGGAGTTTTTGAAAATTAAATGTCCAATAAATAATGCAGCCAAGGTATTAAATAAGTTTTTTAAGAAATATAAAATTAATTTATTAGTAGATCAGAGATATTTTCCAATCTCAATAAATAAAATTAATAAATTAAATGTGACTTTTTCAGCTGCTTTTGGCAGACAGCTTGAGTATTACACGGGTATGGTTTTTAAAATAGATATTAAGTCCAAATCAAAAATTATTAATTGTTGCAATGGCGGCCGATATGACAAATTGATATCCGACCTTGGTTCAAAAAAACAAACTCCAGCAGTTGGTGCTGCTTTAAATTTAGCTTATTAAAATGGATAATTTAATCAATATAGGTATTCCAAGCAAAGGTCGACTTAGGGCAGATGTTTTAAAAATCTTTAAGAAAAAAAAATTAAGAATTATATCTGAAAGAGGCGAAAGAGATTTAATTGGATCAATTAAAAATAAACCATATGTTAAGATTTTATATCTACATGCAAGAGAAATTATTGAAAGACTAGGTGATAGCTCTTTAGATATTGGTTTTTCTGGTTTTGATTTATTAAAAGAAAGCAGAATAAACGTCCAAAATAAAATAAACGTTGCCAAAAAACTTAATTTTGGAAGAGCAAATTTAGTGGTAGCAATTCCAGATCCTTGGATTGATGTTCAGACTATTGCTGATCTTGAGGAAATTGCTTTTGAATTTAGAGATATTAAAAAAAAAAGGATTCGGGTTGCAACTAAATATCCAAATTTAACACAAGATTTTTTGTTCTCAAAAGGTGTTACACAATTTAGGTTAGTTGAAAGTCTAGGAGCTACTGAGGCTTATCCTTTTACTGGATCCGCTGAATTGATTACTGATATTACATCCACAGGTGAAACTCTCAAAGCAAACAATTTACGTATTTTGAAGGATGG
>CACNXP010000021.1 GCA_902624465.1 uncultured Pelagibacteraceae bacterium | reverse complement strand
TAGAGAGGAATATCGATATTTTAAATTATGTTTCTAATCATAACTCCATGAGACCAAAGATGGTTATAGGTTTTGCTGCTGAAACAACAAGTTTAGAGAAAAATGCTATTCGAAAATTAAAAGATAAAAATTGCGACTGGATAATAGCTAACGATGTCTCAAAAAATGAAAGTGGTTTTGATAATGAAAATAATGAAGTTACAATTTTCTATAAAAACGAAAAAATAAAAAAAGAGAAACTTTCATTAAAAAAGAAGTCAGAGATATCAGAGGAAATTGTAGATAGAATAGTTGCTCAAATAAATTAATGGTTAAAGTTCTAATCAAAAAACTTGACCCAGCTGTAAAATTACCTGAATATAAAACCAGTGGTGCATCAGGTGTAGACTTAATTGCATTTATAAAAAAACCCATTGATTTAGAACCTAAAACATCTGTTTTGATACCCACAGGATTATCTGTTGCTTTCCCAGAAGATTACGAGATTCAAATAAGACCAAGATCAGGTTTGGCAGCGAAAAATAATATTAGCGTATTAAACACTCCAGGAACAATTGATAGTGATTATAGAGGAGAAATAAAGGTTATCATCTATAATCATGGTAATGAAAATTTTTCAATTAATAATGGGGATAGAATTGCTCAAATGATATTAGCGCCTGTGGTCAAGATGGAATTAGAAGAAATAAATGATTTACCTAAATCTATCAGAGGTAAAGGTGGATTTGGTTCAACAGGTAAATGAATATCAATTTAGATAAAAATCAAATAGAGAGATTTTCAAGACAAATAGTTTTAAAAAATATTGGAACCTTGGGCCAAAAAAAAATTATTAAAGCAAAAGTTTTAATTATTGGAATGGGAGGTTTAGGTTGTCCTGCGGCTGAGTTTTTAGTAAGAGCAGGGGTAGGTGTTTTGGGCATTGTTGACCCTGATATTGTTAATTTATCAAACATTCACAGACAAAGTCTTTACAGCATCGAAGACTTAAAAAAATCCAAAGTAAAGTCTGCTCAAAAAAAATTAAAAAAAATAAACTCAAAAATAAAAGTAAACTCTCATAAAATAAGATTGAATATTTACAATTCTCAAAAAATTATAAAAAATTATGACTACATAATTGATGGATCAGATAATTTTGAAACAAAGTTTTTAATTAATGATGTTTCAAGAAAATATAAAAAATTTCTTGTAACTGGAGCAATAAGTAAATTTGATGGTCATATTTTTAGTTTTGATTTTAAAAATAAAAAAACTCCTTGTATAAGATCTTTTTATCAAGAATATGAGATTTCAGACGATATATTAAATTGTGAATATGAAGGCATCTTGGGTACAGTAGCTGGTATAATAGGAATTATGCAAGCGAATGAAATTTTAAAAAGAATTTTATCTATCGGTAAAAATTTAAATGGTCAAGTTTTGGTTTTAGATTTACTAAATCTGAATTTCAGAAAAATTAAATTTAAAAAGTTAAAAAATGTTTAAAAAAAAAGAATTTAAACTTTTTCTTATAACTTTATTTTTATTATCTTTTACCTCATTAAGTTGTGCTCAAGAAACTTTCTTGTCTTTAAAGAAAAGCAAGGTGAATGTAAGGTATGGACCGAGTTTTGAGTCTCCTATAAAGTTTATTTATAAAAAAGTGAATTTGCCTCTCAAGCAAATTGATAAAATAGAGAACTGGCGAAGAGTAATTGATTTTAAAAACAACAGCGGATGGATACATTGGTCTCAATTGAAAAAAATAAATTCAATCATTCCCATAAAAGATAAAATTTTATTCGAAAATCCAACAAATTTTTCTAAACCATTGGCTAAAATTAAAAGTGGAAGAGTTCTTATAGTTCAAAAATGCAATGGAATTTGGTGCAAAATTAATACGGACAATTTTGAAGGTTGGATAAAGACAGACAATATTTGGGGTGTATTAGATTAAGAATTTTTTGATTTACTCGCCCACCACTTATCTAAAATAAAATACCATATAGAATTGGCTAATGGTTCTACAATTGCATCTGTAAGTGCTATCATAAACGAGACATCAGCAACCAACATTAAAACAGTTATAGCAATTGCAAAGTGACCAATAGTATAAATAATAGTTCTTAAAATTGAACCTCTATTATTTGTGTAGATCTGTCCAGTAGCTTTGAATATGCCGGTTGTCAATTCCATTATTTTTTAAACGGACTTTCAAGTACACATGCAACTAGGTGCACTCTAGCCTGTTCTCCACCATTAAAAAAGTTATGGTATTTTGTATTATTTGTTATCCAAACCTTACCATCAGCTGGAAGATGTTTTGCTACGTTTTCAATTACCATTGAACAACCTTTATTGGTAATAATGGGTACATGCAGTCTGCATTCAGGATCTTTATGCCAGCTTAATGTTGATCTTGGTTCTTTTAATAATAGCCTTACTCTACCTAGTTTAAACCTCGTACTTAAAGTTTCGTAAACTTCTTTAAAATATGTTTTTTCAAATTCAGGAACTAATTGAGTGTATTTAGACTCATCAATATCAATATCTCTAGAAACTTCTTTTCCAGTTTCATCTGCAATAGTCCAATATTTACCTCTAATATTATTTCCAGCTATAGAGCTTTTATCATTAGGAATTTGGTTTAATGGTATTGCACCAAAGTGTGTAACTCCAGGAGAGTTGAATTTTTTAGCTTTTAAAATTTTATCTAAGTCCTCTCTTAACTTTGATATATCAAAATTAAGATTGGGAACTTCATAGAAATCTTCGAAATTTGCTTTAACCATTTTTTTTGCTCCGCTTTATAGCTTAATTTAAATTCAAGTCAAATCGATCTGAATTCATAACTTTTACCCATGCGGCAATAAAATCATTTATAAATTTATTACCTGAGTCTTCACATGCATAAACCTCAGCTAGAGCTCTTAATTGAGAATTTGAACCAAAAATTAAATCAACTCTTGTTGCCTTCCATTTAGTTTTATGAGTTTTCCTATCTTTACCAACAAATGTTTGTTCAGATTTATCCTCTTCTTGCCAAGTAGTATTCATATCTAAAAGATTTATAAAATAATCGTTAGTAAGAGAACCAGGTTTATTAGTAAAAACACCATGTTTTGAACCATCAAAGTTTGTGTTTAATACTCTCATTCCACCCACAAGTACAGTCATTTCTGGAGCTGTTAAACCCATCAATTGAGACTTATCAATAAGTTTTTCCTCTGCAGAAACATTCGAAGCTCCACCATTAAGGTAATTTCTAAAACCATCTGCTTGTGGTTCTAAAAGACTGAATGAGTCAATATCAGTCTGATTTTGCCTTGCGTCTCCCCTTCCTGCTGAAAATGGAACCTGAACTTTATAGCCAGCTTTTTTTGCAGCCATTTCGACACCGACACCACCAGCCAGCACAATTAAGTCTGCCATTGAAACACTTTTCTTTTTACTGTCAAATTTACTTTTAATTTTTTCTAAAGCTTTAATTACAGTCAATAATTTTTTTGGATTATTGACTTTCCAATTTTTTTGTGGTTCAAGCATTATTCTTGCACCGTTAGCACCACCCCTTTTATCAGAGCCTCTGAAAGTAGATGCTGAAGCCCATGCTGTAGAAACTAAATCTGAAATTGATATTTTTGATTTAGAGATTTTGTTTTTTAAATCTTTAATATCATTTGATTTAAGTTTATATTTAGGTTTATCAATTGGATCCTGCCAAATTAGCTGTTCTTTTGGAACCTCGCTACCAAGATAGCAAACTCTTGGTCCCATATCCCTGTGAGTTAATTTAAACCATGCTCTTGCGAAAGCATCGTGAAACTCTTCTGGATTTTGATGAAAATGTTTAGTGATAGGTCCATAGCTAGGATCAACTTTCATCGATATGTCGGTTGTTTGCATCATTGGTGGATGAAGTACACCTTTTTGATGTGCGTCAGGAACCATTTTAATCTCTTGGCCATTTTTTTTGGGAGTCCATTGATGAGCACCGGCTGGACTTTTTGTAAGCTCCCACTCATGTCCATACAAACAATCTAAATAACCCATATCCCATTTAATTGGGTTTTGAGTCCAAGCACCCTCAATACCACTACTTATTGTATCAACACCTTTTCCAGATTTATATCCACTGTTCCATCCAGTTGACTGGTCTTGAAGTTTCGAAGCTTCAGGGTCCGGTCCTTTAAATGACTCAGCTGCGGCACCATGAGATTTTCCAAACGTGTGTCCACCAGCAACTAATGCTGCTGTCTCATAATCATTCATAGCCATTCTTCCAAATGTCTCTCTTATATCATGTGCTGCTAGTTTTGGATCTGGATTAGCATCAGGACCTTGTGGATTTACATAAATTAAACCCATATGAGAAGCTCCTAACGGTTGTTCTAAATCTCTCTTTCCACTATATCTTTCAACACCTAGCATTTCTTTTTCTGAACCCCAATAAATATCATCTTCTGGTTCCCAAATATCAGTTCTGCCAGCCCCGAAACCAAAAGTTTTAAAACCCATTGAGTCTAGAGCTACGTTTCCAACAAGTATGAATAAATCTGCCCACGAGATTTTTCTTCCATACTTCTTTTTAATTGGCCATAAAAGTAATCTTGCTTTATCTAAGTTTACGTTATCTGGCCAAGAATTAAGAGGAGCAAATCGCTGATTACCTGTTCCTGCTCCACCTCTACCATCCCCAGTTCTGTAAGTTCCTGCAGCATGCCAAGCTAATCTTATAAATAACGGACCGTAATGACCATAATCTGCTGGCCACCATTCTTGAGAATCAGTCATTAATTTTTTTAAATCTTTTTTTAATGCCTTGTAATTTAGTTTTTTGAATTCTTTCGCATAACTAAATTTTTTGTCCATAGGGTTAGATAAATTAGAGTGCTGACTAAGGATTTTTAGATTTAGACTATTTGGCCAAAAATCTCTTACAGTTTGACCTCTCCCAGCAGAAAATTTTGCGGGTGTTCCTGATCCTGTAAAAGGACATTTGCTCATTTGGTTGGATTTAAAAGATTTATTTTTAATGTTT
>CACNXP010000020.1 GCA_902624465.1 uncultured Pelagibacteraceae bacterium | reverse complement strand
TTTCTTTTTAATTCTGGGGCAAATCTTGTTGATATTGGAGGAGAGTCCACTAAGCCTGGATCTAAAGCTATTAAATCAAAAATAGAATGGAATAGAGTCAAAAATATCTTAAAATTAATTGATAAAAAAAATTTTATATCTCTAGATACTAGAAAATCAGAAATCATGGAGAAGGGAATTAAACTAGGAGTAAAATTAATAAATGATGTTTCTGGTCTTAATTTTGATAAAAACTCAATCAAGATTTTAAAAAAATATAATACACCATTCGTCCTTCAACACTCACTTGGTAATCCTGATGTAATGCAACAAAATCCAAAATATAAAAATGTGTTATTAGATATTTACGATTTTTTTGAAGAAAAATTAAATAATTTACGTCAAAATGGAATTCATCATAATAATATAATCTTAGACCCTGGTATTGGTTTTGGAAAAAATTTGAAACATAATATGACGATAATTAAAAATATATCGATTTACCATTCTTTGGGTTTGCCTATACTGCTTGGTATTTCCAGAAAAAGATTTATAAAAGATTTATCTGGAAATAATGATAGCCCAATACGAATTGGAGGAACAATAAGTAGCAGTATTTTTGCAATGTTACAGGGTGTACAAATGTTGAGAGTTCATGATGTCAACGAAGTTAATCAAGCTATAAAGGTTTTCAAAGCACTGATAAATAAATAATGAAGTATTTTGGTACTGATGGAATTAGAGGGCAGGTAAATAGTGGGAACATTAATGGAGATATGTTCTTTAAGTTTGGGCTAGCAGCAGGAAAATATTTCACAAATTTAAAAAAAAGAAAACAAACAGCAATTATTGCTAAAGATACTAGACTTTCAGGATACGCATTAGAACCCGCACTAGTTTCTGGTTTGGCTTCTGCAGGAATGCACGTTTACACTCTGGGTCCTTTGCCGACTAATGGCCTTGCAATGTTGACAAAATCAATGAATGCAAATCTAGGTATTATGATCACCGCTTCGCACAATTTATTTTATGATAATGGTTTAAAATTGTTTGGACCTGATGGATTAAAACTATCTGATAAAATTCAAAAAAAAATTGAAAATTTAATAGATAGCAAAGTTCAAAAACACTTATCAAATCCAAAAAAATTAGGAAGAGTTAAAAGGCTAGAGACTGGAACTGATGAATATATTAAAATTTGTAAAAAAAAGTTATCAAGAAACTTTAAATTAAATAATGTCAAAATAGTTCTAGATTGTGCAAATGGAGCTGGATATAAGTCTGCACCAAAATTAATCAGATCGCTTGGAGCGAAATTAAAAGTTATAGGCAATAGACCAAATGGGTTTAATATTAATAAAAATTGTGGTTCAACTTTTCCAGAAAAACTGCAAAGAAATGTTAAAAAATTTAAAGCAGATTTGGGTATATCTTTAGATGGAGATGCTGACAGAATAATAATGTGTGATGAAAAAGGATCTATAATTGATGGTGATCAAATTATCGCTGCATTAGCTTTACAATGGAAAAAGAAAAAAATTCTCAAAGGAGGCGTTGTCGGGACTTTAATGTCAAACTATGGTTTAGAAAAATTTTTAAAAGCGAAGGGTATAAAATTCTTAAGAGCTAATGTTGGGGATAGATATGTTAAGGAATTGATGCAAAAGAAAAAATTTAATTTAGGAGGAGAACAATCGGGTCATATTATTTTAGGAAAATTTGCGACAACAGGCGATGGTGTGCTTGTCGCTTTAGAGATTATTAAATCATTAAATAAAAAAACTAAAGCCAGTGATTTTTTTAATGTCTTTAAAAAAATTCCACAAATTTTAGAAAATATAAAAATTAAAGATGACAAAATACTTAAAAATTACTCTGTAAAAAAATCCATTAAAATTGCAAAAAAACTAATTAAAAATCAAGGTCGAATTCTTGTAAGAAAATCTGGTACTGAACCAAAGATAAGAATAATGGGTGAGAGTGAAAATAAAATTTTGCTTAAAAAATGTATAAAAATGATTTCAAAAGAATTTAAATAAATTGAGATTAAAGTCTAAAATTTTGATAATTGCTGGATCAGACTCATCTGGTGGGGCTGGTATACAGGCTGATATCAAAACTGTCACCAGTCTTGGCTCTTATGCAATGACCGCTATTACAGCAGTAACTGTTCAAAATACAATGGGTGTTAAATCAGTCATTTCAATACCAACTAACGAAGTAAAAAATCAAATAATTTATTCAACAAGAGATATAAGACCTGATGCAATTAAAATAGGTATGCTTCACTCTAATGAAGTTGTCGAAAAAGTAGCTCACGCTTTGAATGTATTAAAAGTAAAAAAAATAGTTTTAGACCCTGTAATGGTTGCAAAGGGTGGTGCTAAATTAATTGATAGTAAAGCAATACAAACTCTAAAAAAAAAGCTATTAAAAAATGTTCTTTTGATCACACCAAACATTCCAGAAGCAGAAATTTTAGCAGAAACTAGTATTAAAAATAAAAAGGATATGATTTTTGCTGCTAATAAATTGATAGATTTAGGAGCTAAAAATGTATTGTTGAAAGGTGGCCATTTAAAATCAAAAAAAGTAATAGATTTATATCTAAGCAAATCTGATTTTAAATTGTTTACAAGTTTAAGGCATAGAACCAAAAATACCCATGGTACAGGATGTACATTATCTAGTGCGATAGCAACTTTTCTTTCATGTGGAAAAAGTATTAAGAGTGCTTGTACGCTGGGAATTAAATATGTAAATTCTGCGATACTGACAAATCCAAACTATGGAAAAGGACATGGTCCTATAAACCATGTTAATTCAATGAAAATAAAACAAAAATTTGATTAATGAAAAATATTGTTGTTGTTGGTTCTCAATGGGGAGATGAAGGAAAAGGCAAGATAGTTGATTGGTTATCTGAACAAGCTGATGTTGTAGTTAGATTTCAAGGTGGTCATAACGCAGGCCATACTCTTGTAATAAATGGCATAACTTATAAACTTCGACTACTTCCATCTGGAATAGTAAGAAAGAATAAGATATCAATTATTGGAAACGGAGTTGTCGTTGACCCCTGGGCATTATTAGATGAAATTGAGGAAATTAAATCAAAAGGAGTTAAGGTTGACACTGATAATTTTATAATTTCAGAGTCTGCAAATTTAATTTTACCTTTTCATAGAGAAATGGATGAAATCCGAGAAGATAGTGCAGGTAAAGGAAAAATTGGAACAACCAGAAGAGGTATTGGACCAGCATATGAAGATAAGGTTGGCAGACGATCAATAAGAGTAATGGACTTGAGATCTGAAAAAAATCTAGACCAAAGGTTAGAGTCTGTTCTCTTACATCATAATGCGATTAGAAAAGGCTTAGGTAAAAAAATCTTTGAGAAAGATCAATTAAAAAAAGATTTATTAAAAATTGCGCCTGAGATTTTGAAATTCTCAAAACCAGTTTGGCTGAAACTTGATGAATACAAAAAACAAAAAAAAAGAATATTATTTGAGGGAGCTCAGGGCATATTACTAGATGTTGATCATGGTACATATCCATTCGTGACATCTTCAAATACCGTAGCGTCAAGCGCCGCTACTGGTACAGGGTGTGGACTAAATACAATTAATTATGTTTTAGGAATCACTAAAGCATATACGACTAGGGTTGGAGAAGGTCCGTTCCCAACTGAATTAAAAGATCATATTGGCAATCTTTTAGGAACAAGAGGAAAAGAATTTGGAACAGTTACAAGTCGAAAAAGAAGATGTGGATGGTTTGATGGTGTTTTAGTAAGACAAACTATCAAAGTCTCAGGGATTGATGGTATAGCACTCACAAAGCTGGATGTTTTAGATGAATTAGATGAAATAAAGATGTGTGTTGAATATGAATTAGATGGAAAAAAAATTAATTATTTACCAGCAGCAGTAGAGGATCAGCTCAAAATAAAACCTATTTACAAAACTTTTGATGGCTGGAAAAAATCAACAAGTGGTATTAAGAATATTAATGATCTTCCAGAAAATGCCAAAAATTACATTAAAGAAGTTGAGAATTTTATTGAGACTAAAATATCAAGTATTTCAACTAGCCCAGAACGTGATGATACGATATTAATCCAAAATCCTTTTGAGATTTAATTTACAGGTAATAAGTTTTTTGACTTTGCGAGTAAAAGCATATGCTTTTGTAATTTTTCAAAAGCTTTATTTTCAATTTGTCTTACTCTTTCTCTACTGATTTTATATTTTTTACTTAGGTCTTCCAATGTAGTTGGATTATCATTTAACCTTCTAGAATATAAAATTTCTCTCTCTCTTTCATTTAGGACTTTAATTGAGTTTTTTAATAAGTCCTTTCTTTGTTCCATTTCTTCTTGATGAGCAAATTTTAGGTCATGATCTAATTCTTTATCAACCAACCAATCTTGCCACTCATCCCCATCCTCTCCAACTTGTGCATTTAGTGAGAATTCTTTTCCTGATAATCTTCGATTCATCGAAATTACTTCATCTTTACTAACATCAAGCTTGTTAGCTATTTCATTAACATGTTCATTTTTTAAATCTCCTTCTGTTTGAGGAGCTATTTGGTTTTTTAATTTTTTAAGATTAAAAAATAATTTTTTTTGTGCAGTTGTTGTACCAATTTTTACTAAACTCCACGATCTTAAAATATATTCTTGTATTGAAGCTTTAATCCACCACATCGCGTATGTAGCTAATCTAAAACCTTTTTCAGGTTCAAATTTTTTTACTGCTTGCATTAAACCAATATTTCCTTCAGAGATCATTTCATTCACGGGTAATCCATATCCTTTGTATCCCATTGCAATTTTTGCAACCAATCTCAAATGACTAGTGACTAATTTTTCTGCTGCTTTGATATTTCCAGTCGTTTTCCAATTTTTTGCCAACATATATTCTTCCTCTGCATCGAGCATAGGAAATTTTTTAATTTGTTCCAAATATGCAGACAGACCACCTTCGTTACTTAAAATAGGCAAGTTGTTATTTATTGCAGTACTCATAATGAGTTTATCTAATTAATTATTTATATTTTTCAATGATTTATTTATTAGTATTTCTTAGTATTTTTAAAATATTATTAAGTTCCAAAGGTAAATTTGAGTTAAAAGTCATTTCTTCGCTTTTCGTAGGGTGAGTGAAGCCTAGAGTCTTGGCGTGAAGAAATTGTCTATTAAGACTATTCAAATTTTGCTCTAACAACGGATGAATGTTTTTAATTTTCTTAAACTTTTTTTTATATTTATCATCACCGACAATACTATTTCCTAAAAAATTCATGTGAACTCTAATTTGATGGGTTCTACCCGTCTCTAATTTGCATTCTATTAAACTTAAAGTTGGTGTGTGTTTATTTTCAAAAATTTCAATAGTTCTATAATTGGTAATTGCTTTTTTTCCTTTAGTCCGACTAACTTCCATCATTTGTCTATTCTTTGAACTTCGAGTAATTAAAGTTTCAATTTTTCCCTTTGAAGGTCTGACTTTTCCCCATATTAATAATTGATATACTCTTGTTATAGAGTGTTTATTAAATTGATTAGATAAGTTTTCGTGAGATAGATTATTTTTTGCGATGACTACCAAA
>CACNXP010000019.1 GCA_902624465.1 uncultured Pelagibacteraceae bacterium | reverse complement strand
AACATTATTTTGAAAAATTATATTCTTTTTGGCTAAATTAAATTCCTTTTTAAAAGCAGTAATCATAGATAACTCAATTATATTTATTCCTTTTTCACTAATTATATTTGAAAAAGCACATAAATCAGGCACACCAGATCCATGACTTATGGGAACTTGTGTTTCTGTCAAAAAGTTTTTTGACTTAAAAAATTCGCTACAAAAATATTCTAATAAATTTTCTAATCCATAACCCTTTTTCGAAGTATCTATTCTTAAAATTAAATAATCAAAATGATTTTGATCATTTTCATAAATCTTAGCTAAAATTTCTCTGAATTCTTTTTCATTTTCAAATTCAACAGGTAGAATAATCTTTTTTTTACCTTCAATTATAAATGGGTATTTTTTTATAATGTTGTTTGGATTAAATTTAAATTCGATATTTCCTTGATTATTATATATTCCTGCAATTAAGGAATACTTATATGCTGAGTTGAAAACTTTTAACAATCCATAAAAATTTAAACCATAACTTTTATTTGTTACATAACCTGTTTCAGTTAAACAACTTAGTAAAAAGGCATTATAATTATCTGTTTCAATAGCTTTGCCAAAATCTGACTTTATAATTTTACCTAGATTGTTCTTTTGAAAAATATTTAAAATATTTTCTTTGTTAAGAATCATAAATAATTATGTAATCATAATTACTTACTCATAACTAGTATTCTATCAAATTTTTGTTTTTTTTTATCTAGAGCTTTCTGCCCTTTAAATTTAACTATTGTAGTTCTGTTAGCTGGTATTTCATCATTAATTAATGCTTTTTTCTTAAAACCTATATCTAAATATATTTTTTCAATAACAGACGCGGTATTTACAGTATTATTTTTTGAAAAATGAACATCTCCTAAAATAAAAATCAATAAAGATTTCTTTTTTAAACATTTATAAAGCTTCCTGCCAACTTTTGTCATTTCTTCCTCATAAGTGTATCTGTCTTGTATTAATTCCCTTGAGAGTTTTTTTTGCTGATCAAAATCAACACCTGAAAACCAAAGCCTTAACCTATTAGCATGAACATAATCTATAGTGTTGTAATATGGTGGTGATGATATAATTGTATCTATTGAGTTATCTTTTAAATTAGCCTCTAGAACATTTTGATTTAAAACTTTAATTTTTGATTTAACTTTGATCTCGTCTTTGTACATTCTTGTAACTTTATCTTTCATTTTCTCTACAGCGTTTTTGTATACTATTTTTGGTTTAGGCTTAGGAATGTATGGGATGATATAACCTGTTCTCATAGATAAATGCTGATTTCGATGACCATGAATTATTCCTAATAAACAACCTAATAAAAAATCTTTTTTGTCTTTTAAAAATAAATCTCTCAATTCAATTATTTCTTTAAGAGTTTTGGGATGATAAAATTCCTTTACAAATTCAGGTACAGAAGAAATTTTTTTCGTATATTTTAATTTAATATTATTAAGATACTTGATTTCTTTAGCAAGACCGCCACGATCTTTTTTTGCTAAACATATTCTATAAGCATAATCACTTAAATCTATACCTATAGAATTTCTATCTAATAAATCACATTCTAATAACACTGTTCCAACTCCACAAAAAGGATCTAAAACAACGTCATTTTTTTTTGTAGCAATTTTAATAAGCCAATGTGCAAATGCAGGTTTAATTCTTCCTACATAAGCTGATATCGAGTGAAACCAATTTCCCCAGTTTTGCTTTATATAAGGTTCTTTTTTCCAATAGAATTTTTTAATTTCTTGGATAATTTTTTTTTCATTTATCATTAATTTCTAAAGACAAGACAATAATGATGATGAATATTTGTTGTATAAGCATATGGATATCCAAATGGCGCTAATCCTACTTTATCTTGGCACCAAATTTTTTCATCTTTTAAAGTATATACATCAGACATTTTTTTTGCGAAGTCCCATGCAATGGGATAATTTTTTCCACCTTTTTTAACATTTTTTAAAATCACTATTACATAAGCATCTTTTTTTAAAAATTTTTTTAAATCGACAAATATATTTACTAACTTATCAATAAAATGATCATAATTATCAATATTACCTAAATCTTTTTCTTTATTTGAATAAGTGTAATCTAATTTTTTTTCTTCCCTTTTATTTTTGAAACCGCCAGTACTTCTATTTAAAACATTCCAATATGGTGGAGAGGTTATGCAAAAATCAATGTTTTTAATTTTATTTTGAGTCAAAATATCGTCTATCTCTAAAGAATTTCCATTAAAAATTTTTTGATTTGTCCTCACCTTTGCAATTTTGAAATATTTCTTATTTAATTCAATTCCAATACCTTTTCTTTTAGTCCTTTGACAAGCTACTAAAGTTGTTCCAATGCCAGCGAAAGGGTCTATTACACTTTGTCCTGACTTAGTAAAAAAAGATATAAAATTAGAAATCATTGTTGGCGAAAATGTTGCGGGATGTTCGTCAGAATTTAATTTGAAACGAGAGGTAATTTCCTGTTCTTCTTTAATGTCTGACCTTAAAGCGTTAAAAACAAACCAACTACTTGTAAATTTAGTCCATTCTTTTCCTGTTAATTCATTTAATTTATTAGCAGTGCTAAAAGCACCATCATCAGGATCCAAAATTATAGCTTCTGCTTTAGCTATATTTCCTTCTGGGTGATACAATGAAATATCTTCTATCTTTTTTAAATATTTTTTAGGAATGATTTCCTTTTTTTCTTTGAGGATTTTGTCTATTTTTTTTTTTACCTTAAGTCTGTCACTTTTGGTTAATTTTACAGCAACAACTTTTCTATTTTCTCTTTTAAAAAAAATATCTTTATTTGACATGGAGTATTTAGGTTATCATATTATTTGAATTAAGTAGATATTCTAATTAAAGATATAATACGAGTCGGATTAACTCATGTTGATAACTTTTTAAACGTAAGTGAATTGTAAGTGAATAATTTAAAGTTGCTTGAAGAGGAATCTATAAGTTAATAATATCAACGTTAATGAAAGGATATTTTAAGAAGCTTTTTGATTTGTAATCAATAGGTCCGCGGTTCGAATCCGTGCGGGGGCACCATCATTAAATAAAATCAACGTTAATTTTTTTTAAAAGTTTTAGTTTTAATTAAATTTCTTTATTAAGTGTGACGCTAGTGTGACGTCAGTGTGATGTGATCAGGTAGTCGTTTAAAAATTATATTAATACCTGAACTGATTTTTCAAAAGATTGATAAACCTCTTGAACAATATCTGAAATTTTATCCTTTGAAGACTGAGATAGATTTCCATCAAAACAACTTTTAGAAATCATTTCACTCGGATCTAAACCTTTATTTTGATAATCAAATAAAAGCATACCAACTTCAACTGAACCCAACTCAAGTCTTATTGCATTTTCAATGTCTGAAAATTCACCAGTGGATATAACTTTCGCCTCAGTTCCTAATCTTAAATATATGTGCAATATCAACATTGTTAAAATAGCTTTCCAATGATCTTTTAAAATATTTATTTTTTCTTTATCTAAAGAAGAGCTTTCAGGTATTTCATTTAAATACGTATCGAAGTTTTTTTGGTCTCCCTCTTTCAATTTTGATAAAGCAAGATCAATAAGTTGTTTCTTTAATGATTTTCCAAAGAAACCCATAATTTATTTGTGTTTATTTCTGGTTTCATCGTTTATTTTTTTTCCATACTCTCTTATCTGCATTCTTTCTATAGCTTCTGCTTCTTTTTGAGCTTCTCTCTTTTTTTGATGAGAATAATAAATTGGCATTATAATCGATAACCCAACAACTATTATTGCCAATATAATTTGCCAAGTTGTCATAAATTAATCCGTTAATAATTTGTACGTTAAAAATGTTAATTCAATTATAATTAGTGCTTCAAGCATTATTTATCTCTATTAATTTCATCTTCATTTAAGAAATAATTCAAATCATCAATTCTTTCAGATTGATCATTTTTATTTTGATTAGAATTAACTTCAGTTTTTTCAATTGTTTTTTTTGCTTTTGATAAAAATCTATAAAAATAGAAATAACTTAAAGTGACAATTAAAATTAAACCGTTTTTAATAATAAAAGATAAACCGATATAATTTGCTGAAGTTTTTTCTTTGAATTCAACATAATTTAAATATTCGCTATGAATATAAATAATTAAAAAAATTAAAATAGCAGTGAATGATATCCCAACTATTCTCTCTTTTATAAAATTATAGATTTGTCTGTATATGAATAGTTTAGTTAAAAATTGAAACATTAAAAATTAGCTATACCAAACATTGCTAAAATTGTTGTAGCAGCACCCTTCACACCCCAACCTTGCAAAATTTTTTTTTCTTCCTTAACTATTAAATCTCTTAATTCATCCTTTGTATAATCTGATGGTTTCTTTTGAAGATAGGCAATTTTTTCGTTAACGTTAGCAATTGCTTTTTTTCTTATAATTTTTTTTGCTTTATCAATCATAAAACAAGAACCACGATCCCTAAAAGTTTTTTCATAACTACTTGTTTATCCTGTCTCTATGTTTCTTCATAACTCTTTCTTTTGCGTCTGAGTCTAGTGTATCTATTTTTTCAAGGGCTTTTTGCTGAATAAAAAGATTTATATCATCATAAATTGAATAAAAAAATGCACCACCTACCATCACAGCTAAAAACCACTTTAACCAAATCATTTCTATAAAATTAAAAATTAAAAATAAAAATAGTCCAGCTAATATAATTGGTATCCAATTCTTTAATAATGCTATCACTATTATTTTTAAAGTGCTCATAATTGCTAATAGGTTCAGCATTAAAAAATATACCATTGTTGCCAGATTGTTGCCAAGTTAAAAGTATTTTAAGATTATTGTTGCTAACAAATATTAATTTGAACTTTTATAGTTGATTTGTAATCAATAGGTCCGCGGTTCGAATCCGTGCGGGGGCACCATCAAGTAGTTTCTCCTCTTAATTGTTCTATTTTAATTTTTTTTTGCAAACTTCTGTTTCTATCGTAAAGAAGATTAAATTTAATTTTTTGATTAGTTTTCACTATAATATTATTTGCATTCCTCACTTCAATATTATCAGCAACAGCAGAAATTGGTCTTTTTTTAGAATTTAGGTTTTTGATATTTATTTTAGATTTATCACTTACAATTTTACCCTTCCATCTTCTTGGTCTAAATGGACTTATTGGAGATATAGATAACCTTTTTGAATTCAAACTTAATATAGGTCCATGAACTGATAAATTATAAGCAGTGCTTCCAGCGGGTGTGGAAACCAGTACACCATCAGAAACAAGTTTTTTTATGACTTGTTTAGAACCATGATAAATAGATAAAGAAGCTGCTTGCCTACTTTGTCTTAAAATTGAAACTTCATTTATAGCAATATGTTTTTTAATTTGATTTTTATTATTTTTAACGACCATCTCTAGTGGAGAGATAGTTATCATTCTTGCTTTGTGTAAATTGCTTATGATATTTTTTGATGAAAATTTATTCATTAAAAATCCATAACTTCCAGAATTCACGCCATAAAAAAACTTTTTTGATTTTCTATTCTTTTTAAGTGTTTGTAACATAAAACCATCACCACCAATAACAATAGTAATATTTGATCTTTTAATTTTATTTTGATTAATTTTTTTTTGAATTGCTGATTTTATTTTTAAAGATCTTTGATTTTTATCAGATATGATTTGAACTCTATTCATTTAATGGTGCCCTCGGCCAGACTCGAACTGGCACTCCGCAAGCGGCAAGGATTTTAAGTCCTTTGTGTCTACCAATTTCACCACGAGGGCATCGTTTAGTATTGTGTTATCTAGTTTATTTGATGTCATCTTTCAAGTATTTTGTAATTTTTTAACTACACGAGAACTACACGATTTATTATATGAATAGAAGTAAGATTTAACAA
>CACNXP010000018.1 GCA_902624465.1 uncultured Pelagibacteraceae bacterium | reverse complement strand
TCGTTCCATTTGCAGATCTAATTTTACCGACTACTATTCCAGCATCTTTTAAAGTTACAGTGTTATTGTTTCCTTTAAGTTGGATTGCTTTGTTAGATACTGACTTATTATTTTTAATTGAACCACTATTAGTAAGTGTTGAGCTTGCTCCAAGCACTATAGTTGAATCATTTCCTTTATTATAAATTTCACCTCCAGAATTATTAGTAATGTTTGTACCAGTTGTAGTGGTATCAGTGTCTGCAAGAATTATTGCACTACTTGAGTCACCTGTTTCAGTCGAAAAAATCTCGCCACTATTTACTATAGTTGTATTGTCTGCACCTGTGGATGCACTTCCAAGAATAGTATTTCCATCAGATTTAATTATACCACCACTATTATTTGTAATTGATACTCCATCAGAATTAAACAAACTAATTGCTTTAGAGACATTTGTTGAAATAGTTCCAGAGTTATTTATTTCAAACTCACCTCCCTCAGTTGATATAGTGTTTGCTGCAGTTGATGTTACAGATGAGCCTGAGTGTATTGTAAGTATTGTACCTGCAGTTTCACTGTCATTATTTTTTATGGCCTTTTGACCAGTTCTTTCAACACTACCATTGTCTGTAATTATGATATGGACATCATCTGCTGTTACTACTTGTTGATTTTCGTTAAGACTTGAAATTGTTTTATCGGCGCCTACGTTTTCAGCATTTGAGTTAACAATTTGTAAAAATAAAATCAGTTTCAATAAGAGTATTGAGGTAAATAATTTTATTTTTAGAGAATATATCTTACTTAATTTAGTAAACATTAAATATCTTTATAAAATTCAAATATATCCCTGAGAATATAAAGTGTTATTAAAAACATGAACAAAATAATGAAAATATTTATATATTTCCATATTTTTTTATCATTCAAATATCTTGCAAAATATTGAGATAAATACCCTATTGAGAAAAAAAATAAAAAAGAAGCTATAGTTGCGCCTACACCAAAAAAATATTTCTCTACAAGTAAGAAACTTTTAGAGAAATTGCCCAGGAAAAACACAGTATCTGAATAAACGTGTGGATTTAAAAAAGTAAAACCTAGTGTTTTTAGTATTACATTTTTTTTTTCATTAAAGTTAGAATTTTGATCAAGATTTACTTGAGTATTAAATGACTTAATTTTTGAGTAAATAAAATGAATAAGAAATATTATTAATAGAATATTAAATATCAATTCAAGTACCGGACTAAAATATTGAGTAAAATAATGAAAAAGAAATATACCTAAAAATATTAAAATAAAATCAGATATGGAGCAAATTAAACAAACTAAAAAAACATGTTGTTTTTTTAAACCTTGTTCTATGACAAAAACATTTTGGGCACCAATAGCAAGAATTAAACTTAACCCAGTTACAAACCCTAAAACTAGATATTCCATCTAATAACTTTTAAGGTTTTTTAATTTTTGTTTAACCTGGATTTGCAGTAAGAGTTTTAATCTCTAAAACATTCTCATTAGGATCTTTAATGAAAAAAGTTTCTTGCTCATATTTAGTGCCTTTGAATCTTAAGTAAGGCTCGTCATAATATTTAGCACCTTTTTCTTTTAATCTATTTTTTAGAGTATCAAAATCTTTTCTAGACAAATGAACACCGAAATGAGGGACAGATACATTGCCCATATCTACATCATGTCTTTCATTATCTAGTTTGTGCTCACTTGCGTGTAGAGTTAATTCATTACCCCAAAAATCAACATCAGCCCACTCTTGTGCTGAATTATCTAATCTACATCCAAGTGTTTCACTATAAAACTTTTTTGCAGTTTCTAAGTCGCCACATGGTATTGCTAGATGAAAACAATTAGTATTTCTGTACATAATAAATCCTTTAAAAAGTTAATAAAACAATTATATATCCTCCAACTTTTGATATCAAGAGAACAAATATTATGAATGATTATTTACAATCTATAATAGACAGAGACCCTGCGGCAAAATCAAAGTTAAGTTTGGTATTAACTTACCCAGGCGTTAAAGCTATTTTTTTTCACAAAATTGCAAATTTCTTTGCAATTGCCAAATTCGATCTTATTGCAAGAATCATTTCTCAATTTTCAAGATTCTTAACTGGAATTGAAATTCATCCAAAAGCAAAAATTGGAAAAAATTTATTTATTGATCATGGCATGGGTGTAGTTATTGGTGAAACCTCGGAAATAGGAGAAAACGTTACTATTTACCATAACGTTACTCTAGGTGGTATTGCGCCTAGTATAAATTCAAATGACCAAAGAAATATAAAAAGACACCCAACGTTACAAGATAATGTTGTTGTTGGGTCTGGAGCTCAAATTCTTGGACCAGTTGTTGTTGGTAAAAATTCTTTAATTGGTGCAAACGCAGTTGTAACGAAAGATGTACCAGAAAAATCTATAATGGTTGGAATTCCTGCTAAACGTGTTGGTGATGCTACCAAAGGATTTAAACCTTATGCTGTTACAGATAAGGAAGAATAGTGACACATATAAGAAATAACTTCATCGATTCAATTGGTAATACCCCACTTATAAAATTAAAAGCAGCATCGGAAATTACTGGATGTAATATTTATGGTAAAGCAGAGTTTATGAACCCAGGGGGTTCAGTGAAAGATAGAGCTGCTCTTGCTTTAATAAGAGATGCTCAGGAAAAAAAATTAATATCTAAAGGTGGAATTATTGTTGAGGGAACTGCAGGTAATACTGGTATTGGATTAGGACTTTTGGGAAATTCACTTGGCTATAAAACAATTATTGTGATGAATGATAATCAGACACAAGAAAAAAAAGATACTATTAGAAACTTGGGTGCAGAATTAAAATTAGTTCCAGCTAAACCTTATAAAGATGAAAATAATTTTGTAAAAATTGCTGGACGTTTGGCAGATGAATTAAGACCAACAAACAATAATGGAGTTGTTTGGGCTAATCAGTTCGACAATGTTGCAAATGCAAAAGGTCATTACGAAGGAACTGGTAAAGAAATTTGGGATCAAACAGATGGAAAAGTTGATGGATTTGTTTGTTCGTCTGGCACAGGTGGAACAATTTCAGGTGTAAGTAATGCTCTGAAAGAGAAAAATAAAGATGTAAAAATTTTTCTATCTGATCCAAAAGGATCAGCGCTCTATAATTATATAAAGAATGGTGAATTAAAATCTGAAGGAGGTTCTATTACTGAAGGAATAGGATCCAGTCGTGTCACAAAAAATTTTGAAAATGCAAAAATTGATGATGCATATTCAATTGATGATCATGAAGCGCTCCCAATTCTTTATGACTTAATTCAAAACGAGGGTTTAAGTTTGGGAACTAGCTGTGGAATTAATATTGCAGGAGCAATAAGATTAGGAAAAGAACTTGGTCCAGGAAAAACAATTGTAACAATCCTATGTGATAAGTCAGATAAATACAACTCAAAGATGTTTAATAAATCTTTTTTAGAAGAAAAAAAGCTACCTGTCCCTAGCTGGCTATAATATCGCATATATCTTAACACATAAAAGAGTTAAAAATTTAAATGAAAAAATTTTTAATAATTCTTTTTTTTATATCTATAAATAACATTGCATTTGCAGGAATGAGTAACAGCGATAAATCTAAAGCATGGGAATGTAGTGGTATTTATATGGCAAACTACTTCCTGCCATCTGGTGAACAATTCGAATACAGCATGAAAGAGAAATCAATGGCTTCAGTTAAAGTAATGAAAGCCTACGCTCTAGAAACAGGAGTACCAGAAAAAGAGTGGGACGATGGTGTAAATAAAGCTGTAGATAAATACTATGGCTCTAAGTATGACAAAGCAAAAACTGATGCGTGTCATTCATTTATTGAAAGTACAATCCCTAATGGCGCCGAAAGAGTTAAGAAAGTAATTCAAACCTTATATTAATTTTTTGAAAAAAATTTTTACAGCCTTAATGTTTATAGTGATTTGCAACGCAGCTTATGCTGGTATGAGCGATAACGATAAAGCAAAAACAATTGAATGTACTGGAATTTATTATGCAAATAGTATGATACCTCAGGGAGAGCTTAAATTAGAAAAAATTGTACACTCATTTGCAGCAAAAAAATTTTTAAGTTCTTATTTGGTAAAAGAGGGCTTGAAAGAAGACAAACTAAATAAAGAATTATTGAAAGTTGTGGATGATCGTTATGGCAAGCCATATGAAGAAGAGACAACAAAAGCCTGTGATAATTTTATATATAAACTGATTTCTGGGTCTGAAAATGAAATAAAAAAAATAGCAGAGTCAGGGATCTATTAAACAAAAGGAGAAAAAAATGAAAAAGATAATAATTACATTGTGTCTAGTGCTATTTACTAGCTCAGCTTATGCTGGTTCTTGCCCAATGATGGCTAAGAATATTGATGACAAAATTAAAAAGGCTCAAGAGTTAAGAGATCAGGGTATGGATGCTCACAACGCAGGTGACCATGCTAAATCTGAGGAGCTTTTAGGTAAAGCTTTAGATTTATTCAAAAGCTAATTAAAAAATAAATTTATAACAAAAAGGAAATAATAAATGAAAAACTATATGGTTACTCACACGTTTAAATCTAAAGAAGCTAAAGCAAAAATGATGGAAATGGTTGGGTCAATGAAAATGGAGGATATTGTTAAATCAATGACTGGCGATAACGCAAAATGTCAAATGACATGGAATACTCCTGGTGACACTTTAACAATGTTTTGTTGGTGGAAAGGAACAGATACTGATGCAATTAACAAGCAATTAGGTCAAATGAATGATTTCTTTGAACCTCATAATTTTGTTGAATGTGAAGACAATGTAATGGATTATAACGCCTAAGGATGAAAGTAATCTATACAAGAACTATCGGTGTTTATGACAATAAACTTAATGAAGCTATGGAAATTTCTAAGGGACTTGCTGAAGTAAGAAAGAAGCATTATCCTGATCATGAGGTTTATTTTTCATTTCAAGTCGGTGGAAATCCTAGAACAGTGAGAGAAACTCTTATTGGTGAACAATTTACAGACAAAGCATTTCAAAATGATCAAAATATGTCTGCAGATCCTAAATTTATAGAACTTCAAAAAAAAATGAAGGATGTTTTTAAAGAAGGAACTATTCAGGATGAAATGCGAGTAATATTTAACGATTAAGGAGGGACAATGGCCGGAGTAGAAGTAAAAACTTTTGATAAAGCAGATGAAGTAAATGAAAACTTTAATAATGCAAAGATCGAAGCAGTCAAAGTTGGAAATCAAAGAGTAATGAAACTTACTTTGCAACCTGGATGGAAATGGTCAAAAGATATCAAACCTACAGTTGGTGGTGATAGCTGCCAAGCAACACATTTAGGTGTAATTGTTTCAGGGGCTGTTTGTGCAAAACATAATGATGGAACTGAACTTACTTATAAAGCTGGGGATGCTTATTCAATTCAGCCTGGACACGATGGTTGGGTAGTTGGAAATGAACCAGCTGTTGTTTATGAGTTTCATGGAATGTGGGGAGAGTAAATATGTCTATGATGGAGAAATACACCAGCGCTATTAAAAATAAAGATGAAGCTATAATGAACGAACTTTTGCATGATGATTTTAAATTTACTATGCATAAATCTGGAAATTCATTAGGAAAAGCTGATGTTATTAAATGGGCAATGAGTGGTGACATCAATCAAGATAAATCAAGGGTTATCTATGAAAATGATGAAATCGGCGTTCATCATTCGTTTGTAACATTTAATGACGGAAATGTTGAAGCGGTAATGGCAGTTTACAAATATAAAGATGGTAAAATTATAAGTCTCGAAACAGGCGCAACAAAGATATCATGATGATGAGAATTTTTTTAATAAGCATTTTTATATCTATTCTGTCTACAAAAGCTTATTCAGCTTCAATGAATATGATTGGTGAAAAAGGAGATCCAAACAAAGTTGATAGAATAATAGAAATCGAAATGCATGATAATTATTATTATCCAGAAAACATCGATGTAAAAAAAGGTGAAACAATAAAGTTTATTGTAAAAAACTTAGGTAATCTTGTTCATGAGTATAATATCGGTACTAAAGAGATGCACATTAAACACCGACCAGAAATGATGAAACTAGTAGAAAATGAAATACTTTTGGCTGATAAAATTGATCGTAAAAAAATGAAAGAGATGTCCAAGAAAGACCATAGCATGGGTCATTCACACGCAAATAGTGTTTTACTTGAGCCCAATGAAACTGGGGAAATAATTTGGAAATTTTCTAAGAACATTTCTTTAGAGATGGCATGTAATATGCCTGGGCATTATGAAGTTGGAATG
>CACNXP010000017.1 GCA_902624465.1 uncultured Pelagibacteraceae bacterium | reverse complement strand
GTCTATGTGCAGGCCCAGCGTTTAATGTTGGAATGTTATATGGAAATTTAGATGAAGTTTATGAATTAATTTCTAATTGGGACAAAAATAAAATTATGAATGCATATTTAGAAGCACCACAAAAAGGTTTTAATACCCAGCTTATGGGTAAAGACCTGCTTTATTGGTCTTCAGTATTATTAGATTTATCTAAAAAGGGATTAGAAAAAAGAGATATAATTAATAAAAGTGGAAAAAATGAGATCATATTTTTAAATCATTTACAAAAAGTGATTGATAATAAAACTACAAATGCACATCATATGATTATTAAATTTTCTAAAGATGAAGATTTAACTGAATTATATGACAAATAAAATTATTGCTATCCAAGGGAATCATCCCGCTAAACTCAACCCTTCAACCGATACCAGTATTTTTTTAGCTCATGAAATACAAAAGAAAAATTATAAAATTTTCTATTATGATCCAAAAGATTTATCTATCATTAATTTTAAGGTAATTGCTAAAGGATTTTTTATCAAATTTGATTATAAAAAAAAAAAGTTTTTCAAAATCTTTAAAAAACAAAAACTAGAGCTAATAAGGTGTAAATATTTACTTATTCGCCAAGATCCACCTTTTAACTTAGAATATATTTGTTCTACTCTTATTTTAGATAAGATTAAAAAGAAAGTTAAAATTATTAATGATCCAACAGCAATAAGAAATGTATCTGAAAAACTTTTTTCCATAAAATATCAAAAATTTATGCCAGATACCATTTTTTCGCAAAATATTGATGAAATTAGAAAGTTTTTAAAAAAACATAAAAAAGTGATTGTTAAACCTATCAATAGCTATAGTGGAAACAATATATTTTTATTAACTAAATTTGATCGAAAATTTTTTCAAAAATTTATTAAAAAACACAATCATATTATGTGTCAAAAATATTTACCTAAGATTAAACTGGGAGATAAGAGAGTTTTTTTAATAAATGGTAAAGTTTGTGGAGCAATATCAAGAATTCCAAAAAAAGGTTCATTTTTAAGCAATTTAAGTAAAGGTGCAAAACCAATAAATATAAAATTAACAAATAAAGAAATGAAAATATCAAAATTAATCAGTAAAGATTTAAAAAAAGATAAAATTTTCTTTGCTGGAATTGACTTTATAGATGAAAAACTCAATGGTGATATAAATGTTACATCACCTACTGGATTAAAAACTTTCTACGACCTCTCAAAAATAAATTTAGCCTCAACTTTCTGGAAAGAACTAAAAGCATGAAAAATCTTACAGACCAACAAAAGGGATCGTTATTGGCTTTTGTTGCTGTAATGTTTATTACACCAGACTCACTATTCATAAGACTTTCAAATGTTGATACCTGGGGTTTGGTTTTTTATAGGGGAATTATTCCTTTTATGACAGTTTTGTTAGGAATGTTAATTATTTATAAGTTAAATTTCTTTAAGATTCTTTTCACTAGTGGTTATCATGGAATATTTTATGTAATTACATTTAGTGTAACTAATATAACTTTTGTTGTTTCTATCCAAAATACAAATGTTGCCAATACCTTAGTTATGATAGCGACTGCTCCAATGTTATCAGCTATTCTTGGAGCTATATTTCTAAAAGAACCACCAGATAAAAAAACTTGGATTTCTATATTAATTACTTTTTTTGCAATAATATATATTTTCTATGACTCTTTAAAGTTAGGTAATTTTTATGGAGATATTTTAGGATTTGTTACTGCAATTGGTTTAGCGGTTGGGGCAGTTATAATCAGATCTGCTAAAACAAAAAATTTGGTTCCTGCTGCGGTAGTTGGTAAATTATTTGTAGCAACTTTTGCATTACTTTTTATTGAAAGTTTTACTTTGGTTGGTAAGGATCTTTTGATTGTTCCGTTGATGTGTATTTTATGCGTAGCAATACCTTTTGTACTAGTTACCATTGCTCCAAGGTTCATACCTGCCGCAGAAGTTAATCTTTTTTTTCTGCTAGAGACAATAATTGGTCCAATTTGGGTTTGGTTAATCATAAAGGAACAGCCTAGTTTAGAAACACTTCAGGGTGGTCTAATTATAATAACTACCATTGCAATTCACTCATACTTAAAACTCAAAAATTCTTAAGCTTGTCACAATTAAGACTTGATTTAATAATACATCGCGAATAATTACCTCAATTTTTATGAATAAAGTTTTAAAAAACTCATGGGCATTGTTTTTAGGGATGGGCTTCATCATGATGGCTTATGGATTTCAAGGTTCTCTCCTGGGTGTGAGGGCTGTTCAGGAAGAATTTAGCCTTACTTCAACTGGATTTATGATGTCTGGTTATTTTGTAGGATATTTTATTGGTGCTGCAACTATCCCAAATATAATTTCGAGAGTTGGTCACATAAGAGTTTTTGCAGCATTTGCGTCTTTAGCTTCATTAGTTGTTTTAATGCACTCAGTTATAATTCATCCATTCATATGGTTTTTATTAAGAATACTTACAGGTGTAAGCATGGTCTGTATTTATACTGTTGCAGAAAGTTGGTTAAATGACAGGTCAAGTAATAAAAATCGAGGTAGTGTACTTTCTATTTATATGGTCATACTTTATGGAACTATGGGTATTGGTATGTTTTTACTAAATTTTAGTAGTCCTAAAAACTTTCAACCATTTATATTAGTTTCAGTAATTACTTCTGCAGCTCTAATACCAATTTTACTGACCAAAAAAAAACCACCTAACTTTAAAAAGATACAAGCGATGAATATGAGAGAATTATATGAAGCTTCACCTTTTGGTATGGTGAGCTCTCTTTTTTATGGAACAATACAATCGGCTTTATTCACATTACTGGCAGTTTACGCTACCTCCATGAACTTTACAATTTTAGAAATATCAATTGTAACTTTCTTATTGGCAATATCAGGCGCAGTAGCCCAATTTCCAGTTGGTAAAATTTCTGATTTTTATGATAGAAGAAGAGTAATTGTTTTTTCTACGTTCGGGGCAGCAATATTTGCAATTATTGCAATTTTTGTTTCAAGACAAATGTATTTACCTGGTGGTCTTGCAACCAGCAAAACATGGTTTTATTTTTTCTTTATTCTTTTTTCATTTTGTAGTTTACCAATGTTTTCTTTAATTTTAGCACATACAAATGATTATATTTCAAAAGAAAAATTTGTTGCAGCTGGAGCTGGACTACAATTTGCCTTTGGATTAGGAGCGATGAGCGGTCCATTTCTTTGTTCAATATTTATGGATCTGGTTGGACCAAATGGGTTCTTTGTATTTCTATTTATTTTTCACTCTTTAATTGGATTTTTTGGAATATATAGAATGAAAGTAAGAAAAACTGTTGAAAATCCAGACTCTCAGTTCGTTGCGATGCCGCAGACCATTACCCCAGCAGGTATTGAACTTAATCCTACTACTGAACACATAGAAGAACCATACTCTGAAAAAGTTAAAGAAATTTTAGAGAGAAAAGGTGTAAAATATAAAAAAGACGAGAGCGAAGAAAAAAAAGAAGAGGCGATATACTAAATAAATCCCTTTCAGGTTGTAACTCATTTTAGTCAGCCTATAAAGATTTTTTCGAGAATCTTATTGAATAATTTTCATTTATCTAGTGAAATAAATAAAAACTAAAAAATGCCATTAAAAAAAAAGAAAACAAAAATAAAAAAAAAAACTAACGGATTTGCTAAAATAGCAACGTTAACAACAAGCTCGTTAAGCAACGCATTAACTAATTATAAGAAAAAAAAAGAACAAGAAAAAATCAAAGCAATTAGATTACAAAAACTTGAGGAAAGGAATTCTTATCAAAAGGAAAGAAAAGACTTAAAACTTTGGGAGGATAGGCTCAACAAAGAGAGTAGCAAAATCCGATTAAATGAAGAAGAGCTGAGAATTAGAGAAAAAGAAATTAGATCTAAAGAGGATAAACAAAAAATTGAGGGTGAGAGACTGACGAAAAAAGATGAGGAATTAGTGCTCGTTGCAAAAGAATTAAGAGAAAAAGAAAAACAATTAAAGATTAGAGATGAAGAACAAAATAGAAGAGATATTGATTTAGAGGTAAGAGAAGATGAACAAAAAAATAAAGAATTAAAAGAACAAAGACGTAAGAATAGAGAATTAAAGGTATTGAAAGAAGAGGAAGATAGACAGAAGGAAGCTGAGTTTATTAAAATAAGAGAGTGGGAAGAAAAATTTGATAGAGAACGAAAGCAAAAAGAACAAGAAGAAATTAGAAGAGAACAAAGACTTATTCAAAAAGAAATAGAAAAAAGAGCAAGATTCGAGGAAATCGATAAAAAACTCAAGAGTCCATCAAGTGGATTAGAAAATTTTAATGTAGATAAATCAAAAGAAAACTAGATCTAAAAATTCTTTCCTTTTATTTAATTCCAAAGACTATGCTAGATTTAGATAAATCAAGAACTCGGAATTTATGAACAAAGAAAACGCTAATAAGTTATGGAAAATTATTCAGGAAGCTGGTGATTATTTGGTAGGTCAATTACCTGATCATCCTAATCATACTAAAGGAAGAAATCCTTATGCTCATGTAGCAATTTGTATAAAAAGTAAATTCAATGCAAGTTACAAAGATATTCCTGATGATAAATTCAATGAAGTCTTAGAATATATTGATTTTTTAAAAAAAAATCCAAGCTAATTCAATTATATTTTTTTTATTGTTTAGGAAAATAATCTTTAAATTCACTTTCTCTAAAAACATCAGCAGTACAACAATGAAGACCACCACCAAAAGCATAGGCATCTCTTAAATCTACTGGAATTACTTCCATACCTAGTTTATCGAGTTGCTCTGCTTGATATTTTTCACTTTTTTCAACACAAACTGTCTTTGGATCTAGTACCAAAACATTCATGGAAAGCCAAACAGATGAATAGCAAAGTGGTGGTGGTTCGTTATGAGCAGGTTGTGCGGCATCTATAATTTTCCAGCCATTATTTTCAAATAATTTTCTTTGTTCTTTAGGTAATCTTCTTTGAGGATTATTGATAATCAATCCTTCCTTTATTGGTGTAAAAGTTGCATCTATATGGATCGGGTATGGATCTCCAGGAAAATTTACAGCATGAACTCGATGATCTTTATAATGTCTTTTTAACCAATCAATCCCTTTTAGATTTGTCGTAAAGCCATGTTGTACAATTAAGTCTTTACCAAATCTCAACACATCCGCTGCATCGAATAAAGGTTCTTCCTCTGTTGTTACGAAAAATTTATCCTCTGTCCATTTTAATCTTTTTTGAATTCCGATTTTGTCAGATAAATAATCTTTTCTATAATCTGCATCTGTTAATCTTGGTTTCGGCGCTGATTCGTGTCTCATGTTTGGATCTAAATCATAATATTCTTTAAGAAGCGGGCGATAACAAAGATACTCAAACCATCTACATCTATAACTCATGGTTGCTTCTAAAATTTCATTTCCAATTGTTAATAAAACATCTCTAGGAGGCATGCAGCCAAACATAGTTTCAGATTCCCAATCAGGTGTTGAAGTTTTTTGATTAAAATTTAAAGGTGTTGGTCTATCAACTTTAATACCTCTTTTAATCAAAATATTTGAGAAATCATCAAGTAACTGATTTGCTTTATCTACAGAATCTTTTGTTCTAGGGCCAAATTTTCCTCTCATATCTGAGTCTTCAGGAACTTTTGCATCTAAAGCAGGCTCTGGTGCGGGTATACATGTGCCGTCGGCCCTTCCAACAATAACATGCTTTAAAGGATCCCACTCATTCCAGCTATTTACAATCTTTTTTTCTTTTTTCATTTTAACCTTTTATAACATTATGCTCTGGACCAAATGGAAACTTCGTAATATTTTCTGAACTATCCTTCCTTATTACCAAAATATCATGCTCTCTATACCCTCCTGCACCTGGATTTCCTTCGGGAATAAGTATCATAGGCTCCATTGAAATAACCATATTTTCTTCAAGAATAGTGTCAATATCCTCTCTCAATTCAAGACCCGCTTCCCTTCCATAAAAATGAGACAATATTCCAAATGAATGTCCATACCCAAACGTTCTGTATTGCAAATATCCTAGCTCAGCAAAAAGTTCATTTAATTCATTACATATGTCAGAACATTTTACTCCGGGTTTTATTAACTCAAGCCCCCTTTTATGAATCTTCACATTTGCCTCCCATGCTTTTAAAGATTCATCATTTACATTATCTAAAAATAAAGTTCTCTCTAAAGCAGTATAATATCCAGAAATCATTGGAAAAGTGTTTAAAGATAAAATATCACCATTTACTAATTTGCGATTTGTTTTTGGATTATGTGCGCCATCTGTATTGATGCCTGATTGAAACCATACCCAAGTATCCATGTATTCAGCATCTGGATATGTTTTGGCTATTTCTTTTTCCATTTTATCTCTTCCAGTTATTGCAATTTCTAACTCTGTTGCTCCTTCTTTAATATTCTTAACAATTTCTTCTCCACCAATATCAGCAATTCTTGCCCCATTTTTTATAATTTCTATTTCCTCTTTAGATTTTATCATTCTTAGCTTCATCAATTTTTTAGAAATATCTATAAAAACAGACGATGAAAAAATTGACTGAATTTTTTCATACATTTCTAAAGTAATATGATCATTTTCTATTCCAATATTTT
>CACNXP010000016.1 GCA_902624465.1 uncultured Pelagibacteraceae bacterium | reverse complement strand
TACATACAAAAATTTTGATTTTCCTTTTAGCGTGTATTCAAGATTTACATTACACTCGATTAATTATTCAGAAGAAAAAAAACTATTAAATTCACTTAATAAGCAAAAAAAATTAGAATATATATTTATAGAATGTAGAACTATTAAAGATGATATTTACGGCAAGGGTAAGAAAGTTGGCAAGCATGAATTTGTTGATACACATTATAGAAGATTTATAGATCCTAAAGAGATTAAAAGAAGATTATCTAAACATTTTAAAATTTCATACTTTAAGGAGTCAAAAAATTTTGCGAAATTTAAAAGGGAAAACCCATGTATTCTGAGACTGATAGCAAAAAAAAAATAGATCCAAACTTAATTGAAACTATTAATTTACTTGATAAAAATCAAATTAGTTATTGGGTGTGCCATGGCACACTTTTAGGTATTGTCAGAGATAAAGATTTAATTCCCTGGGATCATGATATTGATATTGCCGTTTGGGATGAGAAAAACTTAAAAGAAAAACTAAAATTAATAATGTTTAAAAATGACTATAAACTTAAAGAAAAATACTTGATAGATGATGATCTTTTGACTTTCATTAAAACAGGAGGAAGAGAGATTGACATTAATATTTATCACAAAAAATTCTCAAATTCAGAAGAGATAGCTTACGTAAAATGGTTTATTCCTAAAAATTTGGTTTGCAAAATTATAGACGCACTTTCAATGGCTAAAGATTATAAGGGCAAATTAATGTTTGTCATAAATAAACTCGAATTTATTCAGCCAATATTTAAATTGTTAAAAAAAATTTTGATAAAGAAAGATTTTTTTTACAAAACTGCAGGTTATACCCAACCCTTAAAACTTTTAAAAGAATTCAAAAAAATAGATTTTAAAAATCTAAAAATTTCTGTTCCAGTTTACTATGAAGATTATTTGAAATACGTATATGGACATGGATGGAGAACCCCAATCAAAAAATTTAATTGGATCAAAGATAGCCCGTCTACCAAGGATATATAAAATGAAAAAGATTAATTTAAAAAAGATATTTAATAAAAAAAGAGTTTTGGTCACAGGTCATACAGGTTTTAAAGGTTCTTGGTTATCATTAATTTTAAATTATTTTGGGGCCACAATACTTGGAGTTTCCGATAGCGTGCCTACAAATCCATCACATTTTAAGATTTATAAAAATTTAAAAAAATTTAAGTCAAAAAAAGTAGATATTTCAAATAAAGATAAGATTAAAAAAATAATTTTTGATTATAAACCAGATTTTATATTTCATTTAGCTGCCCAAGCACTTGTAAAAAAATCATACTTAAATCCTGTTAAGACATGGAGATCAAACACTTTTGGGACTTTAAATATCTTAGATGCTTTACGAGACTATAAAAAAAAAGTTGTAGTTGTCTTAATTACAAGTGATAAAGTTTACGAAAATATTGAGAAAAAAACTGGTTATAAAGAAACCGACCTTTTAGGTGGTAAAGATCCTTATAGTGCATCTAAAACTGCTGCTGAAATAGTAATTAGATCATACATGGACTCATTTTTATTAAAAAAAAATAATTTATCTACAGTTATTGCCAGGGCAGGAAATGTTGTTGGAGGTGGAGACTGGTCAGAAAACAGATTAATACCCGATTGTGTTAAAGCCTGGTCAAAAAATAAAAAAGTTATAATAAGGAATCCAAATTCTACAAGACCATGGCAGCATGTACTCGAGGCAATCATGGGATATATAATTCTCGCAGCTAATTTAAAACAAAATAAAAATTTGAATGGCGAAGCATTTAATTTTGGCCCAAACACCAAAAAAAATTATAAAGTTATTGAATGTGTAAGAAAAATGAAAAAGTATTGGCCCTCAATAAATTGGAAAGTTAAAAAAACACAAACTTTTTTTGAAAGCAGTTTGCTCAAATTAAATAGCAATAAAGCTTTAAAAATACTTAAATGGAAATGTGTACTAAATTTCGAGGAAACAATTAAAATGACAACTATTTGGTATAGAAATTTTTACCAAAAAAATAAAAAAAAAATATCAATAAATCAAATTGAAGAATATATAAAAATTTATAATAAGAGATCTAAAATAAAAATATGAAAGTTGTAATATTAGCAGGTGGATTGGGCACAAGAATATCAGAATATACAAAGACCATACCAAAACCGATGATAAAAATTTGTGGGAAACCAATAATTCAAAGAATTATTGATCATTATTACAGTTATGGACATAGGGAATTTTATATTGCTCTAGGTTATAAAGGCAAAGTTATAAGAGAGTATTTTAATAACAAAAAAAAAAATAAAAAAATTAGAATCCATTTAATCGATACAGGTAAAAATACAATGACCGGAGGAAGATTAAAAAGATTGAAAAAATTTCTTAATGAAACTTTTTTATTAACTTATGGAGATGGTCTTTCTGATATTGATTTAAAAAAACTTTATAATTTTCATAAAAGAAATAAAAAAATGGTTACTTTAACAGCTGTAAGGCCTCCAGCAAGATTTGGTGTAATAAAAATTAGTGGAAAAGTAGTGAAATTTTTTAGAGAAAAAAGTTCTTTGGATACAGGTTGGATTAATGGTGGTTTTTTTGTAATAGAGCCTAAATTTATTGATTTAATAAAAAATGATAAAACTTTTTTAGAAAAAGAACCATTTTCTTTAGCCACAAAAAAAAAACAATTATTAGCATACAAATATAATGGTTTCTGGCAATGCATGGATACTTTAAGAGATAAGGTTATACTTGAAAGAAAGATTAAACAAAAAAGTTATTTTGAGTAAAAAGAAAATTTTAATTGCTGGTGGAACAGGATTTATAGGATATCATTTAGCTCTTAAGTGTTTAAAAAAGAATTTTTTAGTAACAAGCCTGTCTACAAAAAAACCTAAAAAAAATAGAAAAATAAAAAAAGTTAGATATCTTTTTTGTGATATCTCAAAAAAAAAAAGATTATTCAAACTATTGAATTCTAATTCAAATTTTGATTTCGTGGTTAATCTTGCTGGTTATGTTGATCATTCAAATAAAAAAAAAACTTTAGAAAGTCACTATAGAGGTTGTAAGAATTTAGCATTATTTTTTTTAAATTCAAAAATTAAAAAATTTATACAAATTGGATCGAGTATTGAATATGGAAAAATTAGCTCCCCGCAAAAAGAAAATAATTTTAATAAACAAAAAACTTATTCTATCTACGGAACTTCAAAGCTACTTAGTACGAAATTTTTATTAAAATTAAAAAAAAAATTTGATTTTCCTGTTTCAATTTTAAGGTTGTATTTAGTTTATGGGCCAAAACAAGACCCCAATAGAGTGATACCTATAACTATCTATAATGCTTTAAAAAATAATAATTTCGATTGTTCAAGTGGATTACAATTAAGAGATTTTCTGTATATTGATGATCTTCTTGCGGCTATATTTAAAACTTTAAAAAATAAAGATTCAAACGGTGAAATTTTTAACATTGGCTCGGGAAAACCTGTTAAAGTAAAAAACTTAATTCTTAAAATTTGTAAAATAATTGGTCATGGAAAGCCAAGATTTGGAATGATAAAATTTAGAAAGGATGAAATTAAAAAACTTTATCCAAGTATAGAAAAAGCAAAAAAAATGTTAGGGTGGAAACCATTGGTAAATATTAATTTAGGTCTAAAAAAAACTATAAAATATTATAAAAAAATTTATATATAAGTTTAAAATTAAACTATATTAATCCTGCTCTTTTAACATATCAATGTAATCATTTGAAAGATTTTTTTTGAATAATTTAAATTGATTTATTTTTAAAATAATTTTCATTAAGACTACAAAATATGGAAATTTAAAAAATTTTTTCGCTATTTTAATATCTTCATTTAACTTCTTGATGGAATTTCTTAATTTTGTGCTATCTCCACCATTTCTCATAATTGTGACGCAATTATTCAAATATTTTATCTCAATATTTTGATTATGAAGTAGTTTTAATACAAACAAATAATCACCAGATATTGGGTAATTTTCCTCATAAAGATTACTTTTTAAAATATCATTTCTCACAAAAAGTGATGTATGCGGTGGCATCCAACCAAAATACAATTTTCTTTTTTTAAAAATAGAACTAATCCATTCTCTAGTAATTATTGAAATATTTTCTTTATCACAAAACAAAACGTTTCCATAAACAACATCATTTTTATCGTGAAATTCTTTTGATATATTATATAGAGTGTGTTCATCATAAAATATATCATCAGCATGAAGCAGTCCCACTATATCTCCTGAAGCAATATTTATCCCTTTATTTATTGAACCAAATTTAGTTGATGAGACCTTATCTATGATAATTTTTACGTCAGAAAGTGTATCAAGATACTCTTCAGTTCCATCAGTTGAGGGTGCACAAACTATGATATGCTCAAGATTTTCAATTTTTTTTTGATTTTTTATTGATTTTATTGCCGATTTTAAAAGTGGAAGACCATTTTTAACAACAGTAATTATTGAAATTTTCATTTCCTTTTAATTAAATAATTTAATAATAATCTAAATTATAACATAAATCGCAATTAATCTTTAATCTTAATTTAAATTATGAAAGTTTTAATTTCTCCAAAAATATTTTTATATTCACTATTTTTGATTTTACCTTCTTATTTAATTGGTATAGCTGCGACTGAGTTATTAACAGCATTTTTAATAATTAGTTTCATATTTATAAACAAAAACTTTGTGTATTTCAAAAACTTAAAGTCCATTTTTTTAATTATTTTTTCTTTTTTGGTAACACTAAGTGGAATTATCAATCTAGATTATATGGATTTAAAAATTGCATCTTTAGTACATATTCGATTTGCAATATTTTCTATTGCAATTTTTTATTTTTTAGAAAAATTTTTTGATAAAGAAACCGATATAAATAAAAATTTTCTAAAATATTTCTTATTGATAATTTTTTTTATAATTTTTGATAGTTTAATTCAATTTTTCTTTGGAACTAATTTATTTGGTCAGGAAATACAACAATCTCGAGTTTCTGGAATATTTGGAAAAGAACTAATACTTGGAAGTTTTTTACTTCAATTATTACCATTAATTTTTTTATTATTGTTATTTTCCAAAATGGACATTCAAAAAAAACAAGTATATTTAATAATTTTTTTTAGCCTTTATTTTATAATTATTTATATTTCTGGAGGACGTTCTCCTTTTTTTTTAACAATTTTATTCGCAGTAATTATGGTGTTATTTGAAAAAAATTTTAGAAAAATTATTCTGAAATGTTTATCTATTTTAACTATCTTTATTATTTGTGAAGCTTATTTTGAATTTGGAAAGACAAAAGTGTTCGATAAAGTTTTTTATATGACCTATGTTCAATTTACAGATAGTTATTATCAACCAGAGCATAATAATAGTCCTACTGCTCGTAAAAGAAAAACTTATAATAAAGATATCACCAATGAATTAAGTTTAAAAAATAAAGCTAGAGAATTTTTTGATAGCCTTGTCGTTTTTTCTGATGATCATCATAATCATTATATTCTTGCATTAAAATTATTTAAGGAAAAGCCAATACTTGGCAATGGTCCAAAAGGCTTTAGACAATATTGTAGAAAAGTTAATTATGATCCACCAACAGGAATTTGTTCAACTCATCCTCATAACTACTTTTTTCAAGTTTTATCTGAACTTGGTTTGCTCGGAATTTTATTTTATCTATTTGGAATATTTTTTATTATATTTAGATTTATAAAATTAAAGTATGATAGAAGTAAAAATTTAATTATATCATCATTTCAAATTATTAGTATAGGGCTATTGGTTTTACTTTTCCCGCTTGTTCCTTCGGGAAATTTTTTCAATAATTGGATATCTATAATCAATTATTACTACATTGGAATATATATCTATTTCTATAATCAGACATATTTAAAAAATTAATATAATTTTGTATTTGCGACAAAAAATATTAAAAGTTTACTTAAAATTAAACAATATTTCTATATACAATAAACACATTAAGATTGTAGATAGCATTTTTTAAAAATGAAAAAGTTTATATATATTTTTTTTGGATTAATTTTATTCATCACTTTATTTACTTCTTATAAAGTAACTAGTGGAAATTATGACAAACAAAATTTGTTTATAATAAAGGTCAAAGATGTCATCCCAACACAATTTAAAAATAAATTAAGGGAATATGTTTATAAAATCAGAAATTCATTAACTGAAGATAAAATAAAAAAAAAGCAACAAGCTAAAATAGATCAAGGTTTAAATGGTGAATTAATTCAATCCAAAAATATTAAATCAGAGGTAAACGCAGTTAAATATAATTTAAGAGAATTTTTTTTACCATTTAAAAGATTAGATCTTAGTTATGGATGGCAAGCTATTCAAAATTCCAAAAGAGCTCATTACTTTGATTTTCTAGGTGACGAGACTGTTGTAGTCTCAGGAGAAGGAAATTTTATTTTTTTTGATACAAAAAATTTTAATTCAAAAAAATTGGATCAAAAAAGATTACAATCTAACTTAATTCAATTTCTTGAAAGTGAAAATTATACATTTATTGGTTTGAGAGATATGCTTATTGAAAATAACAAAGTATATTTATCAGTAGTATTAAAAGACTCAGATGAAAATTATACTTTGAGTATAGTATCTGCAGAGTTCAATTATCAAAAATTAATATTTGAATTTTTTTTCAAAACTGAATTACTTATATCTGAATTTTCAATTGGTACTGGTGGAAGAATTGTAAGTTTTAAAGATGATAAGTTGCTTTTTACAATTGGCCACTTAGGTTTCATAGATGAAATCCAAATGCCAAATCATTTATCTGGCAAAATTATATCAATCAAAAAAAAAGATGGAAGTTTTGATTTAATTTCAACAGGTCATAGAAATCATCAAGGTCTTTTTTATTATATAGATGAATATAAAAATCAGTTTGTTATAAATTCTGAGCATGGTCCGAAGGGTGGGGATGAAATAAATGTAAATAATCTTAAGGATAATAAAGTTCAAAATTTTGGATGGCCAATTTCTTCCTATGGAATTAATTATGATGGAACAAATCCATATAAATCTTCTCATAAAGAACATGGTTTTAAGGAACCTTTAAAATATTTTACACCCTCAATAGGTATCAGTGAGATAAGTATAAAAAGTAAAAAAGATTTTAATGAGATATACGCATCATCTTTAAGAGCAAAATCAATCTACATTGTGAAATCAGACAAAATATTTTCTCAAGTTATAAACACAGATAGATTAATATTGGACTATAGAATAAGAGATATAAAGTATTCAAAAAGCCTTAATGGATTTATTGTCATTTTCGAAAATACTCCGTCTATAGGTTTTATTAAAAGCTATGATTAGTAAAAAAATAATAATATATTTTCAAAATATTAATGAAAATATTTATTCAAATTCCTTGTTTCAACGAAGAACTTCAAATAGAAAATACAATTTTTGAAATAAGAAAGTTAGTCAATCCAAAAAAATACAATTATGAGATAGTTATTATTGATGATGGATCAAATGACAAAACTATTGAGACTGCTAAAAAAATTGGTGTCAACAACATAATTTCTCTGAAAAGAAATAGAGGACTTGGATATGCTTTTAATGAAGGAAGAAAATTTGCATCAAAAAATAACGTTGATATTTTAATTAATACTGATGCAGACAATCAATACAAAGCAGAATATATTGAGAGTCTGATTGAGCATTTGATTAATTCAAAAACAGATATTGTTGTTGGTGTAAGAAAATTTGATGAGATTGAACATTTCTCAAAAATAAAAATTTTTTTACAAAAACTTGGTACAAAAGTTGTAAGAATTGTTTCGGGTCAAAAAATTACAGATGCCTCAAGTGGATTTAGAGCTTATAACAAAGATGCAATAAATAAACTTAGAGTAGATTCAAATTACAGCTATACTTTAGAGACACTAATTCAGGCTAATGAGAAAGATCTTTTAATTGGAGAAATTCCAATAAAAACTAATCCCCCAATAAGAAAATCAAGACTATTTAATTCTTCGATGGAATTTATAGTTAAACAAATGCTTATTATTTTAAAAACTTTTTTATTATACAAGCCTTTACAATTTTTTTCTTGGATGTCGATTATACCAATTATAATTGGATCATCGGCAATCTTAAGATTTTTATACTTTTTTATTTTTGATAATGGAGATGGATATATCCAATCTTTAATATTGGGTGTTGCATTATTTTTAATAGGTTTGTTACTTTTATTTTTAGGTTTACTAGGTTTCTTAATTAGAAATATAAAAAAAAATATTGAGGAAAATTCTTGAAATTTTTTGTTTATAGGTACTCTATAATATCAATATTTAGTTTTATTTTTTCAAACTTATTGTATAATTTTTTAGTTATTAAATTTCATGAATCACTAGCATCTTTATTATCGCTATTTATTGTTCTCAACTTAAATATTTTTTTTTTCTTTAAGCTTAAAATATTTAAAAAAACCCAAAAAAACTATTTTAGAATAGTTCTTATTTCGTGCTTCTTTAGATTATTTGAATTTTTACTTTTTAATCTAT
>CACNXP010000015.1 GCA_902624465.1 uncultured Pelagibacteraceae bacterium | reverse complement strand
TGTAAAGTGGACAAACTTTACTAATGGTGGTGCTATGACCGATGCGATGTTAGCTGGAGATATTGATATCTCTTATTCTCAAGGTTTAGTTCCATTTATTAACGCTGTAAAATCTAAAGCACCTATCAAGTTAGTTGATATTGCTATGGAATACGGAATGGGAGGAACAACTTGTGTTACTTCTAATGCATCTGGAATTACAAAAGCCAATGCAACCGAGTTAGAAGGTAAAAAAGTTGCTGTTCCACTTGGAACAATGGCAGAATACGTTTTTGATGAAAGTATGAAAGTTGTTGGAGCGGATAGAAAAAAAATGGATATCATTCAAATGGACCCTGAAGAAGGTGCTGCTGCATTAGTAAGTGGTGATGTTGTAATGGCATGTTTATTTGGTGGTAATTCTATTAAAGCTGCTACTGCAGTTGGATCTAGATTACTAACAGTTCAAGAAGCTAGAGATGCAGGTATCCTAGGGATTGATATTACTTCTGTAACTACAAAGTTTATGAAGGAAAACCCAGGAATGTTAAGAACTTTCATCGAGGTAACTCATGAAGCTAATGCAAGATATAGAGCTGGAAAAAGCGATATGAATTCAATGTCAAAAGCTTCAGAAATGAAAATTCCTGACATGAAAGAAACTTTAAGCGGTTTCAAATTTCTTACTCCAGAAGAAACAAAAAGTTCAATGGAAAGTGGAAATCTTGATGCATTCTTAAAAGGAATGGGAACACCAAGAGGAAACGTAGATACAAGTTTCTTACCTTTATAATCTAAAGGTAATTAAAATTTAAATAGGCGCCAATTTTTTATTAAATTGGTGCCTATTTTTTATTATAAACTCTAATATAAAGTGAATAAATGAGTGATCTAGTTTCTCAAAATCTTAATATGATTTTCAAAACTCCTAAAGGAGAAACTGTTCACGCTTTGAAAGATTTAAACTTTACTCTCAAAAAAGGAGAACTTTTAACTGTTCTTGGACCATCAGGTTGTGGAAAAACAACTTTATTAAATATTACTGCAGGATTTATTAGACCAACTTCTGGAAGCATTACTTTAAATAGTAAAGAGATTGATGGACCCGGTGTAGAGAGAGGTATGGTTTTCCAACAAGGTGCTTTGTTTGAATGGTTAACAGTTGCTGAAAATGTCAACTTTGGGTTAAGAATGAAAAAAAAAGATCCAATTGAAACTCAAAAAAAAGTTGATGAATGGTTAGAAATAGTTGGCTTAAAAGGTTTTGGTAATACCCCAACCTATCAACTTTCTGGTGGTATGCAGCAAAGAGTTGCTCTTGCAAGATGTTTAATTAATGATCCTGATCTAATTTTAATGGATGAACCTTTGGGAGCTCTTGATGCATTAACAAGAGAGAAAATGCAGTCTCTTGTGTTGAAAATTTGGAAAGAGACGGGGAAAACAATTATTTTAATTACCCACTCAGTTGAAGAAGCTCTGTTACTTGGTGAGAGATTATATGTTATGGCACCTCGACCTGGACGAATTCATAAAGAATACAATCTTCCATTTGCTTCAATGGGACTAAAAGAAGATCTAAGAGAGATTAAAAAGAACAAAGATTTTTCTGCGAAACGTGAAGAAATATTAGAGATGATTTGGAATATGGAAGAAGAAATTATGGGGAAAGATAATTAAATGTTAACTCAAATCGTCACCTTTTTAATTTTTTTTGCAGTTATTGGCTGTATTCTCTATGGAAGAAGATTAATCAAAACTGAAAAGGTTGATGCTGTTTTTGGAAATCCTGAAAGAGCAAGAGGTGGTACTCATTGGATTATAGTCGGAAGTAGCTTTCTTTTACTGGTGTGGCTTTACTATTCTTGGGATATAGCAAAAGGTTTTTACCCAAAATCAGCTAATGAACTTTGCCAAGTAGCTAAAGTAAACGACTCTTTATTAGGCTTAAAATATCAATTTCCAATAGAGGAAAGAGAATTCAAAAGTACCGCCCAAATTAAGAAAGAAAATAAAAATCTTAAAGCAACTTTAAATGAAATCAAATTTTCTGAAGATCTTAACTTACAACAAAAAACAGATCTAACTGAATTTATCAACAAAACTATTCAACTAATTCCTTTATTAACTAATGAAAATTTAATTGAAAATGAGACAAAATCTAAAATAAATAACATTACTGGTAAGATTAACTTATTAACTGAAAATTTTAGAAAACCTGAATATCCTTTTGAAACAGAACAAGAAGCCAATGAAAGACTTAAAGCAGTAAGTGAGCAAGGAGATTGGGGAATTATAAAGGTTCAATCTGGAACAGGATCTATAGAAAATACTATCGAGGTACCTTTAGTTCCGGAGACAAAAAGAGGTTTAAAGTTTGATGCTGCTGCAAAAGAATTACAAATTATTAGCGATGAGTTCTTCAAGTTAAGAAATCATAATCCACAATTTAAAGACAAAATAAAAGAGCTTAAAGATGAGATCAAGGCATATAGAAAAAATTTAGATGATACTCAAGAAATAGCTTCAACTTACGCCAAAGATATTGTTAAAATTGCAAGACGAATAGAATTCGCAAGTATATATCCTCCAAATGCACTTAATGAAATGCAAAACGCAATCATTAATTTTGATGTTGCACAAAAAGAAGCTCAAGGTGGATTGAGATTTGTAGATATATTTTTATTCCCAGCAGGTACCATTGTTGCAAGTGGACCAAGCTGTTCGGAACAAGGATCTGGTAGATGGCTACCTAAGCCGTCAGATACATTTGATAAGTTCATACTTATGCTTAAACCTAGTGTAGGTTATAAAGAAATTCCTCTCCTATGGATAGAACTGGTTGATGTAAGTAAAATGATTGGTTTCATTTTACCAGATTGGATTGCTGATATTTTGCCCGGTGAATACCCAGTTCATACTCAAGATGGAGTCGTAAAACAGAATTTTAAAGGCCAAGTTTTAAAATTAGTTACAGGAGACTTTAAGTTATTTAAAGTGCCAGTGCCTTATGGTCATATCTGGGATTCTTTTTTAAGAGTATTTTTAGGATTAGTGTTTGGAATATTGATTGGTGTGCCGCTTGGATTATTTATGGGATTAAATAGATTTGCCAAAGGTTTTTTCGATCCGTTAATTGAGCTTTATAGACCTGTTCCCCCTCTGGCTTGGGCTCCTTTAATTATTTCAGTTTTAGGAATTGATAATACTGGAAAAGTTTTTTTGTTATTTATGGTCTCATTATCAATCATGATTATTTCTGCAAGAGCTGGTGCCTCTGGAACCCAGTTATCAAAAATTCACGCAGCTCACTCACTTGGTGCATCTAAAAAACAAATTTTAAGATACGTAATTTTTCCAAATTCTTTACCAGAAATACTTACTGGAATAAGAGTTGCAGTAGGTATGTGTTGGGGAACTTTGGTTGCCGCTGAGTTTTTAGCAGGAACAACCGGCATAGGATTTGTTGAAAACGTTGCTAAAAAATATTTCCAATACGAAGTTATTTGGATCACTATATTTATAATGGGAATGTTGGGTTTACTATTTGATGTCACTTTGAGAAAAATAATAGATAAAACAATTCCATGGCGTGGAAAAGGCTAATTTGAAAAAAGAAAATCTTAAAAAAGAAGTTATCAAAATTTTTAAAAATCATGGGTTAAACAACTCTCATGCTGTTATTTCAGCAGATGCCTTGATTAATGCAGAGTTAGTTGGTGCTTATGGTCATGGTCTTTCAAGATTAAGAATGTATTGTGAACGAATATCTAAAAAAGTTATTAATCCAAAACCTAAAATAAAAGTAAAAAAGATATCTCAATCGATCGCTCACATTGATGCTGATAATAGTATTGGTTTTGTTGCAGCAGATCTTGCAATTAAAAAAGCAATCGAATGTGCCAAAAAAACAGGTATCGGTTTAGTGGCAGTGAAAAATAGTGGTCACTATGGATTGTCTGGTTATTACGCTGAGCAAGCAGTCAAAAAAAATTTAATCACTATGATTTATACTAATGCTCCACCTGCAATCGCTCCTTATGGTGCTAAAAAAAGTTTGTTTGGAACAAATCCTATATGTTTTGGTTCTCCAACTGGAGCAAGGGCACCTTTTATATTGGATACAGCTATTGCAAAAATTAATAGAGGCAAAATTAGATTTGCAGCTAGAAATAATCAAAAAATACCGAAAGGTGTTGCATTAGATAAATTTGGTAAGCCAACGACAGATGCAAAAAAAGCTCTTTACGGAGTTCAATTGCCTATTGCAGGTTTTAAAGGTTCAGGTCTAGCATGGATGGTAGATATTTTAAGTGGTGTTTTAACTGGTGGAAATCATGCAGGTAAAGTAAAGGATCCTTTTGATGATTTTTCAGGTCCGCAAAATATTGGACATTTGTTTATCACATTTAAAACAAACTTATTTGTCAAAAATTATACTTCAAGAATTAAGAATAATATTAAAACAATTAAAAGATTACCTAAAATTAAAGGAACAAAAGAAATAATGTATCCTGGTCAAAATAAAGATAAAAGGTTTAGAATGAACTCAAAAAAAGAAATTAAATTGTCAAAAATTATAAAAAAAGATTTAGTAGATTTAAAAAATTAACATGCTTTCCAATAAAGAAATTATTTGTCCTGATAACTTGCTTAATGTTGCTCACAAAAAAAAAGGTGTTAAAGCTGGTATTGTTAATGCGGGAAAACCTTTGCCTATGCAATCAGTGCAAGATGCCGTTAAAGAAAATCTAATTGAGCCAATTTTTATTGGTGATGAAAAAGAAATAAATAAGTGCGCACAAGATTTAAAATGGGATATCTCAAATTATGAGATAATTCATGAGCCTGTTGAAAATAATACAGCAACTATTGCTGCAAAACTAGCAAGTGAACAAAAGATAAGAATTATTGTTAAAGGCCATATCCATACTGACGTTCTTATGAAAGAAGTTTTGAAAAGAGAATATAATTTATTAGGAAAAACAAGATTGAGTCATATTTGGCATATGACTTTAGGAAAAGAGGATAAGCCTTTAATAATTACCGATGGAGCATTGAATGTTTTACCCAATGTAAAGACAAAATTACATATTCTCAAAAATGTTATTAATTTTTCCAATAGAATTGGCATTGAAAGACCCAAGGTAGCAATATTATCTGCTACTGAGGAAGTTTTAGATAGTGTTCCAAGTTCTAAAGAAGCTGAGGAATTAACTAATTTAGCAAAAAAAGAAAATTTAAATGCTGATGTTTTTGGTCCTCTTGCATTTGATAATAGTATCTCAAAAAAATCTGCAGCTATAAAAGGCATACAAAATAGTGTTGCTGGTATGGCTGATGTGTTATTAGTTCCAAGCGTCGAAACAGGTAATGGATTAGTAAAAATGCTAATTTATTTTTGTGGAGCCTGTGCAGCGGGTGTTGTTGTTGGAGGTAAAGTTCCAGTGGTAATTACAAGTCGTTCTGATGAAGCACCTGCAAGATTAGCGTCAATTGCAGCAGCTGTTGTTGCTTTAGATTAATTGTTTCATTGAAAAAAAATCTAATATGCTTTAAATAATCACAAAAAATTTATGGCAATAACATACTTAAAAAAATCACCTAAAACTCCTTCAACTGACGATAGTAAAACAAATGAAATCGTAAAGGGATTGTTAAAAGAAATTGAAGTTTCAAAAGAAGAAGCTTGTATAAATTTAACGAAAAAATTTGATAAGTATGAGGGTGAAATAGTTGTTTCAAAGGAAAGAATTGAACAAATAAATAAAGAATTAGATCAAAAAACAAAAGATGATATTCAGTTTTCTCATGAAAGAGTAAAGAAATTTGCAGAAGCTCAGTTAAAAAATTATGGCCAAGATTTTGAAGTTGAGTTATCACCAGGTCTTTACGCAGGTCAAAAATTAATTCCTGTAAATACAGCTGGTTGTTATATCCCTGGTGGTAGATATGCCCATATAGCTTCAGCTGTCATGAGTGTTACAACTGCAAAAGTTGCAGGAGTAAAAAACATTATTGCTTGTAGTCCGCCAAAAGAAGGTGTGGGCGCACATCCGGCAATTATTTATACAGCTAATTTGTGTGGCGCAGATGTAATCTTGAATTTAGGTGGCGTTCCTGGAATTGCAGCAATGACTAATGGTTTATTTAAAAATCCACCTGCAGATATTTTAGTGGGTCCAGGAAATCAATTTGTAGCAGAAGCTAAAAGAATTTTATTTGGTAAAGTCGGTATTGATTTATTCGCGGGACCAACTGAAATTGCAGTAATTGCTGATGATGAGGCTGATGCAGAGATGGTTGCTGTGGATTTAGTTGGACAAGCAGAGCATGGATATAATTCTCCAGCTTGGTTGTACACCACTAGCAAAAGAGTAGCAGACGAAGTCATGAAAAGAGTTCCAGAGTTAATCGCTGAATTACCAGAGTTACCTAGAAAAAGTGCTGAGGCAGCTTGGAGAGATTATGGTGAAGTAATTCTATGTGATACAGACGAAGAGATGGCAACAATTAGTGACGAATACGCTCCTGAACATTTAGAAGTTCAAACAAAAAATCTTGATTGGTTCCATAAAAGACTAAAAAATTATGGTTCATTATTTATTGGCGAAGAAACGACTGTTGCTTATGGTGATAAATGTTCTGGAACAAATCATATTTTACCAACAAAAGGAGCTGGACGTTACACTGGTGGATTATTTGTTGGAAAATTTATTAAAACTTTAAGTTTTCAAAGAATGACTAAAGAATCTACAAAATCAGTTGGTGCTGCTTGTGCTAGAATATCAAGATACGAAGGTATGGAAGCTCATGCTAGAACTGGTGATGTCAGACTTAGAAAATACGGATTTTCAAATTAATTTTCAGGTTTAAAGATCAAACATAAACCATTATTACAAAATCGTTTGCCCGTAGATGATGGTCCATCGTCAAAAACATGTCCATGATGTACACCGCAATTTGCACAATGATATTCGATTCTTTTCATACCAAATGAATAATCTATTTTAGTTTTAAATGCTCCTGGTAGTGCTTCTGAAAATGATGGCCAACCTGTGCCACTATCAAATTTCGCAGTGGAAGCAAATAATTTTGCTCCACAATTTGCACAATGGTAAAAGCCAACTCTTTTTTCATCGAGTAATGAACTAGTAAAGGGTCTTTCAGTACCCTCATTAAACATTATATCTTTTTGTTCATTTGTAAGTTTTGGATTTATAATTTTTTTTGCAGCTGCGTACAGATATTTATAAGGAAAAAGAATTAATGAGATTAACGATACACTTAAGACCTTAAGTGTTTTACGTTTACTAAACATTTTAGTTTTTAACTTTTTCTAAGAAATTATTTCCCCAAGCATCAGAGCCCTCATCTGACCCATCGCAGTCTTGTCTATCTAACACTTTTTGAGCACCTAATTGTGTTAATTTTTCATCTACTTTTTTTCCTGCCCCACAAAAAATATCATGAGAACTATCTCCCAGTGCACAAACACTATATTTTAAATCTTTAAAATTTTCATTTGAGTTTTTTAAATCATCCCAAAAATCTTCTCCATTTGTAGGTAAATCACCCTCACCGGTAGTTGAAGTAACTATTGCAACTTTTTTCATACTTAAAAGATCGTTCATTGTTACTTGGTTTAATTCTAATTGATTGGTATCAAAACCCATTGATTTTGCTTTTTCATTAAGAGTATTAGCTACGTTTTCAGCTGTACCAGACATTGATGCCCAAAGAATATTTAATTTATTTTCCATTATAATTAATTTTTATTTGTTAGAGAAAGTTTTTTCTTTATCAGAAGTATTTTCTTTTTGTGAGGCACTTTCTTTTTCCTCGTTGTATTTTTTTGAATTAATTCTGTTGTCAATAACATTTGCAAAATTATGATTAACATCTCTATGTCCAGCCTCATCATCTCTTATAACTCTAACCACATCTTTTAACGTTGCATGTAATGGAAGGTTCCAATAATTTATTGCAACCTCTGGCGCAGGTTCATCAGGTATTGCACCACTTTCCAGTTCATGAAGATATTCTGTGTAACTTATGACGGCCTCTTCTTCAAAATATCCAACAATTCTATGCGCCGTTCTTTGAGAAATTAAATAGATTATCGCATAAGTCACTATAAAGATAAATTGTGCAATAAGAATTATCATTCTTTCGATAAAAGTTGGTTTTGCAACATGAATGAAAGTCATTAAATGCATTCTTTCATTTTCCGCTTCATCTAATAAGGTTTTAATCCAACCTCTATCATCTTCCATCTTTCTTAAAGATTTTAAATGTAGCAACATACCTGCAACCATACCTGGAACAGCAGCAATTGTTTCAAGAACCACAGCTCTATGGCCATATCTTTTTCTGAAAAAAGTATCTGCTAAAAATCTTAAAAATTTTGTAAATGACAAAGCAACTTTGTCACTGAAATTTTTAGGCTCAAAATGTTTATTTAAATTATTCATCTGAGGTTTAAATAGCCACTATAGAAAAAATTACTATGTGCCAAAATTGCCATGGTAGATGTAAATTTCGAGTAAAATAGGTTGTTTTATCTAATAAAATTAAAAATTCATTTTATAAAAAGCATTACCACCTAAACTCAATGTATTTTGGCTTGAGAGTAAGCCATAATAAGCGACGCCTATTTTGCTATTTTCAAGAATATACTTTTCATAGTTCATACTAGCTGACAATGAAATTTCTCTCTTTAAATCATTATCTGGTTTATATGTTGCTGTAGTACCATTTACTGAATATGTCTGTTCATCATCACCAATTGCACTTCTAAGATCTAAAGCCCAATTTAAATTCAGTTTTTCTTCTTTATCATCTCTAATTAGATAATTATCTGAAAGATAAAATGACAAGTTTCCAACTACTCTATTTCGCCAAGAATAAAATTTACTCTCATCATATGTTGGTGTTATTGAAATGCTTGATGTAAATCCGATATCTGGGATGATATTTAGATTTTTTTTTTTTGCTCCTATTTGGATATCGTAAGTTTGAAAATTACTATTAGTATCTACTTTTCCTGATGACTCTGTGTTAGTTAAAACTTCTCTCTTTCCATCTTTTAAAGTAACTCCGCCAGTAACAAAGGTATCTAAATTAAAAAATTTATCATTTTCTAAAATATGAATGCCCCCAGAGATATTTTGATATGTAATTCGATAGTCTTTTGCAAAATCTTGTATTCCACCTTCAAACATCATAATAAAATTAGAATTTTCTAAGGGATAAATTAAATTTGCTCCAAAATTAATTAAATTATATTCCATCGCTAAACTTTTAGAATCTTCACTCCTATTATGAAGGGTTGAGTATAATTCTCCCCAGCCTCCTTTATGATTAAATAAATTTGAGTTTTC
>CACNXP010000014.1 GCA_902624465.1 uncultured Pelagibacteraceae bacterium | reverse complement strand
AACTTTTCAACCAGATATCAATGCCAATGCGGCAAAAGGAAATGGCTGGCAGGGTAGATTATGTTGGGACATCAAATTTATTTGCACAAAAAATAAAATAAATGTCCAAAAAAAAAATAATTATTATGTCATTAAAAAATCAACAGAATAAATATTTTAAAATTTAAAATCAAATAACTATTTTTAGAAATCTTTAAAATTCTCAATAGTTTTTACTAATGATTTAGAAAAATTCATTTCAGCTTTCCAGCCATTACGTGTAGCTAAAGATGTATCCAATTTCTTTCTTTTAACACCATCTAATTTAACATCTTGGTTAAATTTAATTTTAACTTGGGGATCAATTATATTTTTAACCTTATTAGCATAATCTTTAATTGACATTTCAATTGATGAACCAACATTTATTAAACTAGATTTTGTTTTTTTTTTTAAAAAAAATTCACAGGCCTTGGCTGCCTCATCAACATACAAGATTTCTCTCAATGGTTTTCCTGTACCCCATAATCTTACAATTTTACTTTTTTTATTTTTATTTTTACTGGCTAAAAATATTTTTTTAATAAGAGCCGGTAAAAAATGAGAATTTTGTAAATCATAATTATCATTCGGACCAAATAAATTACATGGCATCAAACATATATAATTTGTTTTATACTGTTTGTTAAATGCTTCTATCAATTTAATTCCAGCAATTTTTGCTACTGCATAACTTTCATTAGTTTTTTCAAGCTTACCACTTAAAATTTGATTCTCATTAATAGGTCTTTTTAAATTTTTTGGATAAATACAACTTGAACCAAACAAAATTAATTTTTTAACTTTATTTTCGTAGCTAGCTGAGATTAAATTTGTTTGTATTTGCAAATTGTCACTAATAAAATTTGCAGGATAATTGATATTAGCTCTAATTCCACCAACTTTTGCTGCAGCTATTATTACAGCTCTTGGCTTTTTTCTTTTTAAAAATTTTTTAACTGACTTTTGATCTCTTAAATCTAATTTTTTTTTATCAATCGTTATTAAATTTTTATAACCTTTTTGTTTCAAAATTCTTAAAATAGAAGAGCCAAGCATACCTTTATGGCCAGCCACAAATATTTTACTATGAATATTTATCATGATTAATTTTCTAATTCATGCTGTATCATTTCGTCAATAAGATCATCAATAGAAATTTTTGGAACCCATTTTAATATTTTTTTTGCTTTTGAAGCATCGCCTTTCAAATAATCAACTTCTAGAGGTCTGAAATATCTATTTTTACATTCAATAATAATTTTCTTATTATCAATATCAACTGCTTTTTCTTTGATGCCTACTCCTGTCCATCTTATATTAAAATTTATTTTTTTTGCAGCTCTATTTACAAAATCTTTAATTGTAAAAGTTTTTCCAGTTCCAATCACATAGTCATTAGGTTTTTTTTGCTGTAACATTTTCCACATAGCTTCCACATAATCTTTAGCGTGCCCCCAATCTCTCTTGGAATACAAGTTACCCAAAAATAATTTTTTTTGACTACCTTGTTTAATTCTTACCAAACCTTGTATAATTTTCTTAGTAACAAAAGTTTCCCCACGAATAGGACTTTCGTGATTAAATAAAATTCCATTACATGCATACATTCCATATGCATCTCTATAGTTTTTTGTAATCCAATGAGCAAAACACTTTGAGACACCATAAGGGCTTACGGGATGAAAATTTGTTTTTTCGTTTTGAAATTTTTTTTTTGTACTTCCAAACATTTCAGAGGTTCCTGCCTGATAAAACTTAACTTTTTTTTCTAAATTTAAACTTCTAATCGCTTCTAAAATTCTCAAAGTGCCAAGACCATTTACATCAGCTGAGTATTCAGGTACTTCAAAAGAAACTTTTACATGCGATTGTGCTGCTAAATTATATATCTCATTTGGATAAACTTTTTTAATCAAATTTAATATAGATGAAGCATCTGTTAAGTCACCATACAGAAGAACAAAGTTTGATTTATAATTTATGTCTTTATAGATGTCATCAACTCTTTGAGTATTTATAATTGAAGATCTTCTTTTTACACCATAGACAATATATTTTTTTTTTAATAAAAATTTTGACAAATACGCACCATCTTGTCCAGTTACTCCAAATATTAAAGCTTTTTTATTTTTCATCAAAATTTCATGATTTTGTGAATCTACTTAAATTTGATCCATGATTATTAATTTCTGAGGATATCCAATTATATGTTTTTTCTAAGCCCTCTTTTAATTTAATCTTATAACTCCAATTTAAAACTTTTTTCACCAAATCATTATTACTCGACCTTCCCCTGACTCCTTTTGGTTTGTCTAACTGATATATCTTTTTTAATTCCTTTAATCCTGAAATACCTTCAATTATTTCTATCATTTGATTGATGGAGACCTGTTCATCACTACCAATGTTAACTGGATCAGAATAATCGGACTCGAATAAACGAAGTGTGCCCTCTATACAATCATCAACATATAAAAAAGTTCTTGTTTGCATTCCATCTCCCCAAACCTCAATTTCGTTTTTGCTTTCTTTTTTTGCCTTAATTATTTTTCGACATAGCGCTGCAGGGGCTTTTTCTCTTCCTCCGTCATAAGTCCCATAAGGACCATATATATTATGATATCTTGCTATTCTTACCTGTATGCCATAATCCTCCATAAAATGTCTGCACATTCTTTCACTGAACAATTTTTCCCACCCATATCCATCCTCAGGATCTGCGGGATAAGCATCATCCTCTTTTAATCCTTCTATAAAAACTTTTTGTTGAATAGATTGATTATATGCACAGGCACTAGACGAAAAAAAATATTTTTTAATTCCAAATTCCTTACAAGCAATTAATAAGTTTGTATTAATCAAAACTGATTGCATACATTCTGCCTTGTTATTTTCAATAAATCCCATACCACCCATATTACAAGCCATATTAAAAACATAATCAACGTTTTTTACAACTTTTCTACAATTTTCAATTTCTTTCATATCAGTTGAGTAATAATTTTTTGCTTTCTCAAATTCTTGAAACCAATGCTCCCTGGGTTTAATGTCTGCGGCTATGATAAAATTTCCATCCTTGATTAACTTATTGACTAAATGGCCACCTATAAAACCACCTGCTCCAACCACTAAAATCTTTTTATCTCTTATCATTCAAAATTTATAAATTTTTAAAATATTTTTATAAACATAATCGCCAATTTAACAAAAACAAGAAATTTTCAATACTCTTTTTGATTTATATTTTTCTTATACCAATTTAAAGATGACTTTAGCAAATAATTTAAATTATTATACTTGGGTTTCCACTTTATTTCTCTAACTAATTTTTGAGAGTTTGCAATCGAAATAACTATATCACTATTTCTTCTTTTTCCTATTTTGAAATTGATTTTGTTTTTTGATATCAAAATAAATTTTTGTAAAATTTCTTTAACTGAAAAGCCATTGCCATAACCACAATTAAAAATTTTAAACACTCTTTTTTTTAAAATTAAATTTGCAATTAATAAATGAATTTGAGCTAAATCCTCAACATGGATATAATCTCTGATTGTAGTACCATCAGGTGTTTTGTAATTATTTCCGTTTATTACGAAAGTTTTATTTTTAAGTGTAGCAGCACACAAATTCAAAATAAGGTTATACCCTTTCCTAATATTAAATCCACATCTTAATTTTTTGTCAGAACCCGCGACATTAAAATATCTTAATATAACACATCGAACTTTATCTTTTTTTTTTATTAAATATTTTTCTAATTTTAATTTTGATTTTGGATAAGGTGACATTGGTTGAAGTTTATCATTTTCATTTACTTTTTTGTTTCTATTTCCATAGACACCTGCTGTTGATGAAAAAATAAATTTGTTAATATTGTTCTCAATACAACAATCAAAAAAAGCTTTTGCTTTTTCATAATTATTTACATAATATTTTTTAGGAAATTTTATAGACTCTTCGTTATTTATTAGCGCGGCAAAATGAAAAACAATATCAAATTTTTTTTTAATAAAAATTTTATTCATCGCTCTAATATTAGAAATATCATTTTTATAGAATATTGCTTTTTTTGGTAGATTTTTGATCGACCCCGTGGATAAATTGTCAATGATAGTCACTTCATGTCCCCGATCAATAAAATAATTAGATACAGTGCTGCCAATGTAACCAGCACCACCTGTTACTAAAACTTTCATTTATTTTTTATCTTCATGTAAGTAATTAAAATTAAATAAAATATTAAAGTAATTACAAAAATATAATATGTTTTAATACTTAAAAATAAAAATGAAATTGGAATAATGCAGGATCCAATCGTAATTATTATTGTTAAATTTTTATTTTTTGTAAAATTATAAACTATATGATGTAGATGATTAAGGTCACCTTTGAAAGGATGTTTTTTATTAATTGATCTTTCGATGAATAATCTTAACATATCTATTGCAGGTATCATCAAAATTATAAAAACTTCATCACCAAAAAAGAAAAATTCAAAATTTTTATATTGGTAAATAAATGTGCATCCTAATAATGAACTTATCAAATAAGCACCACCATCACCTAAAAAAACTTTGTTTTGATAATTCAAAATTCCTAAAAAAGTAAAACAAATCAATAATAGAATAAAAAAAATTGGGATAAAGCCTTTTAAAATAAACAATATAAAAATTATGGAACTAAACAAAATTAATTGAAGATTGATACCATCAAACATATTTATTGCATTGGCTAACAATAAAAATGATAAAATTATGAATAAAGAGGAATATTCCTTAAAATAATACACTTTATCCAGAAATGAAATTTTAATAGTGTCTAATTTCAGTTCTGGAAAAAAATAAATCACACTGCTGATTGAAAAAAGGAGTAATAATAATTTAATGTTAGGAGTTAAATTCTTTAAATCATCAATAAGCCCAATTAAGTAAAATAAAGTGCTTAAAATAATTACTGAAAATAGAAACTGACTCTCAAAAATGGGGTAAATATTAAAAGATCCTAAAAGGACAATTATTAAATAAACATTGGTTATTATAACTAATCCACCTATTAGTGAAATTGGTTTTGAGTGCCTTTTCAATTTTCCATCAGGTTTATCAAAAAAAGCTAAAAAATTTGAAATAGAATTAAACTTTAAAAAAAAAATTAAATTAAATAAAAATACAAATAAAATTAAAAAAAAAACACTCACAATATTAATCTCTATCAAATTTATTAAATTTTATATCAGTATTTCTATTTTTGACTATAGATGACTGGTATTTCATCATAAAAGTTGATACTACACTTTCATAATAAATTCTAATAATTAATTATGAATACAGTATTTGTTGTTGCGGCACACCCTGATGATGAGGTTTTAGGATGTGGCGGAACTCTTCTTAGACATGTAAGTAACGGAGATAAAGTATACGTCCTATTTGTTTCTGATGGAGTTTCGGGGAGGTATAGCACTGACTCAAAAAATACAAAAGCAAAGATTTCAAGAGAAATTTTTAAAAGAGAAAATATGGCTAAGAAAGTAGCTAAAATTGGAAAGTTTACAATTGTTGATTTTTTGAATTTAAAAAATTTAGAACTTCATACTTATCCTCATAATTTTCTAACAAATATAATTTTTAATTATTTTAAAAAATATAAACCAGATATAGTTTATACTCATTATGAACATGACTTGAATATTGATCATTACCATACTTTTTTTTCGACATTTGTAGCATCAAGGCCCAACTCAGAATTTAAAATAAAAAAATTACTTAGTTTTGAAATTCCTTCATCTACAGATTGGGGTATTAATTCTAACAATAAAATATTCAACCCGAATTATTTTGTGGATATTTCAAAATACTTTAAAAAAAAAGAGTTATTATTAAATCAGTATAAGTTTGAAATGAGAACAGCTCCACATTCTAGATCAATTAAAAATATAAATGCATTATCGATAGTAAGAGGAGGTGTAGTAGGATTTCATAAAGCAGAAGGATTTTTCATCAACAGGATAATTGAATAAGGCACTCTCTATTTTATTTTTAAAAAAACTTGAAATAATGATATTATTCCAATTTTATTTTATACGAAAATTATTGAAATCTTAAGATGTCAATTAATAATTAAAAAATTTCTCTAGAATTAGTTAATTGTTTTAAATTAAAAAAATTGAAACATTAAATTTTATAATATATGAAAAACTAGTGAGTTATTACTTAGGAATTTTTGGAGGAGTGGGGACAAATCCCTCAGCTGCTTTATTAAAAGAAAAAAAAATAATTGCTTTTGCCGAAGAAGAGAGATTTAGTAGAATTAAAAATGCCCCTCTAGCATTGCCAATAAATGCAATTTTTTATTGTCTAAATAAAGCGAAAATATCTATTAATCAAATAAAAAAAGTTTCTTTTGGATGGGATTGTCCTCATCAATTTAACGTTGTTCCAAAAAAATTTAATAAGATATACTTAAAACATATTGGTCTCAGAAATAAATATAACCTAAATTTAGAGGAAAGAATAAGATTGGGTTATGACCCAAACAAGATATTAAATGAATTAAAATGGGCTTTTGCCAAAAAAGAACAAAATTTTAATAAAAAGATTTTTTATTACAAACATCATCTTAGTCATGCGGCAAGTGCTTTTTTTCCATCTGGTTTTAAAAAAAGTAGTATCCTTGTACTAGATGGTATGGGGGAAGAGTTTACAGGTGGTTTTTATGTTGGTGATGGAAAAAAAATTAAATGTTTAAAAAAGTTTAAATTACCAAATACCTTAGGTGGTTATTATTCTACATTTACAGAATTTTTTGGTTTCAAAAGTAATTCTGAAGAGGGAAAATTAATGGCTTTGGCATCATATGGTAAATTTTCAAAAAATATTCAATCTAAACTAAATAAATTTTTAAAGTACAACAAATTAACCGGGGACTTTTCTTTAAATCCAGTGTTAAGATTTGGCGGAAAAAGGACAACAAATTCCAGATTTTCTGAAAGGTTTATCAAGATTTTTGGTAAACCTTTGTTCAATAATAAAAAAATATTAAGTTACCATAAGAATTTAGCATTTAATGTACAATGGAGATTAGAAGAAGTTGTTAAATTATTAGTAAAAGATTTAATTAAAATTTCTAAAATTTCAAATCTTTGTTTAGCCGGAGGAGTGCATATGAATTGTAAATTGAATGGTGTTTTAGCCAATCTTCCTGAAGTTAAGGAAATATACATTCAACCAGCTGCTTCAGACAATGGAGTAGCTTTAGGCGCTGCAATGTTATCTGCCAAAAATGAAAAGGGAGATTTTCCAAAAATGGAGCACTGTTATTACGGAAATAACTTTTCAAATAATGAAATATTAAATTCCTTGAATGAGTCAAAAATCAAATTTAAAAAATTTAAAAATATTGAAAAAATAGTAGCTGAGAAACTTTCAAAAGGAAAAATAGTTGGTTGGTTTCAAGGAAGATCTGAAGTTGGTGCTCGTGCGTTGGGCAACCGATCAATTTTGGCTAATCCACTTATGAGAAATATGAAAAAAAAACTTAATGATGAAGTTAAACATAGAGAAAATTGGAGACCGTTCTGCCCATCCGTTAACGACTACAGATATAAAGATTATTTTGGTAGTGTACCAGAGAGTGATTTTATGATTTTAGCTTTTAAAATAAAAGAAAAATATAAAAAAATATTACCATCAGCAATTCATGTTGACGGAACTGCCAGACCTCAAATTGTTAGAAAAAAAAATAATAAAAAATTTTATAAGTTAATTAAAGAATTTGAAAAAATCACTGGTCAAGCAATTATAATAAATACTTCATTTAATATTCAAGGTGAACCAATAGTAAATAAACCATCTGAGGCGATCAGATGCTTTTCAGGGACTGGCATTGATTACCTTGCACTTGGAGATTTTTTAATATCTAAGTGATTTTAATCTAAATACTATTGAAGTATTAAATTTCATTTTTGTAATCTTTTCTACTCTATATCCAGTCTCTGAAATTAATTTATTACAATGAGTTTGAGAAACATAAAATGTATTTATACCAAGTAAAATTTCGCCATCATTCATTAAATAATTTTTTGATTCAATTAAAAAATCATGCGTAGTTTTAAGACCTTCATGCTCGCTGTAGCGGATATTTGGAAATTCTAACTCATATTTTTTTTGTGATGATGGAACATAAGGAGGATTAAAAGAAATTAAATCAAATTTTTCGTCAATATTTGAAAATAAGTTTGATTTTTTAATTTTAATATTAGTTTTATTAAGCTCTGAATTATTTATACTATTTTCAACAAATTTTTCATAAATATCAACAGAAGTTACATCTGAAGAAATATTAATTTTTTTAAAAAATTGACCAAGTATAGCAAATTGACCACAACCCATATCAAGGTATTTCTTTTTTTGTTTTATATCATTAAGTTCCTTTTTTAAAACTAATGTGGTCAAGTCCCAGAAAGTATTATGAAGAAACTTATCAATTTTAATTCCCCATATATAAGAAGTAATAATTTTTGAAGATCTTATAAATTTTAATATGATATAGTACAATTTACCAATCATCAATTATCAAAAATTTTTTTCATTTTCGCTTCAAAATTTTTCAACAGGTAAACCTCCTTTTTGAAAATATTTTTTTGAATCTTATTATAATCTCTAATTATTCTTTTTAATGTTTTTTCAAAGTCATTTACATTTCTTTCACAATTAATTAGCCCAAATGAAAAAGTTTTTTTTAAATATTTGATATCATTAAAGATAACAATAGGTTTTAACCTAGATAAACTTTCCAAAATAACTTGTGGATATGCCTCAACGTATGATGGTAAAATAAAAATATCTGATCTATTATAATATTTAATTAATTCCTTGGTTGAGGAAATTTGTCCTAAGATCTTGATATTTTTATTACTGGGATAGTTATTTTTTTTTAGATATTTGAAATCGTTACCAATCATTAATAATTCTGCTTTTATACCTAATCTTTCAAATAAAAAAATTAAATTGGCATAACCTTTCTCTTTTCTGAATCTTCCAATATATAATAAATTAATCTTTTTTTTTGAGGATAATTTTTTAAGTTGTTTTTTTCTATTTTTTAACCAAACTTTAGTTACTTCAGATGGAAAAACTAATTCCGGTTTAACAATACCTGTTAAAGATTTTGAACAACTTAGGATATTTATTCTTTTTTTTAAGAATCCCAACATAATTCCATAAAAATAATAACCTAATAAGCCTAACTTAATTCTATACTCTTCATATCCATCACTTCTCAAAAATAAGAAAATATTTTTTTTATTTGCACCCAACATTAACAATAAAGAACTTATCAAGAAATTATATGGAGATAACGATATTACTAGTATCTTTGAATTTTTAATATCAAACTTTTTCT
>CACNXP010000013.1 GCA_902624465.1 uncultured Pelagibacteraceae bacterium | reverse complement strand
TTAGCTAGAGGTGAAGAAAGTAATTATATAAATGATTATCCAAAAGATCTTTATATCTACAATTATTCTACAAAGTCTTCTTCACCATTGATCTCTTATGATTGGTTTCCCTCTCAAGCCAAGTTCCACTTAGAGGAATATGACTTTCCAGTGTTTCCAGACGACTTCGCTTATTATCTTTTAAAAGATGATAAAACGCTGGTAATGATTAGTGCAGTTAAAAGTTTAAATGCAAACTTTAAATATGATATTTTTAATAAGAAACTTGAACTTTACCCTACCACAGGAAAATTTGATTTTATTATTTCGTCTTTTTCTAAGGATTGTGGGCACTATAAATTTAAAGATAATTACAAGTGTAGTATTTATAAACCTTTAATCTCGAGTAATCTAATCAACTAATTTGTGTAAAAGCCTCTGCAAATTTTTCTGCATTGAATAATTGTAAGTCGTCTTCTTTTTCACCCAAGCCTAAAGCAATAATAGGTAGTTGATATTTTTTTGCTATCGCCAGTAGAATACCGCCTTTGGCAGTTCCATCTAATTTGGTCATAATTAAACCAGTCAATGGAATAATCTTGTTAAATTCCTCCACTTGATTAATTACATTCTGTCCCGATGTTGCGTCTAAAACTAAAATAATGTTGTGAGGGGCATCCTGGTCAATTTTTTTTGTTACATTGGCTATTTTTTTATATTCCTCCATTAAGTTTTTTTTATTTTGTAGTCTTCCAGCAGTATCAATTAATACTTGGTGAAAATTATTTTTGACTGCTTCTTCAACAGCTTTATATGCAACTGATGCTGGGTCAGAACCTTGAGATGATTTAGTTATTTTAACGTCAATTTTATTTGCCCAATTTTCTAATTGTTCAATAGCTGCTGCTCGAAAAGTATCAGAAGCAGCAAACATAACTTTGTTTCCATTAGTTTTAAAAATTTTACCTATTTTACCAATAGTTGTTGTTTTGCCAACACCATTTACTCCTGAGATTAATGTTGCATTGAGTTTATCTTTTTTTTCAAAAAAAGAATTATTCTCCAAAGGCTTCATTAGATTAATAATATATTCTTTTAAAATAAGATTTATTTCGGTTGATAAATCTTTATTTGGATCGATTTTTTTACTTGAAATGATTTCCTTGATCTCAGACGCAGCCTCAACACCTACATCTGACTCAATTAAAAATTCTTCAATTTTATTTAAATTTTTATCGTCAATCTCTTTTTTTATTATTATTTCTTTTAGTCCAGATGTCAGTGCGGATGCACTTTTTTTAAAGCCTATCTTAAATTTATCAAAAATTCCCATTATAGTTTAAACTCAATTTCTTTTATTTCTGAAACGGGTCCTGTCATGTGGATTGAATTTTTATCATCTATAAGGATTGATAATTTACCTGTTTGAAATTCTATGTCTGTTTTATTTTCAGTAAGATCATTTAATTTACCAGCAAATGCTGTTGCACATGCAGCTGTTCCACATGCTTTAGTCAGCCCCGCTCCTCTCTCCCATACCTTCACTCTAATTAAATCTTTATTAATTATTGTAGCAATTGTAACATTACATTTTTCTGGAAAAATTTTATGATTTTCAATTTCAGGTCCAATTTTTTCAATATTAAAATTTTCAATTTCATTTACAAAAAAAACAATATGTGGATTTCCAACATTAACAGCCGTGCCGCCTGAATGCTCTTTGTTATTTAAATCAATAATCTTAATATTTAAATTTTTCGTATCTAGTTTTTCAGATAAAGGAATTTCGTTCCATTGTAATTTAGCTTTACCAATTTCAGTTGTAACAATATTTTTATCTAATATTTTTGACTCTAAACTTCCATTTGAAGTTGATAAAATGATGTTTTCAGATTTTGTCTCCTCAGAGATTAATTTTGCAACACATCTAGTACCATTTCCGCACGCACCAGACTCTCCTCCATCAGAATTAAAAAATTTTAAATTTGCATGACTTGATTTGCTAGACTCAATAAATATTAATTGATCACAGCCAATAAAATTTCTATCACAAATTTTTATGATTTGATCTTTAGTTAAATTGGTAATCTTTTGTCTATTATCAATTATTACAAAATCATTACCTAATCCATCCATTTTAAAAGCCTGTATATCCATATATAGTTATTTAACTTATTTATTGACTTTTTGAACCTCTATTATAGTTTGTGGCAGTTTCCGCAAAAACGTTAAATTTGCGGTGTCTTTGGAAACAAAGAGATCGACACTAGTCAGCGAGGGTTCGCCCACTAGTGCGGTTACTGCTGTGTGAAATAAATATGTTTGAAAATTTGACAAATAAATTTGAGGAAGTTTTTTCCTCTCTGAAAAAAGCCCCTTCGCTTGATGAGAGTCAAGTTGATGAAGGCCTTAGAGCTATTAGACAAGCCTTACTAGAGGCTGATGTATCACTTGAGGTCGCAAAAGAATTTATTGAAAAAGTTAAACCTAAAGCTTTAGGGCAAGAAATTATCAGGTCTACATCTCCTGGTGATATGGTTGTGAAAATCGTTTATGACGAATTAGTTAATTTATTAGGTGAAAAAAACATTGATGTAAATCTAAATGCCGTTCCTCCCGTGCCAATGATGTTAGTTGGTCTACAAGGTTCAGGTAAAACTACCACTACTGCTAAGCTTGCAAGATATTTAGAAAATGCAAAGAAAAAAAAGGTAATGATGGTCAGCTTAGATATTTATAGACCAGCTGCACAAGAACAGTTGAAATCTTTAGGTGAGCAAAATAATATCTTAACTTTACCAATTATAGAGGGTCAACAACCAGCAGATATTTGTCAGAGAGCAATTAGTGCTGCAAATTTAAATGGTGCCGACATTATCTTATTTGATACAGCTGGCAGAACACAAATAGATCTTCAAATGATGAGTGAAATAAAGCAGATTGAAAATATAATCAATCCTGCTGAAACTTTTTTAGTTGCTGACTCCTTAACCGGTCAAGTAGCAGCATCGGTTGCAAAAGAATTTAGAAATACTGTAGGTTTATCAGGAATTATTTTAACAAGAGCTGATGGTGATGCCAGAGGTGGGGCCGCGTTAAGTATGAAATTTGTATCAGAGGTTCCAATAAAGTTTTTAGGGGTAGGAGAAAAGATTGAAAATTTTGAGGTGTTTCATCCTGATAGGATTGCAAATCGAATTCTTGGAATGGGAGATATTGTATCTCTAGTTGAAAAAGCAGCACAGGATTTAGGTGAAGAAAATATAAAAAAAACAGAAGAGAATTTAAAAAAGGGACAATTCTCAATGCAAGATTATTTAACACAATTAAGACAGATGAAAAAAATGGGTGGAATAGAAGGCATTATGTCTTTTATGCCTGGGATTTCTAAAGTGAAATCACAAATGGATGCTGCGGGTATTGACGAGAGTGTTATCACAAAGAATGAGGCTATAATTTTATCGATGACAAAAAAAGAAAGAGAGAACCCAAAAATAATTGATGGTTCTAGAAAAAAAAGAATTGCTAATGGTTCTGGAACTGATCCAGCCACTATCAATAAATTGTTAAAACAATTTAAAATGATGTCTGAAATGATGAAAAAGATGTCTAAAGGAAATCTGAAAGGTATGTCTGATAAAGGAATACCTCCAGAACTATTTAATCAATTAAAATAAAAAAGGAGAGTAAATGTTAAAACTTAGATTATCAAGAGGTGGAACGAAGAAGAGACCAGTCTACAAAGTTGTTGTAGCTGATAGTCGTTTTGCAAGAGATGGACGTTTCATAGAAAAAGTTGGTTTTTTTAATCCCCTACTACCTAAAGAAAAAAAAGAAAGAATAGGATTAGAGGCTGAAAGAATTAAATATTGGTTAGGCCAAGGTGCACAACCGACAACAAGAGTTGCAAGAATCTTGGGTGAAAATGAGTTAATGCCAATGCCCGCTAATGGTAATAATCCTCAAAAGGCTATTCCAAAAAAAGATAGAAAAAAAGAAGGGTCAGATGATGCTAAAAAGGAAGATGTTGCAAAAGCAGACGCGGCACCGGCAGATGGAGCAAAAAAAGAAGAAGCTCCAAAAGTAGAAGCTAAAAAGGAAGAAGCTCCAACAGCAGAAGCTAAAAAGGAAGAAGCTCCAAAAGCAGAAGCTAAAAAGGAAGAAGCTCCAAAAGCAGAAGCTAAAAAGGAAGAATCTTCAAAAGAGGAGAAAAAGTAATTTAAGGTTTACTTATGTTAAAGACACAAGTGTTAACACTTTATCCAGAAATTTTTCCTGGTCCGTTAAACAAAGGATTATATGGAAAAGCAATGGCTAAAAAGATATGGAGTCTTAATGTAGTAAACATAAGAGATGTAGCAACAGATAAACACAAAACTGTTGATGATACTCCATATGGTGGTGGATCAGGTATGCTGTTAAAACCAGACATACTAGCAAAATCAATTGATAAAAATATCAAAAAGGGGGAAAGAATTTTTTATCTTTCGCCGAAAGGTAAAAAATTTGATCAAAGACTTGCTCAAGATTTATCTAAAGTAAAATCATTCACTTTAATTTGTGGACATTTCGAAGGTGTAGATGAAAGAGTATTATCCACAAGAAATATTGAGGAAATAAGTATAGGAGATTATGTGCTTTCTGGAGGGGAAACAGCTGCTCTTGTAGTTCTTGATAGTGTGTTAAGACTTTTGCCTGGAGTTTTAGGTAATGATAAATCCTCTTCTGAGGAAACTTTTGAAAATGGTCTTTTAGAGTATCCTCAATATACAAAACCTCAAATTTGGGAGGAAAAATCAGTACCAGATGTCTTATTATCAGGGGATCATAGCAAAATTAAAGACTGGCGTTTATCTCAATCTGAGGCTATAACACGCGTCCGAAGACCAGATTTGTGGCAAAAATATAAGAAGAATTAACTTGATAAATATTGAGATGAAAACGATTGAAGAAATAAATCAACACAATGTAAAAAAAATTCTATCGGAAAAAAAGATTCCAGAATTCTTTCCGGGTGACGTTGTTAAAGTTGGTGTAAGAATTACAGAGGGAAAAAAAGAGAGAATTCAGTATTTTGAAGGAGTATGTATTGCGAAAAAAAGCAGAGATTTAAATTCTTCTTTTACAGTTAGAAAGATTTCTTTTGGTGAAGGTGTTGAGAGAACATTCCCACTATTTGGTACAGTAATTGATACAATTAAAGTCATTCGTTCAGGAAAAGTTAGAAGAGCTAAACTATATTACTTAAGAGATAGAACTGGTAAATCAGCTAGAATTGCAGAAAAAATAAGAAAAAAGATTGGTATTGATATAGATGTAAAACCAGAAACAGTAACTGAGGAAAATTTAGCTCCTGTTTCAACAGAGGCATCTAATAATAAAGAAGATGCAACTAAGGCAGAGGCTAAGAAAGAAGAAACAGCTAAAGTTGAACCAAAACCCAAAACTGAAGAAAAACTTGAAACTTCTCCAGAAAAAAAATAATTTTTTTTTCAATGCCTAATACTCTTTACGACAAAATTTGGAAAGAACACTTAGTTGATCAGCAAGATGATGGTACGGCTTTATTATTTGTTGATAGGCATCTCGTTCATGAAGTGACTAGTCCACAAGCATTTGAAGGTTTACGAAATTCTAAAAGAAAAGTAAGACATCCAAAGCTTACATTGGCCGTTGCAGATCACAACGTTCCAACTACTGATAGAACTAACGGTATTTCAGATAATGAATCTAAAATTCAAGTTGATACATTAGAAAAGAATTGCAAGGAATTTGACATCCAACTTTTTGGAATGGAGGATAAGCGTCAAGGTATAGTTCATATAATTGGGCCCGAACAAGGATTTACTCAACCAGGAACAGTTATAGTTTGCGGAGATAGTCATACGGCTACACATGGAGCGTTTGGTGCTTTGGCATTTGGAATAGGCACCTCAGAGGTTGAACATGTGTTAGCGACACAAACTTTAGTGCAAAAAAAAGCAAAAAACTTCAGAATTAATGTTAATGGAAAACTTCCGCTAGGTGTTACTTCAAAGGATGTAATTTTACAAATAATTGGAAAAATAGGTACTGCAGGCGGAACAGGATGTGTTATTGAGTATGCTGGCGATTTAATCAGATCATTGAGTGTTGAGCAAAGAATGACTATATGCAACATGACTATAGAGGGTGGAGCAAGAGCAGGCTTGATTGCACCAGACGAAAAAATTTTTAAGTATTTGGAAGGAAAACCTATGTCACCCAAAGGTGAAAAATGGGATAAAGCTTTAGCATATTGGAGAAGTTTGAAATCCGATGACAGCGCAAATTTTGATAAAGAAATAAGTCTTCAAGCTAATGAAATTTCACCAATGATTACTTGGGGAACTTCACCTCAAGATGTCATTACTATTGAGGAGAAAGTCCCAAACCCGAACAATGAAAAGGATGAGGATAGAAAAAACTCTATTGAAAGAGCTCTGAAATATATGGGTTTAAAACCTGATATGGCTGCAAAAGATATTAAGATAGATAAGGTTTTTATAGGGAGTTGCACAAATGGGAGAATTGAAGACTTAAGAGAAGCAGCAAAGATTTTAAAAGATAAAAAAATTGCCTCTCATGTTCATGCAATGGTTGTTCCAGGGTCTGGTTTAGTGAAAGAACAAGCAGAGCAAGAGGGTTTACATAAAATATTTGAAGAGTCAGGTTTTGAATGGAGAGAACCAGGATGTTCTATGTGTTTAGCAATGAATGCTGATAAATTAAAACCAGAGCAAAGATGTGCATCAACATCAAACAGAAATTTTGAGGGACGACAAGGTAGAGGGGGAAGAACACACCTTGTGAGCCCAGGAATGGCAGCTGCAGCAGCAATTTCTGGAAATTTGGACGATGTAAGAAAGTATCAAAATTAATGCAAAAATTTTCCACATTAAAAAGTATTCCAGCATATTTACCAATAGTAAATATTGATACTGATATGATTATTCCAAAACAGTTTTTAAAGACAATTAAAAGAACTGGACTTGGAAAAAATTTATTTTTTGAAATGAGGTATGACGATAACGGAAATAAAATAAGTGATTTTATATTAAATCAAGATCCATTTACAAATTCAAAAATACTTATAGCAGGAAAAAACTTTGGTTGTGGATCCTCAAGAGAACACGCCCCTTGGGCATTACTAGATTTTGGTATTACATGTGTAATTAGCTCAAGTTTTGCTGATATTTTTTATAGCAATTGTTTTAAAAATGGAATTTTACCAATTATTGTTGATGAGGAAAAAATAAAAGAGTTGTCAGAATATGCTAATAGAAAAGAGGAAATTTCAGTAGACCTCAACGAAGAAAAAATAGTTTATGGTAATAATGAAATTAAATTTAAAATAGACTCCTTTAAAAAGAAATGTCTTCTAGAAGGATTAGATGATATTGCACTATCTTTAAACAAGTCTGATAAGATTAAAAGTTTTGAGCAAAAATTAAAAAGCTCTAAGCCATGGATTATAAGTGATTAAGGTAAAAAAGAGAAAGATACTATTACTTCCTGGAGATGGTATTGGTCCTGAAGTTATTGGTGAAGTAAAAAAAATTATCAGTTGGTTCAATGATAAAAAGTCTCTAGATTTTGAAATTGATGAAGATTTAGCGGGAGGATGCTCTTACGATAAGCATGGTACACCGATTACAGATGAGGTTTTTTACAAGGCACTAGAAAGTGCTGTGATTATGTTGGGTGCTGTTGGAGGACCAAAATGGGATAATGTTGAGTTTTCAAAAAAACCCGAAAGAGCACTTTTAAAACTAAGAAAAGAGTTAAAATTGTTTGCTAATTTGAGACCAGCAATATGTTTTAAACAATTAGTTGATGCCTCAACATTAAAACCTGAAATTGTCTCAGGTTTAGATATTATGATTGTTAGAGAGCTAACAGGTGGAATATATTTTGGTGAACCTAGAGGAATTAAACCAATAGAAAATGGGGAAAGAAAAGGAATTAATACTCATACTTATACAAGCAATGAGATTATAAGAGTAGCTAGGGTTGCCTTTGATTTAGCAAAAAAAAGATCAAATAAAGTAACTTCTTGTGAAAAATCAAATGTAATGGAAGCAGGTCAACTTTGGAAAGAAGAGGTTCAAGCATTACACGATAAAGAATTTAAAGACGTTGAATTAAGTCATATGCTCGCAGACAATTGTGCTATGCAGTTGCTGAGAAATCCAAAGCAATTTGATGTAATTGTAACAGATAATTTATTTGGAGATATGTTATCTGACCAAGCCTCAATGTTAACAGGATCATTAGGACTCTTGCCTTCTGCATCTTTAGGTGCAAAAAATAAAGATGGAGAGATGAGGGCAATGTATGAACCTATTCATGGCTCAGCTCCAGATATAGCTGGTAAAAGTATTGCTAATCCGATAGCTACAATTCTTAGTTTTGCAATGGCTTTAAGGTATTCATTAGATTTAGATAAAGAGGCAGAAGCTCTGGAAAAAGCTGTTCAAGATGTATTAAATGATGGTTTAAGAACTAAGGACATTTTATCAAAAGGTACAAAAGAGGTGACTACATCACAAATGGGTGATGCGATCATTTCAAAATTGCAATAATTAATTAATTATTTTAAAATCAAACTATGCCAACTTATACTGCACCTGTTGAAGATATGATGTTTCTTTTTGAAAAATTAAGAAACAACAAAGAGTATAATGAATTAGAAAAATATAAAGAAGTTACTCCAGATTTAGTAAAAGATATTTTACAAGAAGCAGCAAAAATAAATCAAAATTTAATTTTACCATTGGCTAAGGTTGGTGATGAAAATCCTGCAATTTTGGAAAATGGGGTTGTTAGAACTCCTCCAGGTTACAAAGAGGCTTACAAAAAATATATTGAAGATGGTTGGACTTCTTTAACGTGTGATCCTAAATATGGGGGGCAAGGTATGCCAAAAACTGTGAGCGCATTTTTTGATGAAATGCTATCCTCTGCTAGCCTTTCTTTTAAACTCTATAGTGAACTTAGTATTGGTGCTTATAATTGTATTAATCATCATGCTAGTGATGAAATAAAAAATAAATATTTACCAAAAATTGTAGAAGGTAAGTGGAGTGGAACAATGTGCTTAACTGAGCCAGTATGTGGCACTGATTTAGGGCTACTTAAAACAAAAGCTAAAAAACAATCTGATGGTACATTCAAATTAACTGGACAGAAAATTTTTATTACTTCTGGTGATCACGATTTAACTGAAAATATTATTCATTTGGTTTTAGCAAGAGTAGATGACTCTCCGGCTGGCACTAAAGGTATCAGCCTGTTTTTAGTTCCAAAGTTTATTGTAAAAGAAGATGGGAATGTCGGTTCAAGAAATGGAATATCAACCGGTTCTATCGAAACAAAAATGGGAATTAAAGGATCGGCAACTTGTGTTCTCAATTTTGATGAAGCAACTGGTTATATGATTGGTGATAAAGAAAAGGGTTTGAGTGCAATGTTTACGATGATGAATCTTGAGAGAATCGTTGTTGGGATACAAGGTTTGGGTATATCAGAGATTGCTTATCAAAATTCACTCTCATATGCGAAAGAGAGAAAGCAAGGTAAGTCGAATAATTCAAAATCTAAAAATGGTGCTGATTTTATAATTGAGCATGCAGATATTAGAAGATCGTTGTTAAATATGAAATCGATTATTGAGGGTGAGAGGGCCTTGTGTTTTTGGTTATCCCAGCAAACTGAGGTAAGCCTATATCATCCAGATGAAAAAGCCAGGCAAGAGGCATCTGATTATGTCTCATTAATGACTCCAGTAGTTAAATCCTTGTTTACAGATTTAGCAATGGAAATCACTAGCGATGCAATGCAAATTTATGGTGGGTATGGTTATACTAAAGATCAAGGAATAGAGCAGTTGTATCGAGATAATAGAATCACACCAATTTACGAGGGTACGAATTCCGTGCAAGCTGCTGATTTAGTTTTTAGAAAATTATCAAATAAGAACGGGAATGTAATTAATAAATTTTTAGATCAGGTTAAAAATGAATGTAATTCTAACAACGAAAAAATAAGACCATTCATCTCAGATTTTAATAATTATTTAGATATATTAAAAAAATTTAGTGATTGGATGATTGAGAAATCTAAAACAGATAAAGATGATGTAAGTGCTGCTGCTAATGATTATCTTAAAACTCTCGGATTTGTTTCGATTGCTTATGCATGGATAAAAGTACTAGAGGTAAGTTTTAAAGATTATAATGAAAATAAAAACTTTTATGATGACAAAATCGATACTGCTAGGTTTTATTTTGATAAAGTTCTACCAAGAGCTGAACAACACTACAAATCAGCAATTTCTGGAAGCTCCAATATTATGAATTTTAAATTCAATTAAATGAGTCATTACGATACTAATTTAGATAAGAATAGTGCAAATTATGTTCCTTTAACTCCTTTGACTTTTTTAAAGAGAGCAAAAGAGATTTATCCTGATTATGAAGCAATTATCTATGAAGATCGTAAATACACCTGGGCTGATGTTTACAAACGTACTATTAAATTTGCAAGCGCCCTTAATAAAATCGGAATTAAAAAAGGAGATACTGTCTCATTTTTAGCTTTCAACACACCTGAGATTTTTGAGGGACATTATTCTGTTCCTATGTCTGGTGCAGTGTTAAATACAATTAACATAAGATTAGATGCTAAAACTATTGCTTATATTTTAGAACATAGTGATGCTAAAGTTCTTGTTGTTGATAGACAATTACACATAGAAGTTAAAAAAGCGTTAAGCACTTTAAAAAGGAAAATTACAATTATTGATATAGTTGATAAATTTGCAGACCAATCAAAGTGTGAAAAAATTGGTGATCTAGAATATGAAGGTTTTTTAAACACCGGTGATGAAAATTTTGATTGGAAAATGCCAGAGGATGAGTGGCAAGCAATATCCTTGAGCTATACATCTGGAACTACTGGAAACCCTAAAGGCGTTGTTTACCATCACCGAGGATCATATTTAATGTCCACGGGTAGTGCAGTCGCCTGGAACATGCCAAACAGACTTAATTTTTTAACTATCGTCCCAATGTTTCATTGCAATGGATGGGGGTATCCTTGGACTATACCTATGTTAAATGGAAGAACAATTTGTTTAAGAAATATAGATGTAAAAAAAATATTTGAATTAATAGACAAATATAATGTTACTCACTTTGGTGGAGCGCCTATTGTACTAAATATGATAACTGGTGCACCAGAGTCTGATAGGAAAAAATTAAAGCAAAAAGTATACGTCCTTACTGCAGGAGCACCACCGCCAAGTATAATTTTTAAAAAAATGAAAGAACTTGGTTTTGAAGTTATGCATGTTTATGGATTAACTGAAACTTATGGACATGTAACTCAATGTGCGTGGAATGATGCTTGGAATGACTTCGATGAAGAAAAGCAGAACGAAATTAAAGCAAGACAAGGAGTTAGATATCCTAATACAGAGGGGATTGCTGTGATGGATCCAGAAACAATGACTGAAGTTCCAAAAGATGGAAAGACGATCGGTGAAATAATGATTAAAGGAAATGTAGTCATGAAGGGTTATTTTAAGGATAAGGATGCTACAAATAAAGCGATGGCTGGTGGTTGGTTTCATTCTGGTGACTTAGCTGTCATGCATCCAGATGGATATGTAAAAATCCAGGATAGGTCTAAAGATATAATAATTTCTGGAGGTGAAAACATATCCTCTATAGAAATAGAAAATACTCTTGCAAAACATCCTTCAGTATCTATTGCAGCCGTTGTAGCTAAACCAGATGAAAAATGGGGAGAGGTACCTTGTGCATTTATTGAGATGGTAAAGGATAAACCAACAACCGAGAAAGAATTAATTGGTTTTTGTAAAGAAACACTCGCAGGTTTCAAGGTGCCAAAACAAGTTGTTTTTTGTGAACTACCTAAAACATCGACAGGAAAAATTCAAAAATTTGAATTGAGAAAAAAATTTTAGGTAATTGATTGATATTTGAAATAGAAAATAAAACTATTCATGCATCTGATGCAGGTCAAGGCATAGATCCAAAAAAACAAACAATAGTATTTCTTCATGGAAGTGGCCTTTCACACATAGTTTGGTCATTAACTGAACAATTTTTTTCGAATAAGAATTTTAATGTATTGTCTATCGATCTTCCTGGTCATGGAAATTCAGATGGACCATGTTTAGATACCATAGAAAAAATTGCTGATTGGTTAGAAAACGTATTTAAAAAATTGCAATTAAAAAATTTGATTTTAGTTGGTCATTCTCAAGGATGTTTAGAAATACTTGAATATGCTTTCAAATATAAAAGCAGGTTAAATAAAATAGTTTTTGTTGGAGGCTCAAATAGAATGCCAGTTCATCCTGATTTAATAGAACTTGCAAAAAATGGCGACTCTGATGCAGTAAAATTAATGATGAAATGGGGTTATGAGGGCTCAAAAAAATTTATTGGCGGGAATCCAGTAGAAAAAATAATTCAGTCTTCAAGAGATATTAGTGAAGTTTTAGCAGTCGATTTAAATGCGTGTAATAATTACTCAAATGGGTTAGAGGCAACAAAAGTTTTAGATCTTCCCACATTACTTATCTTTGGAGAGTTAGATAAAATGATCAATTTAGATGCAGGGAAAAAATTTTCAAATTTAGTAAAAAACTCATCTTCTCATGTAATTAAAGGTTGTGGTCATATGATAATGATTGAAAAAGCTTTTGAAATGAGAGAAAAGATTTTAGAATTTTTAATTAAATGAAAAGTTATCCGATAGCAAAATCAAGAAGAGTTAGAAGTACACCCTATACTTCTAGGATAGAGAATCAAGGTGTTACCGCTTATACTGTTTATAATCATATGCTTTTACCAGCAGCTTTCGGTTCCTTGGAAGAGTCTTGTGATCATTTAAAAAAGAATGTTCAGA
>CACNXP010000012.1 GCA_902624465.1 uncultured Pelagibacteraceae bacterium | reverse complement strand
AAAAAATTAAATTTAGTATTTTTAATTAATAAATATCTTTGTTTTTTTTTATAAACCTGAAGTATAAAATATTTATCTTTATTTTTTTTATTGTTCTTCGTAATGCTAAAATCTTTTTTTTTGTAAGATTTACAACTCTCATTTACAGGACATTGAGAACAAACTGGATTATTTGGCTTACAAATTAATGCTCCTAATTCCATGAGCGCTTGAGCATAATCACTTGATCTTAATGATTTACCAAAAATATCTTTTTTTTTTATAAGATTTTCTTTTTGTATTTCACTTTGTTTTTTCAAATAAAGATATCTTTTTAAAACTCTTTCGATATTTCCATCTAGTGGAATGTATGGTTTGTTGAATGCAATTGCTAAAATAGCACTTGCAGTGTAATTTCCAACACCAGGTAATGTAATTAATTCCTCAAAATTATCTGGAAGTTTTCCATTAAAATTTTTGATTACAATTTTTCCTGTTTTTTTTAAATTTCTTGCTCTAGAATAATAACCAAGTCCCTCCCAAAGTTTTAAAAGTTTTCTATTTTCAACTTTTGCAAGACTATGAAAATTTGGAATTTGTTTTATAAATTTATTGAAATATGGAATGACTGTAGCAACTTGAGTTTGTTGCAACATAAATTCACTTAACAACGTATAATATTGTTTTTTTGAGGGTGAGATTTTTTTTCGCCAAGGCAATTTTCTCTTATTAAAATCATACCAATTAAGAATTTTTTTTGTTAATATTAGCTCTTTCATATGCAATTTAAAAAATATTCTAAGCAGAGAGGTGGTAGCATTCAAGGATTAAGATCTCTTAAAGACACTTTACCAACAAACGTTAGGAGAGTAATAAATAAAAGAGGCCAAATTTATTCTGAAACGCTTAATAATTGGCGATTTATAGCGGGTGAAAAATTATTTAAAGTTTGTTATCCAAAATCTTTTAAGAATACCAACAAGTTCAGTGTAAGCACGCTCTTAATAATGGTGCAAAGAGGTCATGAAGTTGAGTTAGAATATTCAAAAAAAGAAATTATGGATAGAATGAATGCTCTTTTTAAAGATGAAGTTGTAAAACGGATTAAATTTACAAGTTTTAATGATGAAAATAAAATCGATAATCAAAAAATAATTCAGAATAAACCTGTGACAAACAATAAATTTAAAAATAAACTTAATGATGTTAAAAATGAGCAAATCAAAAATTCATTGATTGAATTAACAAAAGTTTTTAAAGAAAAATGAAAAAATTATTTCTATTTTTAATACTAATTTTTGGATTAGGTACTGTTGCTAGCGCAGAAATAAAGAGGATAGTTTCAGGAAATCAAAATGCAAAGATTACCATAATTGCCTACGAGTCTTTAACATGTAGCCACTGTGCAAATTTTCATAAAGATGTTTACCCCTCTCTTAAAAAAGATTTCATAGATAAAGGACTAGTCAAAATAGAATTTCGACACTTTCCTTTAGATATTGCTGCTTTAAATGCTTCAAAAATTTCTCTTTGTAAACAAGATCAAAGCCTAGAAATTTTGGAAAAACTTTATTCTAATCAACAAGCTTGGATAAAAGGTAAGGAAATAGAAGATGTAAATAATAATTTAAAAGAATTTCTAAAAAACGCTGGGTTCGATATTGATTTTGAAAAGTGTATCAACAACAAAGAAATAGAAGATTATGTTTTAAATGATCGAATCGAGGGAACAAAAAATTTTAAAGTTAATTCTACTCCTACGATAATAATTAATAACGAAAAGTTCGAAAAATCTCTTAATTATAAAAATTTAAAAAAAACATTAGAAAAACTGATATAAGTTAATCCATGGAGTTTAAAAAAATCCAACTCAATGGATTTAAGTCATTTGCAGATAAAACTAATTTCTTAATTGAAAATGGTTTGACAGGTATTGTTGGTCCAAATGGTTGCGGTAAATCAAATATTGTTGAGTCTTTGAGATGGGTAATGGGTGAAACATCTGCAAAAAGCATGCGAGGATCAGGCATGGAAGATGTTATATTTTCAGGAACATCAAACAAACCTTCTAAAAATATTGCTGAAGTTTCAGTAACTGTAGCTAATGTGAATAACGAGGGTCCAGTGCAATTTAGAGAGTTAGATGAAATAAATGTTAGAAGAAAAATAGAAAAAGATAAAGGTTCTAAGTTTTATATCAATGATAAAGAAGTTAGAGCAAGGGATGCTCAAATGTTTTTCGCAGATTTATCAACTGGAGCTCACTCTCCATCAATGATTAGTCAGGGCAGAATTGGTGCCCTTGTTACTGCAAAACCTACTGATAGAAGAGCAATTTTAGAGGAGGCTGCAGGAATTTCTGGGTTACATGTTAGAAGACATGAGGCTGAACTAAGGTTGAGCGCTGCAGAAAATAATCTAAAGAGAGCTGATGAATTAAGAAGGCAACAGGAAAGGCAATTAGCAAATTTACAAAAACAGGCTGAAGAGGCTACAAAATATAAAAATATTTCTGATGAAATAAAAAAAATTGAAGCAGGGCTATATTATCTAAAATTACTAGAGATCGATAAAGAAATTAAAATAGAAAATGAAATTAATACAGAAGCAGAAACTGAAGTCAGTGGTTTTAATGATAAAATTAACGAATTAGAGAAACTAATTAAAACTGAGGTTGATAAAATAACTCCTCTACGAGAAAAAAATATTGAAAATTTATCAAAGATACAAAGGCTAAACTTAGAACTAAAAAGTCTAGATGAGGAAAATAGTAGAATTCAAGACGAAATAGAAAACGTAAAAAAATCTCTACAAACAATAGATGACGATATTAGCAGGGAAAGAGGGATAGTGATTGATGCAAACTCAAATGAAAAAAGACTGAAAGAAGAAAAAAGTGAACTTATTGAAATCGACTCAAAATATTATCAAACTGAGAAGCAATCGAATGAAGATTTGGAAAATAGTAAGAATAAGTTAAAATCAGAAATTGATAAAATTAAACAATTAATTAATTCACAAAAAAATGATGATGCAATTAAATCATTAGATGATTGCCAATTAGTCATCGAAGAATACGCAGATAGTTATAGTAAAAATCAAAATATCAAAAGAGAGTCTGTCAAAAGAAATGAGAGAATTGCAATAATTGATAAAGAGATAGAGAGTTGGAAAAATCTTTTATCTAATTCGGAAAAAATGGTAGCAGAATTAAGTGATAGAAAAAATAAACTTAATGTGCAACGAGATAAACTTGATAATCAACCAAAATTTCAGGCTGAAAAAAAAGGGCAAATTTCAGAAAATTTAAGAATTTCTGAAAATGAAAAAAATGAGAATGAGGAAATTATAAATTCTACAGATGAAAAAATTGACACTCTTAGAAATCAACTAAACGAAATACAAGAACAATCTATTCAAATAAGAGAACGAAAAGCAAGTTCAGGGGCAACAATTGAAGGATTAAAAAAAAGAAAAAATGATTTAGTTGATAGAATTATTTCTGAGCTAAATCTTACGGAAGAAAACATTTTAGAAAATTCGAATTTATTTGGTGTCGAAGAACTGCCTGATGCTGTTAATCAAGAAGACTTATTAGATAAAAAAAAACAAGAGAGAGAAAAATTAGGCTCGGTTAACCTGAAGGCTGACGAAGAGACTGTAAAATATGAAACAGAAATTAAGAAAATGGAACAAGATAGAGCAGACTTAGTTACAGCAATTGTAAAACTCAAAGATAGTATTAATGAGTTAAATCAAAAAGGAAGGGAAAGACTAATTGAGGCCTTTGATAAGGTAAATAGAAAATTTAATGAGGTTTATACAAAATTATTTAATGGTGGAAATGCTAAGCTTGAATTAGTTGACTCTGATGACCCTTTGGAAGCTGGTTTAGAAATGTTAGTAAGTCCTCCTGGAAAAAGACTTCAATCGATAACTTTATTGTCAGGTGGTGAGCAGGCTTTGACTGCACTATCTTTGATTTTTGCTGTTTTTCTAACTAACCCCTCACCAATATGTGTTTTGGACGAGGTTGATGCACCCTTAGATGATGCCAACGTAACAAGATTTTGTGGCTTGCTTGAGGAACTAATTAAAATTACAAATACCAAATTCATCATTGTTACTCACCATGCTTTGACAATGTCAAAAATGAATAGACTTTATGGTGTCACCATGCCTGAAAAAGGAATAAGTCAGCTTGTGGCTGTTGATTTACAAAAAGCAGAAAGCATGGTCGCTTAATTAATTAATTGAAATGTCCAAAGATCCATTCAAAACTCGCTTAGAGATTGCAAAGAAAAAGGTTTCTAAAAGAGATCTAGAAAATAAAAAAGATAATCAATCTCCAATTGGCACCGCTTTTAAGCTAAGTACTGAGCTCGTTTCAGCAGTCGCCGTAGGGACAATTATTGGGTTTCTTTTGGACAAGACCTTTGGTACTAAACCCTGGTTAATTTTAATATTTTTTTTTGTAGGGGTAGTTGCAGGGATAATTAATGTAATTAGATCCGCAAAAAAAATGCAAAAATAGATAAGGATTTATGGCAGCTAACCCAATGACACAATTCGAAGTTTATAGGATTGGTCCAGAAATAAAAGTAGGCGCTTTTGATATTTCTTTTACTAACGCTAGTTTATTCATGGTCATAAGTTCTCTTGCGATTTTAATAATATTCAACCTTGGTTCAAAAAAAAACTCAATACTTCCGAATAAAATCCAGCTCTTAGCTGAATTAAGCTATTCATTTGTCTCAAAAATGATCAGCGATACTGCTGGTTCAAAAGCTAAACCATATTTTTCATTTATCTTTTCATTATTTATGTTTGTTTTGTTTTGTAACATGTTCGGCATGATACCTTACACTTTTACTGTGACTAGTCATATCATTGTGACTTTCATATTAGCAGCTTTTATTTTTATTGGAGTAACAGTTGTTGGTTTTATAAAACATGGCTTTGGTTACTTAAAACTATTTGTTCCAAGTGGTGTTCCTATCGTACTTTTACCATTAATTGTGGTCATTGAAATTATTTCATATTTAAGTAGACCTATCAGCTTATCAGTAAGATTGTTTGCAAACATGATGGCTGGACACACTATGATGAAGGTTTTCGGAGGCTTTGTCGTAAGCCTCGGAATTGTTGGTGGATGGCTTCCACTGAGTTTTTCTGTTGCTTTAACTGGTTTGGAGATACTAGTTGCTTTTCTTCAAGCTTATGTTTTTGCAATTTTAACATGCATTTATTTAAATGATGCATTAAATTTACACCATTAACTTATAAGGAGGATATAATGGAATTAGAAGCAGCAAAAATGATTGGAGCAGGACTTGCAGCGATAGCTTTAGCTGGAGCTGGAGTAGGTATCGGAATAATTTTTGGAAATTATTTATCTGGTGCAATGAGAAATCCATCTGCAGCCCAAAAACAATTTCCTAATTTGCTTTTAGGGTTTGCTCTTGCAGAAGCAACAGGATTATTTGGATTAGTTGTTGCATTGATTATTCTTTTCGCGTTTTAATTAATGTTTAAAAAAATATTTTTATATTCATTAATTACAAATTTCTTTTTTACAAAAAAGATTTTTGCAGCAGAGAGTGGAGGAATGCCTCAATTAGATCCAGAGTTTTGGATTTCACAAATTTTCTGGCTCGTACTCACTTTTGGAATGTTGTATATTGTTTTGTCTAAACTTATACTACCCAAGATAAGTGCAAACTTAGAATTAAGAAAATCACAAATCCAAGAAAATATTGAGGCAGCTGAAAAACAAAGAGAGAGTAGTGAAGCTAAACTTAAAGAATTTGATGGGATTATTCTTAAAAGTAAAGTTGAAGCAAAGAACATTTTTAAAGATGCTAGAGAAAAAGTAATCAAAAATATTAATTCTAAAAAAGAGATTTTAGATAAACAAATTGATGATGAAATTAAAAAAGCTGAAGTAGAAATAGATACTTTAAGACAAAGTGCTCCAGAAAAAATTAATAAAATTGCAGTTGTAACATCTGCTGAAATTTTAAAAAAATTAATTGGAGCAGAAGTTAATAATAGCAGTATCTCTGCGATTGTTGATGATCTAGTAAAAAAAAACGGAGATAAATATTATGGTCATTGATTCAACTTTTTGGGTCGCAGTCTCTTTTGTAATATTTTTTGGAGGTCTGATATATTTAAAAGTACCTCAAAAAATTAATACTATTCTTAATAAATTAATCTTAGACATAAAAAATGAGATTGATGAAAGTGAGAAACTGAGAAGTGAAGCAAAGATATTATTAGATAATGCTCAGAAAAAATTAGATACAGCTCAATCTGAAAGTAAAGAAATACTTGATCAAGCAAAGAAAGATGCAGATAAATTAATTATTGAGCTTAATGACAAATTTCATAAATCTTCAGAAATTAAGAAAAATTTGGCTAAAAATAAAATTAATCAAATGAGAGAAGTAGCGATTAAAGATATTAAAGATGCATCTGTTAAAATAGCTGTAGGCTCTGTAAAAAAAATAATAACAACCTCAGTTGATAAATCTAAACTTGATACGCTGTTTCAGAAAAATTTAGAAGAAACTAAAGAAGAGTTAAAAAAAATTAACTCATAATACTTTTTACAATTAATCTAAAAAAATATAAATTATCATGATGAATTCTGTAGTTATAGGTTCTGGTTTTGGTGGTATAGCGGCTGCTCTTCGTCTTAAAGCTAAGGGTCAAAATGTTACATTAATTGAAAAACACAAAGACCTAGGTGGTAGAGCAAGAGTTTTTAAAAGAAATGGGTTTATTTATGATGGTGGTCCAACGGTAATTACAGCTCCATACTTAATTAATGAATTGTTTGAATTATTTCAAAAAAATCCAAATGATTATATTAAATTAATACCTCTTAAAGTTTGGTATCAATTCATTTTTGAGGATAAATCAAAGTTCAATTACTCTGGCGACGAAAATGAAATGAAAAGACAAATTGAGCTTATTAATAAAGAGGACGCTCAAGGATATGAAAAACTTGTTAATTTCACTAAAAAAATTTTTGACAAAGGTTTTACAGAATTAGCTGACGTACCCTTTGACAAGCCTTCAGTGATGATGAAACAATTACCATCATTACTCAAACTCAAAAGTTATAAGTCAGTATATTCACTGGTATCATCTTATATTAAAAATGAAAAATTGAGAAGAATGTTGAGCATGCATCCTCTTTTAGTTGGTGGAAATCCATTTACCACAACCTCCATATATGGATTGATTTTATACTTAGAAAAAAAATGGGGCATTCACTATTCTATGGGTGGAACAGGAAATATCATAAGTGGTTTTGAAAAATTAATGAACGAAGAAGGTATCAAGGTAATAAAAGGATCTGAGGTAACTCAAATAATTTCAAATCAAAATGAGATTACTGGAGTTCTATTAGACAACTCAAAAAAAATAAACGCAAACAAAGTTGTTTGTAATGCAGATCCACCAGGTGTTTATGAAAAAATGTTAAATAGCCAGAGCAATAATTCTTTTATGTTTAAATGGAAAAAAAATAGAATGGAATATTCAATGGGTTTATTTGTTTATTATTTTGGAACCAAGAAAATTTACGATAACGTTGAACATCATACCATTAAATTTGGTGATAAATATAAAGAACACCTTGATGACATTTTTAATAATAAAAAATTAAACAACGATATAAGTTATTATCTACATAGACCCACTGCCACTGATAAATCCATGGCACCAGATGGACATGATTGTTTCTATGTTCTAGTTCCTGTTCCCAATAACCAATCAAAAATTGATTGGTCGTTAGAAGGTGAAAAGATGAAAAATTTAGTGGTAGAGAAAATGGAGAAAGATTTAATGCCAAACCTAAAAGAAAATATTGTCGAAGATTTTTATTTAACACCAGACTATTTTGAAAAAGATCTCAATACAAAATATGGTTCTGGTTTTTCTATACAACCAAAATTCTCACAATCTGCTTACTTTAGATTTCACAACAAATCTGAAATTTATAACAATTTATATTTTGTTGGTGCGGGCACTCATCCTGGGGCAGGTGTACCTGGAGTACTTTCCTCAGCAAAGGTTTTAGATAAAATTTTATAATGTCCTCTAAAAATTATTTATCTATTTACGCAAAATCATTCAATTGGGCTGGTTTTTTTTTACCGAAAAGAACCTATAAAAATTGTTCTTATTTATACGATTTTTGCAGAGTCGTAGACAATATTGCAGATGACGAAGATGAAATAGAAATTAAAAAAATTAAATTCCGAAAATTTGTAAGTGATTTTAAACAAAAAAATTTTGAGGATCCTATTATTCAAAATATGTGGAATATTATTAATGAATTCAATATTTCTCTGGAAATAATTTATGATTTATTTGATGGGATAGAGTCAGACATTAAACAAAATGTAAAAATAGATACTCGAAAAGATCTTTTAATTTATTGTTATAGAGTAGCTGGAACAGTTGGACTGATGATGGCAAAAATTTTAAAAGTGAGTAAAAAACAATCCCTTAAATCTGCAATCGATCTTGGTATAGCAATGCAACTTACTAATATATCAAGAGATGTGATTGAGGACTCAAAAAAAAATAGATCTTATATAAATGGAAATTTTGAGGAAATTAATTCAACTATTAAACTTGCAGATACATTTTATAAAAATTCATTTTATTCCATAAGAGAAATTCCACTAAGCTTTAGATTAAGTATTTTGGTTGCTAGACGAATATACAGAAAAATTGGATATAAAATTTTGAAAAAGAAAACCTTTGAAAATTATAGAAAATCTGGAAAAATTTATGTTTCAAACTTTGAAAAAGTTTTGGAGACGATTTTATCAATTTATGATCTAATTATACTTTCTTTATTAAATAAAAATGATGACCAAATCGAACATGATCATTTATTGATTAATAAAGAAATTAATCTTGATGAAAGAATTTGATTACATAATTATTGGAGGTGGTTGTGCTGGTTTATCTCTAGCTTATGAATTAGAGATCCATAATAAATTAGCAGATAAAACCTTAGCAATTATCGAGCCTCGAGATGAATACAAAAGAGATAAGACCTGGTCTTTTTGGAGGGTATCTGAACATAATTTTGATGATTGTGTCATAAAAAATTGGAAAAATTTTTCAGTTAATGTAACAAATAAAACTAATTTTCTTGAATGTGAAAATTATCCATATCAAAGCATCGATAGTGGTTTGTTTTATGAAAAAATTAATAATTCATTAAAGAAAAATAAAAATATCTTCTTCTTAAAGGAACTTAAAGATATCAACATCAAAAATTCATTTATATTTAATAGTGTTCCTACTATCAAGAAAGACTTTAGAAATTTATGGCAACACTTTTGTGGGGTTGAAATAGAGACAGAAAATAATTATTTCGATGAAAATATTTTTAATCTCATGGATTTTGATTGCGATCAAAGAGAAAGTGTTCATTTTTTTTACACACTTCCCTTCTCGAAAAATAAGGCATTGATTGAAAGTACCTGGCTCTCAAAAATGAATGATGATTCTCAAAAAGATTATGATCAACAAATTAAAGAATATATCGAAAAGAAATTAAATTTAAAAAATTATAAAATTACATATAAAGAAATAGGTGCAATTCCACTTTTTTATCCATCATTTAAAAATGAAAAAAATAAAATTAATATTGGAACTGCTGGTGGTATGACAAGATTAAGCACTGGATATACTTTTTTGAATATACAAGAACATAGTAAATTTATTAGAAAAAATATTGAAAATATTCATCATGCTAAAAGATTTGAAATAAATAAAAAATATCAATTTTTGGATGAAATATTTTTACGTGTTCTTGAAAAACATCCACAAAGAATGTCAGAAATTTTTTTTAAAATGTTTCAAAGTTCACCTAAAATAATTATCAAATTTCTATCAAATAAGAGTAATTTTCTTGAAGATTTGACTATAATTTTAAAAATGCCAAAATGGATTTTTATTAAAGCTTTATTTTACTAGACTTAAATGAATATTAACTTAAAAAAAATTAATCTTAATCATTCTTTCATTTTTTTTTTATTTTGTAATATCTTTTCTCTAATTCTATTTAAATTTAGTAATTTTGCACTATCACCGCTATTGTGTTTATTTTTAATTTTAGTTATCGGTGTATCACATGGCTCTTTAGACCACTTAAAAGGAGAGAAACTTTTTAAAATTTTAAAAATAGATAATGTTTCTCTTTTTTATTTTACATACACGTTAATAGCATCGATTGTGATAGTCTTTTGGATTTTAATTCCTTCTATTTCATTAATAATATTTTTATTTGTTGCCTCATACCATTTTGGAAAAGAAGATACTCAATTTTTAATTATTAATGAAACATTTTTAATTCAAATATTATATTTTTTAAAAGGAAGTCTAATAATTTTAGCACCTATTTTTTTCCATTTTGACGAAACCATATCTTTATTTAAATTATTACTTGTTGATAATGAAAATTTTTACTCCAGTTTGGGGTATATAGAAAATAACAAATTAATACTCTTGGGAATAATTATAAGTTCTATTGCAAGTATTATTTTGTTCGTAAAAGAATTCAATTTTAAGAATTTAACTATTTTTTTTGATTATTTTTCTATTTTGATCCTAAATTATTATCTATCACCTTTAGTTGCGTTTACTGCCTATTTTTGTTTTTTACATTCGATAAGACATAGCATTTCATTAATAGATGAATTAGATGGTGATAATATTAAAAATGGCTTGAAAATTTTTATAAAGAAAGCACTACCACTAACTATTTTAACTGCTTCTTTTTGTTTAATATGTCTATATTTGCTTAATTATAAATTTGATTTTAATAGTTCAATTATTAAAGTCATTTTTATAGGTTTGGCGTCTTTAACTTTTCCGCATATATTGCTGGAATATTTGATTGAAAAAAATGAAAAACAAAGAAATTAAAATACTATTATCTGCTCCAAGAGGTTTTTGTGCTGGTGTTGAAAGGGCGATAGAAATTGTAGAAAAAGCTATACATAAATATGGTGCTCCAGTTTATGTACGCCACGAGATTGTTCATAATAAATTTGTTGTTGATGACTTAAAAAAAAAAGGTGCCATATTTGTCGAGGAACTAGAGGAAATAAAAGATAAAACAAGACCTGTGATTTTTTCTGCACATGGCGTTCCAAAAAAAGTTCCCTCTGAAGCTGAAAATTTTAAGATGACATACGTTGATGCTACCTGTCCATTGGTATCTAAAGTTCATAGAGAAGCTGAAAATCTTTATAAGATGGGTTATCACTTAATTCTTATTGGACATCAAAATCATCCCGAAGTAATTGGCACAATGGGACAATTACCAGAGGGATCAATAGATCTCATTCAAAATGAACAGGAAGCTAAAAAATATAAATTTGAAAAAAATAAAAATTTAGCATTTGTTACTCAAACAACTTTATCTGTTGATGATACAGCAAATATAATTGAGGTTCTAAAAGGGAGGTTTCCTGGTATTCGTGAGCCACAAAAGGAAGACATATGTTACGCTACAACAAACAGACAAATGGCTGTAAAAAATATTGCGAAAAATTGTGATATGTTTTTTGTAATAGGAAGTAGGAATTCCTCAAATTCAGTAAGGCTTGTAGAAGTTGCAAAAAAATCAGGTTGTCTTAACGCTCACCTTATTCACTCTCAAAGTGAAATACCATATGATTTAATTGAAAATTCAAACACTATTGGAATTTCTTCTGGGGCCTCTGCGCCTGAAATACTTGTAGAAAACTTCATAGAGAACCTAAAAAAGAAATTTAGTGTCTCCATAGATGAAGTGGAAATAATTAAAGAAGATGTTGTTTTCAAAGTTCCTAAAAAATTAAATTAGATGGCCGTCTATACCAAGATTAATAAAAAGGATTTATCCTTTATAAATAAAAAATTTGATATTGAAAATTTTCAATATTTCAAAGGAATAAAACAAGGTATTGAGAATACAAATTATTTACTCAAATCAAAAAATAAAAAGTATATTCTCACTATTTTTGAAAAAAGAGTATTAAAAAAAGAAATACCTTTTTTTATGAAATTAATGGATCAACTAAATGATCTAAAGATAAGATGTCCAAAACCACTTAAAAATCGTGATGGAAAATATCTATTTAAAATAAAGAATAAGGTCGCTTGTGTTGTTTCATTCCTTGATGGAAAAGATAAGAAAAATCTTAGTTTGAAGAATTGTTATGATATTGGAAAAACTGTTGCTCAAATGCACTCATCCTCGAAAAAAATAAAATTGTTTAGAAAAAACTCAATGAATATAAAGAATTTAAATCCATTATTAAAAAGTATTAAATTTAAATCAAAAAAATTCATTGATTTAGAAAAATTTCTCAAAAGTAATTTCAGAGAAATAAATAATAAATGGCCAAAAAAATTACCAAATGGAATAATACATGGTGACCTTTTTATAGATAATATATTTTTCAAAAAAAATAAAATCTCTGGAATTATTGATTTTTATTTTGCCGCAAACGATTATTTTATGTATGAAATAGCAATATGTATCAACGCTCTTTGTTTTGATAAGAAAAAATTACAATTTAAATTAAATAAAAAAAAGGTTAAGAATTTAATTAGAGGATATGAGGGTATTAAAAAATTCTCTATTATCGAGAAAAAATCATTAAATATTTTATGCCGAGCTGCTGCGATAAGATATTTTCTTACAAGACTTTACGACTACACAAATACTCCAAAAACTGCTTTGATAAAAATTAAGGATCCAAGAGAATATTATCAAAAACTGATAATTCACAATAATTTAAAAAACTATAGGGATTATTTAGTTTAATGATTAAAATTTACACAGATGGTTCATGTCTTGGTAATCCTGGCAATGGTGGTTGGGCAGCAATAATATTAAATGACGGGAAAAAAACTGAACTCAAAGGAAGTAAAAAAGATACGACAAATAATCAGATGGAATTATTAGCACCTATAGAAGCTCTTAAAAAAATTCCAAAAGGAAGTAAAGTTCAAATTTTTACTGACTCTAAATATGTAAAGTCTGGAATAACAGAATGGATACACAATTGGAAAAAAAATGGATGGAAAACTGCAAACAAAAAAGAAGTAAGTAATAAAGCACTTTGGACAGAATTAGATCTACTAAATAATGAGTTTAAAATAAGTTGGAACTGGGTAAAAGCCCATTCAACGGATGAATTAAATAATGAAGTAGATTTACTTGCTAGAGATGCTGCCAACTTGTAGTTGGGCACCTGGCAACAGAACTGCCCTACCTAAATTAGATTATTTAATAAGTTTTCTGCTGAAGTTAAACCACATTCTTTAGTTTCTTTTTCAACATGAATATTAACAATTGTGAAGTTTTCAATCACCATTAAATAACGATTTGATCTAATTCCCATTCCTTTTGCATTACGATCAACTTCTGCTCCAATTGCTTTAGTAAATAATGAATATGGGTCAGATATCATTTTAATTTTATCTCCAGTATTATTAATTTCTCCCCAACCATTCATCACATAAGGATCATTTACTGATAAACAAAATATATTTTTTATTCCTTTTGCTTTGATTTTATCTGCATTTGCTACAAATCCGGGAAGATGAAGTTTAGAGCAAGTTGATGTAAATGCCCCGGGTAAACCAAACAAAACTACTTTACCATTTCCAATAATTTCACTTAATTTGCTTTTTTGAGGTTCTCCATCAACAAGGTGGAAAATTTCTGTATCTGGAAGTTTATCTTTTATTTTTAGTTTCATATTGAATTCATTACATAGTCTTTAACTTTCTCTAGATCATTGGGAAGAACCTCAAATTTTTCTTTTCTGTCATTAACATATTTAAGACTTTCCGGTAAATTTTCAGTTTTTGAAATTGCATCTTCTATTGCTTTTGGAAATTTACACGGGTGTGCAGTAGATAATACAACACAATTTTTTTCCAATCCTAATTTTCTCACAGCACCAATACCTACTGCAGTATGCGGATCAACTAAGATCTTATGTTCATCATTGATAGTCTTTATCATTGCAATAGTTTCATTTTCATCAAGCATTTCAGATACAAAATTTTTTTTAATTTTATCTAGGTCATTTTTATCAATTTTATAAGTATTATTTTTAATTTCAGCCATTACATCTTTTGTAACTTCTGAATTACAATCTTTCACGTCGTATAAAAGCCTTTCAAAATTACTTGCTATTTGTATATCCATACTTGGAGTATTTGTTTCCTCAACTTTCTTTTGGCTATAATCACCACCAGATATAGCTCTATGCAGTATGTCATTTTTATTTGTAGCTACGATTAATTTATCAATTGGCAGACCTAGTTTTTTTGCTAAGTAACCAGCATAAATATCACCGAAGTTCCCTGTTGGAACAGAAAAGGATAGAGATTGACCATTTCCAAGTTTAAAGTAAGCGTAAAAATAATACACCGATTGAGCAATAATTCTTGCCCAATTAATTGAATTTACACCCGACATATTAATTGCTTTAGAAAATTTTTCGTCATTAAACATTGCTTTTACTAAATTTTGGCAATCGTCAAAATTACCCTCTACCGCAATATTAAATACATTTCTCTCTTCATGTATTGTCATTAGCTTTCTTTGTACTGGTGAAATTTTATTATTAGGGTGTAAGACAAAAACATTTAAATTATTTTTTCCCTTTAAAGCATCTATGGCAGCTGCACCCGTATCCCCTGAGGTTGCTACTATTATATTAATTTTTTTTTGATCACGGCCTAAATGATATTGATAAAAATTACCTATTAATTGCATTGCGATATCTTTAAAAGCAAGTGTAGGTCCATGAAACAATTCTAATACTTTTAAATCTCCTAGATCTGATATTTTAACAACGTCGTCAGACCTGAAATTTGAATATGATTTTGAAATCAAAGAGATTAGGTCATCTTTAGATATGAAATCTCCTATAAATGGATAAATTATTTCAACTGCTAAATCATTGTAACTAAGGTTTTTTAGATTATCTAATTCCTCTCCTTTAAATGGTTTAATTGATTTCGGAACAAATAGTCCCCCATCATCTGCCAAACCTTTGAGAAAAACATCTTTAAAAGTAAAGTTTTTCTGATTATTTCTTGTACTAATATAATTCATTTAATAATTCTTTTTTCTAAAATATAGATATAGCATAAGAATTGAAATCGCTAATGAAAACCATGTCATTGCATACTTTTTATGATTGTTAGAAATATTAGCGGTAATTTTTTTTGGTCTGGGAAACTGATAATTTCCATTTAAATATATTATGTACTTAGAAAATTCTTTACCAGTAAATTTTGAGATATCTTCTCTATTCAAACTAAACCAGTAATTTTCTTTAATATCATTATCTGGTTTAAATATGTTTTTTCTTCCCTGTGTTTTAAGAGTGCCTTCTATATTATTTTGATCCAATATATTTATCTCTGGTGTATCTTTTTTTTCAAATGGTATCCATCCCCTATTGAGTAAGTAATTTTGACCATCTATTAAAATTGGGTTTAAAACTTCAAACCCAGGTGTTCCAGAGTCATTTAAATTATATAAATAAATTTGTTTCTCAAAATCAACACGACCTGATGTTTTGATTTTGAGATAATTTTGTTGGTTAGATTGTGAAAGCTCGACTGGAGGATTTTTTAATGAATTTTCAATTTCTAATATTAGATTATTCTTCCAATTTAAACGAATTATCTGCCAAGTGCCTAAAGCAATAAAAACAAATATAAAAAATATGATAAAAACTGAAAATAGAAATTTATGTTTCAAAGTTCAAAATTAACTTCCCCAAATATAAATCGCAGCAAATAAGAATAGCCAAACTACGTCAACAAAGTGCCAGTACCATGCTGCCGCTTCAAAACCAAAGTGATGATCTTTATTAAAATGACCTAACTTTCCTCTCCACAAACAGACGGCCAAGAAAATTGTACCCACAATCACATGGAAACCATGAAATCCTGTTGCCATGTAAAATACTGAACCATATATATGATCTGAAAAAGCAAACGTAGCATGATGATATTCATAAGCTTGTAATGCAGTAAAACAAGCACCTAATATTACAGTTAAAACCAATCCTTGAATAAATCCTTTTCTATCATCCTCTAAGAGAGCGTGATGAGACCAGGTCACAGTCGTTCCAGATAACAAAAGTACCAATGTATTTATTAATGGTATATCCCATGGATCAAAAGTTTCTATGTCTTTTGGTGGCCATACATTACCAACAAAGTCGTTTGGAAAAAGACTCACATCAAAGTAAGCCCAAAACCAAGCAACAAAAAACATTACCTCTGAGGCAATGAATAAAGTCATTCCGTAACGATGATGTATTTGCACAACGGGTGTATGATGTCCTTGATGCTCAGCTTCAATAACTACATCTCTAAACCACATGTATGCACCATAAATTAATAAAGCAAATCCAAGGTACATTCCCCATGAAACCTCATAATGCATGTAGTAAACTGCTCCAACAGCTAAAACTAAACATGATAATGAAACATAGATAGGCCAAGGACTTGGATCTACTAAATGGTAATCGTGTTTTTTTTCAGCTGACATTTTTTTGAATTATGATTGTTTATAGTAATCTGTCGAGAAAAAAGTATACGACATAGTTACATCCTGTAAATTTTTTACTGTTGCATCGTTGACCATTTCTGGGTCTAAATAAAAAGTCATCACGTAAGTGGCTGTTTCACCAGCTTTTAATTCTTGTTTTTCAAAACAAAAACAACCAAGTTTACTATAATATTTTCCAAAACTTGAGGGTGAAACATTAAAACTAGCTACACCAGCAGTTGGTTCATTGCTATAATTAGTCACCTCAAACTCAATTTTGTTTACTTGGCCAACTTTAACATCTATCACATTAGATTTTGCTTTAAAATCCCATGGTAAATTATTAACATTGGTGTCAAATCTTACACTAACTACTTTATCTAAAACAATTTTCGGAGCTTTGTCTGCTACTTGAGTAGTTCCTCCAAAACCAGTAACTCTACAAAAAATTTCATAAAGAGGGACTGATGCGTATGACAAACCTAACATCAAAACAAAGATTCCAGCTAGAACTAATGGTGTTAATCTCTTTTTTTCTATCATATCGATCTATCAAATACGCCTGTGTTATATAAAGTAAAAAAGAAAAGAAATATCATAAATGCAATAATTGCTAAGGCAGTAATAAGATTTTTTCTTTTTGTTTTTTTATCTGGTGTAATCATATTATTTTATCAATCAAAAAGAAAACAAAAACTAAGAATAAATACAATATCGAATATCCAAAGATAGCTTTTGCTTTCTTAGAGTCAAATCTATTTTTTTTAAAATTTAATAATTCATAACATAAAAAATTGTAATAAAAAGTTAATAGCAATGTTGGAATTAAAAATGTTAAGCCAACAAAGTTAATCAAATATGGAAAAATAATTACCGGTATCATCAATAAGGAATAAATAAATATATTGATTTTGGTACTTTCTATTCCATTGGTTAGTGGCAACATTGGTATTTTGGCTTTTTTGTAATCATCAGATTTGTATAAACTGAGTGCCCAAAAATGAGAGGGTGTCCAAAAAAATATTATCAAAAAAAATGTTAATGGTTCAAGTGATATTGAGCCTGTAGCAATAGTCCATCCAATAACTGGAGGAAAAGCACCAGCTGCTCCACCAATAACTATATTTTGCGGAGTTCTTCTTTTTAACCAAATTGTATAAACAAATACATAAAACAATATTGTTAATAATAATATTGCAGCAGAAACTCTGTTTGTAAAATAATCTAAAGCTACAACCGAAACTATTGATAATGTAACACCAAATATCAAAGCTTGATTTCTATTGACTTTCCCTGTCGGGATTGGTCTTAAACAGGTTCTGGTCATTAAAGCATCGAGATCAGACTCATACCACATATTTAAAGCACCAGCTGCGCCGGCACCTAATGAAACAAGAAGAATTCCTATAATTGCATCTTTAGTTGATACAATGTTGGGTGCAGTTAACAAACCAACAGCACAGGTAAAAATTACCAATGACATAACTCTTGGCTTCATTAACTTAAATAATTCTGAAAGATTAAATAAATCCTCTTGGCTTAAGCTTCTTTTTTTTAGCCTTGAATTATCCATCAGTTCTTAATGCTCTTATTTTATTAGCCGTGCGATTTTTGTGTATCCTGACCATCTTCAAATTTTGGCAATTCCTCGAAAGTATGGAAATTTGGTGGAGATGGCACAGTCCACTCTAATGTTGTTGCTCCCTCACCCCATGGATTTTGTGCAGCTGCTTTCTTTTTTGCAAATGCATAAATCAAATTCATAAAAAATACAGCAAGTCCAGCTACAGCCACATAAGACCCTATTGAAGATATGTAATTCCAACCTGCAAACGCATCAGGATAATCAGCATATCTTCTTGGCATCCCGGCTAAACCTAAAAAGTGCTGAGGAAAGAAAATCAAGTTAACTCCGATAAATGTTAACCAGAAATGTAATTGACCCATCCACTCCGAATA
>CACNXP010000011.1 GCA_902624465.1 uncultured Pelagibacteraceae bacterium | reverse complement strand
AAAAATTCTTTCTCAAGGAATGTCTGATGAAGATGCAAAAAAAAGTAGGAAAAATTTTGAGGAAATAGCAAAAAAAAGAATTAAAGTTGGATTAGTTTTAAATGAATTCGGTGAGCAAAATCAAATTAAAGTAACAGAACAGGAACTACAAGCTGAAGTTCAAAAACAAATTAGAATGATGCCAGGTCAAGAGAAAATGGTTATGGATTTTTATCAAAAAAATCCCTCAGCGTTATCTAGCTTAAGAGGTACAGTCTATGAGGAAAAAATTTTAAAACTGATTAAAGAAAAAGCAAAACCAAATAAAAAAGAAGTTTCAAAAGAGGAGGCTGAAAAAATTTTGAAACAATCTCAAATGCAAGAATATAGTCATGCTAATGAGGGCAAAGAAAAAACTGAAAAGAAGGTTGAGGCGAAAAAACCTACGACGAACAAAACTAAAACAAAAAGCTCCAAAATTAAGTCACCAGTCAAAAAAACAAAAAAAGTTAGCAAAAAGTAATCTCAAGTTGTATAAGTAAATCGAATCAACTTATGATAAATAAAATATCAGAACATATGAGCACATTAGTACCTATGGTTGTTGAACAATCAAGTAAGGGAGAAAGAGCATATGATATTTACTCAAGATTATTAAAGGAGAGAATAATTTTTTTAACAGGACAAATTAACGATAATGTTGCTTCTCTAGTTACTGCTCAACTTTTATTTTTGGAGGCAGAAGATCCAAAAAAAGAAATTTATTTATATATTAATAGTCCAGGAGGTTTAGTAACTGCTGGTCTTGGTATTTATGACACTATGCAATATGTAAAGCCTGATATTTCGACATTATGTATTGGTCAAGCAGCGTCGATGGGATCATTTTTACTTTCAGCTGGAAAAAAAGGTAAAAGATTTTCATTACCAAATTCTAGAATAATGGTTCATCAACCATCTGCAGGTTTTCAAGGACAAGCTACTGATATTGAGATACATGCTAATGAAGTTTTATCTTTAAAAAAAAGATTGAATGAAATTTATTCTAAACACACAGGCAAATCAGTAGATGAAATAAAATCTGCTTTAGAAAGAGATAATTTCATGACAGCTGACGCTGCTAAGTCATTTGGTCTTATAGATGAAGTGGTAGAAAAAAGATCTTAATACACAAGATATTGACATCTATTTATTAGAAACTTGATTAATATAAGTCTCTTATAATAGAGTAATTAGATTGATTCGTTATAGAAATTATGAACACAAATAACAAAAATATTTTATATTGTTCTTTCTGTGGAAAGAGCCAACACGAAGTTAGAAAACTTATTGCAGGCCCAACTGTTTTTATTTGCGATGAGTGTGTTGAGCTTTGCATGGACATCATCAAAGAAGAGAGTAAAGATACTTTTGTAAAACACCAAGATGGTCTACCTTCACCAAAAGAAATTTGTTCAGTTTTAGATGATTATGTAATTGGCCAATCACACGCTAAAAAAGTTTTATCTGTAGCAGTTCATAATCATTACAAAAGGTTAAATTATGAAAATAAAACAAGTAAAAACGTAGAACTTGCTAAATCAAATATTCTTTTAGTTGGTCCAACTGGCTGTGGAAAAACTTTGTTGGCACAAACACTCGCTAGAATTTTAGATGTTCCATTTACAATGGCTGATGCAACAACTCTAACTGAAGCAGGATATGTAGGTGAGGATGTTGAAAATATTATTTTAAAGCTATTACAAGCTGCGGACTATAATGTTGAAAAGGCACAACGTGGAATTGTTTACATAGATGAAGTTGATAAAATTAGTAGAAAATCTGAAAACCCATCTATAACGAGAGATGTTTCAGGTGAAGGTGTGCAACAAGCACTATTAAAAATTATGGAAGGGACTATTGCCAGTGTTCCACCACAAGGTGGAAGAAAACATCCTCAGCAAGAATTTTTACAAGTTGATACAACAAATATTTTATTTATTTGTGGTGGTGCCTTTGCGGGATTAGATAAGATTATATCACAAAGAGACAAAGGAACCTCAATAGGTTTTGGTGCTGATGTAAAAAATACTCAAGATAAAAAGACTGGTGAATGGATGAAAGGTTTAGAACCTGAAGACTTATTACGATATGGACTTATCCCAGAATTTATTGGAAGATTACCTATGATCGCTACTTTAGATGATTTAGATGAAAAATCTTTAATTAAAATATTGCAAGAGCCAAAAAATTCTTTAACAAAACAGTATCAAGAATTATTTAAATTAGATGGTGCAAAACTAAGTTTTAAAGAGAGTGCATTAAAAGAAATTGCCCTTAAAGCAATCAGAAAAAAAACAGGAGCAAGAGGTTTAAGATCAATTTTGGAAAATATTTTACTTAAGACGATGTATGATTTACCGAGTCAAGAAGATATTAAAGAAGTCATAGTTGATGCTGCATCTGTAAAAGGTCAATCACAACCAATAATAGTTCACTCCGAAACGGACGATAAATCTAAGTCTAGCAAGACCTCAGCGGCGTAATATCCTCAATAATTAGGAAAAAAGTATTGCAATATAATTAATAATATCCATATTTATGAATATGGACATTAAAATTTCAGCACCTCTATTACCATTAAGAGACATAGTGGTATTTCCAAGCATGGTAATTCCTCTCTTTGTAGGGAGAGATAAATCTATTTCTGCTCTTAATGAGGTAATGAAAAATGACAAAAAGATTATCTTAGTAACACAAAAAAATTCAGAAATAGATGATCCAAAAAAGACTGATATTTTTATGTATGGTTGTGAAGGTAGTATTCTTCAGCTTTTAAAATTACCAGATGGTACAGTCAAAGTTTTAGTGGAAGGAATAAAAAGAGTTAAGATTTTAGATTTTAAAGACAATGAAAAATTCATAACTTGTGAATTTACTCATTATAACGACATTTTTAATAAAGATGAGGATTTGTATCCTCTTGCAGCAACAGCTCTAAGAAGATTAGAAAAGTTAACATCAATTAATAAAAAAATTTCTAATGAAACCATTAATTCTATCAAACAATTAAAAGACCCTTCCCAGATTGCTGATAATATTGCATCTCATATAACTGCAACTATTTCAGAAAAGCAGCAAATTTTTGAAACTATAGATGTTAAGAAAAGATTAAATGCAATTATCAAGATAATGGAGAATGAGACAAGTATAATTGGTGTTGAAAAAAGAATTCGTGGGAGAGTAAAAACACAAATGGAAAAAACTCAAAGAGAATATTATCTAAATGAACAATTAAAAGCTATACAAAAAGAGTTAGGTGAAATTGAAGATGGCAAGGATGAAAATACAAGTCTTAACAAAGCAATTATTAAGGCGAGAATGCCTAAAGATGTTGAAAAAAAATGTTTGCAAGAATTAAAAAAATTAAAAAATATGAGTCCAATGTCAGCTGAGGCAACTGTTGTGAGAAATTATTTAGATTGGATGACAGAACTTCCATGGTATAAAAAAAGTGCTGTAGATATAGATCTTAAAAAAGCTCTTGAAGTTTTAGACAAAGATCACTTTGGTTTAGAAAAGGTAAAAGAGAGAATTATAGAATTTTTAGCTGTTCAAAAAAGAATGGAAAAAATAAAAGGACCTATTTTATGTTTAGTTGGTCCTCCCGGTGTTGGTAAAACATCTTTAGGAAAATCAATAGCAAAAGCTACAAACAGAGAATTTGTAAGAATGTCAGTTGGTGGTATGAGAGATGAAGCAGAAATAAGAGGACATAGAAGAACATACATAGGTTCTCTACCTGGTAAAATAATCCAAATGATGAAAAAAGCTGGTACAAAAAATCCATTAATTCTTTTAGATGAGATTGATAAAATTGGTAATGATTATCGAGGTGACCCATCTTCAGCATTACTGGAGGCACTAGATCCTGAGCAAAATACAACTTTTAATGATCATTATCTTGAAGTTGATTATGATTTATCTGATGTAATGTTTGTAACAACAGCAAATACTTTAAATATACTTCCACCTCTTTTAGATAGAATGGAAGTTATAAGGTTAGCAGGCTATACAGAGGATGAAAAAATAAATATTGCAAACAAATATTTATTACCAAAACAAATTAAAGATAATGGTGTTAAAGAAAAAGAGATGGACTTACAAAATGACATTATCCAAGAAATTATTAGAAGTTACACAAAAGAGTCTGGTGTTAGAAATTTAGAAAGAGAAATTTCGAAAGTTGCTAGAAAAGTAGTTAAGAAAGTTGTAGCTGGAGAGGAAAAAGAAGTCAAAATTAATAAAGAAAATTTGTCTGATTTTTTAGGTGTTCCCAAGTTTAAATCAGGTGAATTGGAAACTGAAAATAGAGTAGGAATAGTTACTGGATTAGCATGGACTGAATACGGTGGAGAAATTTTGAAAATTGAAACTGCTACAATGCCAGGTAAAGGAAGAATGCAAATAACAGGTAAGCTTGGAGATGTAATGCAAGAGTCAGTCAAAGCTGCTAAATCTTTTGTAAGGTCAAAATGTTTAGAGTATGGAATAATACCTCCGTTATTTGAGAAAAAAGATTTTCATATTCACGTTCCAGAGGGTGCTACACCAAAAGATGGTCCATCTGCAGGAATTGGGATGGTTACCTCCATAGTATCTTCTATCACTAACATTCCAGTCAAAAGAGATGTCGCAATGACGGGTGAGGTTACTTTAACAGGACAAGTATTGCCTATTGGTGGCTTAAAAGAAAAGCTTATCGCAGCGCATAGAGCAGGAATAAAAGAGGTTTTAATACCAAAAGAAAATGAGAAAGATTTAGTTGATATGCCAAAAAAAATAATTGATGAAATTAAAATAACCCCTGTTGAATATGCTGATGAAGTTTTAAAAATTGCTTTAACCAAGGAGCTAAAAAAAACAAAGTGGGTTGAAGTTGATATTTCTAAAAAAGACGACAAATCTCAAGCAAGTATTCAATAAAAAAATTAATTTATGGAATTATACATAATTTTATTTATAGTAGTTTTTGTAACTTATTATCTTACAAGACCAACTTCAAAAATAGAGAAAGAAAATTTTAACTCCAAAAATAATTGGAGAGGCGGATTTTAAAAGAACCCCTAAAATTAAAGCAATTAATAAATCCTGACGTTATTTATTATTAATAGACCTTGACGAAGGTACTTTAAAAGATATAAAACAATTTACTTTTTGTTTAAGGGCGGTTAGCTCAGTTGGTAGAGCATCTCGTTTACACCGAGGGGGTCAAAGGTTCGAGTCCTTTACTGCCCACCAAGCAAAAAGGTAATAAGTGGGGGTGTAGCTCAGTTGGTTAGAGCGATCGCCTGTCACGCGATAGGTCGAGGGTTCGAGTCCCTTCACTCCCGCCACTTTCCAATGATTCTATGCATTAAATGCCAAACAATTGATTTTGTTGACTTTTTTTAAGGGGTTGATGTAAATAACTGATTTTGTTGATTTTTTTTTTATATAAAATGTGACCTAACATCACTTCATCTAATTAAAAAAGGTGATATATATCCCACCAATGAATGCGGAAATTCTAAATGATTATTTACCTATAATTTTATTCCTAATTATAGCTTTAGGACTCAGTTGTGCCTTTATAGTGTTAAATTTTATCTTATCACCAAAAAACCCAGATCCAGAAAAGTTGTCAGCTTATGAATGTGGATTTGAACCGTTTCAAGACTCAAGAATGGAATTTGACGTGAGATTTTATTTAGTTGCAATTTTATTTATTATTTTTGACCTTGAAATTGCATTTTTATTTCCATGGGCAATTTCTTTGGGAAATATTGGTATCTTAGGTTTTACGTCAATGATGATTTTTTTATTCATACTTACAATTGGATTTATTTATGAATGGAAAAAAGGTGCATTAGACTGGGAATAAAATTTTTTAAATGAACAATAAATTAGATCAAGTACCTGATGAATTTAAACAACTTGCAGAAGATTTTGGCAAGAATGGATTTATAACAACATCATTAGAGAATCTAGTAAATTGGTCTAGATCTGGATCTTTGCATTGGATGACATTTGGTCTTGCTTGCTGTGCTGTCGAAATGATGCAAACAGCTATGCCAAGATATGATCTTGAGAGGTTTGGTGCTGCTCCGAGAGGGTCACCTAGACAATCTGATGTTATGATTGTTGCAGGCACTTTAACAAATAAGATGGCACCAGCATTAAGAAAAGTTTATGATCAAATGCCGGAACCAAGATATGTTATATCAATGGGAAGTTGTGCCAATGGAGGAGGTTATTATCATTATTCATATTCTGTTGTAAGAGGTTGCGATCGTATAGTGCCTGTTGATGTTTATGTGCCAGGTTGTCCACCCTCAGCTGAGGCGTTGTTATATGGGATAATGCAATTGCAAAAAAAAATTAGAAATAAAGGATCTTTCAGCAGGTAAAATGAATAATTTAATTGACTTAGAAAAAAAGATAAATTCAGAACTCACTACAAAAATTAATAAGACTTCAATAAAACATAATCAAATTAATATTGAAATTGATAAAGAGGATCTAATTGACGTTGTTTTATTTTTAAAAACAAACAAAGATACTAAATTTAGACAACTTATTGATATTACAGTTGTAGATTATCCTGAGGAAACACAAAGATTTAAAATAGTATATTTATTTCTAAGTCATGAGTTCAATCAAAGAATTATTTTGAGTTATTTCATTAATGAAAATGAACTAATCTCTTCTCTTACATCTGTATTTCCATCAGCTAATTGGATGGAAAGAGAAGTTTTTGATATGTATGGGGTAAATTTTAAAGATCATCCTGATTTAAGAAGAATACTGACCGACTATGGTTTTGAAGGTCACCCATTAAGAAAAGACTTTCCATTAACTGGTAATTCGGAAGTCAGATATAGTGAGGAGAAAAAAAAAGTTATCAAAGAGCCCGTTAAATTAGAACAAAATTACAGAAATTTTGATTATGAAAGTCCTTGGCAGGGAACAAAATACATAAAAGAAATATCAGAAACTAATGACAAAAAAAATTAAAAATCTTAATTTGAATTTTGGTCCACAACATCCAGCTGCTCATGGTGTGTTAAGACTAATTCTTGAGCTAGATGGTGAGGTTGTAGAAAAAGCAGATCCACATATTGGTTTATTGCATCGGGGAACAGAAAAATTAATTGAAAATAAAACATATATGCAAGCAGTTCCATATTTTGATCGACTTGATTATGTTGCTCCCATGAACCAAGAACATGCCTTTGCTTTAGCTATAGAAAAAATTCTAGATATTGATGTTCCAATAAGAGCTCAATACATAAGAGTAATGTTTTGTGAAATTGGAAGAATATTAAGTCATATATTAAATGTTACTACTCAAGCTCTGGACGTGGGTGCTTTAACACCATCATTATGGGGATTTGAGGAGAGGGAGACATTAATGACTTTTTACGAACGTGCATCTGGATCAAGATTGCACGCAAATTATTTCAGAGCTGGTGGTGTCCATCAAGATTTACCAGCTGGATTAGAAAACGATATAGCGAAATTTTGTGAAACTTTTCCAAAAATAATAAATGATCTCGAGAACCTCTTAACTGATAATAGAATATTTAAGCAAAGAAATGTCGATATTGGCGTGGTAACAAAAGATGACGCGTTAGATTACTCTTTTAGTGGCGTAATGATTAGAGGATCAGGGGTCCCATGGGATTTGAGAAAATCTCAGCCCTACGATTGTTATGATCAATTAGAATTTAAAATCCCAGTAGGTAAAAATGGTGATTGTTATGATCGATATTTATGTAGAATTGAGGAAATGAAAGAAAGTGTATCAATTATAAAACAATGTTTATCGCAAATGGAAAAAGGTCCAATCAAAACTTTTGACAATAAAATATCTCCACCATCTAAAACTGAAATAAAACAATCCATGGAAGCATTGATACATCACTTTAAATTATTTACTGAGGGATATCGTGTACCCAAAGATGAAATTTATACTGCTGTTGAAGCACCTAAAGGTGAATTTGGTGTTTATTTAATCTCAGATGGATCAAGTAAACCTTACAAGTGCAAGATTAGAGCGCCAGGATTTTCACATTTACAATCAATGGATTATTTAATTAAGGGTCACATGTTAGCAGATGTACCCGCTGTTCTTGGCTCACTTGATATAGTTTTTGGGGAGGTCGATAGATGAGTTTAAGAAGACCAGCAAAAAACCAACCTGAAAATTTTGAATTTAACCCTTCATCATTAGAGGCAGCTAAAAGTATTGTTGCCAAATATCCAGAAGGTAAACAACAAAGTGCTGTGATGGCATTATTATACATTGCTCAAAAACAAAATGATAACTGGATACCTTTAGCTGCAATGAAATACATCGCAAAATTTTTAGATATGCCATATATAAAAGTATATGAAGTTGCTACTTTCTATAGCATGTATAATTTATCACCTGTAGGTAAATATTTTGTTCAAGTGTGTACTACAACTCCATGTATGATAAGAGGTGCAAACAAACTAGTTGAAGCATGCAAAGAAAAAATTTCAGAAGATGAGTCTGTGCTTTCAAATGATAAAAGTTGTTCATGGATGGAAGTTGAGTGTTTGGGTGCATGTGTAAATGCTCCGATGATGCAAATTAATGATGATTACTATGAAGATCTTGACAAAGAAAAAACTTTAAAGATTTTAGATAAAATTTTAAACGGAGATAAACCAACACCTGGTTCTTATAGAGGAAGAATAAATAATGAACCAGAGAATAATAGAAAAACACTAATGGATTTAAAAAATGCTTAAGGATCAAGACAGAATTTTTCAAAATTTATACAACGACTTAGGACCTGATCTAACATCGTCTCAAAAAAGAGGAGATTGGGTAAACACTAAAGAAATAACAGACAAGGGTAGGGACTGGATTATAAATGAAATTAAAGACTCTCAACTTAGAGGAAGAGGTGGTGCAGGTTTTCCAACAGGTTTAAAATGGTCTTTTGCACCTAAAGAAGTCGGCTCTAGACCTCATTACTTAGTGATTAATGGAGATGAATCTGAGCCAGGGACTTGTAAAGATAGAGATATTTTAAGATTTGAACCTCATAAATTAATCGAAGGTTGTTTGATTGCATCTTACGCAATTCAAGCACATGTTTGCTATATTTATATTAGAGGAGAATATTTTGTAGATGGACAAAAACTACAAGCAGCGATTGATGAAGCTTACGAAAAAAAACTATTAGGTAAAAATGCTGCAGGCACAGGTTGGGATCTGGATATTTATATTCATTATGGAGCTGGAGCCTATATTTGTGGGGAAGAGACTGCATTACTTGAGAGTATTGAAGGAAAAAAAGGCCAACCAAGATTAAAACCTCCTTTTCCAGCATTAATTGGTCTTTATGGTTGCCCCACAATTATAAATAATGTGGAAACTATAGCTGTCGTTCCAACAATACTTAGAAGAGGCGGTAAATGGTTTGCATCTTTAGGAAGAGAAAAAAACACGGGTACCAAAATTTTTTGTATATCTGGAAATGTAAATAATCCTTGTAATGTTGAAGAAGAGATGAACATTCCATTAAAAGAATTAATCGAAGTACATGCTGGCGGTGTAATAGGTGGCTGGGATAATTTACAAGCTGTTATCCCCGGTGGATCGTCAATGCCATTAATACCTAAAGATAAATGTGAGACTTTAAAAATGGACTTTGATTCGTTAGTTGCTGAAAAAAGTGGATTAGGAACCGCTGGTGTTGTTGTAATCAATAAAGATCAAGACATTATTCAATGTATGGCTCGAATTGCGAGATTTTACAAACACGAAAGCTGTGGCCAATGCACACCATGTAGAGAAGGTTCAGGCTGGATGTGGAGAATGCTTGAGAGAATGGCTAAAGGAGAAGCATCTAAAGATGAGATAGACATGTTGGGTGATGTTACTAAGCAAATAGAGGGTCATACAATTTGTGCTTTTGGTGAGGGTTCTTCTTGGCCAGTTCAAGGTTTGTTGAGACACTTTAAAGATGAAATTAAAAAAAGAAACAAATTTGATCCAATAATAAAAGAAAAAAAGAATATTCCTTATTTAGTAGATCAACACTTATTGGATAAAAATGCTTAAATTAAAAGTTAACGATATTGATATAGAGGTTGAGGAAGGATTGACTGTTCTTCAAGCTTGCGAAAAAGCAGGCGCAGAAATACCAAGATTTTGTTATCACGAAAAATTATCAATAGCTGGTAACTGCAGAATGTGTTTAGTTGAAATGGAAAAATCTCCAAAACCAATAGCCTCATGTGCAATGCCCGCAGCAGACGGAATGGTTATAAAAACTAATACTCCAAAAATAGAGAAATCAAGAAAAGGTGTGATGGAATTTTTATTAGCAAATCATCCGTTGGATTGTCCAGTGTGTGATCAAGGGGGAGAATGTGATCTTCAAGATCAATCAATGTTTTATGGAATAGATAAGTCAAGATTTAAGGAAAATAAAAGATGGGTTCCTGAAAAAAATATGGGTCCATTAATCAAAACTCAAATGACAAGATGTATTCATTGCACTAGGTGTGTGAGATTTGCAACTGAGATAGCTGGAGTACCTGAGTTAGGAGCAATTGGAAGAGGTGAGGATATGCAAATTACCACATATCTAGAGCAGTCAATTCAGTCAGAATTGTCTGGAAATGTAATCGATCTTTGTCCAGTAGGGGCTCTAACATCTAAGCCTTATGTTTTTGAAGCAAGACCATGGGAACTAAAAAAAACAGAGACAATTGATGTGATGGATGCAGTTGGTTCAAATATTCGGGTTGATACCTATGATTGGGAAGTAAAAAGAGTTTTGCCTATTATAAATGAAGATATTAATGAAGAGTGGATTTCAGATAAAACAAGATATGCTTGTGATGGATTACTAAATCAAAGATTAGATACTCCGTATATTAAGTATAATAAAAAATTTGAAAAAGCCTCTTGGGATGAGGTTTACAAAATCATTAAATCAAAAATTGAAAATGCAAACAAAGATAAGATTTGTGGTTTTGTTGGTGATCTAACAAATATGGAAACAAGTTTTATTTTCAAAGAATTTTTAGAAAGAACAGTTGACACAAAAAAATATGATTTTAGATCTACAAAAAGATTTATCGACAGTTCTAAAAGAGAAAATTATTTATTCAATTCATCAATAAATGGAATTGAGGAAGCAGATTTAATTTTATTAATAGGCACAAATCCTAGATTTGAAGCAACAATGATTAATGCGAGAATTCGAAAAGCATATTTAAATAACAATACCAAGATTATTTCTTTAAATGATCTTGGAGACTTAACTTACAACTATCAAAGTTTAAATGGGAAGATAAAAACTATCAAAGATATATTTGAAAATAATAGTGAATTGTCAAAAGAAATTATTGAGTCAAAAAAACCAATGATTGTATTTGGAGAGTCTTTTTTTAAAATTAAATCTGCAAGTTATTTATTTAATTTATCCAAAAAATTTTTATCTAAGAATAATAAATTGAGTGATGATTGGAACCCAATTAACATATTGTCAGTGGATGCAGCTACAGTTGGAAATCTAGATTTAGATATCATTGATAAAAATAATAAAATTCTAGATGAAATTCATGAAAATAAATTTGAAATTATTTTTTTACTTGGCCAAGATAATTTAGATTTTAAAAAGAAAGATGAATTCATTATCTATCAAGGAAGTCACGGAGATAGAGGTGCAGAAATAGCAGATATAATTTTACCAGGTGCTGCTTTTACTGAACAATCTGGATATTACACTAATTTGGAAGGTAAATTACAAAAAGCTTATAAAGCATCATATCCCCCAGGTGATGCAAAAGAGGACTGGCAAATTATAAATGATCTCGCTGAGGTTATAAATAATAGAAAACTTTTTAATGATAAGGATGAACTTGAAAGTAGTATGTTTAACTATTTAAAGATGAATAAAGATCAGCATATTTCTGAATTAGATCATCAATTAAATGAAAGTGATTTTGCTGATGAATTTTTAAAAGTTGATTATAAAGATTACTATTTTTCTAATGTAATTGCACGTTCATCAAAAACTATGCTTGAATGTAATAACGCAAAAATTGATTTAAAAAAAACAGGGACTGAAGGTTAATAAATGGAATACTTAAATATTATTTTTCAAGAAAGTTACAAAATTTTATTTTTATTAGTGCCTGTTTTAGTTTCAGTCGCTATGATCGTGTGGTTAGACCGAAGAGTTTGGGCTTTTGTTCAAAAAAGACAAGGTCCAAATGTTGTTGGTCCATTTGGCTTATTACAATCTCTAGCAGACGCTCTAAAATATATTTTCAAGGAAATTATAATACCCGCTAGTTCAAACAAAGTAATTTTTATTCTTGCTCCAGTAATAACAATGACTCTTGCTCTAATAGCATGGGCTGTAATTCCTTTTGGACTTGAACAAGTATTAGCAGATATAAATGTTGGAATTTTATATATTTTTGCTGTCTCATCATTGGGTGTGTATGGGATAATAATGGGTGGATGGGCATCGAATTCAAAATATCCTTTTTTAGGAGCAATTAGATCTGCTGCACAAATGGTATCTTATGAAGTATCGATTGGTATCATTATAATTAATGTCTTATTATGCGTTGGATCTCTAAACTTGAATGATATTGTAGTTGCTCAAAAAGAAATGTGGTTTGTAATACCATTATTTCCAATGTTTGTAATTTTTTTTATATCTTCTTTAGCTGAAACGAATAGACCTCCTTTTGATTTACCAGAAGCGGAAGCTGAATTAGTTGCAGGTTATCAAACAGAATATTCTGGGATGATGTATGCAATGTTTTGGTTGGGAGAGTATGCAAATATTTTGTTAATGTGTGCACTTGGGTCAATTTTATTTTTAGGAGGCTGGTTATCTCCAATCGATCTTTATCCTTTTAATTTAATTCCTGGTGCTCTTTGGTTAATTTTCAAAATTTTATTTTTATTTATTCTTTTTGCGTTGGTCAAAGCGATTGTTCCAAGATATAGATATGATCAACTAATGAGACTAGGTTGGAAAATATTTTTACCATTATCTTTGATCTATGTTGTTTTGACAGCAAGTTATCTCTTTTACTTTAATCTTTTACCTACAATATAAATGAAAATATCAAGATTTTTTAAAACAATATTAATGGCCGATTTTATTAGTGGACTTTTTATTGCTGTTAAAGAACTTTTCAAACAAAAAAAAACAATAAATTATCCATTTGAAAAAGGCAAAATTAGTCCAAGATATAGAGGTGAACATGCATTGAGAAGATATCCTAATGGAGAAGAAAGATGTATAGCTTGCAAATTGTGTGAAGCAGTCTGTCCCGCTCAAGCGATTACAATTGAATCTTCCGAAAGAGCTGATGGAAGTAGAAAAACCACTCGTTATGATATTGATATGATGAAATGTATTTATTGTGGATTATGTGAAGAGTCTTGTCCTGTAGATGCAATTGTCCAAGGACCAAATTTTGAATTTTCAACCGAAACTCGTGAAGAACTTTATTATACAAAAGAAAAACTCCTAGATAACGGAGATAGATGGGAAAATGTTTTAGCGGCAAATATTAAGTCAGACAATCCATACAGATAATTTATGATTGCACATGCAATATTTTTTTATGTCTTTTCTGTCATTGCAGTCGTTTCTGCCATAATGGTAACTGTTTCTAAGAACACAGTTCATTCAGTTTTTTTTTTAATTCTTGATTTTATAAGTATATCTTGCCTTTTCATAATGATTGGTGCCGAATTTTTAGGGATGATTATGCTGATAGTTTATGTTGGGGCAGTTGCAGTACTATTTTTGTTTGTTGTAATGATGCTTAATGTTGCTCAACAAAAAAATCAGTGGTTTGTTTCAAAAGATAGCTCAAGACATATTCCCATAGGATTATTAATCAGTGTAATAATATTTTTTGAATTGATAATTGTAATAGGTGGCTGGAAATATAAACCTGATTTGTTTAATTCTGCAAAATCATCTCTAGAAAACGGGGTAAGTAACACTCATTCATTAGGTCAGGTTTTATACACTGATTATATACATGTGTTTCAAATAAGTGGGATGATACTTTTGATTGCTATGATAGGTGCAATAGTCCTTACTTTTAGACAAAGAGAAGGTGTTAAAAAACAGAGTTATTTAAAACAAATATCTAGAGAAAGAATTGAGAGTGTGGAAGTACTTGAAGTTGCGTCCAATAAAGGAGTAAAAATAGATGATTGATATAGGTTTAGGTCACTATTTAACTTTAGGTGCAGTTATTTTTAGTATTGGAATAATTGGTATATTTCTTAATAGAAAAAATATTATTGTAATCTTAATGAGTATTGAACTTATCTTATTAGCTGTAAACATTAATTTAGTATCTTTTTCAATTTATTTAGGAGATCTTTCTGGTCAAGTGTTTACCCTTTTTATACTAACTGTTGCTGCAGCTGAAGCAGCAATTGGTCTTGCGATTATAGTTGTTTATTTTAGAAACTCTGGAACCATTCGAGTAGAGGAGATAGATAAACTAAAAGGTTAAAATGGAAATTTCAATTATAGCATTACCATTAATTGCCTCAATTATTTCAGGATTTTTTGGAAAATTTATTGGAGACAGAAGCTCAGAAATTATTACTAGCCTGATGGTGTCTATATCAGCAATTTTTTCTGTCCTAGTTTTGTACGAGGTTATTGTTAATCAATATCAAGAGAACATAATAATAGCGACATGGATTAGCTCTGGATCCCTAGAAGTAAATTGGTCAATGAAGATTGACTCCTTGTCTGCCGTGATGTTGGTTGTTGTTACATCAGTTTCTGCATTGGTTCATATTTATTCTATTGGGTACATGTCTCACGACCCTCACAAACCAAGATTTATGGCTTATTTATCTTTATTTACTTTTGCAATGTTGATGTTAGTTACTGCAGATAATTTCATTCAATTATTTTTTGGTTGGGAAGGTGTGGGTTTATGTTCTTATTTTTTAATAGGATTTTGGTTTAAAAAAGAGTCAGCCAATAAAGCTGCAATTAAAGCATTTGTTGTAAATAGGGTAGGTGATTTTGGATTTGCTCTAGGAATATTTTTAATTTTTTATTTATTTGGAACAGTAAATTATTCTGAGGTTTTTGACCAAATTTCAAAAATTACAGATAAAGACTTGGTATTTTTAGGTATCACATTTAATGCTGTTGATTTGATTTGCTTACTTTTATTCATTGGTGCAATGGGTAAATCAGCACAAATTTTACTTCATACCTGGTTACCTGACGCAATGGAAGGACCAACGCCTGTTTCCGCTTTAATTCACGCTGCCACAATGGTAACAGCAGGAGTTTTTTTAGTTGTAAGATGTTCACCAATTTATGAATACTCTGATTTAGCTTTAAACGTCATTACAGTGGTTGGTATGAGTACCGCATTCTTTGCTGCAACAGTGGCACTGGTACAAAATGATATTAAAAAAATAATTGCTTATTCTACTTGCAGTCAATTAGGCTACATGTTTTTTGCCACTGGAGTGGGAGCATATAATGTTGCAATGTTTCATTTATTCACTCATGCGTTTTTTAAAGCCCTATTATTTTTAGGATCCGGTTCAGTTATTCATGCTTTTAAAGATGAACAAAATATAAATAATATGGGCGGAGTATGGAAAAAACTTCCATACACTTATTCACTGATGATTATAGGAACGCTAGCTTTAACGGGGTTTCCATTTTTGTCAGGTTTTTATTCTAAAGATGCAATAATTGAATTTGCTTATTTAAGAGGAAATACAACAGGTTATTATGCTGCTGGTATAGGTATTTTTACAGCATTTCTTACATCTATTTATTCTTGGAGATTGATTTTTAAAACTTTTCATGGTGAATATAATAATAAAAAGATGAAGATAGATGAGACGCACGAGTCTCCTATCGTGATGCTGTTACCTCTAGTTTTATTATCAATTGGTGCAATATTTGCAGGATTTTTATTTAAAGAATTATTTATCGGTTATGAAGGTCTAAATAATTTTTGGAGTGACTCAATATTTTTTCTAAAACCATTAAGCACTGATCACCCACCACTATGGTTTTTATTACTTACTCCAACTTTGGTTATATTGTCTATTCCACTAGCATATTATTTATTCGTTAAAAATAGAAATTTACCTGAACGATTAGCTAGTATAAATAAACCGCTTTATCAGTTTTTATTAAATAAGTGGTATTTTGATGAACTTTATGATGTTTTATTTGTTAAACCATCAAAAAAATTAGGATTATTTTTATGGAAGTTCTTTGATTTGAAAATTATCGACGGGTTTGGTCCAGATGGTATTTCGTCGATGATCAAAAAATTTTCAGTAAAAGCTAATAAATTTCAAAGTGGATACATATATCAATATGCTTTTGTAATGTTGCTTGGTTTTTCTGCTTTATTAACATTCTTAATTGTAAAATAATGAACTTTCCTATTCTTTCCTCTTTGATTTTATTACCATCAATTGGAGCTTTATTCTTATTTTTTACCAAAAGTGATAAAAAAAATAATTTTACTGGAAAATATGTTGCTTTATTTACTTCAGTAGTAAATTTTTTTTTATCAATTTATCTATGGATATTATTTGATCCAACAACTTCTGAGTTTCAATTTGTTGAGGAAAGAATTTGGATTAAAAATTTAATAAATTACAAGGTAGGTGTTGATGGTATTTCAATTTTGTTTATTTTACTTACAACTTTTATTACACCCCTTTGCATTATATCTGTAAATAATTCAATCAAAGAGAGACTAAGTGAATTTTTGATAGCTGTGCTTATCATGGAGTCTTTTATGATCGGTGTATTCTGTTCTTTAGACCTTGTTGTTTTTTATTTATTTTTTGAGGCAGGTTTAATTCCCATGTTTTTGATAATTGGTATCTGGGGTGGAGCTAGAAGAGTTTATTCAGCATTTAAATTTTTTCTGTACACCTTGCTTGGTTCAGTCCTAATGTTAGTAGCTATAATTACAATTTATTGGCTGAATGGAACTACAGATGTAGTTGAACTTTATAAATCTGGAATTGATATAAAGTATCAAAATCTCTTATGGTTAGCTTTTTTTAGCTCTTTTGCAGTTAAAACTCCTATGTGGCCAGTTCATACATGGTTACCAGATGCTCATGTTGAAGCACCAACAGCAGGATCTGTTTTATTAGCAGCTATATTATTAAAAATGGCAGGTTATGGTTTTATTAGATTTTCTCTTGGATTATTTCCTGCAGCATCAGAAATCTTTACCCCATTAATTTATACACTCAGTGTAATTGCAATTATTTTTACTTCTTTAATGGCCTTAATGCAGGAAGATATGAAAAAGCTAATTGCTTATTCATCGGTTGCACATATGGGTTACGTTACTTTGGGAATTTTTACAATTCAGCAACAAGGCATTGAAGGAAGTATTATTCAAATGATCAGTCATGGACTAGTTTCTGCAGCGCTTTTTTTGTGTGTTGGTGTTGTTTATGACAGAATGCATTCAAGACTTATAGATACCTACGGTGGAATCGTAAGTATTATTCCAAAATATTCAGTTTTATTTATGTTATTTACTTTAGCAGCTTTAGGACTACCTGGAACAAGTGGTTTTGTCGGGGAATTTTTAATTTTGATGGGCGCATTTAAGGATAATTTTTTAGTAGCTGTGATTGCAAGCCTAGGGGTAATTATTGGTGCTGCATATATGCTTTGGTTATACAAGAGAGTAGTTTTTGGAAAGTTAATAAATACAGATTTAAAACAGATGTTTGATTTAAATAGATCTGAGTTATTTATTTTATCTTGTTTAGCTGTACCCACTTTATTTTTTGGATTTTATCCAGATCCTTTAATTAATACAATTGAGGTTTCTATCTCAGATTTAATTGATCAATATAACTTTGAAGTGGCGAGTAAAACATAATGGAAAATTTACAATTAGTATTACCCGAAATATTTTTATCATTGTCGATAATGTTTTTATTAATATTAGGTGTTTTTAAAAAAAATAGCTCGAGACTTGTTCAGAGTCTTTCTTTGGCAGTTTTGATTGTAACTGCTGTTATTACTTTAAATGAAACAATTGGTATTAACGAAACAAAATTATTTAATAATAGTATTGTCATTGATTATCTATCTTCTTTGATGAAGATAATCACTTTATTAGCTACCTTCTTGGTCTTAATCATTTCATCGAACTATCTCAAAACTTTTCAAATTTTTAAGATTGAGTATCCAATATTAATTTTAAGTTCTGTATTAGGAATGATGGTTATGATTAATTCCAATGACTTAATTGTATTTTACATGGGTCTTGAGCTTCAGTCATTGGCCTTATATGTTTTGGCTACATTTAATAGGGATCAAATAAAATCTTCTGAAGCAGGACTTAAATATTTTGTTTTGAGCGCCCTATCATCTGGTTTGTTGCTATATGGTTGCTCTTTAATATATGGATTTACTGGCTCTACCAATTTTAACGTAATAGCTAATCAATTAAATTCAAATGAGTATGCTTTGACATTTGGTATTGTATTTATTTTAGTAGGACTAGCATTTAAGATTTCTGCTGTTCCTTTTCATATGTGGGCTCCAGATGTTTATGAGGGCTCCCCAACCTCAGTGACATTATTTTTTACAATGGTTCCAAAAATAGCAGCACTGACAGTATTTATAAGATTTTTATATGTACCATTTTTAAATCTTATTGATCAGTGGCAGATGATTTTAATTTTTTTATCGATCGCTTCAATGCTATTCGGTGCTATTGCAGCCATAGGACAAACAAATTTGAAAAGACTTGTTGCTTATAGTTCCATTGGTCATGTTGGTTACGCACTAGCCGGTGTTGCAGTAGGCACTAATGATGGAATTCAAAGTTCAGTAATTTATATAACTATATATGTACTCATGAACTTAGGATTATTTTCATGCCTGTTAATGTTGAAACGAGATAATAACTATTATGAAAAAATAGATGATTTGTCAGGTTTGTCCAAAAATCATCCAATGTTAGCTTTATCATTACTTATAATTTTATTCTCACTAGCTGGTATTCCTCCATTAGCTGGTTTTTTTGCCAAGTTTTATGTTTTTAAAGCAGTTATTGAACAATCTATGTACTTTTTAGCAATCGTAGGTTTATTATCAACTGTCGTTGCAGCATTTTATTATCTAAGGTTAATTAAAATTATGTATTTTGATGAGCAAAAAGAAAAATATGATACTGATCATGGCTTTTGGTTAAAATTTTCTTTAACAGCATCTACATTGTTAATTTTGATATACTTCATATTTCCAAGTCAATTAATAGAAGTAGTTTCCAGAATTAATATAATTTAATGAAATTCAGAATTTTAAGATTTAAAAAATTAAAAAGCACGAATGATACAGCCATA
>CACNXP010000010.1 GCA_902624465.1 uncultured Pelagibacteraceae bacterium | reverse complement strand
CTAAGGGTGATAAAATTTTGTCGTATAAATGTATCTTTTCCATTTTAAGCATACCTCTTTTCTAATTCTTTTACAGATGTTTCGGTAAATACAACTTTTTCAAACTTGACTATATCAAACGCACTAAAATGATTAATGTCTGTAACTTTAATATTTGGAATATTTCTAATTGACTTTTCAACATTATTTTTTGAGGTTTTATCTAGGATTATTATTGAATTAGATATTTGAAATTTCTTTAAAATTAAGTTCATCTCTTTAGTTTTTTTTATCTTAGAACTAAAATCGCTAAAAATAAGAAGGTTGTTATTCTTTATCTTGTCACTGATTAAAGATGCTATACTTTGTTTTTTTTCACTCTTATTTAATTTTCTTTTTTTATATGATAGCTCTCCTTTAGGACCATGAGCTATACCACCACCAATAAAGATCGGGGCTTTTCTACTAGCGTGTCTAGCATTACCTGTTCCTTTTTGTGCATAAATTTTTGATGTTGGACCCGAAACTTCGTTTTGCTGCTTTGTTTTTGCGTGTCTACCTTTGTAATTAGCATTTGTCTTATACAAAACTGTATTTACTAATCTCTTATTAATCTTAGCTGAAAAAATCTTATCTAAGACTTCAATAGAACTTTTTTTACCATCTAAATTAATTTTATCGACTTTCATTATTTTTTCTTTTTCTCCGGTGTTTTCTTTGCTAATTCAGCAGCTTTGTGTTTTTCACTGATAGTCATTTTTTTTATATTTTTAACTGAACCTTTTACTAGAACTTCAGAGTTTTTTGATCCTGGTATAGAACCTTTTAAATATAAGAGTTCATTTTCTAAATCTGCTTTAATGATTTCGATGTTTTGCATAGTCCTTAATTTATCACCCATGTGCCCAGCCATTTTTTTTCCTTTAAATACTTTACCTGGATCTTGTCTTTGACCAGTTGAACCATGTGATCTGTGAGAAATTGAAACGCCATGTGTAGCTCTTAATCCTCCAAAATTGTGTCTTTTCATAGCACCAGCAAAGCCTTTTCCTATAGTTTTTGATCTAGTATCTACAAATTTTACATCTTTAAAAATCTCTAATCCAAATTCATTACCTTCTTTATAATTTTCAATATTTTTGACTCTATACTCTTTAAGTTTTTTCTTAGCTTCAGTATTTCTTTTTGAAAAATAACCTTTCATAGCTTTTGTTAATTTTGAATTTTTGATTTTCCCATAGCCAAGTTGGACAGCGGAATAACCTCTTTTTTCTTTATCAATCACTTGGATTACTCTAGCTTTTTCCATTTTTAATACTGTGACTGGTACCAACTGACCAGACTTATAAAATTCTCTGGTCATTCCAATCTTTTTTCCTAGTAAAGCAATCTCACTCATAATTATATCTTAATCTCCACATCAACTCCTGATGCCAAATCTAATTTCATTAAAGCTTCAACTGTTTGTGGTGTTGGTTCAATTATATCAATTAGTCTCTTATGAGTTCTGGACTCAAATTGTTCTCTACTTTTTTTATCAATATGAGGAGATCTTAAAACTGTATATCTTTCAATTCTGGTCGGTAGTGGAATTGGGCCTTTTATTGTTGCACCAGTTCTTTTTACTGTATTTACAATTTCTTCGGTCGAAGCATCTAAAATCTTATTATCGTAAGCTCTAAGTTTTATCCTTATATTTTGTTTTTCCATTTATCCTGCAATCTTTTTTGTTACTTCGTCTTGAACATTTTGAGGTACTTTTGAATAATGATCAAAAAACATAGAATATTGAGCCCTGCCTTGAGACATCGACCTTAAAGAATTTATGTAACCGAACATATTTGCCAAAGGAACCATTGCTGTAATAACTGTTGCATTACCTCTTTGTTCTTGAGTGCTAATTTGACCTCTTCGACTATTTAAATCTCCTATAACATCACCCATATAGTCCTCTGGAGTAACTACTTCGACCCTCATTACAGGTTCTAATAACTTTAGAGTTCCTTTTGTACAGGCCTCTTTAAAACAAGCTCTACTTGCTAGCTCAAATGCAAGAACACTTGAGTCAACATCATGATGCAAACCATCTAAAATAGTAACTTTATAATCAATCATAGGAAAGCCAGCTAAAATTCCTCCATCTGAAATTGTTTCAATTCCTTTTTCCACACCTGGTATAAATTCTTTTGGAATTGCACCTCCCTTGATTTTACTTTCAACAGACCTACCAGCACCTGGTTCTTGGGGTTCAACCAAAAGTTTTACTTTAGCAAACTGACCCGCACCGCCACTTTGTTTTTTGTGTGTATATTCTACTTCAGATGCATTTTCTAAAGTCTCTCTATAAGCAACTTGAGGAGCTCCTACGTTTGCCTCAACTTTGAATTCTCTTTTCATTCTGTCAACAATAATATCTAAATGAAGTTCCCCCATACCTTTAATAATTGTTTGACCCGACTCTTCATCTGAAGTTACTCTAAAAGATGGATCTTCTTTAGCCAATCTACCTAATGCTTCACCCATTTTTTCCTGATCAGCTTTTGTTTTGGGTTCAACCGCAATTTCTATTACTGGATCTGGAAACTCCATTGGCTCTAATAAAACAGGATTTTCTTCATCACACAAAGTATGACCTGTTATAGTGTATTTTAATCCAGCTAAAGCAACGATATCACCTGCATTAGCTTCCTTAATATCTTCTCTTGAATTTGCATGCATTAAAAGCATTCTGCCAACTCTCTCTTCTTTTTCCTTTGATGAATTATAAATACCTGTACCAGTTTTAATTGTTCCAGAATAAATTCTAATAAATGTGAGTGAACCAACAAATGGATCATTGGCTACTTTAAAAGCTAATGCTGAAAAACCTGCTCCATCTTCAAATTTCATCTCTAATTCTTCCTCAGATCCAGGTTTAGTCCCTTTTATTGAACCAATGTCTATCGGGCTTGGTAGATAGTTTATAACTGCATCAAGAAGCGGCTGCACTCCTTTATTTTTAAATGCTGAACCAGTTAACACAGGAACAAAATCAAAGTTTAATGTTCCTTTTCTTATACATTTAATTAAATCTTCCTCTTTAATTTCTTCACCATTTAGATAAGATTCCATCAATTTTTCATCTTGCTCTACAGCCATTTCGACTAATTCTGTTCTATATTTTTGAGAGATTTCTTTGAGATCTTCTGGGATTTCTTTATATTCCCATTCAGCACCTAGAGCTTCATTTTTCCAAACTTGTGCTTTCATCTTAACAAGGTCAACAACACCAGCTAGAGAAGCTTCAATACCAATTGGAACTTGTATGACTAATGGTTTTGCTCCTAATCTGTCTTTGATCATATCTACACATCTGAAAAAGTCCGCACCAGTTCTATCTAACTTATTTACAAAACAAATTCTTGGTACTTTATATTTGTCAGCTTGTCGCCATACTGTTTCTGATTGAGGTTCCACTCCTGCTACACCATCAAATACTGCAACTGCACCATCAAGTACTTTAAGTGATCTTTCTACCTCAATAGTAAAATCTACGTGACCTGGTGTATCGATAATATTAATTCTATGATCTTGCCAGAAGCAAGTTGTTGCTGCTGAAGTAATGGTAATACCTCTTTCTTGTTCCTGTTCCATCCAGTCCATGGTCGCAGCTCCGTCATGAACTTCACCAATCTTATGGCTTTTTCCTGTGTAATATAAAATTCTTTCAGTTGTTGTTGTTTTACCAGCATCAATGTGGGCCATGATTCCAATATTTCTGTATTTATCTAATGTATGAGTTCTAGCCATAAAATTTTACCACCTAAAATGTGCAAAGGCTTTGTTTGACTCTGCCATTTTATGTACATCCTCTTTCTTTTTTACAGCTGCACCCTTTTTTTCGTATGCATCGTAAAGTTCATTAAAAATTTTGTCAGACATATGTTTGTCTTTTCTTTTTCTTGCTGAATCTATAAGCCATCTTATAGCCAAAGCTTGTGCTCTTTTACTTTTAACTTCTACTGGGACTTGATAGGTAGCCCCACCTACTCTTCGTGATCTAACTTCAACAGTTGGTTTAATATTATTGATTGCCTCGTTAAAAATATTAATAGGTTCATCTTTTGACTTTGTTTTGATCTTTTCGATTGCATCATAAACTATTTTAGCAGCTACACCTCTTTTACCATCATACATAATATTATTAATTAATTTAGGGATAATTGTTGAATTAAATTTTGGATCAGGAACAATATTTTTTTTAGGTTGTGTTTTTTTTCTAGACATGTCTATTTACCTTTTTTTGTTCCGTACAAAGATCTTCTTTTCTTTCTATTTGCCACACCTTGAGTATCTAGATTACCTCTTAAAATATGATAACGAACACCTGGTAAATCTTTTACCCTACCACCTCTAATTAATACAACTGAGTGTTCTTGAAGATTATGACCTTCTCCAGGTATATAAGCAGTTACTTCAAAACCATTTGATAATCTCACTCTAGCAACTTTTCTTAAAGCTGAATTAGGTTTTTTTGGAGTTGTTGTATAAACTTTTACACAAACACCTCGCTTTAAAGGTTGTTTTTGTAATGCTGGGACTTTGTTCCTAGCAATTGGTTTTGTTCTTTTTTTTCTTAACAACTGGTTAATAGTTGGCATATCTATAAATTTTTATAATTATTTTTTTGAATGAAATAACTGACAGGTTATTTGTGGCAGCGTTTAGTGTCTAAAGTTAACACTACATTCCAACCAAAAAATATCGACAAACTACTTATTAATTTAATTTTGTCAAACTAAAACTAGTTAACAAATGTGTTATTTTTATTGATTTACAGGGGTTTCTGGCTGTTCTATCTGTTCTTGCTCAGAAAGAAATTTATTGTCATCTTGTAAAGCTTTTTTGTTCCATTTATTTTTAATATTACCAGTTCCAGCGGGCACTAATCTTCCAACTATTACATTCTCTTTTAGGCCATTAAGTGGATCAACTTTACCTTTGATAGCAGCATCCGTGAGAACTCTTGTAGTTTCCTGAAATGATGCAGCAGAAATAAAAGACTCGGTTTGCAGAGAAGCTTTAGTAATCCCCATTAAAACTCTTTCTCCAGTAGCTGGCTTTTTACCCTCAGATTTTAACTTTTCATTAACATTATCAAATTTAATTCTATCAATGATTTCACCAGGTAAATATGATGAGTCACCAGTAGTTTTTACCTCAACTTTTTTCAACATTTGTCTTAAAATAGTTTCTATGTGTTTATCGTTAATAATTACACCCTGTAATCTATAAACTTCTTGAACCTGATTAACAAAATATTCAGTTAAATCTTTTATGCCCATAATTCTAAGAATATCGTGTGGCAATGGCTGTCCATCTAGTAAATATTCTCCTTTTTTAATTTTTTCACCCTGATTGAAATTAATATGTTTTCCTTTAGGTATTAAATAATTAGATGGTTCTGAACCATCCTCAGGCACAATTGAGATTCTTTGTTTTCCTCTAACTTCTTTTCCAAATATAACTTGTCCATCATTTTCAGCTATAATTGCACTATCTTTAGCTTTTCTAGCTTCAAACAATTCAGCAACTCTTGGAAGGCCTCCAGTAATATCTTTAGTTTTAGTAGTTTCTTTAGGTAATCTAGCAATCACGTCACCAGCAGAAACTTTTTGACCATCTTTAACTGATAAAATTGAATCAGGAACTAAATAATATCTCGCCTCGTTATCATCTGCTTTTTTAATAACATTTCCTTTTTCATCTCTTAAAGTAATTCTTGGTTTTAAATCTGTACTTTTTGATTGAGAACGCCAATCAACTACTGATTTTGAGGAGATACCTGTTGCATCATCTGTAGTTTCTTGAATAGATACACCATCAATTAAATCAACATAGCTTGCAATACCACTTTTTTCAGCAATTACTGGGGTAGTATAAGGATCCCATTCACAAATTTTTGTATTAGCTTTAACTTTGTCATCATTTTTAAAAAATAATTTCGAACCATAAGCTACTTTATAAACAGCAATTTGAACTCCATTATCGTCCTCAATAGATAGTTGTGTATTTCTACCCATGACAATTAAGTTCTTTTTAGAGTCCTCTAAAATATTTGAATTAATAATCTTTAAAGTTCCCTCATTCTTAGTTACTATTTGTGAGTCTTGTTTAACTGAGGCAGTACCACCTACGTGGAAAGTTCTCATTGTTAATTGCGTCCCTGGTTCTCCAATCGATTGTGCGGAAATCATTCCAATAGCTTCACCAACATGTACCATTTTACCTCTCGATAAGTCTCGACCATAACAAGTTGCACAAACACCTTCTTTAGAACTACAAGTCATAACTGAAAAAACTTTTAATGATTTTATTCCAGCAGAATCAATTTTATCACAACCAAATTCATCAATCATTGATGATTTTTTAATTATTACTTCGCCGGTTATAGGATGCTTTACATCAGTTGCAACAACTCTACCTAAAGCTCTTTCAGATAAACTCACAACGACATTACCGCCTTCTAATATTTCTGATAATTCTATGAAACCAGGATTATCACAATTTTTTTTAGTAATTGTTAAATCTTGTGCAACATCACAAAGTCTTCTAGTTAAATAACCTGAACTAGCAGTTTTTAGGGCTGTATCAGCTAGACCTTTTCTCGCACCATGTGTAGAATTAAAATATTCTAATGCAGTTAAACCTTCTTTAAAATTCGAGGTTATTGGACTTTCAATAATTTCACCGGATGGTTTTGCAATAAGTCCTCTCATTCCAGCTAATTGTTTCATTTGTGCTGCAGACCCTCTTGCTCCACTATCTGCCATCATAAATACTGAATTTATCTTCAATCCTTCTGAGGTTTTCTCTGTTGCAGAAATTCCTTTCATCATCTCACCAGCGACTTTATCAGTACATTTCGACCAAGCATCAACGACTTTATTATATTTTTCACCTCTAGTGATTAAACCTTCTGCGTATTGTGTTTCATAATCAGCAATTAATTTTTTTGTATCATCGATTAATTGAGTTTTGTTTTCAGGAATAACTAAGTCGTCCTTACCAAAAGAAATTCCAGCTTTAAATGCGTGTTTAAATCCTAGATCTTTTAATTTGTCGCAGAAAATTACTGTTGTTTTTTGTCCACAAAATCTAAAGACAATATCAATAATTTCTGAAACTGTTTTTTTTGGTAAAATTCTATCTATCAAAGAAAACTTAATATTGTTATTTTTTGGTAATAAGTTAGCTAATAGAAATCTTCCTGCAGTAGAAGTGTACTTCTCAAATTTTTGATTACCTTTTTCATCAATTGTTTCAAATCTAGAAATAATCGTGCTATGGACTTTTATTTGACCAGAGGATAGAGCAAATTCAATTTGATCTGCATTTAAAAAATATCCAGCTGGCTTATCAGTGACTGGTTCTTGAGATAAATAATAAATTCCTAAAATCATATCCTGACTTGGTACAATTATTGGTTTTCCGTTAGATGGAGAAAGAATATTGTTAGTTGATAGCATTAATATTCTAGCCTCAAGTTGTGCCTCTAAACTTAAAGGAACGTGAACAGCCATTTGATCACCATCAAAATCTGCATTAAATGCAGCACATGTTAATGGATGTAATTCAATTGCATCTCCCTCAATTAATTTTGGTTCAAAGGCTTGAACTCCCAATCTATGAAGTGTTGGAGCCCTATTAAGTAAAACTGGATGTTCTCTAACAATTAATTCAAGTGCATCCCAGACAGCATTAGTTTCTTTCTCAACTAATTTTTTTGCTTGTTTAATAGTTGAAGCTAAACCTAGTTTATTAAGTCTTGCATATAAAAATGGTTTAAATAACTCTAACGCCATTTTTTTTGGCAGTCCACATTCGTGTAATTTTAAGTCTGGACCTACTACGATTACAGAACGACCTGAATAATCAACTCTTTTACCAAGAAGATTTTGTCTAAATCTTCCTTGTTTTCCCTTTAACATTTCAGCTAAAGATTTTAATGGCCTTTTACCTGTCCCAGTAATTACTCTACCTCTTCTTCCGTTATCAAAAAGTGCATCAACAGATTCTTGCAACATTCTTTTTTCATTTCTGATGATAATATCCGGTGCCTTAAGATCCATTAGTCTCTTTAAACGATTATTTCTATTAATAACCCTTCTATAAAGATCATTTAGATCTGATGTTGCAAATCTTCCGCCATCTAGAGGAACTAATGGTCTTAGTTCTGGTGGAATAACTGGAACAACTGTCATAATCATCCACTCAGGTTTTTGTCCAGTTTCAATGAAAGACTCAATTAATTTTAATCTCTTAATAGCTCTCTCTTCATTTACTTTTGATTTCGTCTCTTTGATGTAATCAACAAGATTTTTTTTCTCTAAATCTAAATCAAGATTTTTAAGCATTTCCAGTACTGCTTCAGCTCCAATTCCAGCTGTAAATGCCTCCTCACCATATTCATCTTGATATTTTGCTAACTCTTCCTCATTTAAAAGCTGATTTTTTTGTAGACTTGTTAAACCTGGCTCAATGACAATAAAATTTTCAAAATACAAAACCCTTTCGACTTCTTTAAGCTTCATATCAACAGCAAGTGCTATTCTACTTGGTAATGATTTTAAAAACCATATGTGTGCAACAGGTGTCGCTAAATTAATGTGACCCATTCGTTCTCTTCGAACATTTGACTTTGTTACTTCGACACCACATTTTTCACATATGATACCTCTAAATTTCATTCTTTTATATTTTCCACACAAACACTCATAATCTTTAATTGGACCAAATATTCTTGCACAGAAAAGACCATCTTTTTCTGGTCTAAAAGTTCTATAATTAATAGTTTCTGGTTTTTTAATTTCACCATATGTCCAAGATTTTATTTTTTCTGGGCTAGCTAATGAGATCTTAATACTATTAAAATTTTGAGCTTCAGATATTTCTGAATTTTTAAATAGATCTGTTAATTCTTTTTTCATAATTAATTTAATTCCACATTTAATGCTAAAGATTTAATTTCTTTAACAAGTACGTTAAATGATTCTGGTATTCCAGACTCAAAGTTTTCTTCACCCTTAACAATAGTCTCATAAACTTTTACTCTTCCAGCGACATCATCAGATTTTACAGTAAGTATTTCTTGGAGTGTGTATGATGCACCATATGCCTCAAGTGCCCACACCTCCATTTCACCAAACCTTTGCCCACCTAATTGGGCTTTTCCGCCCAATGGCTGCTGAGTTACCAAACTATAAGGACCTGTGGATCTAGCGTGAATTTTATCCTCAACTAAATGATGAAGTTTAAGCATGTAAATTATTCCAACTGTAACTGGTCTGTCAAATTTTTCACCAGTTCTTCCATCCCATAAATATGTTTGTCCTGATTTAGGTAAATTTGCTAACTCTAACATTTCTGTTACATTTTTTTCTTTAGCCCCATCAAAAACTGGAGTGGAGATAGCTATACCATTTTGTAAATTTTCACATAAATCCTTAAATTCTGTTTTACTTAATTTATCAACTTTTTGATCAAATATTTCTTCGCCATAAACAGATTTTAAAAAACTTTCTATTTTTTCATTTCTCTCAATCTTTTTATTATTTTCATTAACTAAATTTTTAATTTGTTCTCCAAATTCTTTGCAAGCCCACCCCAAATGAGTTTCAAGAATTTGCCCCACATTCATACGACTTGGCACACCTAAAGGATTTAAAACTATATCTACTGGTCGACCATCTTCTCTATAAGGCATATCTTCAACTGGCACGATTTTACTGACAACGCCTTTATTACCATGTCTTCCTGACATTTTATCACCTGGTCTTAATCTTCTTTTGATTGCGACAAAAACTTTTACCATTTTCATCACACTAGGTAATAAATCATCACCACTTCTAATTTTTAAAACTTTATCTTCAAATCTCTCTATAATATCCTGTTTTGCTTTATTATACTGATCTTTTAATTGTAATAATACATTTTCATTTTTTGCATTTGAGATAGTAAGTTTAAATAAATCATTAATAGATATTTTATTAATTGTATCAAAATCTAATTTAGAACCAGCTTCAACGTCTCTTATTTTCTTAGAAAGTGTTTCCCCTGATAAAATTTGAGCGGCTCTTTGTTTAATACTTCTCTCTAAAATTTCTTCCTCAACAATTTTATCTTGTTGTACTTGATCAATTTCTGCACGTTCAATTGTGATAGATCTTTCATCTTTTTCTATACCATGTCTATTAAATACTCTTACGTCAACTACAGTACCACTGCTTCCTCTAGACATTCTTAGTGAAGTGTCAGTTACATCTATAGCTTTTTCTCCAAAAATGGATCTTAACAATTTTTCTTCAGGACCTGATGCAGAATCTCCTTTAGGAGTTACTTTTCCTACAAGGATATCTCCCGCATTCACCTCTGCACCAATATATACTATTCCTGACTCATCTAAATTTTTTAGAGCTTCTTCATTAACGTTTGGTATGTCTCGTGTTATTTCTTCTTCACCAAGTTTTGTATCTCTTGCCATTATTTCATATTCAACAATATGTACTGAAGTAAATACATCGTCAGTTACACATCTTTCTGAGATTAAAATAGAGTCCTCAAAATTGTATCCTTGCCATGGCATAAAGGCTACAGTAACGTTTTTACCTAAAGCTAGTTCACCCAGTTTTGTAGATGGTCCATCGGCAATTATATCACCAGTTTTTACTTTATCGCCTACTCTAACTAGTGGTCTTTGATTAATACATGTGTTTTGATTAGATCTTTTAAATTTTTGTAAATTGTAAATATCAACACCAGATTTTGAGAAATCAGTTTCCTCTGTGACTTTAATTACTATTCTTTTTCCATCAATTTTATCTACTACACCGTCTCTTTTAGCGACAATTGTTACACCTGAGTCTAGTGCAACATCACTTTCTATTCCCGTACCAACTAGAGGTGCCTCAGGTTTTAATAAAGGAACTGCTTGTCTCATCATATTAGAACCCATTAATGCTCTGTTGGCATCATCATTTTCCAAAAAGGGTATTAAAGAGGCAGCTACAGAAACCAATTGTTTAGGAGAAACATCAATATAATCTATTGTTTCGGGTTTTGCTAAAAGGAAGTTTAAATTTTGTCTACAAGAAACTAATTCTTCAACTATTTTTCCATTTTTATCAATTTTAGTATTTGCTTGGGCTATGGTAAATTTTGTTTCCTCCATTGCAGACAAGTATTCTACTTTGTCTTGAACAACACCTTCTTTAACTCTCTTGTAGGGACTTTCAATAAAACCATATTTATTAATTTTTGCATAAGTAGATAAACTATTGATCAAACCAATATTTGGACCTTCTGGAGTCTCAATTGGACAAATTCTTCCATAATGAGTTGGATGCACATCTCTAACTTCAAACCCAGCTCTCTCCCTTGTTAGTCCACCAGGACCTAGGGCTGAAACTCTTCTTTTATGAGTAATTTCTGAGAGTGGATTTGTTTGATCCATAAATTGTGAAAGCTGTGAACTCGCGAAAAAATCTTTTAGTGAAATTGTAAGTGGTTTTGCATTAATCAAATCTTGCGGCATAGCTGACTCAATGTCTAAAGTGGTCATTTTTTCTTTAATAGCTCTTTCCATTCTATAAACACCAATACGAGCTTGATTTTCAACTAATTCACCTACAGATCTAACTCTTCTATTTCCAAGATGATCAATGTCATCAACATCATCTTTACCATCCCTTAAGTCCAACATTTTACGAATGATTGCTAAAATGTCGTCATTTCTTAATATTGTAATTTTATCTGAGCATTCTAAGTCTAATCTAGAATTCATTTTAACTCTTCCAACATCAGACAAGTCATATCGGTCCGAGCTAAAGAATAAATTATTGAAAATTTGAGTTGCTATTTCAATCGTTGGAGGCTCACCGGGTCTCAACATCTTATAAATTTCAGTGATTGCCTCGTCTTTAGTATTATTTTTGTCATTCAAAATTGTAGTAAGTAAATAAGGACCTTTGTTGATGGAATTTGTTACTGAAATATCTAAACTTGTAATATTTGCATCTAAAATTTGTTGAATAATTGTTTCATTTAACTCAGTACCAATTTTTAATAATCCATCCTCTTGATCATTTAATTTAATATCTTTATGCAAAAACTTTCCAAATAAAGACTCTTTTGCAACTAATATGTCTTTTAATCCATCATTAGACAATTTTTTAGCGTTTAAATAATTTATTTTTTCTCCTAATTTAATTACAACTTTTCCTAATTTAGCATCAACAACTTCTTCAGAAAAATTTTTAGCTTTATAATTTTCAGGGTTAAATTTTGTTTTCCACTTTTCTGATTTTGCATCAAAAGTAAATTTTTCTGACTCATAGAACTCATTTACTATTTCATTTTTTGAATAACCAAGAGCCAATAATAAAGTCGAGGCAAGAATTTTTTTCTTCCTATCAATTTTAAAATATAAGAAATCTTTTACATCATATTCAAAATCTAGCCAAGATCCTCGATTTGGTATTACTCTACAATTAAACAAAAGCTTACCACTTGCATGAGTTTTACCTTTGTCATGATCAAAAAAAACTCCTGGACTTCTATGCATTTGATTTACAACAACCCTTTGAACACCATTCGTTATGAATGTACCGCTATTAGTCATCATGGGCACTTCACCCATATAAACTTCTTGCTCTTTTGCTGATAAAATATCTTTAGTGTTTGTTTCTTGATTTATTTCATAAACAACCAGTCGTAATGTGCATTTTAAAGCTGAGGAGTATGTTAAACCTCTAGCAATACATTCCTCAACATCAAATTTCGGTTTTTCAAGTCTGTATGATACATATTCTAAAGTTGCTTTATCATTAAGATCTTCAATAGGAAAAATACTTTTAAATACTCTGTCAAATCCTTTAGTTAAATCACCCGCGTCAGGATTAAAAAATGTTAATTCGTCGTAGGAATTTTTTTGAACTTCTATTAGATTAGGTATGGATAAACTTTCTTTAAGTTTTCCAAAACTCTTTCTAATATTTTTCTTTTCAGTAAAAGATATTTGCATTTATGTCTTAATACTGATTAAGTTTAATTAATCAGTACTTAAAAATTTCCTGTTAATTTATTTAAGTTCTACTTTTGCCCCTGCAGCTTCTAACTTAGCTTTAATTTCTTCTGCTTCTTTTTTTGGTACACCTGCTTTTACTTCTTTAGGTGCCCCTTCAACTAAGTCTTTGGCTTCTTTTAGACCAAGAGAAGTTGCTGCTCTTACTTCTTTAATTACGTTAATTTTTTTATCTCCCGCAGAAACAAGCATGATTGAAAAGTCATCCTTTTCTTCTGCTGCTGCCGCTGCTCCTGCTGCTGCTGGAGCTGCTGCCGCCATTGGCGTAACACCCCATTTTTCTTCAAGTTGTTTTGAAAGGTCTGCTGCCTCTGCAACAGTTAAACTTGACAAGTCTTCAATAATTTTATTTAGATCTGGCATAATTTACTCTTTAGGTTGTGTTTCAGAATTTTCTGGTGGTAAACTACTCATTTTTTCCGATCGTGCAAGCAAAATACTAATTAATTTTGATGCAGATGCATTCAAAATACCCACAATATTAGCCCTTGCCTCGTCTAAAGTAGGTAAATTTGCGACATTCATTACTCCAGCTTGATCAAGAATTTCATTTTCCATCATTCCACCGATCAGTTTAAGATTCTCATTATCTTTTGCAAACTTGGATAAAATTCTTGCTGACATAATTGCATCTTCTCCAAATGCAACAGCTGTTGGGCCGGTAAATAAATTTGATAAATCTTTACACTTAGTTTTTTCCAATGCTAATTTTGTAATTCTGTTTTTTGTAATTTTAAAAATTATTCCATGCTCTCTCATTTTTGATCTTAATTCATCTAATTGAGTCATTGTTAGACCTTGATAATGAGTAACCATAACCGCTTTACTATTCTCAAATTGTGTTGTCATTTCAGCGATGTAGTTTTTCTTTTGCTCTTTATTCATCATAACTTAAATATTTTTCCCTAATTTTAATTTATATGAAACACCCATTGTTGATGTCACAAACGCGGTTCTAATTAGATCACCTTTTACTGTATTATTCGATTTTTCCTTCTCTAGTGTATCTATAACAGCATTAAAATTTTTAATTAACTTCTCATCACTGAAAGATTTTTTTCCTATACTTACACCAATATTTCCATCTTTATCATTTCTAATTTCTGCTTGACCAGATTTTGCATCTGAAATTGCTGTTTTTAAATTTTCGGTTACAGTTCCTAACTTTGGATTTGGCATTAAACCTTTTGGTCCCAATACTTTTCCTAATTTTGATAATTTAATCATCATGGATGGAGTACAAATTAATTTTTCAAAATTCATTTCACCATTTTTAATTTTTTCAATAAATTCATCACCACCTACAATATCTGCACCAACACTTTTTGCTTCATCAGATTTTGAATCCTCACATACGACAGCAACTTTTATCTTTTTACCAGTTCCACCAGGAAGATTTACTACAGTCCTAATATTTATTTCATTTTTTTTTTGTTTATTGTTAATCTGAAAACTTAAATCAACTGATTCATCAAATTTAGTTGTACAATTTTTTTTAACTACTGGAAGTAATTTTTCAATTACTTCAGATGGAAGTTCTGGAGTTTTTTCTGGAAGTTTCTTAAATCTTTTAGAAGACATAATTAATCTTTTACCTCAATTCCCATTGATCTAGCAGAACCAGCAATTATTTTGACTGCTTGATCTAAATCAAGAGCATTCAAGTCCTCCATTTTTTGTTTAGCAATTTCTTCAGCTTGTTTTTTTGTTATTGATGCAACAATATTTCGGCCAGGTTCTTGGGATCCACTTTTTAATTTTGCAGCTTCTCTTATGAAAAAAGATGCTGGTGGTGATTTAATTTTAAAATCAAATTTTTTATCTTTATAGACTGTTATTTCAACTGGTACAGGTTTGCCGGCTAACTTTTTAGTTTTATCATTAAATGCTTTACAAAATTCCATTATGTTTACACCACGTTGTCCCAATGCAGGACCAACTGGTGGAGCAGGATTAGCTTGACCACCTTTAATTTGTAATTTTATAAACCCACTAATTTCTTTTTTAGCTGCCATAAATCTAACTTACTTTCTCCACTTGATTATATTCTAAATCAACTGGTGTTGGCCTTCCAAATATAGAAACTGACACCTTAAGTCTAGACTTTTCTTCATCAATCTCCTCAATCATTCCACTAAATGAAGCAAAAGGACCATCTATAACCTGAACTTTTTCACCAACCGCATATTCGATAGCTGATTTTGGCTGAGCAACCCCATCTTTTATTTGTCCTAAAATTTTATCAATTTCTTTATCGGATACAGGTACAGGCATTCCTTTTGTGCCCAAAAAACCACTGACACGTTTAATGTTTTTTATCATGTGATAAATATCATTATCCATCTCACTCTTAATTAAAACATAACCTGGAAAATATTTTTTCTTTCGTTGAATTCTTTTACCCCTTTTAACTTCAGTTACATCATGAGTTGGAACAATAATTTCCTCAAATTTTTCAGAAATTTTAGCTTTATCTGCTTCTTCTTTGATAAGCCCTGCAACTTTATTTTCAAAACTTGAGTGAGATTGAACTATATACCAGTTTTTCATTAAATACTCACTTTAAGTAATAATTCTAAAAAAAATTTTAAAACCTGATCTAACAATAAAAAAAACAAAGACATAACTACTGCCATTGCAAAAACCATTAATGCACCCTGAAATGTTTCTTTTCCTGTGGGCCAAGTGACTTTAAATGCTTCCTGTTTTACTTCCTGTATAAATTTAATCGGGTTCTTCATAGTTATTTCATCTATATTGGCAGGAGCGGAGGGACTCGAACCCTCAGCCTCCGGTTTTGGAGACCGGCGCTCTACCAATTGAGCTACACTCCTATATAGAGTTTACTCTATAATTTTAGTTACTACTCCAGCTCCAACAGTTCTACCACCTTCACGAATAGCAAAGTTTAATTTCTCTGACATCGCAATTGGTGTAATTAGCTTAACTGTAAATTTAGCGTCATCACCAGGCATTACCATTTCAGTACCGGCTGGCAATTCTACCTCTCCAGTTACATCTGTAGTTCTAAAATAGAATTGTGGTCTATACTTTGTAAAAAAAGGTGTATGTCTTCCACCTTCTTCTTTTTTAAGCACATACGCTTGAGCTTCAAATTTAGTATGTGGTGTAACAGAACCTGGTTTACAAAGAACTTGTCCTCTTTCAATATCAGTTCTTTCTACACCTCTTAGAAGTACTCCAACATTATCTCCTGCTTCGCCTGAGTCTAAAAGTTTTCTAAACATTTCAACACCAGTGCATACTGATTTTTTAGTTTCTCTAATACCAACTATTTCAATCTCATCACCAGTTTTAAGTACACCAGACTCCACTCTTCCAGTTGCAACTGTACCTCTTCCTGAAATTGAAAACACATCTTCTACAGGCATCAAGAAGTCTTTATCTTTTGGTCTATCTGGTTGTGGAATAAATTCATCAACATTCTTCATTAATTCTAAAATTGAATTTTTTCCAATTTCATCATCTCTTCCTTCAACAGCAGCTAGTGCAGAACCTTTGGCTATAGGAGTTTTGTCACCAGGGAATTTATATGAAGTTAATAATTCTTTGATCTCTTCTTCGACAAGATCAATCATTTCTTTATCATCAACCTGATCAACTTTATTTAGATAAACACAGATAGCAGGAACCCCAACTTGTCTTGCTAAAAGAATATGCTCTCTTGTTTGAGGCATAGGACCATCAGCAGCATTAACAACTAAAATTGCTCCATCCATTTGTGCTGCACCTGTAATCATATTTTTTACATAGTCAGCGTGTCCCGGACAATCTACGTGTGCATAGTGTCTTTTTTCAGTTTCATATTCAACATGTGCTGTTGAAATTGTAATTCCTCTTTCTTTCTCCTCTGGAGCTTTATCAATTTGATCATATGCTACAGCCTGAGCTCCACCCGTTTCAGATAAAACTTTAGTGATCGCAGCAGTTAAAGTTGTTTTACCATGATCGACATGACCGATTGTCCCAATGTTACAATGCGGTTTATTTCTTACAAATTTTTCTTTCGACATTACTTATATTCCTCACTTTTATTTTTTTATAAACTGTTTAATTCTTGGAGCGGGTAAAGGGAATCGAACCCTTACATCCAGCTTGGAAGGCTAGCGTTCTACCATTGAACTACACCCGCACAACCCCAAGAGTAACACTCCAGTATTGCTTAAGATTATTGAATGGTGGAGGGGGAAAGATTCGAACTTTCGAAGACCGAAGTCAACGGGTTTACAGCCCGCCCCATTTGACCGCTCTGGAACCCCTCCCTTAGGGGAAGTGTCCCCTTGTTCAATAAAGCTTCAAACAACAAGCGTTTTATATATTTTATTTGTCTAAATGCAACACGTGATTTAATGGGAAAATATTTGAAAAAACGTGTAAAACAAAGGTAATTTATGAACAAATCATCTTTTTTTATCATTGGACAACATGCTGTAATTGAGGCTCTTCGTAACCCTAAAAGAAAAGTTTTAAGAGTATTTTTAACTGAAGAAAGTAAGAAAAATATCCATAAAAAAAGTCCTAATAAAAACTTATTAAATGATGTCAAAATTTATTTTAAGACAAAAAAAGAGCTAGATAAGTATAGTACCAGAGAAAATTTACAGCATCAAGGTTATGTAGCAGAAGTTGAGCCTATACATAAACCAATTCTTAAAGAATATATTAAAGGTAAAGATAACATAACATTAATTTGTCTTGATGGTGTGACTGATCCAAGAAATATAGGATCTCTTATTAGGAGTGCTACTTCTTTCAATATTGATGGTATAATTCTAAAAGAGAGAAATTTTCCAAGTGAAAGTAAACTTATGTATAAAGCAGCCAGTGGTGCAATTGAATATATGAATATATTCGAAGTTTCCAATATCAATTCAACACTAAAAAATTTAAAAGAAAAAAATTTTTGGGTATATGGTTTTGATGGTAATGGAAAGAAAGATTTTACGGATATTGAATGGAAAGGGAATAATATACTTTTATTTGGATCTGAGGGATCTGGAATGCATAAGCATACATCAAAATATGCAGATTTTTTAGTAAAGATTGAAATAAATAAAAAAATTGAAAGCCTTAATATATCAAATAGTGCTGCAATTGTATTTCATCACTTAAGCTATTTAAAAAAAAAGAGTTGATTAATTTATAAATAATTAATAGTTATTGCGCATGCCCTTGTAGCTCAGCTGGTAGAGCAATTGATTTGTAATCAATAGGTCCGCGGTTCGAATCCGTGCGGGGGCACCATCAAATACTTGTTTATTTTCAATAAATTTAAATTTTACGCAAACTTTTTTAAAAAAATAAATCGTTTATAAATGCGATAGAAAGGAAGGAAGTAGAATTGAAGTAAGTGAATAATAAGTGAATTTAGATTAATTTAATTTTTTTCTCTCACAATCTTTATCAATAGTCTGCCAATCGCCCTCTTCAAAAGGAATGCTTTTTTCTTCTAAACATTTTTTCATTTTTTCAAGTCTATCTTGATGTCTCTCAAGTGATTTAAGATAAATTACGAGCTTCTTAAAAGTAGATTTGTTTAACCACTTGTTTTCTACTTCAATCCAATTTTCAAATTCCATACAATCTGGCGTATTATAAATATATTCGTGATATGTTATTTTTTGACCGTCATCACTTAATGTATCTGACCAACTAAAGATTTGATTTTTTCCTTCGTCAATAACTTGATGCTGAACATAATAATCTGAAAGATTTATTGGATTAAAATCAAATTCAAGTTGTTTCATACTTTGTGTGTTGCTGAAGTTAGACTTTAAAGGACTTTAACAATTTTGATCTTATAGATTAATAATGGCAAAAATTTGATCTATACAAATGATATTTTATTTTCTTCTAAAAGTTGAAAAATTTTAATCATAGTATTTTTATAATTCTGTCTGTTTGGATTAATATTCAAATTTTCTAATTTTAAAGATCTCATCATTCTTTTAATCTCTTCTGGAAGATTTTTTAGGTCATCAATAGTTTTAATATAAACATTATCTTCATTAAGTAAGAGGTTTAATTCCTTATTAGTCTTTGTTCTCTTTTTTAAATCTTCTAGCTCAATTTTTTCAAGTCTTGGGAAAAGCATGTAAAGTTTTTTTTTATTATTTGATACCTTTTCGAAAAGGTATTTGGCTAAATACATCTCACCTAATGCAAGATGTCCACCTCTATAAGTACCCTCCGTAAATTGTCTATAACCATTTGCTTGATATTTACAGATAAAATCTTTTTTTTCCAAAGTTGATCTTTGACTAAAATAATTACTCCAATTAGATGAGTATCTATCTTTAAAATATTTATTAAACTTACTTTTCATTGACTCCATGTAATCTAGAACAAATTTTTTAATTTTTTTTTCATCTTTTGAATTTTTAATAAAATCATCTATTATTTTTAAATCATCAGTAATAAGGTATTTACCTTTATTAGACTTACTAATGTTATAGGCCATACCATAAAGATCATTTCTAATAGGATGCTTTCCCTTTCTGAGATAATAAATTCCATAATAACCATTTTTAACTGGACCTAATGCATGATGAAATCTTTGGACCTGCGCACTGCCTGTTGACCCTCGATTCAAAGCATCAGTCATTTCTATTCCAACAATTATATTTTTTTTAAAAAGTACTCCATCACATGAACCGTAAGTTTTACCTTTATAGGCAAAAGTACATCCACCATCTTCATAAAGAACCTGATCATCATTACTACCCTCTGGAAAAACTCTTAATTCAAATCCATTTTTATCTTTTATATTTTCAAACTGTTCAATTAATTCACTTTTGGTAATACTATCTGACGTAGTCATTCACTAAATTATCAATGTCTATTTGACAAATTTTT
>CACNXP010000009.1 GCA_902624465.1 uncultured Pelagibacteraceae bacterium | reverse complement strand
CTGAATTTGCAAAAAATGTAACTGAAAAGAGTGGTGGCAAATTAACAATTGTAACTCATCCTGGTGGTTCACTATTTAAGGGGGGAGAAATTTTTAGAGCTGTTAGAACTGGTCAAGCTCAGATTGGAGAAAGGTTTATGTCAGCTTTAGGAAAAGAAGATCCACTTTTAGAAGTAGATTCTCAACCTTTCTTAGCAACCTCTTATTCTGATGCGATGAAATTATATAAAGCCTCTAAAGCTGAAATTGTTAAAGGTTTAGATGAAAAAGGTCTTGTGTTTTTATATGCAGTACCATGGCCAGCTCAGGGATTGTATAGTAAAAAGCAAATTAATTCTGTTGAGGATTTAAAAGGTCTAAAATTTAGAGCTTATAATTCAGCAACTATTCGAATTGCTGAACTAACTGGAATGGCCCCTACAAAAATTGAGGCTGCTGAAATCAGTCAGGCGTTTTCTACAGGAGCGGTAGAAAGTATGATCACATCACCCACAACTGGAAAAAATTCTAAAATTTGGGAAAATGGTGTGAAATATTTTTATGATATTGCAGCGTGGTTTCCAAAAAATATGGTGATTGTGAATAAAGATGCTTGGAATAAATTAGATCAGGCTACTAAAGATCTGGTAATGAAACAAGCTGCTTTAGCTGAAAGAAAAGGTTGGCAATTATCAAAACAAGGAAATGTAGGTGATAAAAAAGCTTTAGCTGATGCTGGAATGGTAGTTGGCAATGTTAATGCACCTTTGCAAGCTCACTTTGAAAAAGTTGGAGAGACGATGGCTAAAGAATGGTCTCAAAAAGCTGGTTCAAGAGGAGCAGCGGTTTTATCAAGTTATAAATAATTTAAATCTTAAATTTAAGGCCACTTAAAATTCTAAGTGGCCTTTAATTATTATGTTAAAATCGTTAGATAGAAATCTAAATAAACTTTATAAATTTTCAGGTTATGTTGCTGCTTTTTTTTTAATTTTAGTAGCAGTTTTTATACTTATTGGTGTCTCATCAAGAATATTTGGTTTTTATATCAGAGGTCTTGCAGAATATTCAGGTTATTGTATGGCTGCCGCATCTTTCTTTGCACTAGCTTATACATTTGTTGAAGGAGGGCACATTAGGATAACATTATTTTTAGAAAAGTTATCAGGATTTAAAAAAATTTTGATTGAAACTTGGTGTTTGAGTATGGCAAGTTTTTTTTCAGGATATCTAGCATTTTATTTTATTAAAATGTTAATTATTTCGTATAAATTTCAAGAACGTAGTGAAGGAGCTGATGAAATATTAATTTGGATACCTCAAATGAGTGTTGCAATTGGCTCAACAATATTTTTTATTAGTGTTTTTCATCAGCTAATTTTAACAATTAAAAGGAATTAAATGGCTGAAATACTTCTAACAATTTTTTTCATTAGTGTTCTTCTGTTTTTTTTAGGATCTGGAATTTGGGTAGCGTTAAGTATGATAGGTGTATCTGCTATTGGTATGATGTTATTTACTTCAAGACCTGTGGGTGATGCAATGGCCACAACAATATGGGGCACCTCATCTTCTTGGACACTAACAGCACTGCCATTATTTGTTTGGATGGGTGAAATTCTATTTAGAACTAAACTTTCTGAGAATTTATTTAAAGGTTTATCACCCTGGATGCAAAAATTACCTGGTGGCTTAATTCATGTGAACGTTGTTGGGTGTGCATTATTTGCAGCAATATCAGGCTCTTCAGCAGCAACAGTGGCTACTGTTGGAAAGATGTCTATTCCCGAATTAAGAAAAAGAAATTATCCAGAGAAAATTTTACTTGGTAGTTTGGCAGGTTCAGGAACACTAGGTTTGCTAATCCCACCATCAATTATATTGATTATTTATGGAGTTGCAGTTCAAGAATCTATAGCAAAATTATTTATCGCTGGAATTTTACCTGGAATAATGATTGCACTGATATTCATGTCTTATGTAATTATTTGGTCAATGATTAATGAAAAATCTATGCCAAAAATCATTGAGGAGTACACATTTTTAGAAAAAGTAAAAAGATCAAAACAACTTTTGCCAGTTATCATTTTGATATTAGCCGTTATAGGATCAATATACACTGGAATAGCAACAGCTACTGAAGCAGCCTCGTTAGGAGTTGTTGGCGCATTAATATTGTCTTACTTTCAAAAAAGTTTGACATTAAAGACTTTTAAATCCTCTTTACTTGGAGCGACTAAAACATCTTGTATGATTGCATTTATCTTAGCGGGCTCAACGTTTTTATCTTTGGCAATGGGATTTACAGGGCTACCAAGAAATCTAGCTCTTTGGATACAAAATATGGATCTATCTCCATATGTTTTGATATTTGTTTTAATGATTTTTTATATAATTTTAGGAATGTTTCTTGATGGCATTTCGGCTGTTGTTTTAACGATGGCAATTATTGAACCAATGATAAGACAAGCAGGATTTGATATGATTTGGTTCGGTATTTTTTTGGTAATTGTTGTTGAGATGGCACAAATTACTCCACCTGTTGGTTTTAATTTATTTGTACTTCAAGGTATGGCAAAAAAAGATATGGGTTACATTGCGAGGAGTGCATTTCCATTATTCTTACTAATGATTTTAGCAGTAATATTAGTTGTAATTTTTCCAGAAATAGCTTTATGGATGCCTGAACAGATGATTAAAAATATAAATTAATATTTTGATTTCTCGCCAGCTATAACAGCTTTTAACTGATCGTATTCTTCACACTTACAACCTTCTAAAACCCCAAGCCTTTCAACTGCAAGATTATGTCTGTTAGTAGCAACGTAGAGCTCACCAAGATACTCATTTATACCTATATGCTCCGGATCAATAGCTAAACCTTGCAGGTAATACTTCTCACCATTTTCAAAATCACCTAGTTTTCTAGTTGTAAAACCTAAATAGTTTAATGTATCAGGTTTATTAGGTCTTCTTTTATTTGATTTAATTAAAAGTTTTTGTGCTTTTAAATACTTTTTTTTTGCTTTTTCCAATTTACCTTTTTTCTCAAAATATTTTGCTGACTTAATAGCTGAAACTGCTCTATCATAGCTAGTTCTAATTTTAGCTGGACCATCATCTGCACCAGATTGTCCTCCTGATCCTCCACTGCTAGACGATCCGCCGCCGCCGCTGCCACCGCCACCGCCGCCACCACCTGCAGCTAAAACATTTCCAGTGACAAGAAATAATATTGATAAAACTAGGATTGTTTTTCTCAAACTAAGTACAGATTAATATTTTGATTTTTCTCCAGCTATAACAGCTTTTAACTGATCATATTCTTCGCAATTACAACCTTTTAAAACGTCAAGTCTTTCAACTGCAAGATTATGTCTGTTAGTTGCAACATACAATTCACCAAGATATTCGTTAATACCTTTATGTTTTGGATCAATAGCTAAACCTTGAAGGTAATACTTCTCACCATTCTCAAAATCACCCAGTTTTCTAGTTGTGAAACCTAAGTAGTTAAGAGTATCAGCTTTACCAGGTTTTTTTTCATTTGATTTAATTAAAAGTTTTTGCGCTTTTGCATAACTTTTTTGCGCTTTTTCTAATTTTCCTTTTTTTTCGTATTTTTTAGCACTTTTTATATGCACTACCGCTTTTTCATAGTTTGTTTTTGATGAACTTGATCCGCTAGAACTAGACGACGAACCAGCCGCATAAGCGTTTGTTGTGATAAAAAATATAACAGATAAAGATAAGATAATTTTTTTCATATTAAATAAATTTTTTCATTTTGTTTAAAGTTTTTAATTCTAAGCCATTTTCAACTAAGTTTTCTCTTATCGACTTAGCTGTTGCTAATGAGCTTAGGTTGTCACCATGTATACAAACAGAATCGATTTCACAAGGTATTTGCTTCCCGCTGTGACAATTAAGCGACTGAGTTTGCACCATTTTTAACACATGTTTTTTTGCTTGTTCTGGGTCAGTTATTAATGCATGAGATTTCTTCCTAGATACAAGATTCCCATCATCCTCGTAATTTCTGTCAGCAAATATTTCACAAGCAAATTTCATGTCTAATTTTTTTGCTGCTTCTTGCATTTTTGATCCAGTAGGCACTAGATATATTATGTCTTTATTAATATCCTTAATAGTTTTGGCTAAAATTGTAGCCAATTCAATATCCTCACATGCCATATTATTTAAGGCTCCATGAGGTTTTACATGAGATACACTTTCTCCATGGGAAGAAGCTATTTTTTGAAGAATTTCATATTGATCAATTATAAGTTTTTTTATTTCACTTTCAGAAAGATTCATTCTTTCTCTGCCAAAATTTTCTGGATCATTAAATGAAGGATGGGCACCAATACTCACTCCATTTTTTTTCGAAATTTTTACTACTTGATTCATGGTTTGCTCATCTCCAGCGTGATAGCCACAAGCAACATTTGCTGAATTTACGATTTTTAATAAATCTGGATCATACTTATTTGAGTGATGTTTTGATTTTTCACCCAAATCACAATTTATATTAATTTCCATACTCATAATTTGTAAGTATAACATGGCATGATTAAAAATATATCAAATCTTGGTGACGCAGCTTTGTATTGTGATTTTGGGTCTGAGGTAAACAAAGAAATAAATAGTAAAGTAATACGATATTTTAAAAGTATTCAAAAAGAAAATTTTGATGGGGTAAATAACCTAACCCCTTCATATAATAAATTAATTATTTCATTTGATCTGCGAAAAAAAAATTTTCAAACAATAAAAAAATTAATTGAAAATTTAAATGTTACTAATGATGATGAGTTAAAGACAAATAGAATTAAAATACCTGTTTGTTGTGATGAAAATTTTTCATTAGATATAAAAAGATTAGAGGAAAAATTAAAAATAAGTCGTGATAAAATTTATGAGAAATTTTTTGGTAAGGAATTTTTTTGTTACATGACTGGTTTTATTGCGGGTATGCCTTTTCTGGGTGATTTAGAAAATGATCTACAGGCAAAACGTTTAGAAACACCAAGAGTAAAAGTACCTAAGGGTTCGGTTGGATTAACAGAACAATTTGCAAATGTTTATACATTTGAAAGTCCTGGTGGGTGGAATATCATTGGAAATACGCCAAAAGTTATTTTTGATAGTACCAAAGAGAATAATCCAAATTTAATTAATCCAGGTGATGTAGTTATTTTTGAGCAAATTAATAAAGATCAATATTATAATATTAATGAATAAAAATTATTTCGAAATAAAAAGAGCTGGAATAAACACAACATTTCAAGATCAAGGTAGAAGCAACCTTTATCATATTGGTATTCCATTTAGTGGAGCAATGGATAATAGAAATTTTCAAATTTCAAACAAACTTGTTGGTAATGAAGTAAATTTTCCAACAATTGAATTTGCCTTTCAAGGTCCTTTGTTAAAGTATTTTGGTGAAAATATTAATTTTGCAATTACGGGAGATGTAAAATTTATAATTAGAAAAAAAAGTAATGCTATAGAAGGAAATTGTTATCAATCTTTCACTTTAGAAAATGGTGATGAATTAGATATTATAAGCACTAATAAATCTGTTTATGGATATTTAGCAGTAAGTGGTGAATTTGAGGTAAATTATCAATGGTCAAGTTGCTCTGTTAACACAAAAGCAAATATAGGTGCAAATAATGGAAAAAAAATAGAAGATGGACAAAAGATTTATATTTCAAATATCAATAAAAATTTAAGTGATAAAAAATTAAATTACATTAATACAAAAATTGAAAATATCAGAGTTATCCAAGGGACAAATTTTGATTATTTCTCTGATGAAGGAAAAAAGATTATTTTTGAAAAAGAATTTGTAATATCAAAATTATCAGACCGTATGGGTATGAGATTAGAGGGACCAAAAATAGAAAATATTGTTGATACCAATATAAAATCGGAAGGTTTATTAAAAGGTGTTATTCAAGTACCAGCAGATGGAAATCCGATTATTATGCTTTCAGACCATGGCACTATTGGGGGTTACCCCAAAATAGGAGTCGTTATCAGTGCTGATTATGACAAGTTAGTTCAACTAACTCCTGGTTCAAAGATTAAATTTAAAAAAGTCGAATTAGCTGATGCAGAAACACTATTTAAACTATATGACTTGGAGACGCAAAATTTAATTTCACAAATTTAATGACTTTTATAAGAAACTTACCTGGACCATTATTAATTTTTTTAGGTGCATTAAGTTTAAGTTTTGGTGGATTGATTGTAAAATCTTTTGAGGGAGCTACATTATGGCAAATTTTATTTTGGCGATCATTATTTTTTACTTTAACAGTCTTAGCTTTTTTGATTATTAGCTATAGGGCAAAAACAATTGAATCCTTTTATAAATCTGGCTTACCAGGATTTATTGGTGGAATTATTTTATCTTTTGGTTTTTGTGGATATGTGTTTGCTATGTACAATACCACTGTTGCCAATACTAATTTTATTATTTCACTGCAAATATTGTTTCTTGCAATATTTGGGTATTTCTTTCTTAAAGAAAAAATTAATTTAATTACTCTAATTTCTATTTGTCTGGCGATGACAGGTGTTTTATTAATGGTTGGAAACTCATTATCACCTGGTGAATTATCTGGAAACTTAGCGGCTTTTACAATGCCAATTACTTTTGCGGTTTTGATAATGATAGTGAGGAAATTCCCATCTGTTGATATGGTGCCAGCTCAATTTGTTGCTGGTGTGAGTTCATGTTTAATCGGCTTTTTCCTATCTTCAAAAATAATGATTTCTCCTCACGATATTTTTTTAGGTTTTCTCGCAGGTTTTTTTCAAGTAGGTTTTGGTTTTATATTTATAACTATCGGCGCAAGAACAACTCCTTCTGCTATGGTAGGAATAATAATGTTATCCGAATCTGTTTTAGGACCGATATGGGCATTCCTTTTTGTAAGTGAAAGACCTTCAATGTTTGGATTAATAGGGGGTGCGATTATACTTTTTGCAGTTTTATTACAATTTTATTCGCTTTTAAGTAAGCAAAAAAAAATTGTTTCTGATTGACATTTTTCCATACATGTTAGAATATCTTTGTACGGGAGAGACTACAGAATATCGTAGCGCCGAAGGAGCAACCACCCAGGAATCTCTCAGGCAAAAAGGACCGTAACATATTAACTCTGGAAAGAGATTTAATTCTCGCCGAAGGAGCAAAACTCTCAGGCAAATATACAGATGGGTACAAAGAGTTAATATGGAAACAAAAAAAACATCGTTGTACCAATTACACCAAGATTGTAATGCAAAATTTGTTGAGTTTGCAGGCTATCAAATGCCAATACAATATTCGGAAGGTATTGTAGAAGAACACAGATTCACAAGAAACCACTCAGGTATTTTTGATGTTTCCCATATGGGCCAATTATTTATTTATGGTGGTGAAGATTTAATAGAAGACTTAGAAAGAATCTTTCCTTTAGATTTAAAAAATTTAAAGTTAAATCATTCAAAATACAGCTTCTTAATGGATAAAGATGCTGGGATACATGATGATTTAATTATAACAAAAACTAATGAAGGTTTTTTAATAATTCTCAATGCAGCATGCAAAGATAATGACCTCAAAATTTTGAGAGAACTACTCAAAGAAAAGTACAAAATGGTTTTGGATGAAAATAGATCTTTGATTGCTATTCAGGGTCCTAAATCATCAGAAATTCTTAATGATGTTATCAATGGTGTGAAAGATCTTAATTTTATGTCTGGAAACTGGTTTACATTTGAAAATCAGAAAGTTTATATTACCCGATCTGGTTATACAGGTGAAGACGGTTTTGAAATATCAGTCGCAAATGATTTTGTAGACAAATTAACTAGAGAATTAATTAACAAAGGATCTAAACTGATAGGTCTTGGAGCAAGAGATACACTAAGATTGGAAGCTGGTTTATGTCTTTATGGTCATGATCTTGATAAAAACAAAACTCCAGTGGAGGCAAATTTAAAGTGGGCTATCTCAAAAGAAAGAATCTCTAAGGGAGATTTTATTGGCTCTGACATAATTATTAAACAATTAAATGATGGTGTCAGTAAAATAAGAGTTGGAATTAAACCCGAGGGTAGAATTATTGCTAGAGAAAAAACAAAAATATTTAATCAATCAGATGTTCATATTGGAGAAATCACCAGTGGTACATTTGGACCAAGTGTTAATGGACCTGTTGCCATGGGTTATGTGGAAAACGAATTTTCAAAGAAAAATACTAAAGTATTCTTAGAAGTAAGAGGCAAAAAACATCCTGCAAGTATTTGCAGTTTACCATTTTATAAAAAAAGTTATGTCAAAGGAGTTAACTAATGAGTGAAGTAAAATATTCAAAAGAACACGAGTGGATTAAATTAGATGGAGATGTCGCAACAATTGGTATTACAAAACATGCAACAGAAATGTTAGGTGATATAGTTTTTGCAGAACTTCCAGAAAAAGGTTCTAACGTAGAAAAAGATGGTACGGCTGGCGTTGTGGAGTCAACCAAAGCTGCTAGTGATGTATATACTCCAGTAAGCGGAGAAGTAGTTGATACTAATCAAGCCATAGTGGATGATCCATCGAAGATAAATCAAGATCCAGAAGACTCAGCATGGTTTTTTAAACTGAAAATAAAAGATCCTACAGAAATGAATACTTTAATGAATAAAGATGATTACGATAAATTTGCAAAGGAGACTTCAGCATAATGTTACCAAATTCAGAAAAAGATTTTTTAAAAAGACATATTGGTCCATCTAAGGAAGACCAATCAAAAATGTTAAAAGAATTAAAATATCAATCACTAGATGATTTGATTGACAGCACTGTTCCAGAAAAAATAAAATTTAAAGGTGAACTCAATATTGGTGAGTCTAATTCAGAATACGAGGCGTTGAGAAAATTAAGAGCAATATCCAAAAAAAATCAAGTTTACTCAAATTTTATTGGTATGGGTTATTATGGAACGTATACACCATATGTAATCTTAAGAAATATATTAGAGAATCCAGGTTGGTATACTTCATACACACCTTATCAGCCTGAGGTGGCACAAGGAAGACTTGAGATGTTATTGAACTTTCAACAAATGATTGTTGACTTTACAGGAATGGACATTGCTAACGCCTCTTTATTAGATGAAGGTACAGCAGCGGCAGAGGCTATGGGTCTAAGTCACAGATTAAATAAAAAAGATAGTAATTTAGTTTTTGTCTCTGAGGATTGCCACCCTCAAACAATAAATGTAATTCAAACAAGAGCTGAACCAATGGGTTTAAAAGTTCTTGTTGGTAAAGAAGATGAGGTTTTGGACCAGTTAAAGGAAGATTTAGTTTGTGGAATTTTACAATATCCTGGAACTTTAGGAGATATTAAAGATCCAAGTGAAGCAATTAGTAAAATTCACAAAAAGAATGGTAAAGCTGTATTAGCCTGTGATCTGTTGGCATTAGCAAAACTAAAAACACCAAGAGAACTTGGTGCTGATATTGCGGTTGGAAGCTCTCAAAGATTTGGTATTCCAATGGGATATGGAGGTCCACACGCAGCTTTTTTTGCTACAAAAGATGAATACAAAAGATCAATGCCCGGAAGGATTGTCGGTGTATCAGTTGATAGACATGGCAATAAGGCATATAGACTATCCTTACAAACTAGGGAGCAACATATCAGAAGAGATAAAGCGACAAGTAATATTTGTACTGCCCAAGCTTTACTAGCAATTGTATCAGCAGCATATGCTATTTATCATGGTCCAGATGGAATTAAGAATATTTCTGAGAGAGTGTCTCAATTAGCAAAAAGTTTTGCTGATAAAATAAAACAGTCTGGATACGAACTTTATTCGAACAATTTTTTTGACACTGTTACGATTATTACAAAAGAAAAGACTGATCAAATTTACGAGAATGCCCTAAACCAAAAAGTTAATATACGAAAAGTAAATTCTGAAATGCTTGCTGTTTCATTTGATGAGAGAAAAAATGTATATAGAGTTAATCAACTTTTAAAAATTTTTAATGCAGCTGAGTCAATCAAAAAAGAAGATCCATCAGTAAGTTTACCAAATCTTCCAAAAAACTTATTAAGAACCTCAAAATATTTAGAACATCCTGTATTTAATTTGTATCACTCAGAAACTGAGATGCTTAGATATCTAAAAAGGTTAGAGGATAAGGATATAGCATTAAATAGAACTATGATTGCACTTGGCTCATGCACAATGAAGTTAAACGCTGCTGCGGAAATGATCCCAATTTCATGGAAAGAATTCGCACAACCCCATCCGTTTGTACCTGTTGAACAAATGGAGGGTTTTAGAGATTTATTTACTGATTTAAAAAATTGGTTGCGATCTATAACTGGTTTTTCAGGTGTTTCTCTGCAACCTAATGCTGGCGCACAAGGTGAGTACGCAGGTTTAATGGTCATTCGAAAGTATCATATAGATAGAGGTGATGCTAATCGGAATATATGTTTAATTCCAAGTTCAGCGCACGGCACTAATCCAGCTAGTGCACAAATGGTTGGAATGAAGGTGGTTGTTGTTAATTGTGATAAAGAGGGAAATGTTGATTTTGATGATTTAAAGAAAAAAGCTGAACAACATTCGGAAAATCTTGGGGCATTAATGGTAACTTACCCATCTACGCATGGAGTATTTGAGGAAAAAATAACTGACATTTGTGAATTAGTGCATAAACATGGTGGCCAAGTCTATATGGATGGAGCAAATTTAAATGCTTTAGTCGGAGTTGCAAAACCAGGGAATTTTGGTCCAGATGTTTGTCATATTAATTTGCATAAAACATTTTGTATCCCTCATGGTGGAGGTGGCCCTGGCATGGGACCAATAGCTTGTAAAAGACATTTACAAGTTTATTTGCCTAATCACCCAGTGATAAAAGATTGTGGGCCAACATCTGGAATTGGAGCAGTGTCAGCAGCTCCTTGGGGTAGTTCAAGCATTCTATCAATCTCTTGGATGTATATTAAAATGATGGGTTCACAAGGGTTAAGACTTGCTACTCAAATTGCAATATTAAACGCAAATTACATTGCGCATAGGCTTAAGGATCACTTTCCGATATTATACAAAGGTTCAAATGGAAACGTTGCACACGAATGTATTATCGATATAAGAAACATAAAATCAGAGACAGGTGTAACAGAAGAAGATATCGCAAAAAGATTAATTGACTTTGGTTTTCATGCTCCAACAATGTCTTGGCCAGTCGCTGGTACGATGATGATTGAACCAACAGAAAGTGAGAGCTTATCTGAATTAGATAGATTTTGTGATACTCTTATAAAAATAAAGTTAGAGATAGATAAAATTAAAAGTGGAGAATTTGATAAAGTTGACAATCCAATAAAAAATGCTCCTCATACAGATTTAGAGCTTGCATCTGATGATTGGAAACATAAATATTCAAGAGAAGAGGCAGCTTATCCAGCTAAATTTTTAAAGACAAATAAATTTTGGCCACCAGTAGCGAGAGTAGATAATGTTTATGGTGATAAGAATATATTTTGTACTTGCCCAAGTATGGATGAATTCAAAGAAGATGCAGCTTAATTAATGAAAATTGCTGTAATCGGCTCAGGCATATCTGGCCTAAGCGCTGCTTACTATCTTTCAAAAAAACATCATGTAGATCTTTTTGAGAAAGAGGATTATTTTGGGGGTCATTCAAATACTATTGATGTAATTATTGATGAAAAAAAAATACCAGTAGACGTTGGTTTTATAGTCTTCAATTATCAAACATATCCCAATTTAATAAATTTTTTTAAAGAGATTAATGTTGAAATAGAGAAAAGTGACATGTCTTTTTCTGTTTCTGTAGAAAATTCAAATTATGAATATTGCGGAAGAGGTTTATCAGGAATTTTTGCAAATAAATCAAATTTGTTAAATATCGAATTTATCAAAATGTTTTTCGATATTCTAAAATTTTATAAGTCATGTGATAAAATTTCTAATTTTGATCAAAAAACTACTTTAGATCAGTTTTTAAAAACAAATAAATGGTCTCAAAGTTTTATTGATTATCATATAATACCTATGGTTTCTGCGATTTGGTCTATGCCACCTTATGAGGCTGGAAAAATGCCAATGAATTTTTTCTTAAAATTTTTTCAAAATCATGGATTATTTAAATTTAAAGATAGACCTCAATGGTACACAATTAGACAAAGAAGCAGAACTTACGTTAATAAAGTATTAGCTAATATAAGTGGCGAGTATTATAAAAATTATGAAGTAAACTCTGTTAAACGACATTCCTCTGGTGTTAAAGTGTACTATGGAGGAGATAGTGAATTTTTTGATTATGATAAAGTAGTTTTGGCAACTCATGCAAATGAGGCATTGTCTTTAATTAAAAATCCAACCGAACTAGAAAAAAAAATTTTATCTAATTTCGGTTATAAAGAAAATCATGCAATTTTGCATTATGATGAAAATATGATGCCAAAAAATAAAAAAACATGGTCATCTTGGAATTCATTTGTTGACCCAAAAGATTTAAACAAAAGTTCTCTTTCTTATTGGTTAAATCTTTTGCAAAATCTTGATTTAAAAAAGAATATTTTTTTAACTTTAAATCCATTTAAAAAGATACCAGAGGATAAGATTTTAAGAAAAATTACATTTACTCACCCTTATTACAATCAAGAAGCTTTAGATAATCAAAAAAATTTAAAAAACATTCAAAATAAAGAAAATTTATTATTCTGTGGAAGTTATTTTGGTTACGGATTTCATGAGGATGGCATAAAATCATCTATTGAAATGTTAAAAAACCTAAATGATTAGTTCAATTTATAATGGCAAAGTAATTCATAAACGTTTTAAACCTAAAGAACATTTTTTTAAATATAGTGTATTCTCGTTATTGATAGATCTATCCGAGTTAAATCAGCTTGATAAAGAAATAAAATTTTTTTCATTTAATAAATTTAACTTGATTAGCTTTTATGAAAAAGACCATGGAAACAGAGATGGTTCATCTTTAGTAGAGTGGGTAAAAAAAAATTTAGATGAAAATAATATTCATTTCAAAGATATCAAGATTAAACTTTTATGTTATCCAAGAATCTTTGGATATGTATTTAATCCTCTGAGTGTATTTTTTATATATAATTCTAATGAAAAATTGATTTCAATTTTATATGAGGTCAAAAATACATTTGGCGAACAACACACATATATTTTCAAAGTTGATGATGATCTTAAACTTTTTCAACATAATTGTTCAAAAAAATTTCATGTTTCTCCATTTATTGAAATGGATTGTAATTATTTTTTTAGAATTTTAAAACCTGAAGATAAAATGTCAGTAATTATTGATCAATATCAAGCAAATGAAAAAATCTTGTACGCTTCCCAAGATGGTAAACGGGTAGATTTTAATAGTAAAGAATTGTTGAAATCATACTTAAAACATCCATTAATGACTTTTAAGATAATATCAGCGATACATTTTGAGGCGTTTAAATTATGGACGAAAGGAATTAAATTCATTAAGAAAAAGTTAAAAATTAAAAACAATATTACATTTGAAAGCTAATGAACCTAAATATTTTAACAGATACCATCGTTTTTAGAGTTTTGAAGGATCTAAAATTTGGCTACTTAGAAATCATTAATCATGATGGACAACATTTTAAATTTGGTGATCCTAAAGAATCTTTAAAAGCAAATATGAAAATAAAGAACTCCAATTTTACTTTTAATTTAATTAAGAGTGGAAGTGTTGGTTTTGCAGAGTCTTATATGAAAGATGATTTTGAAACAGATAATTTACCAAAATTGATAGAGATTACCGCAAGGAATATTAAACAAATTCATAAATTTTCAGGAATTTTAGATCTACCTTTAATAAATTATTTAAAAAGTTTTTTTATAAAAAACACCAAAAGTAGAAGTAAAGAAAATATTTCAAAACATTATGACCTAGGAAATGAATTTTTTTCATTATGGTTAGACAATACACTAACTTATTCAAGTGCGATATTTGATGAAAAAAATAAAGACTTATCTGATGCACAAAATAATAAATATCAAAAACTGATAGATTTAATTAAACCTGGAGTAGGTGATAAGGTTTTAGAGATAGGTTGTGGTTGGGGCGGATTTGCCGAATATCTTGGAAAAAAATATGACGTGAAATTAGATTGTATAACAATTTCAAAAAAACAATTCGAATATGCCAAAGAAAGAATTTATAAATGTGGTTTAAATGAAAAAGTAAACATTGAGATCAAAGATTACAGGGATTTAAAAGATAAATACAATTCTATCGCTTCAATTGAAATGATCGAGGCCGTAGGTCAAAATTATTTAAAAAGTTACTTTAAAACAATTAAAAATAATTTATCAAGAAATGGAAGTGCCGCTATTCAAGCAATTACAATCGATGATAATCTTTTTGATAGATATAAAAACAAACAAGACTTTATACAAAAATATATATTTCCTGGCGGATTTTTGCCAAATAAAGGAAGCATAGATAAATACGTATCAGATAATGGATTAACTATTAAATCTTACGAGTCGTATGCTGATCATTATTCAGATACATTGGCTTTATGGAGAAACGAATTTAATAAGAAATGGGAATTAATCAAAAAACAAGGGTTTGATCCCACCTTTAAAAGGATGTGGGAGTTTTACTTGTCATATTGTGAGGCAGGATTTAAATCTAAAAATATAGATCTGATACAATTTTCAATACAAAACAAATAATAGAGGAAATTATGCGCGAAAAAAAATTTATTAAATCTATTTTATTGATAATTTCATTATTCTTAATTACAAACTGCTCAAATAATAGCTCTATGAAACCTGAAGATTTTAAAGATAAAAAACCAAGATTGATTATTGAAGAATATTTATCAGGGAATGTAAAAGCTTGGGGTGTGTTACAGAATAGATCTGGAAAAGTTATAAGACAGTTTTCAGCAGATCTAGATGGAAAATGGGATGGAAATCAATTAATTCTTGATGAAAAATTTAACTGGGATGATGGTGAAATTCAAACAAGACAATGGCAAATTAAAAAAATTGATGAAAATAATTACGAAGGTACAGCTGGTGATGTTGTAGGTAAAGCCAGAGGATATTCGTATGGACCTGCCTTTAAATTTGAATATGTCTTATTAGTGCCTGTAAAAGGTAAACAAATGAAAATAACTTTTGATGACTGGATATTTAAACAAGATGACAGAGTCGCTATTAATAAAGCGACAATGACAAAGTTTGGTTTTAAAGTAGCAGAATTAACTGTTGTTTTTGTAAAAGATTAATTTTTTTTTTGATACTTTGTCATTTTTCCAATTAAGCTAAAATACAATTTGCTAGGTAAAAAGCTTAATAATTTAAGAAGTAAAGTTAACGACTTTGGAAAATGGATTTCGAAGTTATTTCCATTTACCAATCCATTATATATTTTATCAGCTGCGTACTCTGTAGTTTTAAGAAAAGGCATCTTAAAATCATTTTTATCAGTCATAGGTGTTTTAATAAAACCTGGAGATACTAAACATATCCGCACATTTGACCTTCCAAAATCAAAATACAAACTTTCTGCTAAATTATTTAGTGCAGATTTTGAGGGACCATATCCAGTTGAATTGGGAAGACCTCTGTAACCAGCGATAGAAGAAACTATAGTAATTGTTCCACTTTTTCTATTTTTAAAATATTCTTCAACAGCCTTAATGCTATTTAACGTTCCAAAAAAATTAATTTTGAAAACTTCTTCAATTTGTTCTACATCAATATCCTTTTCTTTTTTTGGATTCCATGTTCCTGTTGAAAAAAAACAAATATCAATATTATCAAATCTATTTTTAATCTTCTCAAAAACCTCTTTACATTTTAATTTATCAGTCACATCCAATGGAAATGGACTTATATTTTCATGATTTTCTGAAATTTCGTTTAAAAGATTCTCACGTCTTGCTGAAATGGCAACATTCCAACCTTGATTAGCAAATTTTACAGCAAGGGCCTTGCCAATACCTGTGCTTCCACCTGTGATCCAAATTGTTTTTTTATTCATTATTTAAAAATGTATAATACTAATATGTTGAAAAATAAATTTTTATCATTCATTCTTTTTTTTATACTTACATTTTCAGCCTCATTTATTGGTGGTTTGGTGACAATTACTTTAAAAGAGCCATGGTATTCACAATTGATTAAATCTAGTTTAAACCCACCTGACTGGGTATTTGCTCCTGTCTGGACAACATTATACTTAATGATGACACTAGCCATATGGTTTTTTTGGCATAGTAAAAATAAAGATATGAATACAATTTATATTTATTTAATTCATATAGTTTTTAATACAACTTGGAGTATCGTTTTTTTTGGATTGCATCAAATATTTTTAGCTTTGATAGTTTTAATAATTTTAATAGCTCTTATAATTGCTTTGATAATAAGATTTAAACGTGTAAATTTTGTCAGCTATTATCTTATGATTCCATATTTACTTTGGTGTTGTTTTGCATTATTTCTGAATATTAACTTACTTATATTAAATTAATGAATGATGTTGTAATAGTCGGTGGTGGAATAATAGGTGCGGCAACAGCTTATTTTTTATCAAAAGAGGGTAGGAAAGTAAAAGTAATAGAAAAAGATCCTACTTATAAAACAGCTTCTTTTCCATTGTCCTTAGGTGGATTTAGAAGACAATTTTTTCAAAAAGAAAATATTTTATTGGGTAAATTTGCTAGAGAATTTATTTTTCAAATTCCTGAATTATTAAAGACTAAAAAAAATCCAAAACCTACTGCCAGCATGGTGACCAATGGTTATTTATTAATGTTTGGACCTGAGCATGCAGATGAACAATATAAAGCGCTCGAAAATCATAAAGCTTGTGATGCGGGAACAAAAAATATCAAAGGCTCTGAATTAAATAAATTTTTTCCTTATATCAATAGTGAGGGAATTGAAACAGCAACTTTTACGGACAATCAAAGTGAGGGATGGATTGACCCTTTCATGTTTCATAGTGCTCTAAAAAGTAAGGCGATTGATCTTGGTGCAGAATTTGTTAAGGGTGAAGTTAAATCCCTTTCAGAAATAAATGCTAAGACAATTATTTCAGCAGCTGGATGTTGGACTAAAGAGCTTTTAGAAGATATTCCTGTTGAACCTCAAAAACATACTGTTTTCAGAGTAAAGTGTCCAAAACATATTCCTGAGATGCCATTAACTGGAGATTTGACAACAGGAGTTTATTGGAGACCCGAAGGTAAAGAATACTTAGCGGGTTCACCAAAATCAGTCTTTGATGCCAAAGATCTTGAACCTGCATGGGATGATTTCGAAGAACTAGTTTGGCCAGCTTTAGCTCATAGAATACCTGCTATGGAAGAATTAAAATTGACTGGTGGTTGGGCTGGATATTATGATTGCAATCGGCTTGATAATAACGCTGTTGTTGGAAAACATCCAAAATTTGAAAATGTTTATTTAGCAACAGGGTTTACTGGAAGAGGATTAATGCAAGCACCAGGAATTGGCAGAGCATTAACAGAATTGATTACAACAGGAGCTTATCAATCAATTGATATTTCAAATATGGCTGTAGAGAGAGTCTTAGGTAAACAGGCTAGACATGAGCCTTATGTTCTTTAATTAGGTCCCACAAAAAGTTTGATAACTTTCATTTGAGTCGGATAATATTTGGTATTCAGAGATATCTTTTTGATCAGAATAGGGGTTATTTAAAATTTTTGAAAAATTGATTAAAGATTCTAAATTTCCTTGATCTGCATTTCTCAGAGTATTTTCAACTATATGATTTCTTGGAATTAATAGAGGGTTTGCACTTCTCATCAAGTTTTTATAGTTTTCCTCTGAATTATCATGACCTAATAATCTTTCCTGCCATCTTTTTTTCCAGTTGATAAAATCTGCACCTTCATAAATATTATCTTCTTGAATTTTAAATTTCATTAAATGGCAAAATGTATTTGTGTAATCAACTTTATTTTGATGCATCCAAGTGAGTAAGTCTAAAATTAAGTACTTATCTTTTTGATCAGTACCGAGTAAGCCTAATTTAGCCCTCATCATATTTAACCATTTTTCCTCATATGTTTTTTCGAAAGTATCAATTATTTCAGTTGCTAATTTTACAGCTATATCTTGTTCCTTATCGATTAAAGGTATCAAGCACTCAGCAAATCTTGAAAGATTCCATTTTGTTATAACCGGCTGATTGCAATAAGCATATCTTCCTAATTTATCAATTGAACTAAATACAGTTTTTGGATCATAAATATCCATGAAAGCACAGGGTCCATAGTCAATGGTCTCACCAGCTATACTCATGTTATCTGTATTCATTACACCATGAATAAATCCAACTCTCATCCAATTGACAACTAAATCAATCTGTTTATCTAAAACAACTTTTAAAAGATCTAAGGCTTTATTTTTTGAATTTTCAATTTCTGGGTAATGTCTTTTGACAACATATTCAAATAATGTCTCCAACTCATCTTTTTTATTTCTTGCTGCAATATACTGAAAAGTTCCTACTCTAATATGACTTGATGCTACTCTAGTAAGTATAGCACCCTCTAATCGCGTCTCTCTAATTACATTTTCCCCAGTTTTTGCGACTGCTAAACTTCGCGTTGTTGGTATATTCAAGGCATACATCGCTTCACTTATTACATATTCTCTTAACATAGGCCCTAATGCTGCTCTTCCATCTCCATTTCTTGAAAAAGCAGTTTTTCCTGAGCCTTTCAATTGAATATCGTATCTATGATTATTTTTAGATATATGTTCCCCAATCAAAACTGCTCTACCATCACCAAGCATTGTAAAATGACCGAATTGATGACCTGCATAAGCTTGTGCGATTGAATTACTATTTTTTGGCAATTCGTTTCCTGTAAATATGGCTGATAATTCAGACTGACTTATTTTAGAAAAGTCTAAATTAAGATCCTTGGCCAAAGACTCATTTAATAAAATCAATTTAGGATTTTTAACTTTTACTGGATTTATTTGTTCTCTAAATGGTTCAGGCAATTTGGAATATGTGTTATCAAAATTCCAATTGATATTATTTTTCATAAATTGCTACATTTTCCAAATTCTATTTAAAATCTCTTCTCTTCTACAAGCTTTTTTATATTTTAAATAATTTAGAAAATATACTTGATAATAATCTTGATGACGATCTTCAGCTATATAAAATTTTTCAAATTCTTTAATATAAGTAACAACTTTTTTATTAAATTTTTTTTCTAGTCTTTTAAAATCCTTTTCAATTAAATCTTTTTCCTTTTTATTTGTATAAAAAGCTGCAGATCTGTAGCTATAACCTTTGTCACAAAACTGACCATAAGGATCAAATGGATCAATATTGAGCCAAAAATTTTTGAGTAATTCTTCATAAGATATTAAACTTGCATCATAAATTACCTCAACAACTTCAAGGTGACCTGTATTTCCATAAGTAACTTCCTTATATGTTGGATTTTCAGTTTTTCCTCCAGAGTATCCTGAAATTACTTTCTCAACACCTGTTAATTTTTCAAAAGACTCTTCCATACACCAGAAACAACCACCTGCAAAATACGCTTTACTTTTCTCAGTTGCCAATACTGAATTTGTAATTATTAGGTTTAGAAATATAAATAATAATAATCTCATGACTAAAAATTTATACAAAAATTGAGAATTGAGTCTAGATTATTAAAGGTAGCTACTATAAGTAGCACACCTTTAATAATTGAAAGAATTATTTATTTTTTCTTGTATTTAGCTGCCTCTTCAGAACCACCCGTAGCAGATCCTTTACTATATGAGTGAGCACCCATCCCAGCTAATTGTCCATCTTTGACAATAAGATATTGATCTCTAATTTCTTTTCCTTCAAAGAAACATTCTAAGATTTCTCTTACACCATCAGCATATCTTGTTTGAGCTGACAAAGATGTTCCAGAAGTATGAGGTGTCATTCCATGGTTGGGCATTGTTCTCCATACATGATCATTTGGAGCTGGCTGTGGAAACCAAACATCTCCAGCATAACCACTTAGTTGACCGCTCTTCAATGCTTTTGCAATTGCATCTCGATTACAAATTTTACCTCTTGCTGTATTGACAATATATGCACCTTTTTTCATTTTGCTAATCATTGCATCGTCAAACAAGTTCTCAGTTTCAGGATGGAGAGGACAATTTATAGTCACGACATCACAAACTTTAACCATAGACTCTACTGACTCATGAAATGTTAAGTTTAATTCTTTTTCAACGCTATCTGGCAATTTATGTCTATCAAAATAATGCAAGTGTACATCAAATGGTTTCATTTTTCTTAATGCATCTAAACCGATACGGCCAGCAGCAACAGTTCCAATGTGCATACCTTCAACATCATAAGATCTTTGCACAGCATCTGCTATGTTCCATCCACCTTCATTAACGATTCTATGTTGATTGTGATAGTCTCTTACCATTGATACAATCATCATTACAATGTGTTCAGCAACAGATCTTGAATTACAAAAAGTTACTTCAACTACATCAATTTTGTTATCCATAGCTGCTTGTAAATCTACGTGATCAGAGCCAATTCCAGCTGTAATAGCCATTTTTAAGTTTTTAGCTTTAGCAATTCTTTCTTTAGTTAAGTAATACGGAAAAAAAGGTTGAGAAATTACTATATCAGCGTCAACGATATGCTTATCTGCCTCACATCCATCTCCATCTTTACTATTAGTAACTACTAACTCGTGTCCATTACTTTCTAAAAATTTTCTTAATCCTAATTCTCCCGAAACACATCCTAATAACTCCCCTGGATTAAAATCTCT
>CACNXP010000008.1 GCA_902624465.1 uncultured Pelagibacteraceae bacterium | reverse complement strand
AATTATTTATAATTTTTGCTCTCGCATTACTCACAGCTTACTTGGTGATGGCAGCAACATTTAATTCATTCATTCATCCATTTATTATAGTTTTAACCGTTCCTTTGGCAATTTTTGGTGGGTTAGTATTTATTTTATTTTTGAATAGTTCAGTTAACATTTTTTCTCAGATCGCAATGATACCTTTGGTTATAGGAAATATTGGCCCAGGTGCAGGTGAGGGATCAAGATTAGCTGTGGGAGCAACTATTTTGGGCGGTATGATAATTTCAACTTTTTTCACATTATACGTTACTCCATCAATGTATTTAGCTTTAGCAAAAAACACTAAAAGGATTGATGTAATAGACCTAGAGTTAAAAAAAGAACTTTCTAAAAAATAATATATTTATTTTTATTAAAAGAATTGCTGCAACTTAATAATTGTTTTTTATAAATATTAGACTGTTTCTCTACTTTTTTAGCTAATCCAATAACTTTTTTATTTTTTTTATAATGCTTAAAATTTCCCCAACCCTCATGATAGGCTAAATATTGTTTAAAAGCATCTTGCTTGGAGATTTTTAAAATAGTTTCTGATTTACTTGTATACCAACCAATGAAGTCAACACTATCTTTAAATCTTACTCTTGTTGCTAACTTATTTCCTGTTTCTTTTTTATATTGTTCCCAAGTACCTTTTACTGCCTGAGAATATCCAAATGAACTTGATGGACGTTTATAAGGGATTATTTTAAATATTTTTTGTCTAGCTGGCTTAGCTAACCAGTCAAAATCTGACTCCATTTTTATTATAGCTAATTGAATATAAATAGGAGTACCCCATTTTTGCTCTGTTTTTTTTGCATACTTATACCAGAGATAACGTTCATTAAATATTGAACAGCTATTTGTAGTATTTGATGGAATTGATGAACATCCTGTTAAGAAAAAAATAAATAATATAATAAGTTTATTTTTTAGTAGTCCCATATTTATTTATAAGATTCTTAACAAAAATTACAACTATCACCCCTAATAAATTTCCGACCAGATCTAACCACTGAAAACTCCTTTCAGGAATTACTATATGGAACACTTCTAATAGAACTGAAATTACTAAAAGATAATATAAAACTTGTTTTAATTTTTCTGAATTTAAAAAAGTCAAATATCCTAAAATAGTAACTAGTCCAAAAGCGTAAAAATGGTTAGATGATATTATAACATCTGATGTAATTTGTGGTTGAACTTTACAATTATCAAAAAAAATACATCCCAATAGACTTCCAGGGAATATATATAAGATGATTAGTAATAAATTACTTACATAAAAAAATATTTTAAATTTTGAAAAAAAATTTATCATTTAATTTGATAGTTTTATTTATAAATTTAATTTAAAGATTAATATATGAGTTTTTTAATATTGGTAAGGCATGGACAAAGTACTTGGAATTTAGAGAAAAAATTTACTGGTTGGGTTGATGTTGATTTGACTGAAAAAGGTATATTGGAGGCAAAAAAAGCAGGATCCTTATTAAAAAACCAAAACATCAAAATTGATTTTTATTACACTTCTCTTCAATTAAGAGCAAATAATACTCTTAAAATAATTCAACAAGAATTAGATGATAAAAAAAATTTTACCAGAGCTTGGCAATTGAATGAGAGACATTACGGAGCACTTACTGGTTTGAATAAAGTTGAAATGAGTAAAAAAATTGGTGAGGATAAAATTTATAAGTTTAGAAGATCATGGGATCTAAGACCAGATCCACTAAAAAAGGAAAGTCCGTATCATCCACTTAATATTGATACTTATAAACAAATTCCGAGAGAATTATTACCTAACACTGAGTCTTTAAAAGATACTTATAAAAGAGTTATAAATTTTTTTGAAAAATACGTGAAAGAAAATTTAAAAAATAATAATGTTTTAATATCTGCACACGGAAACTCTATCAGGGCTTTATGTAAAAATTTATTTAATTTAGATAATATACAAATTTCTAATTTAGAAATACCGACTGGAAACCCAATGTTGATAGAATTTAAAGAAAATTTTGTAATTGCGAAATGTGAATATCTTGATAAGGAAAGAGCTAAAGATCTTTTAATTTTTTAAAGACATCTAAATTTGTTAAATGATAAAACTTTTTTTTACTTTGAAAACCATTTAATTTATTTTGTTTTAATAAATTATTCCATATTTTTGTAATAGAAAAATTTGAGACTTTAAATTTTTTAAATAAACTTTTGTTCAGAATTTGACAACCAATATATATCAAATCATTTTTTTCATTTTTTTTTAATAAATTATTTTCCAATGTGAAATCACCTAAAAAATTTTTATCGAAACTCAATTCTTTATTTGATAGTAGAAGAATATTATCTAATTTATTAGAAAAATAAAAATTTTGCATTAGAGTGATTTCATGAAGATAATCTTTGTGCCATAAAGTATCAGGGTTAAAAATTATGAAATCATTATCATCTGAATAATTGATCAAATTTAATATTCCTCCACCTGTATTAAGTATCTCATTTTCTTCTTTGATTATTTGAATATTTATTGGAAACTTTTTATTTTCAATAAATTTTGAGATTTGATCACTTAAATGAAATGTGTTGATAAAAATTTTTTGAACACCCAGTTTTATAGTTAGATTTATGCAAACCTCCAACATTGTTTTATCATTTAATTTCAAAAGAGGTTTAGGTGTCTTTAAAGTAAGGGGATTTAACCTCGTCCCGAAGCCTGCACATAATATCAAAGCTGTTTTAATTCTCATTTAATCTTTTTAAAATTTTGACTTAATAAATTTTTCAAATCAATGAATGCTTGATTTTGATTAATACGCATATTAATCAGTTGCCAAGTGTAAGGAATGTATCTTAGGTAATTTTTTTTTCTGTCTCTGAGTGCTAAACGGGTAAATATTCCAATAATTTTTAAATTTCTTAAAACAGATAATATTTCAAAATCATTCTTGAATTTTCTTGTATCCAATTTTTTTTGTTTTTTTATATAAAGTTTAAAGATTTTATCTTTAAAGGAGTTAGTAGTTTTTAGTCTTACATCATCTATTAAAGAAGCTAAATCATAAGCTTTGTTACCAATTAATGCGTCCTGACTATCAATAAGACCTATTTGGTTTTTAACTGACATTAAATTTGAAACATGAAAATCTCTGTGGACAAAAATATTATCTTTTAATTTTAATTTCAAAGTTAATTCTTTAATAATCTTTTTAAAATTTTTACAAAATCTTTTTTTCCTTAATTTTGATAAATTACTCTTTACATACCAATCACAAAATAAATTTGCCTCATTTATCAAAATCTTTTTATTATATTTTGGAATTGTATAATTTTGATTTCTAAAATTTTTTACTTTTCTATTCTTTATAGACTGCATTTGAATTAACAATTTAATTATTTGATTAAAATAGCTTAGTTTATTTTTACCCTTTTTTTTTAATATTTTAAAAATAGTCTCATTTCCAAAATCTTCTATTTCAATGAAATTTTTATCATATCTTTGGGTATATAATCTTGGTGCTAAAATATTATTTTTACTTAAAATTTTATTTACCGCATCATATACAAGTAAATTTTTAAATTTTTCATTTTTGGCATATACAACAATAGAAGATTTACCATTTACTTTCTTTCTAAAAAAACTTCTAAAAGATGCATCCCCCTTTATTCTTATTAATTTTGGCATTCAAGAATAAAAGCTATAAACCTTTAATTTGCACAGATCTAGTTTTGTGATCTTTTCCATACTTAAAGACTAATTCTATCAAATTTTTTGGTTTTTCTTTAATCATTTGTGGCCATTCTACTAAAGTAATAGAGTTTTTATTGTCCTCAAATAAATCTAAATTTCTAATTTCTTCGGCAGACTTTAATCTAAATAGATCATAATGATTTATCGTGAAATCATTTATTTGATACTCATTTAATAAACTAAAGGTGGGACTCGTAACTTCTGTAATCTCTAATTTGTTAAGTTTTTGAAATTGATTAATAAGGTATCTAATAAAGGTAGTTTTTCCTACTCCAATTTCACCATATAAAAAAACAAAGCATCCAGGCTTGATTTTTTTTAAAAATGTAACCGCAAATTCCTCTGTTTTTTTTTCTGAAGATAAATCTATTCTATCACTTTTAATAGCGGTAGGCATTAGGTTTGAAAGGACCTTCGACTCCGACACTTATATAGTCCGCTTGTTCTTTTGATAATTTGGTTAATTTAGCTCCAACTTTTTTAAGATGAAGTGTGGCAACCTTCTCATCTAGATGTTTTGGTAAAACATAAACCTTGTTCTCATAGTTTTTATGATTATTCCAAAGCTCTATCTGTGCAATCACTTGGTTAGTAAACGATGCGCTCATTACAAAACTTGGATGACCTGTGGCACAACCTAAATTAACTAATCTACCTTCTGCTAATAAAATAATCCTTTTTTTACTTGGTAATTCTATCTCGTGAACTTGAGGTTTTACTTCAGTCCATTTATAATTTTTCAAAGCTTCAACTTGGATTTCGTTATCAAAGTGTCCTATGTTACACAAAATTGCTCTATCTTTCATTTCTCTCATATGATCAGCAGTAACAATATCTTTGTTACCAGTTGCTGTAACAACAATATCAGCTTTGCTGATTGCTTCTTCCATCAAAACTACTTCATAACCCTCCATTGCTGCTTGTAATGCACAAATTGGATCAGCCTCTGTAACTAATACCCTAGCACCACTTTGTCTTAAAGATGCAGCACTTCCTTTTCCAACATCTCCAAATCCAGCAACTATAGCAATTTTTCCAGACATCATAACATCTGTAGCTCTTCTTATGCCATCAACTAAACTTTCTCTACATCCATAGAGATTGTCAAATTTAGATTTAGTGACAGAATCATTTACATTTATCGCAGGCACTAACAAAGTTTTATCTTTTTCCATTTTATTAAGAGCTTTAATGCCTGTTGTTGTCTCCTCTGAAACACCTTTAACATTTTTAAGTAATTCTTTGTACCCTTGATGCATCATTGCAGTGAGATCTCCTCCATCATCTAAAAGCATGTTAGGCACCCAATCTTTTTTACCTTCAATCGTTTGTTTAATACACCAAACATATTCCTCTTCAGTTTCACCCTTCCAAGCATATACTGGAATTCCAGCTTTGGCGATTGCAGCCGCTGCATGATCTTGAGTCGAAAAAATATTACAAGATGACCATCTTACCTCTGCACCTAAGGCTACAAGTGTCTCAATTAAAACAGCTGTTTGGATTGTCATATGCAGACACCCAATAATTTTTGCTCCTTTTAGTGGTGACTTTCCAGAGTATTCCTCTCTTAAAGCCATTAAGCCAGGCATTTCACTCTCTGCTATTGAAATTTCTTTTCTTCCAAATTCAGCTTGAGTCAAATCTTTTACTTTAAAATCTTCCATGGTGCGTCTTCTAACAATAAAGAATTAATTAATCAATAGAACTCTTTAAGCATTTGGAAATATAATTTCCATACTTGCTCCTTTTCTGTCTAATCTGTTAGATGCTCTTATTGTAGCATTATGTAAATCAACTAAATTTTTAACAATATTTAAACCAAGTCCTGAATGTTGTCCAAATTTATCAGGTCTATTACTATAAAATCTTTTAAATATTTTATTAGTGTCTTTTTCTTTAAACCCTTGTCCTTCATCCAAAATATTAATTGAAACTTTATCATTTTCTAATTTTGAAACTTTAACAATTACATCTTTATTATCACCACTGAAGGATATTGCATTATCCAAAAGATTAGCAACTATTTGTTCAATCCTATTTTCTATTCCATTTATCAAATATTTATTTTTTCCATCGTTCGAATAAGAAATATTTATTCCTCTTTTTAATTTATAAATATTATTAAAATCATCTACTACCGATTTAATAATTGGCTCGATATCAAGTTTTTTAATTTTTTCTTTACTTAACGCAACTTCATCTTTTAACATTTGTGAATAATCTGTAATTAATCTTTCAATTCTTTGAACATCATGACTCAAAATATCAATTAATTTGATCCTTTGCTCAACATCAGTAGTATCATGTAAAATTTCAGATGCACTCTTAAGTGAAGCTAGTGGATTTCTTATTTCATGAACTAAATCTGTTGAAAAATTTTCAGCATGTGAAATTCTTTTAGTTAATTCATTTGTCATATCATCTAGTGACTTTGAGAGTAATCCTAGTTCATCATTTCTTTTTTTTAAAATATCAAGATTAGTAACTTTCGGATCTTTGTTTCTGATTGTTTCGGTATACGTCACTAAATTTTTAATTGGTTTTAAGAAATATCTGTTTAAAACAAAGGAGAAAATTAATATTACTAAGCCAATAGCTAAAGCTGTTCTGATTACAAATGTCTTTCTTTCATCTATAGCTGCTTTAACATCATTTGCATTTTCTGTGATAGCTAAATAACCAATGTTTTCGCCCTTTTGCATTACATTTTTAATTGTTGTCAGCTTAAATTTATTGAACTCTTCTTGGGTAAAAGTAAAAGGCGTTCCAAAATTTTTAGATGATGCATAATTTAAAAGTACATCATTAAGAGAAACGACGTTATTATTTCCAACATCAATATTTTTTTTTTCAGTAATTTCTTTAGTTTTTTTTTCAGTTAACACCTCAAATTCTACAATATCTAATCTTTGTGAAAATGATCTCGGATCAAGATCTAAGGTGTCTGTATCACCAATTAAGTTTAGTTGATTATCAAAAAATATCACTCTATCTAAATTCTGAAAAAGAAATCTTGTGGAAAAAAGAAATTTCCTAATATCATCTTCTACAAATTCGACATTTAGTCTTGTCAAATTATCAATTGTATTATTGATTACTTCAATGTGATTAGATGATTTTTTTTTAATCAAATTTGGTTGGACATTTTTTAAGTAAATAAAAAGAAAAATTCCAATAATGGTAAAAAAAATAAAATTAATAAATAAAAATTTTTTTAATATAGATAAGTTTTTAAGAAGGTTGCTTAACATCAGCTAACATTCCACCTATATCCACTTCCATATCTAGTTTCTATAGCTGAGAATTCAGGGTCAACCTTTTTAAATTTTTTTCTTATTCTTTTTACATGACTGTCTATTGTTCTGTCCTCTATATCGGTATCTTCTCTATAAGCTATATCCATCAACTGAGCTCTTTCTTTAATTATACCAGGTCTTTTTGCTAGTTCCTTAACTAATAAAAATTCAGTCGTAGTAAGTTTATCTGGTAATTGTTTACCATTCCATTCGCACTCTAATTGTGAAGGATCTAGTTTTAACTTACCGTGAGATATTATACTTTTGTTTTCCTCTATAATTTCTTTTGAATCTTTCTTTCTAAGTTGCACTCTTATTCTCTCAATCAACACTTTAATTGAAAAGCCTCCAGATTTTTTTATGAAATCATCTGCTCCTAACTTCAATCCAAGCAATTCGTCAATTTCGTCATCTTTAGAAGTCAAAAAAATAACTGGTAATGAAGTTTTTTTTCTTAGCTTTTTAAGTAGTTCTTCTCCATCCATTTTCGGCATTTTAATATCAACGATTGCTAGATCAGGCGGGGTTCTAGTTAAGCCAATTAAAGCGCTTTCACCATCAATATATGTTTGAACTTTAAATCCCTCTTTCTCCAAAGCTATACTCAGACTTGTTAAAATATTTCTATCATCATCGACAAGGGCAATTGTTTGTTTCTGCATACTCAATTATAAAAATACTAAATTGTTCTAATTTGGGCAATTAAATTAATGTAGTGTACCCCAATTTTCTCCGATATTTAGATCAACTGTTAAAGGTATGGAAAAAGAATGCTGTTCGCTCTTAACAACACTAGACATTTCATCAATTATAATTTTACTGATTCTTTTTGCTTCCTCTTTGGGAGTTTCAAAAATTAACTCATCATGGATTTGTAATAACATTTTTGTTCTTAGATTTTTTTGATCACTTAATTTTTTATCAAGTCTTATCATGGCTAATCTCATTAATTCTGCCGCAGAACCTTGAATTGGGGCATTAATTGCTGCGCGCTCTTGAAAATTTCTAATATTATAGTTTTTATCGTTGATATTAATAAAATGTGATCGTCTTCCAAAAATATTACTCACAAATCCACTTTTTCTACAAAACTTTATTGTTCGGTCCATATAAATTTTAATTTCAGGAAATTTCAAAAAATAAGCATTAAGGAATTCCTCGGCTTCATAATTTGTGACATTAATTTGTTTTGCTAATCCATATTGTGAAATTCCATATATAATTCCAAAATTTATAGCTTTAGCCTTTCTTCTCTGATCTTGATTTACTTTTTTTATATCAACATTAAAAATCTGACTAGCTGTGAGTGAATGAATATCTTCGTTGTTTTTGAAAGCTTTTTTTAATCCTTTCACGTCAGCCAAATCAGCTAAAATTCTCATCTCAATTTGGTTGTAATCTGCAGAAATTAAAACATGATCTTTTTTAGCTATAAATGCTTTACGAATATCTTTACCATCCTCAGATTTAATCGGAATATTTTGTAAGTTTGGATCGCTTGACGCTAATCTACCAGTTGTGGTAGCTGCTAATAAAAAAGAAGTATGTACTCTTTGTGTGTTAGGATTAATATGTTCCGGCAAGGAATCTGAGTAGGTATTTTTCAATTTAGATACCTGCCTCCAATCCAATACTAATTGGGGAAACTTATGACCTTTAAACGCCAAATCCTCTAAAACCGAAGCGCTTGTTGCAAAACTCCCTTTTTTTGTTTTTTTTAAATCTGCTATTTTAAGATCATTATATAATATTTCCCCCAGTTGTTTTGGTGATGCAATATTAAATTTTTTTTTAGATATTTTAAAAACTTCATTTTGAATTTTAACAATCTTTTTTTCAAATTTAGTAGATAATGATTTCAAAAATTTATTATCTATTTTAACTCCCTCAATTTCCATATAGGCAAGAATTTTTAATAAAGGCTTTTCAAATATCTCATAGATATTTATCATTTTTTCATCCTTCAAACTTTTTTGAAATTTTTTGTATAATCTAAATGTAATATCAGCATCTTCGGCTGCATAATCTTTGGCTTTTTCAACATCTACTTCACTGAAATTAATCTCCTTTTTTCCTGTGCCAACTAAATCTTTAAAAGATATTGTTTTATGTTTTAAATGAATTTCTGACAATGTATCCATATTATGTCTATTTTTTCCTGCATCGAGAACATAAGACATCAGCATAGTATCTTCCATTGATGTCATATTAATTCCGTGTTTAAAAAAAACTATAAAATCATATTTTATATTTTGACCTATTTTTTTGATACTTGGATCTTCAAGTAAAGGTTTTAACTTTTTCAAAACATAATCTTTTTCGATGCATTTGTTAGATTTATGACCGATAGGAATATAACAAGCTTTTCCAATTTTTGAGCTTAATGAAACACCAACTAGATCCGCCTGATGAGGATCTAACGAATTTGTTTCTGTATCTACTGCAACTTCACCTAACTCCTCAGCTTCAGTTATCCAGTCGTCGATTTGTTCCAAATTTTCAATTAAATAATATTCTTTTTTATTGATTGCTTTTTGATTTTTTTCAATTTTAACCTCATTTTTGATACTTGTTAAATTTGGTTCTCCATATGCGGAGATTGCTGAACTCAACAATCTATTAAATTCCATCTCTCTCAAAAATTTGTAGAGTTTATCTTTATCAATACTTTTTAATTCAAGATCAGTTAGGTTTTTATTTACTGGAGCATCATTTTTTAATGTCACTAGTTTTTTACTTATTAAAGCCTTATCTTTATTCTCAATGAGTGATTCTCTTCTTTTGTTTTGTTTAATTTCATGAGCAGATTTTAAAAGTTTTTCAAGGTCTCCATATTTATTAATCAATTCTGCAGCTGTTTTAACACCAATGCCAGGAACTCCTGGTACATTATCACTGCTATCACCAGCTAGAGCCTGAACATCAATTACCTTACTTGCGCCTACACCAAATTTATTTTTAATATCTTCTTCTGAAATAAACTTATTTTTCATTGGATCATAAATTCGAACATTTTTTTTATATAATTGCATTAAATCCTTATCTGAAGACACTATTGTTGCTTTTGCACCTTCCTTTAAAATCATTTCAACATAAGTTGCAATTAAGTCATCAGCTTCATAATTTATCAATTCCAATGAAGGTAAATTAAAAGCTAATACTGATTTTCTGATATAATCAAATTGTGGAGCTAAATCATCAGGTGCTTCAGCTCTATTTGCTTTGTAATCACTATAAATTTCATTTCTGAAAGTTTTTCTAGCAGAGTCAAATATAACTGCAAAATGTGTTGGTTTTTGTAAATTTTGATTTGACTTTGAATCTTCTAGAAGTTTAAAAAGCATACTGCAAAAACCACTCACTGCACCCGTCGGTAATCCATCACTTTTACGCGTTAATGGTGGTAACGCATAATACGCTCTAAAAATGTAACCTGATCCATCAATTAAATAAAAATGATCTGTTTTTTTAATTTTTCCCATTAGAGATTAATATAGATTATAGACAGAAATAAGAGTATTATTTTTTATGGAACTTATAAAGCAAAATACACAAGCCCAAATAATTAAATCAATACTTGTAATTTTTTTAGGTTCTGTGTTACTTGCTGTCTCAGCAAAAATCAAAATTCCTTTCTATCCAGTTCCAATGACAATGCAAACTTTTATAGTTCTTTTTATTGGAATAAGTTTTGGATATAAAATAGGTGTTGCGACAATTGGTTTATATTTAATTGAAGGGATTGCGGGTCTGCCAGTATTTTCAAATTCTCCAGAGAGAGGAGTGGGTTTAACTTATTTTACAGGTCCAACAATGGGCTATCTAATTGGATTTCTTTCAGCTTGTTTTTTGGCTTCTTTTGTAAAATTAAAAGATAATTTTTTAATTATTTTCTCAAAACTTATACTTGCAGTATCAACAATCTATATTTTTGGTATTTTGTGGTTAGGGACACTAATTGGATGGGACAAACCTGTATTCGATTTAGGTGTTAAGCCTTTTCTATTAGCTGAAATATTTAAGATAGCTTTACTAGTGCTTATTGCTAAGAAAATTTTAAAATTTAGAAAACTTATTTAGGTGATCTTTTAGATAAAATTCTTTGAAGGGTTCTTCGGTGCATTTTTAGTCTTCTTGCTGTCTCTGAAACATTTCTGTTACACAATTCAAAAACTCTGTGTATATGTTCCCATTTCACTCTATCTGCTGACATTGGATTTTCAGGTGGAGCCGCTTTTTTAGCAGGATCAGCTAAAAGAGCCTTTTCAACATCATCTGCATCTGCAGGTTTAGCCAAATAATCGATTGCACCCTCTTTTATTGCTGCAACAGCAGTTGGAATATTTCCATATCCAGTTAACATTATTATTCTACTTTCAGGATTAGAGGATTGTATTTGTTTAACAACTTCTAAACCATTACCATCACCTAGTCTCAAATCAACAACAGCGAATCCTGGTTTTTTTGCTTTGACTGTATCAATTCCTTTTTGCACACCTTCAGCTTGAATAACTTCAAAACCCTTTTTTTCCATGGCCCTAGCCAATCTTTCTCTAAATGGATTGTCATCATCAACAATTAATAGTGATTTATTGTTGAAATCAGCTAAATTTTGTAATGCGCCTTCGTTTTTCATGAGACTGATATGGGAATTTTTTTCCACAATTCAATAGGTCATTATTTGCTTTACATTAGGTAAGTATTGAATTAATTGCTCGATTCATTAAAGTTTTTTTAAATAAAAAGACTTTTTTTTGTTAAATTTTTTTTGGGGGGCATGAAAAATGCAAAAATTTAAGTCGGTTGAAGAACTAGTTAATCAACTGAGACCAGACAAACCAGTTTATTGTATAAGAAAGAAATCAATTCTTTCAGCTTCCAAATTTTTTCAAAAAAACTTTCCAGGTAAAATTTTATATGCTGTCAAAACAAATCCCCATCCTGAGGTAATTAAAACTTTATTAAAAAGCGGTATTAATCAATTTGATGTTGCCTCAGTGGAGGAGATAAAAGCAGTCAGAAAATTTGATCAAGTATCTAAGTGTTCTTTCATGCACACAATTAAAAGTAGAGAAGATATAAGTGAAGCATACTTCAAATATGGAGTCAAAACATTTGCACTTGATACTAAAGATGAATTGATAAAAATTATTGAGAGCACCAGCAATGCAAAAGATTTAGAATTATTTGTAAGAGTGGCTGTATCAAATGAACATGCTGAAATTGACTTATCAAAAAAATTCGGTGCTATAAATTCAGAGGCGGCAGGACTTTTAAGATTAGTAAAACAACATTCAAAAAAGATTGGATTAAGTTTTCATGTAGGTTCGCAATGTATGCATCCAATTTCATACTCAAAAGGAATTTCCGAAATTGCAAATATAATTAAGAAAACGAAAATTGTTCCTGATTATTTAAATATTGGAGGCGGCTTTCCAACTATCTATCCAGATTTAATTCCACCCTCTTTAGAGAGTTATTTTGATGAAATTAAGAAAGGTTTGGAAAATTTAAAAATTGAAAAATTACCAGAAATAATTTGTGAACCAGGTAGAGCCTTAGTTGCTGAAAGTGGTTCAACTATAGTTCGGGTTAACTTAAGAAAAAAACAAAAACTTTATATAAATGATGGAACTTATGGAACACTTTTTGATGCAGGAACACCGAATATTGTGTTTCCATCTAAAATGATAAAAGACAATTCAAACAAAATTATTTCAAAAAAATTAACTGCATTTGATTTTTATGGACCAACATGCGACAGCATGGATTACATGAAAGGTCCTTTCCTTTTACCTAATAATATTAAAGAAAATGATTATATTGAACTTGGTCAATTAGGTTCATACGGCCTTACCTTTAGAACACAGTTTAATGGTTTCTATTCTGATAAGATTTATGAAGTTGAAGATAATGCTATAATGAGCCTCTATAACAAAGACAGCAACAAAGATACTTTAGTTGCTTGATGTCAAAAAATAAAAATCTTGGACATAATAGTAAAAAAGACTTTCTTAAAAATCCAGTTGAACACATAGATATTACATCCTTTGACTCTAGAAAAATTATTTCATCAATGGAGAAAATGTCATTTGTATCTAGAGAAACTGCAAATGCGGCAAACATCTATAATGAAATGTTAAAAGATAAAGATTGTACAATTTTTCTAACTTTAGCTGGTTCGACCTCAGCAGCTGGTTGTATGAATATTTACAAAGATTTAGTCAAATACAATATGGTAGATGCAATCGTTGCAACTGGTGCTTCGATAATTGATATGGATTTTTTTGAGGCATTAGGATTTAAGCATTATCAAGGCTCTCAATTTCAAGATGATACTGAACTTAGAAAAAATTATATTGATAGAATATACGATACGTACATTGACGAAGATGAATTACAAATTTGTGATAAGAAAATTTGTGAAATAGCTGATAACTTGGAGCCTAGAAGCTATACCTCTAGAGAATTTATTCACGAAATGGGAAAATATCTCAAAAAAAACTCAGTAAAGAAAGACTCTTTAATTGAAACTGCCTTTGATCACAATGTGCCAATATTCTGTCCTGCTTTTACAGACTCTAGCGCTGGTTTTGGTTTAGTAATTCACCAAGAAAAGAACCCGAAATCTCATATTACAATAGACTCTATAAGAGAATTTAGAGAATTAACTGAAATAAAAATTAAATCAAAAGGTTCTGGATTATTTATGATAGGTGGTGGAGTGCCAAAAAATTTTATTCAGGACACAGTCATATGTGCTGAACTTCTAGGTAAAAATGTTGAAATGCATAAATATGCTGTGCAAATTACTGTAGCAGACTCAAGAGATGGTGCGTGTAGCAGTTCAACTTTAAAAGAGGCAAGTTCATGGGGTAAAGTTGATGTCACGAAAGAACAAATGGTTTTCGCTGAGGCAACAAGTGTATTACCTTTGATTGCAAGTGATGCATATCATAAAGGTGAATGGAAAAATAGAGATAGAAAAAACTTTACAAAAATTTTTGGATAAAACATTGCAATATCTTTCAAATAAAAAAGGGTTTCTTGGAATAGATAATAAATTCAATTTCAAAGAAAAAGTTGTAATTGTTCCTTTTGGTCTGGAAAAAACTGTGAGTTATGGTGGTGGGACTAAAAATGGCCCAAAAGAGATAATTAAAGCCTCACATCAAGTTGAACTATATGATGAAGAATTAAATTGTGAACCTTACAAAAAAATAGGAATTAAAACTTTAAAACCTTTTAAGATTGATAAAAATATTAAAAAAGCTTTAAAAAAGATAGCTAACATAAATAAAGAAATTCTTAATAATAAACTTTTTCCAATGACTTTTGGTGGTGAACATTCAATCACACCAGGATGTATTGTTCCATTTGTTAAAAAACATAAAAATATTTGCCTCTTACATTTCGATGCTCATGCAGATTTAAGGGAAAGTTATAATGGTGAAAAATTTTCACACGCATCTGCTATCAGAAGATGTTTAGATTATAAAAACGTTTCAATAATCTCATTTGGAATTAGAAATATTTCTAAAGAGGAGATACCTTTTTTAAAAAAAAATAAATCTAGAATTAGTATTTTTTGGGCAAAAGATAAGGCAAAATGGAATTTAAAAAAATTTAAAAAACTAATTCAAAATAAGACTGTTTATCTAACTTTCGATGTAGATGGATTAGATTCGAGTATCATGCCTGCAACTGGAACACCTGAACCTGGCGGTTTATTATGGGAGGAAGTTTTAGATATAATTAAGATTGCAGCCAAAAACTCAAACATTGTTGGCGCAGATATAAATGAGCTCGCACCTATCAAAGGATTTAATTCCTACAATTTTCTAGTAGCAAAGTTGGCTTATAAAATATTATCTTATAAATATTTATATTAAATCTAAACTGGTTTGAGTGTTTTCAACAGTAATCTGAAAGGGATTAACATCATTAAAGCAACAAAAATTTTTACACTTAAATCTCCTAAAGACAATGTGATCCAAGGAATACCTGTTCCATAAAAAGATATTGAAAAAAATATAAACGTATCAATTGTTGAACCTATCAGAGATGACGTTAAAGGTGCAACAAACCATTCTTTTTTTCTTAATTTATCAAAAATTTGAACATCTAAGAGTTGGGCAACTAAAAAGGCAGTACCCGATCCAATTGCAATTCTTATAGATATCAAGTCTGTAAAGTTTGTTGAGAATAAAAGTGTAAAGCTAATACCTATAGCAAAACCAATATAAACAATTCTTCTGGCAACTATCTTGCCAAAAGATCTGTTGGCTAAATCTGTGATCAAGAAAGCAATCGGATAGCTAAAAGCTCCATAAGTTAATATTTCTTCTAAACCATAATATTTTATAGGGAACTGAACTAAATAATTAGATGCTAAAACAACTGCTCCCATTAAAAATGAGAGTATAAAAAAAATTTTATTCATTAAGCTGTCTTAGATTGAACTTGTTTTTTTTGAAATGGAGACTTAATTAATAAACTTTTTTTCATCTTCTTTAATCTTGGAGATAAATTTTTATTTTTTACAGTCTTTAAAAACGCGTCAAAACTTCCTTTTTTATCTACAGATCTTACACCAGCATTACTTACAGTAAGTTTCATGCTTCTCTTTAAAAGTTCACTGGTAAATTTTACTTTTTTTAAATTAGGTAAAAATCTTCTCTTTGTCTTATTATTAGCATGACTAACATTATGACCTTTTAGGGGAATTTTGCCGGTAAGTTCACATTTTTTTGACATAATATTTTCGACTATATAAAGTGAGTTGATGATTGCGTCAAGTTTATAAAATTTAAGAAATTGTTTTTTTCCCTATGATTTCACTATAATGTTTAACTCCATCTCTTATCAATAATTCCTTAAGCTCTTTTTTAATAAGGTTTACAATATTTGGTCCTCTGTATACCATACCTGTATAAAGTTGAACATAACTCGCGCCAGCTAAAAACTTATTGTACGCACTTATTCCAGAGTCCACTCCACCAACTCCAATTATTTTAATTTTATTACCAAGAGTTTTGTAAAATTTATTAATCAGCATTGTAGATTTTTCTTCTATTGGTTTGCCTGACAAACCTCCTTTTTGATGCTTTTGAATGTCATTTAATTTATCTCGAGTAGAGTCGGAGGTGTTCGATAAAATGACTGCTTTTATATTATTGTTTAAAAGAACATCAGAAATTTTGGGTATTTCCATATCTTTAATATCTGGTGAGACTTTTACTACAATTGGAATTTTTGAATTTAGTTTTGTTTTTTCACTATTGATTATATTTAATAAACTATTCAATTTTTCCTGATCATGAAAATTTCTCAGCTCTTCAGTGTTGGGGGATGAAATATTAATCGTAATATAGTCTGCAAATTCATGGAAGGTTTTTAAACATTCAACATAATCCTTCAATCTATCATTTGTATCTTTATTAGGACCTATGTTAATTCCAAGTAAACCAATTTGTTTATTACTTGAGATCCTATCAACAATGTTTTTTGCACCTAAGTTATTAAAACCCAATCTATTAATTAATGCCTCATCTTCAACTAATCTAAAAACTCTTGGCTTGGGGTTACCATATTGTTTAAGAGGTGTGACTGTACCCACCTCCACAAAACCAAATCCCAATTTAAATAAAGAATTATAAACCTCAGCATTTTTGTCAAATCCTGCTGCCATTCCAATTGGATTTTCTATTTCTTTTTCAAATAATTTAGTCTTAAATAAATGGCTATTTTTATTTTTATCCAAAACATTTGGCACAAAATTAAATTTTAATGACTTTATTGCCAAACCATGGGCTGTCTCTGGATCAAGTTTAAAAATTAGAGATCTTAAATTTGAAAACATTATTTAATTTTATTTATTATAAGATCTTTGGTTTCTTTAACACCAAAAAAACTTATAAAAAAACCCATTCGAGGGCCATTTTCGACTCCAAATACAACTTCATAAATTAATTTAAACCAGTCTCTCAAATTTTCTGAATACCCATTTTCTTTTCCTGTTGAATAAATTAAAGTTTGAATTTCCTCAGGAGACATTTTGTCATTACATTTATCTAAGGTTGATATTAGAGCCTCTAACGCTTTTTTTTCTATCTGATCAGGTATTTTATATTTTTTTTTGGCTTTTATTATATCGTTAAAATATTTAATAGCATAACCAACTAGATTATCAAAAATTGGGTGATCTTTTTCAGAAATATTTTCCTTATATTTTTTTACGAACTTCCATAATAATTCTTTGTTTTCAGCATTACTTGTTTCTACAAGATTTAATAACATAGAAAATGACATAATTATTTTTTCTTTTGGCACACTACCATTATGAACATGCCAAACTGGATTCATCAGTAACTGAAGCTCATCTTGAGTTTTGGCCTTTTCAATAAATTCCAAATATTCATCAACCGCTTTTGGAACTATCTCATTATAAAGTTTTTTAGCTCTTTTTGGATTTTGATACATGTATAATGATAAACTTTCTGGTGAGGCGTACTCTAACCATTGCTCGATTGTTATTCCATTCCCTTTAGATTTAGAAATCTTTTCCCCTTTCTCATCCAAAAAGAGTTCATAAGCAAAACCAGATGGGTTTTTTTTTCCAATTAGTTTAATAATTTTAGTAGATAATATTGCACTTTCTATCAGATCTTTACCATACATTTCAAAGTCAACATCTAGCGCATACCATCTCATAGCCCAATCTACTTTCCACTGAAGTTTACAATGACCATCTAATATGCTTGATTCTAAATCTTTGCCTTTGTTATCAAATACAATTTTAGACTTAGAATTATCAATTTCTTTTACTGGAATTTCTAAAACATGTCCTGTTTCTGGACAAATAGGAAGAAATGGACAATAAGTTTTTTGACGTTCTTTTCCTAAAGTAGGCATAATGATATTCATTATTCCATCATAATTATCTAAAATAATTTGAAGTGTTGGATTAAAAAAACCTGATTTATACAATTGAGTAGAACTTTTGAAATTATATTTAAAATTGAAATTATTTAAAAATTTTTTTAATTTCTCATTATTATGTTCACCAAAACTATTATATTTTTCAAATGGATCTGGCACGTTTGTCAAAGGTTTATGAAGGTTTTTTTCTAATAATTCTTTATTGGGTACATTGTCTGGTACTTTTCTAAGACCATCCATGTCATCAGAAAAAGTGATAATTTCTGTTGGAAGATCAGTTAATTGTTTTAACGCATTAACCATCATAGAAGTTCTAGCAACTTCTCCAAATGTTCCTATGTGAGGAAGTCCACTTGGGCCATATCCAGTCTGTAGTGTAATTTTACCTTTTTTTTCTATAAAAGATTTTCTTTCTCTAAGCATTTTTTTTGCTTCAACGATTGGCCAAGAGCTTGTTTTTTCTAAGTTTTCTTTTTTTATCATGAATAATTCAACAAAATCTTTAATTAACGAACTACTTAATTCTTATAGAGTTGAAATTTATTTACCATAAAATAATGTTCTTTCAAAATGTCTAATTATAAAACAGTTTTTTTCACTCTTGGAATTCTTCAAATAATTCTTGGTATTTTTATGCTTGTTCCAATAATTGTACAATTTATTTATGGTCAAATAGATTCTTCTTTTTTTGGTGCAGCAATTGTTACAATCATTTTTGGTACCTTATTTTTTCTCTCCAATCTAGATCATGAAAAAAAACTTAATTTACAACAAGCATTCCTTCTAACTGCATTAGCTTGGTTAAGTATTGCTATATTTGGTTCATTACCCTTTATATTCTCTAATTTAGAATTTTCAGTCACAAATGCATTTTTCGAGAGTATGTCAGGTATTACAACGACTGGTTCAACAATCATATCAAATTTAGAAAATATGCCTAAAGGGATATTATTTTGGAGAGCAATACTTCAATGGTTGGGAGGTATTGGTGTCATAGTGATGGCGATTACATTAATGCCCATAATGAATGTTGGAGGAATGCAATTATTTAAAATTTCAAATAATGATTCATCTGAAAAAATTCTTCCAAAGTCTAAAGAGATTGCTCTAAGATTGATTTATATTTATTCTGGATTAACAGCGCTATGTGCAATCACTTACAATATTTTTGGAATGAATATTTTTGATAGTATTACACATTCAATGACAACTATAGCAACTGGTGGATTCTCTAATTATAATCAATCCATTGGTTTTTTTAATAGCTTAGCGATAGAAACTACGGCTATGGTATTTATTATTTTAGGAAGTGTACCATTTATTGTGTACATTAAATTTTTAAATGGCAATAGGTCTATTTTTACATCAGATTCTCAAATCAAAACCTTTATTAAGATAATATTTATATCAATTTTTATTTTATCGATTTATCTTACTTTAAACAATTCAAGTTCATTTGATTTAAGATCAATTTTCTTTAACGTTATTTCTATTCTAACCGGAACCGGTTATGTCAATGCTCAATTTGACAATTGGGGTAGCTTTCCTCTAGTATTATTTTTAGCTTTGATGTTTATAGGTGGCTGTGCTGGCTCAACAACATGTGGCATAAAAATATTTCGTTTTCAAATTCTTTATTCATTTGTAATTAATCAACTAAAAAAAATTATTTACCCTAAAGGTGTTTTTGTGTTGAAATACGATAAAAATCCGATTGATGATAAATTTATAGCATCAATTATCTCTTTTATTTACATGTACTTAATAATATTTTTTTTATTATCTGCATTATTATCTTTGAGTGGACTTGATTTTATAACTGCAATTTCAGGTGCTGCGACCTCTATTTCAAATGTTGGTCCAGGTTTAGGATCAATAATTGGACCTAACGGGAATTTCTCGTCTTTACCAGATTTTTCCAAATGGATTTTAACAATAGGTATGATCTTGGGAAGACTGGAGTTATTTGCTATATTAGTATTATTTTTACCTTCATTCTGGAGAAATTAAAAAATGATAGAAATTAAAAAACAATCCCTTTCAGAAACATTTTCAATTTATTTTGATAAAAGAATGTTAAAAATATTATTACTTGGTGCTATCTCTGGTTTTCCCTGGGTATTAATAGGTAGTAGTTTAAGTTTATGGTTAAAGGAAGATGGATTAAGCAGATCTACGGTCGGATGGGCTGGTCTTATATTTGCAGTTTATGCATTTAATTATTTATGGGCTCCTTTAATAGATCGTATTCAAATACCATACCTAACAAAGAAAATTGGACATCGAAGAGGATGGATTGTCCTAATGCAGATATTAATCTTAATCTCATTGTTTTTGTGGAGTGTAATTGATCCTTCAGAAAATTTAGCCCTTGTAATATCAGTAGGTTTACTGATTGCAATTGCCTCAGCAACACAAGATATTACTGTGGATGCTTTAAGGATTGAGCAAATTAGCGAAAACGAGGGTAAATCAATGGCTGCGGGCGCAGCAATGGCTGTCGTTGGGTGGTGGAGTGGATATAAATTAGGCGGAGTTTTATCATTGTTTTCTGCGGATTATTTAGAAAGTTTAGGTTTTCAAAATTATTGGCAACTAACTTTTTTAATCTTGGGAATTTTAATAATTCTAATGAATATTGGATTGATGTTTGTCAATGAAACTGACTCGACTGAAAGACAAATTAATCAGAAAGAAAATGATCAATTAATTGCTGGTAAATTTCAAAATTCAAATTTTCTTACTCAAACTATAACTTGGATAAGTGGAACAATCAGTGGACCTATAATTAGTTTTTTTAAAAAAAATGGCTTTCAAATTGCTTTGGGGATACTAGGGTTTGTTTTTTTATTCAAAGTTGGAGAGGCCTTTTTAGGGCGTATGTCTATTATCTTCTATAAAGAAATTGGTTTTAGTAAATCAGATATTGCTATTTACTCAAAAACTTTGGGGTGGATAACGACTGTCATCTTCACTCTACTAGGTGGACTATTTGTAATAAGATCTGGTGTTTTAAAAGCAATGTTTTTAGCAGGAATTTTAATGGCGAGCACAAATCTTTTGTTCAGTCTTTTGGCGTGGAGCGGTAAATCTGAAATACTTTTTGCAATAGCTGTAATCTTTGACGATATAGCGGCAGCTTTCGCCACTGTTGCATTTGTTGCATTCATATCATTGTTAGTTGACAGAACTTACACCGCAACTCAATATGCTCTATTAGCTTCAATAGGTACTGCTGGAAGGACTACATTAGCCTCATCATCGGGTGCTTTAGTTGATTGGCTTAATGGAGACTGGGGTATATTTTTTATTTTAACTGCTATAATGGTAATACCA
>CACNXP010000007.1 GCA_902624465.1 uncultured Pelagibacteraceae bacterium | reverse complement strand
TGTTGTTACCAGATGATCTTATCATTAAAAGAAATTGTTCTAAATCAATGATTAAAATTCATAAAAGATACAATGCGTCTGTTATGGCCAGTATGAATGTTAGAAAAGATAATGTTTCAAGATGGGGAATTTATAAGTTAAAAACTAAAATAAATAAGAATAATTATTTAATCTCAGATGTTATTGAAAAACCTTCTGTAAAAAAAGCACCATCTAATAAAGCAGTGATTGGAAGATATATTTTACCCAGAGAAATTTTTTCAAAATTACGCACACAAAAACCAGGTAAAGGAGGAGAAATACAAATTACAGATGCTATCCAAACATTAATTCAAAATGATAAAAGATTCATTGCTCATAATTTTTCTGGAAAATATCTTGATTGTGGAAGTATGAGTGGTTACATCAAATCAACTTTAGAGATAGCTAAATCATGAAATTGTGCATGATTGGTACTGGTTATGTAGGTTTAGTAAGCGGAGTATGTTTTGCTGATTTAGGAAATGATGTAATTTGTGTAGATAATAATGCTGACAAAATAAATTTACTAAAAAAAGGAAAGATTCCGATTTATGAACCTGGTTTATCAGAATTAGTAATAAAGAATTTTAAAAATAAAAGATTAAATTTTTCTACAGATTTAAAAAAATCAATTAAAGACTCAGACATAATTTTTATTTGCGTTGGTACACCAACTAAAAAAGGCAGTAGTTCAGCAGATTTAAGTCAAATTTACAAAGTTTCTAATGAAATAAGTTCTTCAATTAATAAATTTAAGATCATCATAACAAAATCAACAGTTCCCGTGACGACAGGAGATGAAATTGAAAAAATATTATCTAAAAAAAATAATAAAAAGAAATTTTCTGTTGTTTCAAATCCTGAATTTTTAAGAGAGGGAGAGGCAATAAGAGATTTTGTTTACCCTGATCGTGTAGTTATAGGAACTAATGATAAAAAAGCAGGTAGAATTCTAAAAAATCTTTATAGCCCACTTATTTCTAAGGGAGCTTCTTATTTACAAACTTCAAGAAGAGCTGCAGAAATGATTAAATATGCTTCTAATGCTTTTTTAGCGACAAAAATTACTTTTATAAATGAAATAGCTAATTTATGTGAAAAAACCAATATTAATATTGAGGATATATCAATTGGCATGGGATTAGATAAAAGAATAGGTAGTCGATTTCTTAGAGCAGGACCTGCTTATGGTGGTTCTTGTTTTCCCAAAGATACCAAAGCCATTATTACAACAGCAGATAAATTTAAAACAAACTTATCAGTAATTAAATCAGTAATTAAATCAAATGAAAATAGATCTAAAATTTTGCTAGATAGAATCAATAAAATTTTAAATAAGAAAATTAAAAACAAAATAATTACTTTTTTAGGAGTTACATTTAAAGCTAATACAGATGATATGAGAGATTCTTCAAGTTTAAAAATGATACCATGGTTATCAAAGAAAGGAGCAAATATAAAATATTTCGATCCAACTGGTTATAAAACTGAATTTATGAAGTTTAAAAATGTAATTAATAAGACTTCAATAAAAGATGCTGTTTATGGGGCTGATCTTGTTATTATTCATACTGAATGGAATGATTTTAAATCAATTAATTTTAAAAGTTTAGTTAAAGGTAAGAAGTTTATGATTTTTGATATGAGAAATATATATTCTTCGTCAAAGATTAAAGATCAAGGATTTAAATATTTCAGCGTTGGAAAGTAATAATCTAATTTAACTCAAATATTGCATCTACTTCAACCGAAACCCCTAATGGTAAACTATTTGTGCTTACAGCAGCTCTGGTATGCATACCTGCATCTCCGAAAATTGAAGCTATCAAATCAGATGCACCATTTATTACTTTAGGTTGATCAATAAAGTCATCTGTTGAGTTTACAAATCCTGTTAGTTTCACACATGATTTTATTTTTGATAAATCATTGTCGCAGGCTTTTTTTACTTGGGCAATAATACTTAATGCGCATCTCTTAGCAGCATTGTAACCAGCCTCGACATCCAATTCTTTACCAACTTTTCCTTTGATTAATTCACCATTATTATCAATTGAAATTTGTCCTGATATAAATAACATTTTTCCTGTAATTTTTGTTGCAACATAATTACCAACTGGTGCTTTTGCTTCAGGAAGCTTTATATTGAGTTCTCTAATTTTATCTTCAAAGTCCATTATCAATTAATTTTTTTTGATTTTAGTTTTAATTTTATTCAACATTTTCTTTGTACTGTCTTTAATTTGATTTGTTTTTTTTATAGACCCTTTTTTAACTTGATCTTTTTTTGTGACAGCACCTACTTTAATATTTTTGGCTGTACATGCTAAATATTCTTTTGAAAGTTTTTTCATTCCAGAACATTTATGTTCATCAGCAATTAGAATATTTGTTGAAAATAAGTAAAATATTGAAATTATAAATATTTTTTTCATTTTTTTTTCTTACCTTTTGATTTTTTATTCTTATCGTATTCTCTTCTTTTCTCAATCAATATTAAAGCTTCTTCCATTGTTAATTCAGCCGGGTCTTTTTCCTCAGGAATAGTTGCATTAAGTGATTTATATTTAATATAAGGTCCATATTGACCCTTCATAACTCTAACAGGTTTTTTATCTTCCGGATGTTCTCCCAAATCCTTAATCATTGAAGAGGACATCCGACCAGGTTTAGCCTCTGCTATTAATGTTATTGCTCTATTTAAACCTATGGAAAATATTTCCTCTACATTTTCTATTCTTGCTGATTTATTTTCACATTTTAAGTAAGGACCAAATCTTCCAACATTTAGTGTAATTTCTTTTTGATTATCTGGATTTATTCCTAAAGTTTTAGGCAGTGAACATAAAAATTGAGCTTTCTCCAAATTAATACTCTCTAATTCTAATCCTTTAGGTATTGAAACATTTTTTAAAAGCTCATTAACATTTGACTTTAATTTTTTAGTTTTTTTCTTTTTCTTGCTAGTTTTTTCAACTTCTATATCAGATGGGATTTTTTCGTACTGAAGGTAGGGGCCAAATCTACCATTTTTCAAATATATATCATTTCCATTTTCATGTTTTCCTATAAATTTTGGTTCAGCCAATTGTGCCTGAGCAGCAGCTTTTGCTTTAGATAATGGTCGTGTAAATTTACATTCTGGATAATTTGAACACCCTATAAAAGCACCACCTCTAAAACTATTCTTTAAACTAAGTGTTCCAGAACTACATAATTGACATTTTCTTACTACATTACCCTCATCATCCTTATCAAAAATTAATTCACCAAGACTATCATTGAGTAAATCCAACACCTCTCTAGTTCTCTTTTCTTTCACTTCTGAAACATTATTATTGAAGTCTTTCCAAAAAAGTTCCAAAACTTTTATCCAACTTTCTTTTCCAGTAGTGATCTCATCAAGTTGATTCTCTAAACCTGCTGTAAAGTTATAATCCACATATTTCGCAAATAATTTTTCTAAAAAGGCTGAAATTAATTTACCTCTATCTGTAGGAAAAAATCTTTTACTCAATATCTCTGCATAGCCTCGATTGGCAATAGTAGAAATGATGCTTGCATACGTAGAAGGTCTTCCGATACCAAGTTCTTCAAGCTTTTTAACTAAACTAGCTTCAGAATATCTTGGTGGTGGTTGTGTATAATGTTGTTCATCTATTAGCGCTTCAATATTGATAGGTCCTTTAGATACAGCTGGTAAAATATTTTCATCATCATCTTTGCTTTGATTATTATAAATCTTTAAAAAACCATCAAATTTTAAAATAGATCCACTGGCTTTACAGATCGTATCATTATTATCTGACGTTATGGTGATAGTGTTTCTATCGAATTTAGCTGACTCCATTTGAGAAGATAAAGCTCTACTCCAGATAAGATCATAAAGTTTATTTTGATCTGTACTTAGATATTTTTTAACACTTTGAGGAGTTCTAATAATATCAGTAGGTCTGATTGCTTCGTGAGCTTCTTGCGCATTTTTAGCTTTTTTGCCTGAATAATTTAAAACATCCTTAGGCAAGTATTCATTACCGATTTCTTTTTGGATATAGTCTCTGAAACTTGTTACAGCATCTTTAGATAAATTAGTTCCATCAGTTCTCATATAGGTAATTAAGCCAATTGTTTCACCTTCCATCTCTATGCCTTGATAAAGTTTTTGTGCAATTTGCATTGTTCTAGATGCACCAAAACCTAGTCGACTCGAAGCGGTTTGCTGAAGAGTCGATGTCGTAAATGGTCCAGATGGATTACGATTTACTATTTTGCTAGAAATATCAGTTATACTAAATTTTTTTTGATTAATACTTGATATGGCTTTATTTATCTCTTCTTTGTTTCTAAACGAAAATTTTTCAATTTTTTTGTTGTCAAGTTGACTAATACTAGCTGTGAAATTTTGATTTGCGGTATCAGCAAATTTAATACTTAAAGTCCAAAATTCTTCAGGTTTAAAAGACTCAATTGCATGTTCTCTTTCAGTAATTAATTTTAGAGCAACAGACTGAACTCTTCCTGCTGATTTTGAACCTGGTAGTTTTGTCCAGAGGATTGGAGATATATTAAAACCAACCAAGTAGTCTAAGGCTCTTCTAGCCATATACGCGTCGACTAGTAGTGGCTCAATTTGTCTAGGATTTTCAATTCCTTGAATAACAGCTTTTTTGGTTATTTCATTAAATACAACTCGTTCAATTTCTTTATCTTTTAAAAGTTTTTTTTCATTCAAATATTCTTTGACATGCCAAGCAATGGCCTCACCTTCACGATCAGGGTCAGTTGCTAATATTATTTTAGATGAGTCTTTAGCCGCATCAGTTATTTCTTTTAAATATTTTTTTGAAAAACTATCAACTTCCCATTCCATTTTAAAATCTTGATCTGGATTGACAGAACCATTTTTTGACGGCAAATCTCTTATATGACCATAACTTGCTAAAACTTTGTAATTATCACCTAAGTATTTATTAATAGTTTTTGCTTTTGCAGGACTTTCTACAATGACCAAATTCATAAACTACAAACTACCCAAAAGCCTTAGATAGTCAATTTAATAAATTTTTGTCTTAGTTTCTTCTTTATTTATCAATCTTTTAATATTTTCTCTGTGAGTAAAAAAAATCAAGATAAACATGATTGTAAAAAAAATTGCCTGATTAAACTGACTAGAAACTAATAGATAGATCGGTATAGATATCGAAGCTATTAAAGATGATAGAGATGAAAATTTAGAAATAAAAAAAGTTATAAACCAACATATAGAAAATATAATTCCAAAATATAAATTTATAGCGAATAAAATACCAACATAGGTAGCAACACCTTTACCACCTTTAAACTTAAGCCAAATTGGAAACACATGACCTAAAAAGGCACATAAAGATGCAATATATAAAAAATCTTGGTAGAAAATTTTAACATAAACCACTGGAATAATTGCTTTTAAAATATCTAATACTAATGTGAAATAACCAATACTTTTGTTACCAGTTCTTAAAGCATTAGTAGCCCCAATATTACCAGATCCGATTTCTCTTATATCTTTTTTTAAAAATATCTTTGTAAGTATATATCCAAAAGGTATCGAGCCCAAGAGGTAGGAAATGATACCTATCAAAAAAATATCCATACTAAAGCTTAAATAATTCTTTTCCTTTTACAAATGTATTCGTGACCTTACCTTGGAGTTTTTTGTCTTCAATTGAGGTATTTTTTGATTTTGAAACTAATTTTTCTTTTTTTACAATCCATGGTTTACTTATATCTACAACACAAAAATCTGCATCATTACCAATGGATAGGTTACCTTTATCTATTTTGAGAATTTTTGCAGGATTTGAAGTGAGCGCTTTAATTAATGTTTCTAATTTTAAAGATCCATTATGATATAACTCTAAGCTTAAAGATAATAGGGTTTCTATACCTGATGCACCTGTTGCAGCTTGAGAAAATGTTAATCTCTTTGACTCTTCATCTTCAGGTTTGTGATCTGAAACTATCACATCTATCAGTCCATCCTTTAATCCCTCCACTAGAGCAATTCTATCTTCCTCACGCCTTAAAGGTGGAGATAATTTTAAAAAAGTTCTAAAATCACCTATATCATTTTCATTTAAAGAGAGATTATTTATCGAAACACCGGATGTGAATTTTACGATTTCTTTTCTATGTTTGATCACCTCGATAGATTTCTGCGATGATAATTGAGAAATATGATATCTGCATTTTACCTTTTCGAGTAATGTAAGATCTCTTTCAATCAAAATTCTTTCTGCGATCTCAGGAATACCTGATAATCCTAATTTAGACGCGATAATGCCTGAATTTATCATCCCATTTTTTGCAAGTTCATAATCTTCTGCATGTTGCATTATTAAACAGCCAATATCTTTTGCAGAATTCATTATCCGAGACATTAATCTAGGATTTTGAATAGTTTTAATGCCATCAGTAAATGCTATTATGCCTTTACTTTGGAGAAGACCAAATTCTGTCATATTGGTTCCTTCAATATTTTTTGTAAGCGATGCACACGGAAAAATGTTTATTCGAGATTTATCTCTTCCTCTTCTTTTTAAAAAATCGACTATAGATACGTTGTCTATTATCGGATCAGTATTTGGCATTGTTACCACAGAAGTTACACCACCAGCTAAAGCAGCATTACTTAAGGTTCTAAAATTTTCTTTATATTCATAGCCTGGTTCACCTACAAATACTCTCATGTCAACTAAACCTGGAAATATATATTTTCCTTTTAAGTCAATTGGTTTTTCTCTTGACGGAAGATTATTTGTATTTACCTTTTTTCCTACTGCTTCTATCTTTCCCTCTTCAGAGATTATAAGGCCACCTGTTTCATTAATTGAATTGTGTGGGTCAATTATATTAGCGTTTATAAAATATTGTTTTTTCATTTAAGTGCAAAAAATCTTTAAACAGGCCATTCTTACTGCAACTCCTAGTTCTACTTGTTCTTTAATTACGCTTTTATTGATATCATCAGCTAAATTTGTATCTATCTCAATACCTCTATTCATTGGACCTGGGTGCATGATTAATGCATCAGCTTTTGCATGTTCTAATTTATCCGGGGTAAGGCCATAATATTCATAATACTCTCTGTTAGATGAGAGATAAGAACTCGTCATTCTTTCATTTTGTAATCTTAACATCATTACAATATCACAATCTTTTAATCCTTTTTTCATATCGGTGAATATATTAACACCAAATTTTTCTATTTCTTTTGGCATCAAATTTGTAGGAGCAATTATATTTACTTCTGCTCCCAACATATTCAGTAAATAAATATTAGATCTTGCAACTCTGGAATGTAGAATATCTCCACAGATGGCAATTCTTAAACCTTCAATTCTTTTTTTTCGATTTATGATTGTCAGAGCATCCAATAAAGCTTGAGTAGGGTGTTCTCTTCTTCCATCTCCAGCATTTAAAACCGCGCAATTAACTTTTTGAGAAAGTAGGTTACATGCTCCAGAGTCTTGATGTCTTATTACAATAATATCAGGATGCATAGCATTTAGTGTCATTGCTGTATCAATAAGAGTTTCACCTTTTTTAATTGCTGAATTACTTATGTTCATTGACATCACGTCAGCTCCAAGTCTTTTTCCAGCTAATTCAAATGAACTTTGCGTTCTTGTTGATGGCTCAAAAAATAAATTAATCTGTGTTTTTCCTCTTAGCGAATCAATTTTTTTATTTTTACTTTGGTTTACTTTTATAAAATTATGAGCTTCATCAAGTATTAAATTAACATCATTAATAGATAAATCTTGAATACCTAACAAATGTTTTTGGGAAATTTTAATAGCTTTATTTGTTTTAATTGCCATTAAAACCAACTCTATAGCTATAAAGTTGTATAATAGCAAGTATTAATTGTTCAAAAAATCTATTGCTCCTTGTAATATAAAAGCAGCAGCATTTTCATCAATTTTTTTTTCTCTTTTACTCACATTAACATCTAATTGACTGGAAAGATTAAATGCACCAACAGTTGATAGTCTCTCATCCCATAAACAAATTGGAATATCGATGTTCTTTTCAATATAAGTAGAAACATCTTTTACTGATTGAGAAGATTTGCCAGAAGAACCATCCATATTTAAGGGGTTTCCAATTATGATTCCCTTTATGTTATTTTCGATGATTATTGATTTAAGTTGATCTATAAGGTTTTGAGAGGATTTTTTTTCTATAGTTATAAATGGTGTGGCAATTAATTGTTTTTCGTCACAAATTGAAACTCCTATTCGTTTTGAACCAAGGTCTAAGCCTATCAATCTGCACTTATCTAAGTGATTTTTTTTGAATTCCTCTAACGTGATCATATTGTATATTTTTAACTTAAATGATAGTTTGCGTCATACCTAAATAGCATATGAGTATAGATCTTAAAACAATAAAACACATATCTAAATTATCAAGAATTTCTGTTGATGAAAAAAGAGCAGAAAAATTAGCTGATGATATGAATTCAATTTTTGAATTTATTGAAAAGCTCAATGAATTAAAAACAGATGATGTAAAACCATTAACATCAATAGCAGAAACAACTTTAAAATTCAGATCTGATGAGATTAAAAGTAAAAATATTAGAGAACAAATAATTAAAAATTCTCCTGAAGATAATGAGGATTACTTTGTTGTTCCCAAGGTAATTGAATAATGTCAGATATTACAAAACAATCTTTAACAGAATTAGTAGAGAATATTAAAAATAAGAAACTTTCTTCAACAGATGTAACCAAAGCATTTATTCAAAGGTCTGAAAAGTCTAGTGAGTTAAATGCTTATATTACAGAAGATTTTACATCGGCTTTAGATAAAGCAAAAAAGTTTGATCAGAACCCAAATTTAGATTTAAAATTACCTGGTATACCTATGGCAGTTAAAGATCTATTCTGCACAAAAAATGTTAAAACAACTGCTGGTAGTAAAATTTTGAATAATTTTATACCAACTTATGAGTCTACAGTTACTGAAAATATTTGGAATGAAGGTGCAGTACTTCTGGGTAAATTAAATTGTGATGAGTTTGCAATGGGTTCATCTAATGAGACAAGTCATTTTGGAAACGTACAAAATCCTATTGATAAGAATTTAGTACCCGGTGGTTCATCAGGTGGTTCAGCATCAGCAGTTGCTGGACAATTAACTCCAATCACAATTGGTACTGATACTGGAGGATCAATTAGACAACCAGCTTCATTTACTGGAATTGTAGGTTTAAAACCAACATACGGAAGTTGCTCGCGATATGGGATAGTTGCTTTCGCTTCCTCATTAGATCAAGCAGGACCAATGGCCCAAAATGTAAAAGATTGCGCTTTATTGCAAGAAGTAATCAGTACATATGATCCAAAAGATTCTACTTCAATTAATTTTAAAAGAAATCATTATAGCAAAGAACTTACAAAAAATATAAAAGGAAAAAAAATTGGAATTCCAAAAGAATACAGAGTTGATGGTATGCCTCAAGAAATTGAGGATCTTTGGCAAAAAGGTATTCAATACGTAAAAGATTGTGGTGCTGAACCAATCGACATATCACTTCCACATACAAGTTATGCTTTACCAACGTATTATATTGTTGCTCCAGCAGAGGCATCTTCTAATTTAGCAAGATATGATGGTGTAAAGTATGGATACAGAGCCAAAGGTGAAAATTTAATTGATATGTATGAAAAAACTAGATCTGAAGGTTTTGGTGCAGAAGTTCAAAGAAGAATTATGATTGGAACTTATGTATTATCATCTGGTTATTATGATGCATACTATCTTAAAGCTCAAAAAGTGAGAAAACTAATCAAAAATGATTTTGATGAGGTATATAAGAAAGTTGATGCAATTTTAACTCCATCAACGCCAAGCTCAGCTTTTAAAATAGGGGAAAAAACAAATGATCCAGTTTCAATGTATTTAAATGATATATTTACAGTACCAGTTAATTTGGCAGGCCTGCCTGGTATATCAATTCCTGCAGGACACGATACTAAAGGTTATCCTCTGGGTTTACAAATTATCGGTAAAGCCTTTGATGAACAAAATATATTGAATATTGCTTTTGCTATGGAGGAGAAAATAGATTTTAAAAACAAAATTACTGATTGGTGGATTAAGTGAACGAGAAAAACGCAGAATATTTGATTAATCGGAAAGATAATCAATATGAAGTTGTAATCGGATTAGAGGTACATGCTCAAGTATTATCTAAGTCAAAGCTATTTTCTTCTTCATCAACTAAATTTGGCGCCGAACCAAATACACAAGTAAGTTTAGTTGACGCTGCATTTCCAGGAATGCTACCTGTAATAAATGAATTTTGTATTAAACAAGCTATTAAAACTGGTATTGGTCTTAATGCAAAAATTAATAAACGCTCTGTATTTGATAGAAAAAATTATTTTTATGCTGATTTACCTCAAGGATATCAAATATCACAATTTAAAGATCCAATAGTAGGTGAGGGCAAAGTTATTTTAGATATGCCTAATGGTCAAAAAGAAGTAGGTATAGAAAGATTACATCTAGAACAAGATGCTGGAAAAAGTATTCATGATCTTGACCCACAAAATACTTTTGTAGATTTAAACAGATCAGGGGTAGCTTTAATGGAAATAGTGAGCAAGCCTGATCTAAGATCTCCAGATGAGGTTAATGCTTATATTAAAAAATTACGATCTATAATGAGGTACCTAGGAACTTGTGACGGAAATATGCAAGAAGGCTCTTTAAGAGCGGATGTGAATGTTTCTGTAAGATCTAAAGGGTCAAAAGAATTTGGCACTCGATGTGAAATTAAAAATGTTAATTCAATTAAGTTTATGCAAATGGCAATAGAATATGAGGCTAATCGGCAAGTTGATTTAATAGAAGAGGGCAAAACTATTGATCAAGAAACAAGACTTTTTGATACGAAGAAAAATGAGACAAGATCAATGAGATCAAAAGAAGATGCTCATGATTACAGATATTTTCCTGACCCTGATTTATTACCTTTGGAGGTATCAGAAAAATTTATTGAAGAACTTAAAAATGATATTCCAGAGCTTCCAGATGACAAAAAGAAAAGATTTATTGAAGAGTTTAAATTGTCTCCTTATGAAGCCAATATTTTAGTGTCTGATATTTATACTGCAAAATACTTTGAAGAAGTTGTAGCTAAAATGGGCAAGAACAAAGATATTAAGTTAGCAGTCAATTGGATTACAGGAGAACTATTTGCTGTTTTAAATAGCAAAGGTTTAGAAATTTCTCAAAGTCCGGTGAGTGCCAAGAACTTCGCCATATTGATAAATCTAATTAAGAATGGAACTATTTCTGGAAAAATAGCAAAAACTGTTTTTGAATTAATGATTGATGGAGATAAAGATCCACAAAAAATTGTTGAGGAAAAAGGATTAAAGCAACAAAGTGATCCAAAGGCATTAGAGGCTTTAATTGATAAAATAATTAATGATAACAGAGAAAAAGCTATTGAATATAAACAAGGTAAAGAAAAATTATTTGGTTTTTTTGTTGGTCAAGCAATGAAAGCATCTGGTGGAAAAGCTAATCCTCAATTAATCAATGAGATCCTGAAGAAAAAATTATAAGGTTATGGGTTCAGACCTTAATATCACAAAACATTTACAAGATTACATCCTCAAGAATGGTCTGAAATTACATCCAATTCAAAAAGAAATAATAGACTATAATTTATCACTTGGTGATATTAAAAGAATGCAGATATCTATTTCCCAATGTCAATTTTTACATTTGATTATTAAGATCTCCAAAATTTCAAAAGTCTTAGAGATAGGAACTTTTACAGGTTTAAGTACGTTGTCTATGGCTTTAGCATTACCAGATGAAGGTAGTATAATTGCTTTAGATAAAAATGAAGAAACAAATAAAATTGCTCAAAATTTTTTTAAAAAAGCTAATCAAAATCACAAAATTAAAACAATAATTAAACCAGCTTTAGAAAGCTTGATGAGTATTAGAAATGAAAAATTTGATTTAGTTTTTATTGATGCTGATAAAATGAATTACCAAAAATATTATGAAATTTCACTAGATCTATTGAATAAAGAGGGTTTAGTAATAATCGATAATGTTTTATGGCATGGAGAAGTTGTTAATAAAGATATAAATGACAAATATACGAAAAGTATTAGAGATTTAAATCATTTTATTTCAAAGGACAAAAGAATTGAAAAGGTCATGGTGCCTTTTGGAGATGGAATGACTGTCTGTAGGAAGATTTAATGTTCGCTGTATTTGGATTTTATAAATTTCAAAAAATAAATAATTTAAAAAAGTATCAAAAAATATTGAATAATTTTTTAGTTAATAAAAACATATATGGATCAATTATTATATCAAAAGAGGGTTTAAATGGATCTATATCTGGGAAAAATAAAGATATTAAGGCTGCAATTATTAAATTAAAAAAAATTTTTAATATTAAAGAATTTGATAGTTTTAATAATTCAAAAAGTAAATTTAAACCTTTCCACAAATCTAAAGTGAAAATTAAAAAAGAAGTCGTTCCAATGGATCTTAAAATCTCAAATAAAATTAAAAAAAAGAATACTCATGTTGAACCAACGAAATGGAATGAATTAATAAAAAATAAGAAAACTTTTTTATTAGATGCAAGAAAACCTTTTGAGCATAAAGTTGGTTCTTTTAAAAAATCGGTAAATCCAAATATAGACAACTTTAGAGATTTCCCAAAATACTTAAAAAAGTTAAAAAAAGATCAGCCAATAGCAATGTTTTGCACTGGTGGAATTAGGTGTGAAAAAGCTTCTGTATTTTTAGAAAAAAAAGGTTTTAAAAATATTTATCAATTAAAGGGTGGGATTTTGAATTACTTAAAAAGAATTAAACAAAAAAACAGTTTATGGCAAGGTGAGTGTTTTGTATTTGATAATAGAGTAAGTCTAAAACATGGATTAGTACAAGGAACCTATTCGATTTGCGGTGGGTGTAGACAACCAATTTCAACAAAAGATAAAAAATCTAAAAGATATGAGGAGGGTGTTACTTGTCCAAATTGTTTTGATAAACTCTCAAAAAACCAAAAATCTCGTTTTAGAATGAGGCAAAGTCAGATATATAAGGCAAAACTAGCAGGAAAAAAATATAATTTTCAAAAAGAATTTAACTAAGGATTTAATTGTCACAATCGTTCAAATTAACCAAAGATCCAATATGGTTTTTACTAAGAAAAGTAACTATACCAGCAAGTGTTGGTTCATTATTTCAAACTTTTTACAATTTAGTAGATACATGGTTTGCGGGAAGAATATCTGCTGAAGCAATAGCAGCGATTGCAAAATCATTTCCAATTTATTTTACGATTATTGCTATAGGTGTAGGACTAACTGCAGGAACTAATACTTTAATTGGAAATAATTTAGGTGCTAATAACAAAAATAAGGCATCATTATTTATTGCCCAATCAATTATTTTTGCAATCTTCTTATCGATTTTAGTTACTTTTTTTGGTTTGAATGTTTCAGATTTTTTACTTTCTCTTATGGGATCGGATCAAGAGGCAATTATTTTAACTAGAAAATATCTAGATGTAATTTTTTATGGAACCATAATTGTTTTGATACAAATTTCTTTAAATGGAACGTTAAATGCACAAGGAGATACAAAAAGTTATAGGAATGTTTTAATTTTTAGTTTCTTTTTAAATATCTTTTTAAATCCATTATTTATTTTCGGTTATGGTTTTATTCCAGCATTTGGTATAGCTGGACTTGCAATAGCCACTGTAGTTGCACAATTTATTGGTCTTATATATTTGACATATAAAGTTTATTGTTGTGAATTAAAACAATATCTAAAACCTGAGTGTTTTATTCCAAAATTTGATCTTCTAGGTGAACTCCTGTATCAGACAATTCCCGTGATGTTTAGCATGCTGTTAATAGGTGTTGGTTTATTTAATATTCTTTACTTTATTGGTCAATTTGGAGATTTAGCTACTGCTGGTTATGGTGCTGCTTTAAGAATTGAACAAGTCTTTTTGCTTCCAGTAATTGGATTAAATACTGCAGTATTATCTATTGGTGGACAAAATTTTGGAGCAAAAAATTATGATAGATTAAGAGAATTATATAGAAAAGCTCTTTTTTTTGGATCATCTTTTATGATCTGCTCAGGAATAGTAATTTTTTTTGGTGCAGAGTTTTTAGTCTCATTATTCACAGACAACTCAGAGGCAATTAAGCATGGCGCTATATACTTAAAGGTTGCTGCATTAATTGGCCCAATTTATCCTGTCTTTTTTATAACTACAGCAGTATTCCAAGCAGTAAAGAAACCATTATATAGTCTATATTTAAGCATTCTAAGATTAACAGCCCTTCCTTTTTTAAGTTTATGGTATGTGATTAATATTAAAGGAGGAGATTATGAAGATATTTTTTATACAATTTTAGTAACAAATTGGTTTATGGGAATTGCAGTTTTAATGTTTATTGGGTATTTTTTGAATAATGTTTTCAAACAAAATAAAAGTCTTTTTACTTACTAGTATTTGTCTAATTTTTTTTTGGGCAACATATCTTGATCTTAACTCTAATAAAGTAAAAGTCATTGATGGAGACACTATTCATTTAAACAATGAAAAAATTCGTTTTAGCGGCATTGATACACCTGAAATAAGACAAATATGCAATAGGAATGATGAAGTTATTGAATGCGGAATACAAGCAAAAAAATTACTTATTAACAAGATAAGTAATAACAAGGTAAAATGCGTTAAAGAAGGTGTAGATCGATATAAGAGAATTTTAGCTGAATGTTTTGTAAATAATCAAAGTTTATCTAAGTATCTTGTTCGTAAAGGTTATGCTTTTGCTTACAGGAAATATTCTTCAAAATTTATTGAGGATGAGAACTATGCCAAAAAAAATAAAAATGGTATGTGGGGCATGACTTTTGAATATCCTTGGAACTATAGAAAAAAAAATTAATCTTTTTGTAATTTTTTTTCTAATTTTCTGACTAGATAAGAAACAATTAATATCAAGACTAAATATTCAAGAATTAGAAATGTATATATTTCCAATGGTCTATAAGTTGTCACAACTAACTCATTAGCTTTTCTTGTTAAATCTCCGATACCAATTATAGACACAAGAGAGGACATTTTAAGTACATACACAAATTGATTACCTATAGCTGGTAAAATATTTTTTATTGCTTGAGGTAGAATAACTAATCTTAATTTTCTTAAAAAACCTAATCCTAAAGAGCTTCCAGCTTCCCATTGAGATTTTTTTATTGAATTAATTCCTGCTCTAAATATTTCTGCCTGGAAAGCACTTTCGCTAATTGATAGAGCTATGATACCAGAAACGAATGGACTAAAACTTATACCCGTCATGATTGGAAGACCATAATAGATCCACAAAATCAAAACTAGTAAAGGTACCGCTCTTACAATTTCAACATAACCAATATTAAGGTAGGTTAAGAATTTATTTTTAGCTAACGACGGAATTGCTACTAATAGACCAATAATTATTGAGATAAAAATCGAAATTATACTAATAAATATTGTAGTTGTTAAACCACTTAATAAAAATTTTAGATTAGTTAATCCTTCGATGTTATTTGGTGATAAGATTAGCCAATTTAGTTCACTTTTACCGCATGAAGTTAATGGAAAAAATAGAATTAATAAGAATAGATTTTTCACTCTTAACTTATAAAGAATAAAAAATTAATTACTAATTTTTTTATAAGCTTTTAAGATTATATTTAGCTAATAACTTAGTGAAGAAACCTGAGGATTTTTTATCCTGTATCCATTTATTTACATAATCATTCCACTTAGTATCACCTTTTGGCACCATCATTGCTAAAAATGCTGGATTTTTTCCACCATCTGGAACGATTGCTAACTGAGGATATTTAATAACCAATTTATTTGCCTCTGTTGAGCTTGTGATGTTACCATCAGCTCTACCTGCTAAAACTTCTTGAAAGTCTCTTGCTGGCGCCTCTACAGAGTTTAATTTTGATTTTGGAAAAAATTCTTTCGCCTTTTCCTCTTGAGAAGTACCAAGAGTAGTTGCAATTGTTACATTTGATTTATTAAGCGAGTCCCATGTTGAAAACTTTTTTAAATTCTTTTTGAGAACAAGGGGCACAGTTGCATATTTGTAATATGTATCAGTGAAACCAGCTACTTCAGCTCTCTTCGGTGTCTTTGTAACACTAGTAGAAATGTCATATCTCTCAGATGTTATTCCTGAAACGATAGTTTTCCACTCTGCAGGCACAAACTCAACTTTAACACCCATATCTTTTGCAAGTTGTTTCATAACATCAATATCAAAACCCTTATATTTATTAGTTGCAGGGTCTTTAATTGACATAGGATCCCAATCTCCAGTAGTACCGACTTTTAGTGTTCCAGAAGATAAAATTTTATCTAAATTAGATTCCGCATTAAGTGAAAAGGGTAAAAGAGCAAATATTGCTATTAAAAATAATTTTTTCATTATTTCTATTAACTTATTACAGATCTAAATGTGACTATAATCTTGACGCACTATCATTCATCCATGCAAATAAATGTTCAGAAAATGAGCGTCTGACAAACAAATTCACCTCATTTTTATTTTGATTGTGAATAATTACGTCTATTTTTGCGAGAATTGTTTGGGTTACAGAGCCAATTTTACTTTTAAAATCATTAAAATTAAAAGGAGAGCCTGTTTGAAAGAGGTTATATATTTTGTCTCCTTTAAGATTAATCCTTACAAATTGATCTGTAACGTCCACTATAGCTCCTAAATCTAATTTAGATATGTTTTTATTTAAAATCGTTTCGGTGTCATACGAGTTTGTATTTTCTTTAACAACACCATTTGAAAAAATCATCCATTCATCAGGACTCAACCATAAGGCAGTCAATTTTTCACTTTGAGTAGAAGTATTTGCTTTTGTGGGTAAAACCATATTTAAAGATTTACCAATAGCTGATAAAAATTCTCTTTTTTTACCCCTTACTATCAATTTCATAACAGGCTTCATTTCACTTAATTGCAAACCTTGATATGATTTTTCCTCTTTTATTGTATGGTTATAATTTAGCATTTAATCTTTTTCCCTCTTTATCAAAAAAAACAGGATCAGCTACGATTACATTTATGTTTTTATTTTCCATTGGTATAATTAATTTTTGCCCAAGCATATTTTTCCCACTTTTAACAACACCCAATGCAATGGATTTTTTTAAATTTGGACTGTAATAACTTGAGGTTACATGTCCAAGCATTTCAATAGGTGACTTTTTTACATCAGAAACTATTTGCGCACCTTCCTCTAAAACTTCCTCTGGATTTTCTGTCAATAAACCAACCAATTGTTTTCTATCTTCTCTAATTGTATCAGATCTATATAATGATCTTTTTCCAATAAAATCGTATTTTTTTTTACTTACTATCCAGTCCATTTGTAAATCAATTGGTGTCAGTGTTGCATCTGTATCTTGACCAACTATTATAAAACCTTTCTCTGCTCTTAATAAGTGCATCGTTTCAGTTCCATAAGGTGTAATATTGAAATCTTTACCAGCGTCCATACATTTTTCCCAAACAGATTTTCCAAAATTTGCTTGAATATTAATTTCATAACTTTGTTCTCCGGTAAAACTAATCCTCATTACTTTACATTTAATATTTCCAATTTTTGCATTTTTAAAAGACATATGTGGAAAATTTTCGTCAGAAAAATCTAAATCAGGAATAACTTTTGAGACAATTTTTTTACTATTAGGACCGCAAACACTTATTGTAGCATAATGATCAGTCACAGAAGATAGATAGACATCTAACTCAGGCCATTCTGTTTGAAGATAATCTTCAAGTTTTCCTAATACATTAGCTGCTCCACCAGTAGTAGTAGTCATTATATAGTGATTTTCACCTAGTCTAGTTGTTACTCCATCATCATAAACCATTCCATCCTCATTTAACATTAAACCATAACGACATTTACCAACAGCAAGCTTTGACCAAGCATTAGTATAAACACGATTTAAAAATTCTGAGGCATCAGTGCCTTGAATATCAATTTTTCCCAATGTAGATGCATCTAGAATACCCGCTGAGTCTCTGGCGGCTTTACTTTCTCTTTGTACTGCTTGATGCATGTTTTCATTTTCTTTGGGATAGTACCAAGCTCTTTTCCACTGACCAACGTTTTCAAACTCAGCATTATTTTTAACATGCCAATCATGTATCGGAGTACGTCTGAATATATCAAAAAATTCACCTACATTTCTTCCAACAATAGTTCCAAAAGTAAGAGGTGTATAAGGAGGTCTAAAAGTGGTAGTGCCATGTTCGCCCATTTTGGTTCCGGCTGTTTCTGAAATGATTCCTAAAGCATGCATATTACCAAGTTTACCTTGATCAGTTCCCATACCTGTAGTGGTGTATCTTTTTACATGTTCTATAGATCTAAATCCTTCTCTTAGAGCTAATTTAATATCTTTTGAAGTTGCATCATTTTGATAATCAACAAAAGATTTAGTTTTTCCTATGGTTTTATCAGATGGTAATAGCCAAATATTTCTCTTTGATTGATTTAAACCTGAGATAATTTCAAGAGTTTTGTATTCAGAATTATCTATATTAAGAAATTTCTTCAGTGAAGATAAAGTATTCTTTATTATTTCATCTAAACCAAAGTCTCCATTGCAAGACCCTACACTTATTTGATCTGAAGGGTAGACATCAGGAATGAATACTTGGTCTTCCTCTCTAAATTTTAATTTGCCTCCAGATTGTGTAAACAAATGTACTGCTGGGGTCCAACCACCAGATACACCTAAACAATCACAATTTAATTTAGTTTTGTCCCCAATTACTGTTTGACCATCTTTTGAAAGTTTCATAATGGATATTTTGTTAATTCTTCTATATCCGTAAGTATCAACAACAGAAAAACCTTTATAAATTTTAATATTATTTTTCTCAACCTCGTAACAAATTTTAGAGTCAACTTGTTCTCTATTATCAATTATTGCATTTATCTTAATTCCTCTTTGAATTAAGCTCATGGCAGTTTCGTATGCAGTATCGTTATTGGTAAAAAGAACATTATTTTCACCACAAGCTACGCCATATAGATCGATATATTTCTTAATTGCTGAAGATAATAGTATACCTGGTCGATCATTATTATCGAATATCAATGGTCTTTCTATTGAGCCAGTAGCTGTAATTACTTTTTTAGCTCTAATTTTTAATAATCTATGCCTTACTTTATTATCTCTTTGATTAATTGGTAAATGGTCAGTAAGACTTTCACGAGCTAATAAAAAGTTGTAACCATGATACGCTGCAACACTAGTCCTTATTTTAATTTCTAAATTTTCTAGTTTTGATATTTCATTGATCTCTTTTTCTAACCACGAACTTGTTAATTGATTGTTAATCTTTGAAAACTCTGAGTTATCATAAATAGATGATCCACCTAAATAAGATTTTTCATCAACTAGAAGAGTTTTAAAACCATTTTTTGCTGCCATTTTGGCTGCCATAATTCCTGATATACCAGCTCCTATTACCAAAACATCACAATGAATATAATTATGTTCATATATGTCTGGATCAGCAACTTTCGGTGATTTACCTAAACCTGCAGATTTTCTTATAAAGTATTCGTACTTCTCCCAGAAACTTGCAGGCCACATAAAAGTTTTATAGTAAAATCCAGCAGGTAGAATAGGGGACAATAGATTGTTAATTCCACCAATATCAAAATTAACGCTAGGCCAGCAATTTTGACTAGATGCAACTAAACCCTCATAAATTTCAACCTCAGTGGCTCTTACATTGGGTTCAGTTCTTGAGGAGTTATCATGTAATTGAATTATTGCATTAGGTTCTTCTGAACCTGATGTCATAATTCCTCGAGGTCTATGATATTTGAAACTTCTTCCTACAAGATGAATGCCATTAGCCAATAAAGCTGATGCTAGAGTATCACCTTTAAAACCAAAATATGTTTTGTTATTAAACTTAAAAGAAACTCGATAAGTTTCATCAATGAATTTGCTTGTTTTAAATCTTAAATTATTAGACATTTTATTTTACTGGTGGTTTCTCACCCATTTTGTATACAGCTTTTATTTGGTCGTTTGAAGTATCTCTAACCATATTGAACCATTTTCTACAACCATGAATATGATTCCATCTTTCAAACTGAACTCCTTTTATATTTTTTCTCATGAATAAATATTCTGCCCATTCATCATCACTTAGTTCTGTTGGTTGTTTTGGTCTTACTATGTGAGCTTCACCACCTGCTTTAAATTCGCTTTGTTCTCTCTCACCACAAAAAGGACAATTAATTAAAAACATTAGTGTGCAACTGCAGCTGCACCATGTTCATCAACTAGATCACCACTGACAAATCTATTTATATTAAAGGCAGCATTTAATTTATGAGGTTCATCATTTGCAATTGTGTGAGCAAATAAATCTCCAGAACCTGGTGTTGCTTTGAAACCTCCTGTTCCCCAACCACAATTAAAGTATAAACCTTTAATTGATGTTTTACTTATAATCGGGCTTGCATCAGGGCATATATCTACTATACCACCCCACTGACGAAGCATTCTCATTCTACTAAATATTGGATATAACTCTAAAATTGCATTTAAAGTTCCTTCCACAATATCATGACTTCCTTTTTGTGAGTAAGACACGTAATCATCAGTTCCTGCTCCAATAACTAACTCACCTTTATCGGATTGACTTACGTATGCATGAACAGCGTTAGACATTACAACTGTATCTATAATTGGTTTAACCGGTTCAGATACTAATGCTTGAAGTGGTTTACTTTCCAAAGGTAATTTTAAACCAGCCATATTTGCAATAACACTTGAGTGTCCTGCCGCAACTACACCTATTTTTTTTGTTTTAATAAATCCTTTTGTTGTTTCAATACCTTCAACACAATCACCAATTCTTTTAATTCCTTTTACTTCACAATTTTGAATTATATCAACGCCCATTTCATCAGCACCTCTGGCATATCCCCACGCAACTGCATCATGTCTAGCAGTTCCAGCCCTTCTTTGTAATGTTCCACCTAAAACTGGATATCTTATATTAGGAGAGGTATTAATTATTGGACAGAATTTTTTAACTTCTTCAGTATTAAGATAAACAGCATCAATGCCATTTAGTCTGTTTGCATGTGTTCTTCTTTTTAGGTCTCTAACATCTTGAAGATTATGAGCTAGATTCATTACCCCTCTTTGACTAAACATCACATTATAATTTAACTCTTGTGAAAGACCTTCCCATATTTTAAGAGCATGATCATAAAGACCAGCACTAGCATCCCATAAATAATTTGATCTAATTATAGTAGTATTTCTTCCAGTGTTTCCTCCACCAATCCATCCTTTTTCAACAACAGCAATATTTTTCATGTTATGTTTTTTTGCTAAATAATAAGCTGTTGCTAAACCATGACCACCACCACCAATGATTACAGCTTCATATTCTTTTTTTGGTGCAGGATCTTTCCAGGCTTTTTCCCAATTTTCGTGATAAGAAAAAGCATTTTTTATTAGTGAGAATATTGAATACTTATTTTTCATAATTATTGAATAATTACTTTATTAATATCGATTATTCAATACAATCAAAAGCGTCAAATTTCTTGGAAGAGTGGGTGAGAGGCTTAAACCAGTCGTTTGCTAAATGACCGTGCGAGGAAACTTGTACCGAGGGTTCGAATCCCTCCTCTTCCGCCATCAATGTTCTTATATTTTATACTTTAAATTTAAACCTGGTGTTCTCTCATTATTTGGTGGGTAAGATAATCTTTTTTCTCTAAAATATTTTTTTCTAAAATTGCCATCTTTAGCTAAATTGTAAGTAATATATAATTGCATTCTAGCTTTTTTACTTAAATTAGCTTTTGATCTATGTGGAATATAATGATTAAAAAAAACTACATCACCGACATTTAAGGGTATTTTTTTAAATTTTGGTTTTTTCAAATCACTTAATAGCAAAGGCTGGAAGTCTTTACCTATTTTACTGTATTTATTATTTCCAGAAATATCAAATTCTAAGCATGCATTTTCTTTTGTACTTTTTTCAAGTGATATTAACAAAGAAATAAATTTTCTTGAATATATATTCCAACCTCCTTGCGAGTCCTGATGTAATTTGTCTGCCCTACATCCTGGTGGCTTATAATTTATTTTTTCCTTAAATAAAATACAATTTCCACCCATTAAAACTTTTAATACTTTATGAATTTTTTTATTTTCAATAAGATTTTTTAAGCCTAAATGAAAATCATAAAAAAACTCAGCTCTCATTAAAATATTTTTTTTTCTATTAGAAATACTCTTTTCATAATATTTCATCACTTTTTTCGGTACAGGTTTCTGGTATTTTATTTCATTTGAATAAATTTTTAATTTTTTACATATATCCTTATTAAAAAATTTTTCAATTTTACAAAAACCAAACTTTTGGTATTCATTTTTAAATTTCAATGCTTGATCAAAACTTATCATTTTTTAATTATATAACATGGCCGACTTGTAAAAGGAAATTTTTGGATAATGGGTTTCTTTTTTATTTTCATGAAATACATATCGACACCTTTTGTATCCCCGTGTGCAAAGCCATAATTATCAAGTAAAATAATCCCACCTTTTGAAACTCTTGGATATAGGTATTCTAAAGCACAAAAGGTACTTTCAACAAAATCTATGTCTATATTTAAAAGTGATATCTTTAAATGAGGGTTTCTTTTAATATATTTAGGTAAACTTTTAGTTATATCTCCTTCAATTAATTCAAAATTTTTAGAATTCTGTTTTTTGAAAACTTTTATCATTTGTTTTTTTGAAATTGAACTTGAGCCTGCTTTTTTAATCCAATCTTTTCTAATTTTTTTATCTTCTTTGTATTTAGTATTAGGAAATACATCACTAAAAACATCAAACGCAATTATTTTAGAAGTATTTTTGGAGCCAAGAAGATCACGAAATAAAGCAAATCTTGCTAAAGAAGTTCCTTTAAACACACCACATTCAACTATCTCTCCACTTACTTTGCTAGCACTTTTAAAAGTTTCATAATGACAAATCAGTTTAGCCAACCTCTCAGAATTCATTGTTAAATGAAAATTGGTCTCATACTCATACATTTTTTTAAAATCTGGAAATTTTATTGTCATTTTTTATTATTTTTTGAATATTGTATATAACATATACAATAACTTTTTAATTACTTAAATAATTAATACAATGAAGTTTCACCTATCTTTAAATTTAAAATATTGTATATAAAACATACAATAACTTTTTAAGTACCTGAATAATTAATACAATGAAGTTTCACCTATCTTTAAAAGAAGTTTGGAGAATTTTAGTTACTTACCAAAAAAAAGATAATTTGGAAAATCATGATCTTGATCTGGATGATTATAAATCAAATCCTTATACGTACCTAAAATGGAAGTTTTATTTTATTACAACTTGTCCAATTTTATATTTATTGATCAGAACAGAAATAAAGCCCAATCATGTTTCATTATTTTATGCATTCTTAGGAATATTAACTTTATTTCTTTTAGGACTCCCATCTGAAAATAAAATTTATATATATATAGGGCTCTTATTAGCTTTTACTAAAACAATATTTGATGCCTGTGATGGATTTTTAGCAAGATTAAAAAATCAAAAAAGTATTTCTGGTCATATGCTTGACTGGTATGGAGCTCATGTTAATGCAATTGGTTTTCAATCAGGTATGGGATTTTATTTAGCTAACAATGAAAATGAAATTTTTTTTTATTTAGCATTTTTAATACCCTTTTTTTATGCAATTAAACTTAAACCTTTTGCATATACAACAATTTTTAATGAAATCTTAGAAAGGAAGGATTATTTAGATAAGACACATCCCATTAAAATTGAAGACAAAAAAAATAAGAAATTAGAAATTAAAAAAGAAACACAAAAATATTATAAATTATTTTCAAGCATTCTTGATGATCGTGCTAGATCTGTAGATTTTATAATTTTATTATTTATTCTAGAATTAAATTTCAATTTGCAATTTATTAAATACATTTTTTGCTTTTTGGTATTTAAACATTTTATAATATTTCTTGTAAATATTTTCATTGTAAGTAATAATTCTTGGTTAGAGGATAAAGTTAACAAAATAAGAAAATAAATCATTTCATAAAATTTTTTTTAATATTAGTTAAATCATTTGGTCTTGGGAGGGATTGATTATCATTTAATCTTGAGACTCTCCCCATCTGTAATTTCAAAACAAAGGATTATTCTTAAAAAAATCTTTCATTGGTATCGGCTGTTGTTCAAGCACATATCTGTAAACATTATAGTTTTCTAATACCCTTTGGACATAATTTCTAGTTTCTTTGAATTTAATTAATTCAATCCAATCGATATATTCGATTTGATTTTTTTGAGGATTTTTATTTAGTTTTTTCCAGTAACGAACTCTTTTAGGTCCAGCATTATAAGCGGCGACTGCAAATGGATAAGCACCATCGTATTCGAGAATTAATCCTGCTATGTAATGTGATCCTAGGTTAATATTATACTCTGCATCAGAAGTTAATCTAGATTTCGAATAAGGAAGTTTTGCTTGTTTAGCAACTAGTTTAGCAGTGTAAGGCATTAATTGCATTAATCCTTTTGCACCGGCATGACTATTGGCACTTAAATCAAACTCACTTTCTTGTCTTATGATTGAAAGAATGAAAGCATTATCTGGAATTTTTCTTCCATTAATATATTTGGGTGTACTTATAATAGGGTAATTATATTTGTTATGAAATCTTTTTTCATAAGATGCTAATTTAGAAATTTGAATTGCAAAATCAAATCGTTCTATATTTGTTGCAAGTTCAGCTGCTAAAACCTCACTACCACTACTGATATCATCATTGGCCAAATGTCTGAGTATATGTTTGGCATATTTATCTTCATCTAATTCATCAAGTAAATATATTAATTTGACTAAATCTTTTTTAAAAAAATAATTACGATATTCTTTTTTAATAATCATGTCTTTTGAAAGTTCAAATTTTTCATTTGGACTAATTTCCATAAATGCTAATTGACCATAATAAGTGGTTAAATAATTTGTTGCTTCCTTAAACCACTTGTAGGATAAATCTTTATCACCAAGTTTTTTATAAGTTTTACCTAACCAATATGCTCCCCTTGCTGTACTTATAGGATACCCAACATTATTATAAAAATTTTCAAAATGTTCTCTGGCTAATACTGGATCGTCTAAAAAACTCAATGCAATCCAACCACTCATCCACTCAGCAGCAGCAAACTCAGGTCCATCATTCATCCCGTGGTTACTGGCAATTTTATAAGCTAATTCATATTTTTTTTTATATATTAATGATCTAGAAATTATTTCTCTTTCTGTCCACCATTTATCCGGACGTACCAAATAATCTTTTGTGTTTTTTATCTTTAGAAGAATTTCAACAGAACTATCAATTCTTCCTCTTTTTCTCCTCCATTTTAATCTATCGTAATTTAAACCAGCATCATTTTTTAGATTAGGGGGAACTTTAGAAATAGCATTATCGACACCATAAGATTTACTCATTAATAGTTGTCTGGCTGTATATAATAGCTCATAATCTTTGGGTAAATATCTTAACAGTCGTTTTAAATCCCAGTATTTGTTATTCCAAGCAAGATATTCTGCACGTTTAATATAATCATCTGTATTAAGGAATTTCTTAAATTTTTTACGATAAAATCTTAAATCTGTTTTAGACAACTCAGCCGATATCCAGCCTTCTTTAATAAATCTTATCCCTTTTTCTTTATTACCATTAAGAATAAGACTTTCACCCAATATCATTTTACCGAAACCACTCAAAGGTTCTGCAGGTCCAAACCAGTCTATAATTTTTTTTGGACTAACTTTATCTGTAGAAAGTTTATGTTCAGCTAAATATTTTATTCGTCCAATTCTAGGATAATCTTCATTTGAGTCTATAAACGTTTTGTAATCATAATAAGAAGCTTGATTTCCCTTTGTAAGCAAATGTCTCCATTGAATAAAATCATATATAGATTTATCTTTAGCTCTTTTGGCTGTTTTAATTGCATCTGTCCATCTAGCTTTTTTCATTTCGGAAATTGCTTTTTTCGCTAATGCAAAATCTTTTTTACGATAATATTTTGATATTTTTATTTCTGTTGTTTTTTTTGCTCCAGCAATCAAAGGTTTTTTTTTAGGAAGTATTAGACCACTTATCTTCTTTTCCGCTTTAGATTTAACTTTTTTTTCTATTTCTTTGGTTAATATTTTTGGTATTGGTTTAGGCAAAGGTTTTAGCACATCTATTAATAATTTTTTTTGAGTTAGCTCCTCAGATTGTATAGGTTTTTTTAACGGGACTATGTCAGATAGAGCTATAGGGAATGCACCAAATAAATTAATCATTACTACCCAAAATAAGATTTTTTTAATCATAATCTTTTACTATATGAATCTACAATGTATGTTATAAGTATTTATGTTTAAAGGATCAAATGTTGCTTTAGTCACCCCGTTCAAGAATGATAAACTTGATGATGAAACATATATTAATTTAATTCATTTCCATGTCAAAAATGGGACAAATGGATTAGTTCCAGCGGGAACAACCGGTGAGTCACCAACTTTAAGTCATGATGAACATGAAAGAGTGATAGAGTTATGTGTAAAAGAAAGTAATGGAAAATTACCAGTTTTTGCAGGGACCGGATCGAACTCTACTGAAGAGGCTATTTCTCTAACAACGCATGCAGAAAAAATTGGAGCTACTGGTGCTCTTGTTGTAACACCTTATTATAACAAGCCAACACAAGAAGGTCTATATCAACACTACAAAGCAATAAATGACAAATGTGGAATACCTATAATAATTTATAATATTCCTGGAAGATCGGTTATTGATATGTCAGTCGATACTATGGCTAGATTATTTGAATTGAAAAATATTATTGGTGTTAAGGATGCAACTGGAGATTTAAATAGAGTTGATCAAACTCTAAAAAAATTGGGAAATAAATTCATTCAATTAACTGGTAATGATGATAATGCTTTAGAATTTAATAAAAGAGGTGGAGTAGGTGCTATAAGTGTTACTGCAAACATTGCTCCGAAGCTTTGTTCTGATTTTCAAAGATTATCAAAGTCTAAAAATCATGATGAAATTAAAGAAGCCGAAAAAATTGATAAAATATTACAACCTCTTCATCATGCAATGTTTGTCGAAAGTAATCCAAGTCCAGTAAAATATGCTGCAAAACTATTAAACCTTTGTGATGATAGTGTAAGACTACCTCTGGTAAAAGTAACAGCTGAAACTAAGGATATTGTTAAAAAAGCACTTCATTCTGCAAAATTAGTTTAATGAAAAAAAAAACCAATAGTGGTTTAAAAATAATTTGTCTTAATAAAAAAGCTAGTTTCAATTATTTTTTTGAAGATTTATTTGAAGCGGGAATCGTCTTAAAAAGTTCTGAAATTAAATCAATTCGTAACGGTAAAGTAAACATAGCAGACTCTTACGCAATAGAAAAAAAAGGTGAAATAGTTTTAATAAATTCTCATATTGCATCTTACAAGCAAGCTAGTTATTCAAACCACAATCCAACCGATGATAGAAAATTGTTATTAAATAAAAGAGAAATCAACAAACTAATTGGGAAAATGCAAAGAGATGGACTTACAATAGTACCCACAAAAATGTATTTTAAAAAAGGAAAAGCAAAATTAGAGTTAGCTGTAGCTAAAGGTAAGAAACAATTTGATAAAAGAGCAGTAAAAAAACAAAGAGACTGGGATCGTGATAGAGCAAGATATATTAGAAAATCAAGTTAGTCCTGTCTATTTAGGTATAGGTTCTAATCTTGGAAATAAAATTAATAATATTGAATTAGCTAAATCAGAATTAATTCTTAATGGTATCATGATAGTAAAATCATCAAGCTATTATGAGAGTTTGTCTTGGCCTGATAATAACAATCCAAAATTTTATAATGTTGTAGTAAAGGTTTTAACTAAATTATCACCTCTAAAATTAATAAATGTTTGTAAAACCATTGAAACAAGCTTGGGAAGAAAGAAAAGACTCCGAAATGCTCCTAGAGAGTGCGATATTGATATAATTGATTTTAATAGAAAAAAAATGAAAGGCGAATTAAATCTACCTCATTCAAAAATGCATAAAAGAAATTTCGTTCTTTTTCCATTATTTGAGATAGATAAAACTTGGAAACATCCAGTCTCAAAACGTTCTATAAAAAAACTATTATTATCATTAAAAAATAGAGACATTAGGTCTATTAAACAAATTTAATTTAGTGATATAGTGTTTGAATGCTTAATTCTGAAGATTTAATAAATAAAGTAAAAATTTATAATAAATTTTTAAACCCTGAAAAACTAAATAAAGCTTATGATTTTGCTGTTAAAGCACATAGTAATCAAAAGAGAGCCTCAGGTGATCCATATTCAGTACATCCAATAGAAGTCGCAAATATTCTAACAGATCTTAAATTAGATAGTGCTACTATTACCACTGGTTTGTTACATGATACAATTGAAGATACCTATGCTACTTATGAAACTATTAAAGGAGAATTTGGTGAAGAGGTGGCAGATTTAGTTGATGGTGTCACAAAAATTTCAGTTTTTGAAAACACTGCTACCACAAACTCAAAAGCAGAAAACTTTAGAAAACTTATTTTAGCGACTTCAAAAGATATAAGAGTTTTGTTAGTTAAAATTGCAGATCGTTTACATAATATGAGAACGATCAAAGCTATTACCAAAGAAGATAAAAGAAAAAGAATTGCACAAGAGACAATGGAAATTTATGCACCATTAGCTGATAGAATGGGGATGCATCGAATTCGCGATGAGCTAGAAGATTTATCTTTTGAGGTTTTAAATAATGACGCAAGAACCTTAATTCAAAATAGATTAAATGAAATCAAATCTGACAAAAAAGATGTTTTCGAGTCTCTTTCTAATGAAATAAATAATTTGTTAGAAAATAATAATATACAATCTAAAATTTATGGTAGAAGTAAAACACCTTTTTCAATTTGGAGAAAAGTTCAAAAGAAACGAGTATCACTTGAACAAATAACTGACATTATTGGGTTTAGAATAATTTTAAAAAATATTGATGATTGTTACAAAACTTTAGGGATAATACATAAAGAATACAATTGTATACCTGGCAAATTTAAAGATTATATCTCTTCACCTAAAATTAATGGTTATAAATCAATTCATACAGCAGTTATTGGATCTAATAAAAAGCCCATAGAAATTCAAATAAGAACAACAGAAATGCATGATTTTGCTGAAAGGGGTATTGCTTCACACTGGCAATATAAATCTTCTGAGAAATTTAATTCTTTAACTTGGAAAGAATATGACTGGCTAAAAGATTTAGTAGAAATCATTGAAAAAAATGAAAATCCGGAACATTCATATGAATATACAAAACTACAAATGTTCCAAGAAAATGTTTTTTGCTTCACACCAAAAGGATCCGTTATTAAACTCCCAAAAGATGCTACTTCAATTGATTTTGCATACGCCGTACATACTAAAATAGGAGATACTGCAATTGGATGTGAAATTAATGGTAATAAAAGTGAACTCCAAACTATTTTAAGAAATGGAGATCGAGTTAAAATTATTACTTCTAAAAATCATTCACCATCATTGCATTGGATCCCAATAACAAAAACGGGAAAAGCAAGAGCAGCCATAAGGCGTTATTGGCATGAAAAGGGTGAAAGAAAAGAGGAAAGAGTAAAAAAGTACAATACTACTTTATGGATATCTTTACCAGATAAACCTGGTCAGCTTGGTAATGTAAGTTCTTTAATCGGTGAGCATAAGCTGAATATTTCAAATCTTGTGATGGCAGGTAAAAATCCCAACTATATTAATTTTAAATTTCAATTAATCATAAGAGATTTAAAAAATTTTACTAATTTTATTGCAGAGCTAAAACAAAAAGGTATAAAATTTAAGATAATTAGACACGAAGATAAAAGAAATGCTTTCACACAAAAAATCCTTAGATATTTTAAGAAAAACTAATGCTTTATTAGAGGGACATTTTGTTTTATCTTCTGGATTACACTCTTCAAAATACATTCAATGTGCAAAACTATTGAGCTTTCCTCATATCGCTGAGAAAATATGCAAATCTTTAGCTGGTAAAATAAAGAAAAAATTTAGAAATTTTGATTTAATTTTGTCACCTGCAATGGGCGGTATAATAATCGGTTATGAAATTGGCAGATTACTAAAAAAAGAAACTATTTTCTGTGAAAGAGTAAAAGGAAAATTTAAACTAAGAAGAGGTTTTCATATTGAAAAAGGATCAAAAGTATTAATTATAGAGGATGTTATCACCACAGGAAAATCAAGCATGGAATGTGTAAAATTGATTAAAAATTCAAAAGCAAAATTAATTGGTTTTGCAACTATTATTGATAGGTCATCAAAAAAAAATTTAAAAATAAAAAAGGATATAGTTTCACACCTCAAAATTTCTGTTCCAACTTATAAAAAGAATAAAATTCCAAAAGAGTTGAAATCAGTGCCAGTTTCGAAACCAGGAAGTAGATACATAAAGTGAGACGTCTTGGAGTAAATATTGATCATATAGCAACCCTGAGAAATGCTAGAGGTGAACTACATCCAGACCCGATATTTGCAGCTAAATTTGTTAATAAAGCAGGTGCTGATTCAATAACAATTCATCTTCGTGAAGATAGAAGACATATAAAAGATAATGATGCAAAAAAAATTTGTTCTCTCAAAAAGATTTTGGTCAATTTGGAAATTTCAACTAACCCAAAAATGATAAGTAAAGCATTGAAAATAAAACCAAATTATATTTGTTTAGTGCCAGAAAATAGAAAAGAAGTTACCACAGAGGGAGGTTTAGACTTAGATAAGAATAAAAATAAAATTAAAAATATAATTTTGAAATTTAAAAAAAAAAAAATTAGAACAAGTTTATTTATAAATCCTTCAATTGATGATATCAAGACTTCCTATAAATTAGGATCTGATTGTATTGAAATTCATACTGGTAGACTTTCTAGATTAGTAAAATTGAAGAAAAATTATTCCAGAGAACTTAACAGAATTAAAAGATGTGCAATTATTGCAAAAAAAATTGGTTTAGAAGTTCATGCTGGTCATGGACTTGATTATAAAACTTCCGAATTATTATCTAAATTTAAAGAAATAGAAGAATTTAATATAGGACATTATTTAATCGGTGAGTCTGTCTTTTTTGGTTTATCGAAGGTAATAAAAAAATTTAAAAAAATTATTAGATAACTATAATGAAAATATTAGGAATTGGAGTTGATGTAGTAAATAATAAGCGAATTAAGCCTTTAATTAGAAAGCAAAACTTTATAAAAAGAACATTTGGACCTAATGAACTTAAATTTTCTAAAAATAAAGTTAATAGAACAAACTTTTTTGCAAAAAGATTTGCAGCAAAAGAAGCTCTATCAAAATCATTTGGTATTGGCATAAGAGATAATTTAAGTTTTAAAGATATTGAAATTTTAAATGATAAAATGGGCAAACCTTTTTACTTTAAATCAAAAAAAATTGATAAAATTATAAAAAAAAAGTTCAAAATTAAGAAATATGATTTGTTTCTTTCACTATCTGACGAAAAAAATCATTCAATAGCATTTACAATTTTGATTAAAAGATAATGTTAGATAAAAATTTTTTTAAAGAAAACATAAAAACCCTATTTTATGCATTAATTATTGCTATTTTTATTAGATCTATATTTCTTCAACCATTTTATATACCATCTTCATCAATGGAGCCTAATCTGTTAGTTGGAGACAGATTATTTGTGACTAAATATTCATATGGTTATAGCAAACATTCATTTCCGTTTAGTCCACCTATTTTTAAAGGAAGGTTAATGTTTAGTGAGCCGAAAAGGGGAGATGTTGTAGTATTTAAAACTCCGGCGGATAATAGAACTGATTATATTAAAAGATTAATTGGTTTACCCGGAGATCAAGTACAATTTATTAATTCAAATTTGTATATAAATAACGCAGAAGTTTTAAAATCCAGAATCTCAGAAAGAGATAAAATATTCTGTGGAAATAGAAACATTGATGTAATCACTTTTGAGGAAATTTTACCTAATGGAAGAAAACATAAAACTGTTTACTTAAAAAATTATACTTTTAAAAATTCTGACAAATTTATAGTTCCAAAGGATCACTACTTCTATTTAGGAGATAATAGAGATTGTTCTAAGGATAGTAGATATTTATCAAGCGTAGGATATGTACATAAAGATAATCTTGTTGGAAAGGCTCAATTTATTTTCTTCTCTTCAGACAGATCTATTGGAAGTATTTTTTCATTTTGGAAATGGAACAAATCAATCAGATTTGATAGATTCTTTCAAAAGATCAAATAATGAAAATTAATTATCAAACTTTAGAAAAAAAAATTAAGGTTAATTTCAAAGACAAAGATTTGTTAGTTAGATCATTAACTCATAAAAGCTATAGCAAAGAAACTAATAATGAAAAATTAGAATTTTTAGGAGATCGTGTCTTAGGATTAGTAATTGCAAAAAAACTTTTGGAAATTTACCCCGATGAAAAAGAGGGTATATTAGATAAAAAGTTTGCATCGTTGGTAAATAAGAAAACCTGTCTACAAATCGCAAAAAAAATTAACCTTGATAAATATATTTTAACTTTAGATATTAAGAAAAAGAAAAATATAATAGAAGATAAAGTTGTTTCTGATTGTTGTGAAGCTCTAATAGGATCTATTTATCTAGACAAAGGTTTAAATTCTGTAGAAAAATTTATTTTAGAATTATGGTCAGAAAATATTAAAGATAGTATCGTAACACAAATTGATGCAAAAACAAAATTACAAGAATTCTCTTTAAAAAGATTTAAGAAATTACCTATTTATAAACTTATTTCAAATACAGGACCAAGACACAAACCCCTTTTTAAGGTTGGTGTAAAATTAATTGATACAAAGTTTTTTTTAGCAGAAGGTAGTTCAAAAAAAGATGCTGAACAAAATGCTGCTATTAAATGTTTACAAAATCAAAGTAAATTATGATTTGGGACGATATAGGATTTTTATTGAACAAAAATAAATATAATGAAAATTCATTAATATCTGAAATTTATACTAAAAATTTTGGTAAAGTGAGTGGTATTATTTTCGGTGGAACTTCAAAAAGAATTAAAAACTATCTTCAAATAGGAAATAAACTTTATGTAAATTACAATTCTAAAAATGAAAATAGCATGGGTTATTTTAAAGTAGAGATCCAAGAAGCTTTATCTCCACTACATTTTGATAATCATCAAAAATTAACTTGCATTTCCTCAGCTATGAATATGGTAAGGTTACTTACAGCTGAGTCACAAAAAAATATAAAGATATTTTTTTTATTAGAAAAATTTTATATTCTATTAAACTCTAAAGATTGGATAAAAAATTATATCTTTTGGGAGTTAGAATTATTTAAATCTTTAGGCTATGACTTAAATTTTGAGAATTTAGTTAATGAAAAAATTGTTGGTGATCAAAAACAATATATATCTAAGTCATCAACAGAAAAAAGAATTATACCTAATTTTTTGATTGAAAAAAATAACTCAACTGAAGATATAGGATCTTTACTGATAGGTCTTAAATTGTTGAGTGACTACCTTGAAAAGTCAATTTTAAAGCCAAATAACCTAAACCAACCAATCAGCAGATTACAATTTATTAATACTTTAAAATAATTATTGAATAATTTGGTCTAATCTATCAGCGTAATAGCTAACAATAGCATTTGCTCCAGCTCTCTTAAACGAAACAAGACTTTCTAAAATAATATTTCGGTCAGTTAAATCATTTTTAATTCCATGCTCTAATAAAGAATATTCACCTGAAACTTGATATGCCATAACTGGAATCTTAAAATTTTCTTTAACTTTTTTGATAATATCAAGATATGGTAGTCCTGGTTTAACCATGACCATATCAGCTCCTTCTTTAATATCCAAAGCAACCTCTCTTAAAGCTTCATCACTATTTCTATAATCCATTTGATAATTTTTTTTATTTCCTTTTAATAAAGTTTTTGAACCAACTGCATCTCTAAAAGGTCCATAAAAACTAGACGCATATTTAACAGCATAAGATAAGATTTGTGTCATTTTGAAATTATGTTTGTCTAAATATTTTCTGATTTCACCAATTCGACCATCCATCATGTCAGAAGGTGCAAGAACATCGCATCCCATTTGAGCCTGTAGCAAAGATTGATCTAATAATATTTTTATTGTTTCGTCATTTAATACATATTTGTTTTGTAAAAGTCCATCATGACCATGTGAGGTATATGGATCTAATGCAACATCACACATTATTCCAATTTCATTTTTATATTTATTCTTTATTGTCTGGAGTGCTCTACAAACCAGATTATTTTCATTAAGAGCCTCAGTGCCTAAGTCGTTTCTTTTTCCTTTTTCAGTGTATGGAAATAATGCAATCATAGGTATGCCTTTTTTAATTGCTCTATCTACTAGATTATTTAATTTATCTAATGTGTATCTGTAAACACCAGGCATTGATTTAATAGATATTTTTTTATTTTTTCCTTCAATCAAAAATATTGGTAATATAAAATCGCTAGGAGTTAGGTTATTTTCCTCAATTAAGCGTCTAGACCAATCACTTTTACGGCTGCGTCTCATTCTTAAATTGGGATATTTTCCTGTAATCATGTTAAATTTCTATAGTTAATGCGACAAATGTTATATACAAATATATCTTAAAAAAGATAATAAACAATATTAGGAGACAAATTATCTTATGAATTTAAATTTTAATGACTTTCAAAAGCAAGATGTCAAGTTTGACATAGCTGAACTTAAAAAAGCATACAACGATGTTTTAGCTATAAGAGGTTTTACAGGTGTAGATGGTATTTCAAATTTTGGAGCCATATCACTAACTCAAATACCAGGTGATCCAGAGTCAATTAAAGGTAATAAAGCTAGAGGAGTATTTTGGACTAAACCAGACTCATCTGGAAAAGAGGCAATGAGAGATGTAATGATAAATGAGGCAGCATATTCTGAATTTATAGAAGATTATAAAAATACATATTTCAAAGAAGTCTTTGATGTTTTATCTACTAAATACAAATTAGGAAGAGTAAGAGTTTTATTAAAAGAGCCAAGATCGACTTTGAGCTGGCATAGAGACCCGGAACCAAGGCTTCATATTCCTATAATTACAAATCCTGGATCGATAATGGTTATTGATAATGTAGCAAAGCATATGCCTGCAGATGGATCAGTTTGGATAACGAATAATTTAAAGTATCATAATTTTTTCAATGGTGGTGAAGAAAACAGAATCCATTTAGTTGCATGCGTTTTAGATTACAAATTTAATTAATTTGAAAAAAATATTTATTTCTTCAGATCACGCTGGATATAATTTAAAAGAGCAAATAAAAAAAAGATTTCAAAAAAAATACAATTTTCATGATCTTGGGACTTATAATTCAAAGGTTTCGGTAAATTACCCATTTTATGCTCATAAATTATGCAAAAAAATCAGTGTTAACTCCAAAAATATGGGTATTTTAGTTTGTGGTTCAGGCATGGGAATGTCAATGGCTGCAAATAAACATAAAAAAATTAGAGCTGCGATGTGTTATTCGGTAAAAAACACAAAATTATCTAGATTGCATAACAATGCTAATATTATAACATTAGGATCTAGATTGACAAAAAAAAATACTGCCTTTAAATGTATTGAAACTTTCATTAATACTAAATTTGAGGGTGGTAGACATAAAAAAAGAGTAAAAAAAATATAAGGAAAAATATGTCAAGTGAAACAAAATATATAAATTCTTCTTATCAAGATTTTTTCGAAAAAAGTCTTTCGAAATCTGATCCCGATTTATTTAAGGCAATAAATGATGAGTTAATCAGACAACAAAATCACATTGAGTTAATAGCTTCTGAAAATATAGTTTCACAAGCTGTATTAGAAGCTCAAGGATCAGTTCTAACAAATAAATATGCAGAAGGATATCCAGGTAAAAGATATTACAATGGTTGTGAGCATGTTGATGTAGCAGAACAACTAGCACTTGAAAGAATAAAAAAACTTTTTAATTGTAAGTATGCAAATGTTCAACCTCATTCAGGTGCTCAAGCAAATGGTGCAGTATTTTTGGCTTTGTTAAAACCAAATGACACTTTTATGGGTATGAGCTTAAATTCAGGGGGTCACATAACTCATGGATTAAAAATTTCAATGTCGGGTAAGTGGTTTAATGCGATAAGTTATGACGTAGATAAAAAATCTGAATTAATTGATTATGATAATGTTGAAAAACTTGCTCTAGAGCATAATCCAAAATTAATTATTGCAGGTGGTAGTGCTTATTCAAGAGTAATTGATTTTAAAAGATTTAGAGAAATTGCTGATAAAGTTGGTGCATATCTTATGGTAGATATGGCCCATTTTTCTGGTTTAGTAGCTGGCAAAGGATATCCAAATCCTTGTGACTATGCACATGTCGTAACATCCACAACACATAAAGTATTCAGAAGTGCACGTGGTGGAATTATTTTATCTAATGATTTAGATCTTGGAAAAAAATTTGATACAGCTGTTTTTCCTGGTTATCAAGGTGGTCCTTTAATGCATATCATTGCTGCTAAAGCTGCAGGTTTTTTTGAAGCATTAAAACCTGAATTTCAAACTTACATAAAGAATGTTTTAGCAAACGCTAAAATGTTAGCAGAAACGCTAAAAAATAATGGATTTAAAATTTACTCAGGTGGTACTGATACACATTTAATGTTAGTTGATCTAAGACCTTTTGGTGTAAAAGGAAATATAGCATCTGAAAGTTTATGTAGAGCCAATATTACTTGTAATAAAAATGGGATACCTTTTGACACAGAAAAACCAATGATAACGTCAGGTATAAGACTTGGTTCACAAGCTGCTACAACAAGAGGATTTGGCTTAAAAGAATTTGAAAAAGTAGGCGAATTAATAACTAAAGTTATAAAAGGATTATCAAAAAACCCAGAAGATAATAGTCAAATAGAGGAACAAGTTAGGAAAGAAGTAATTAATTTATGTTCTTCATTTCCGATTTACAAAAATTTGAATAGATGATTTGTTCAATATGTAAGAAAGGTGAGACCTCAGTTGTAGACTCACGTCCGACAGAGGATGGCACCGCCATACGTAGAAGGAGATTATGCGTGTGTGGTGCAAGATTCACTACCTTTGAAAGAGTTCAATTTAGAGAATTAATGGTAGTAAAAAAAAACGGAAGAAAATCTGCTTTTGATAGAGATAAACTTGCCAAATCGATCTATATTGCTCTAAAAAAAAGACCTTTAGATACTGAAACTGTTGAAAAATTTATTAGTCGGATCTCTAGATCACTGGAGGAGCTTGGTCAAAATGAAATTTCGAGCAATACAATAGGAACAATGGTCATGGAAGGTTTAAAAGAACTTGATCCAGTTGCTTATGTTAGATTTGCTTCTGTTTATAGAAATTTTAGAGAAGAACAAGATTTTGTGCAATTTGTGGACAAATTAGATGTCTACAAAAAAAGATAAATTTTCAACTCAAGATAAAAATTTTATGAAATTAGCTTTGAATTTAGCTAATGCACGAAGAGGTTTAACAGGAAATAATCCTTCAGTTGGATGTGTAATAGTAAAGAATAATAAGATAATATCTATAGGACAAACAGGCTATAATGGCAGGCCTCATGCAGAACACAACGCAATTTTAAATTGTACAGAAAATTTAAAAGACTCAAAAATGTATGTTACTTTAGAGCCATGTAATCATTATGGGAAAACTCCGCCCTGTACTAACAATATTATAAAGAATAAAATTGGTGAAGTTTATTATTCAATAGATGACATTGATCTAAAAGTAAAAGGTAAAAGTTATTCAATATTAAGAAAAAATAATATTAGAGTTAAAAAAGGACTTTTAAAAAAAAACGCACAAAATTTATACAAATCATATTTTTTTAATAGAAAAAATAAATTACCATACGTAATTGGAAAAATTGCTGTATCAAAGAATAAAATTATCTATAGCGAAATATCAAAGAGAATTACCGATGAAACTTCTGATAAATTAACTCATTATTTAAGATTGAAAAGCGATGGTATAATGATTTCCGTTAAAACACTAAATATCGATAATCCAAAACTAAATTGTAGGTTAAAAGGTTTTAGTCGATTTCCCCCAAAAAGAATTGTTTTAGACAAAAATTTAGAAATTAATTTGAAAAGCTACATAGCCAAATCCATAAAAAATGAAAATA
>CACNXP010000006.1 GCA_902624465.1 uncultured Pelagibacteraceae bacterium | reverse complement strand
CTGACTTAATAACAATTCAATATCTTGTGAAACATCTTTTTGATCTTTTAATTGTTTTGATAATTCCTGGGTAATCACCTTTATTGTTGATAAGGGTGTTCCTAATGAATGTGCAGCAGCAGCAGCTTGTCCACCTAAAGATAACATCTCATGCTCTTTAGCCATGATCTCTTCCATTTTATTTAAAGCATCTTTTCTTAACTTGCTTTCAGCACCAAATATAATTGCAAAATAATTTAAAAAAAGGAGAGCAATTATTAAAGATAAAGGAATTGCATAGATATAATAATTACTCACATGAAAGTGATCACTTAAGGGTCCGGGTAAGTCTTTGGAGACAAAAGTTAAGCCTAAAATAGATAAAGTAGTTAATAAAACTAATAGTGAGTTAGTTTTAAAACTTAAATTTGATGAAGCAAAGACACTTGGTATAATTAAAAAAATGATAAAGGGGTTTTTCACACCGCCTGTTAGATAAATCAGTCCACTTAGCTGAATTATATCAATGAGTAAATGAATAAATGCTGATCTATCTGTCAACTGTGTTTTTTTGTAGATAAAAATTAAGTATAGATTACTTATTATTCCAATAGAAATGAATAGATTGGTAAAAAGGAAATCAAAATCAAAATCAAAATAAAAATAAACAAGATATACTGATATCAATTGACCTATGATACCAATCCATCTTAAATTTATATAAATTGACTTTTTTAAAGAATATTGTTTTGAAGTTTCAAAAAACTTCATTATTAAACATCTAAATTTTGAACATTTATTGCGTTAGATACTATAAAATCTTTCCTTAAAGAAACATCATTACCCATTAGTGTATGAATCAAGACCTGATCTTTTTTTAAATCTTTTGAATACTGAACTTGCAATAAATTTCTTGTATCTGGATTTAAAGTTGTACTCCATAATTCCTCCGGATTCATTTCTCCCAAACCTTTAAACCTTTGAATATTTAATTTTGATTTTTCAGACTCCATAAATCTTTCAAAATCTTTTGATCCTTTTTTAATTTTTTTAAACTCCTTATTGTTATTAATAATATACTGCTCAAGCTCTTTTTCATCTTTGATATAAATTCCTTTTGATCCTTTATTAATTTTAAATAGTGGTGGTTGTGCCAAATAAACATGCCCGTTTTCAATAAGCTTATTAAATGGTTTGTTGTTAAAAAAAGTTAATAATAAGGCTCTTATATGTGATCCGTCAACATCTGCGTCCGTCATAATTATAACTTTACCATACCGTAGATCTTTTAAATCTATTTCTTGAGATTTTGGATCTAATCCCAAAGCATTTATCAATGTCAAAATTTCGTTTGATGAAATCATCTTCGATAAAGCTTTAGTTCTCTGCTCTGAACCATTATTGCTATTGCCATTTTTTTTTCCATCATTATTATCTACATATGTGTTAAGTATTTTACCTCTCAAAGGCAATACAGCTTGATTAGCTCTGTTTCTTCCTTGTTTTGCTGATCCACCAGCTGAATCTCCCTCTACAATAAATAATTCTGTTCCTTCTTGTTTACCGATTTGACAGTCAGCTAATTTTCCTGGGAGTCCACTTAGCTCAAGTGCACCTTTCCTTCTGACACTTTCTCTTGCTTTTCGAGCAACATCTCTAGCTAACGCAGCTTGAATAATCTTTGCTAAAATTATTTTAGCAATAGATGGATTTTGATCAAACCATATTGAAAGCTTCTCGTTAACAATACTTTCAACTATCATTCGCACCTCTGAGGATACAAGCTTATCTTTAGTTTGAGAAGAAAATTTAGGATCAGGGATTTTTGCTGACAATACGCAAGTTAACCCTTCTTTAATATCATCACCTGATATAGTAAATTTATTTTTTTTTAAAAGGTTATGCTCGTTAGCATATTTATTAATAACCCTTGTTAAGGCACTTCTAAAACCGAGCAAATGTGTACCACCATCTTTTTGATGAATATTATTGGTATATGGAAATACATCCTCACTATAAGAAGCATTCCATTTAAGAGAGCACTCTATTTCTATATTTTGTTTCTTGCCTTCTATATAAATGGGCTTTTTAAATAAATCATTGCCATTTTTATTCCGCAATTTTTCTCTTTTTTCGTCTAAAAAATTTACAAACTCTATTACACCGCCGTCAAATTTAAAAATGGTTTTCTTTTCCTTTTTATTTGTAAGGTCTAGGAATGTAATTTTAATTCCTTTATTTAAAAAGGCTAATTCTCTCATTCTTTTTATAAGTATATTTGAATTAAATTTGATAGATGAAAAAATTTCTTTTGAAGGTAAAAATGTTATCTGAGTACCGGTCTCTTTGGATTTCCCAATTTTCTTCAGAGGAGATTTAGCATCTCCCTCTTTAAACTCAATAAAATATTTTTGACCATCTCTATGGATTTCTAATTGTAACTTTTCTGAAAGAGCATTAACAACTGACACACCAACACCATGTAAACCTCCTGAAACTTTATATGAGTCATGGTCAAATTTACCTCCAGCATGAAGTTGTGTCATTATTACCTCTGCTGCAGATTTTTTTTCACCTTTGTGAATATCTATTGGAATGCCTCTACCGTCATCCTTGACTGAAATTGTGCCATCAACATTCATAATAACATCAATATTTTTACAATATCCAGCTAATGCTTCATCAATTGAATTATCAACAACTTCGTAGACCATGTGATGTAAACCAGTGCCATCATCTGTATCTCCAATATACATACCAGGTCTTTTTCGGACTGCTTCTAAACCTTTTAAAACCTTTATAGAGTCTGCCTGATATGATTTATTAGAACTCATTTTTTTTATTTGGAAAAAAAAAATATAACACTTTTTGAAAGAAATTACTTAATTAAAATTTAGATCAAATAGGAAAACAAAGTGAAAAATTGTTTAAAAATCAATGATTATTTAGATTATAATTTTTTTTAAAATATTTAAAATATATACGATGATTTATGTTCATATTGGTGCTGGTGCTGGTGATTTAGATGCTGGTGCACATTTTAGAGATGGATTTTCAGAATTTGTTAAACAAAATGATGACGGCGATAAAAGAATATATGTTGTGGAGGCAAATCCATCCAACATCTCAAAATTAGAAGAAACATGGAAAGATTATAAAAATGTAAATATTTTTAATTTTGCAATTTCTTCTTCACACCAAGATGAAGAAAAAATTAAATTTTATTATAGTTTGGATGATGCTCCACATTACCAACAATTTTCAAATGACATTGACCATGTTAAAAAACATTATAAAGATTTAGATAGAATAAAATTTAAATATATTAATTGTGTAAAAATAAACAAATTCCTAGCTAAAAATTTTAATGACAAAACTATTGATTTTTTCTCTATTGATATAGAAGGTATGGATTATGATGTCATACAGGATATAGATCTTAGAAAATTTAAAATAAAAAACTTCTCTTTTGAACATCTGCATCTTAATTTTAATAAAAAAATTAATATATTTAAAAAATTTTTGAAGTTTAATTATTCGTATAATGGTCCAGGAATTGATCATAATAATTTTGACTGGACATTTAAAAAAAATAAAAATTTTTGGAATAATTTTATTTTTTTTTTTATAATGTTTATTTCAAAAAAACATTACAAATTTCTAAATAAATTATTGATAAAAAATTAAAATTGGCGGAGAGAATGGGATTCGAACCCATGATAGAGTCACCCCTATACACGCTTTCCAAGCGTGCGCCTTCAACCACTCGGCCACCTCTCCAAAAAGATTATTATAAAATAAACTTTTTAAATTTTGAACGATTATTAACTATATATTTAGGAAAACTATCATCTAATTTTACCTCTATATAATTATGTCCTCTATTGTAAAGATCTGATTTCATTTCAATTTTTTTTTTTATATTTTCTAAGGATGAATATCTATCAGCTGAAAATTCAACATGTGCGAAAGTTTTTAATTTTAATGAAATTTCCTCATATGTTAAAATATTATTAAAATGCCATCCAGCATTTTCAAATAATTGAATATTTTTTTCTTTATCAATTCGTAAGAAACTATACTTAAGATTTTTTGCTAGAACTTTTTGCCTCATAAAGTCAATTGATTTAAGATTCTTTTTTTTAACAACTTTTGTGCCTTCCCATGGAGTTTCATGAGGGTTAAAAAGATTAAATTTATAATTAAAACATTTATGAAGAAAAATTCCATATTTGCTTTTTAACTCAAAATTAATCAAAATTTCTGGTTTGATTATTTCATCCGGATCAGAAAAAAAAATATAATCTTCAGAATTTGCAAAATCTAAATTCTTTAAGATAAAGTCTCTTTGAATAGCTTGATTTTCCCATCTATTTGTATTTTTGGGAAAAGGTTCATCCATGTACAAATACTTAATTTTATTTTGGTCAAAATATTCTTTGAATATAAATTTTTTACCTTTTTCATCCCCCTTGTGATCAAACTTTGACTCACAAATTACAAAATAATCAATTTGATCTTCTAAAGTTTTATATCGTATATCAAACATGAAATTATTATCAAAAAAAGTTACACAATCTATAAATTTATTTTTTTTCATAAATCCAATCATTTAAGATTTTTGTATTTATTAATGTTTCATTAAACGTTGTGCCTGGGAATAAACAACAATTAGATTTATTTAAAATACTTTGTGAAACATTGTCTATTTCAAGAGTGTAAGGATTGATTGTATTGTCAAATTTATACTCCTTTTTATTATTATCTTTTACTAAACTTATAATTTTTCCATCAATCCATGTATCATCAATGATTATGGTTCCTTTTGTACCTTTAATTATGCTTTTCCTACCAATATTTTTCTTAAAAGATGAAGCAACTTCAACATTAATTTCATTATCAAAAATATACTCAAGACTTGAATCAATATCTACGCCAGTTTCTCCCACCTCTTTTTTACAATTAACAATGACAAATTTTTCAAAATTGATCTCATTTTGAAGGGAAATTAACGAAGTAGAAAATGAAATTGGATAACAACCTAAATCTAAAATACAACCACCCCCTAATTTTTTGCTAAAAAGTCTGCCTTCTGGGTCGATTTTTCTTTTTTTTTCAAAGAAAAAAAATTTTTTTTTTGTAATTAGATTTACACCAAATGTAGATTTAATAGAGATTATTTTTCCGATTTCATTATTTCTGACTAATTCAATTATTTTTTTAAATTGAGGATTGAATTTGTACATAAATCCCTCTGAAAAAAAATTTTCTTCTTTTAAGATTTTGTCTTCAACTTCTTTTGCATCTTTAAAATTATTAAAAGCTGGTTTTTCAACTAAAAATTTTTTTTTATAGAATAAACATTTATCTATCCATTCTTTATGAAAAGAATTTGGTAAAGATATGTAAACTACGTCTACTTTGTCACATTTAATTAACCTCTCATAATCTTTGAAGCAAAAGTTACTTTCAATAAAATATTTTTTCTTAAATGTGTTTAATCTTTGATCATTTTTACTTGCGATAGCCAACAAATTTGAGTTTTTTGTATTCCGAAATGCTTCTCCAAATATATTTGAAATATTTCCCAGACCAATAAGCCCCCAATTAATTTTCATATTCATTCTTTCTGAATTTTTAAAACTCCAATAAATGCCTCTTGGGGAATTTCAACTCTTCCAAACTGTTTTGATCTTGCTTTTCCTTTTTTTTGTTTTTCTAAAAGTTTTCTTTTCCTATCAGTCGCGCCACCACCATGTATTTTTGTTAAAACATCTTTTTTAAATCCTTTGATTGTTTCTCTAGCTATTATCTTTCCTCCTATGGCTGCCTGAACTGGAATCATAAAATTATGTCTTGGAATAAGATTTTTCAATTTTTCACAAACTTCTCTTCCAGTTTTCTGCGCAAAATCTTTATGTATCATCATAGCTAAAGCATCTACTGGTTCGCTGTTTACTAATATGCCTAATTTGACAAGATCCCCTTCTCTATGACCAATTATTTCGTAATCAAAGCTAGCATACCCACTTGTCATAGATTTTATTCTATCATTAAAATCAAACACAACTTCATTTAAAGGGAGTTCATAAGTCAAAACTGCTCGATTTCCAGAATAACTTAGATTTATTTGGATCCCTCTTTTATCCTGACATAATTTTATAATTGATCCCAAATACTCATCTGGGGTGATTACAGTAGCCTTTATCCATGGTTCTTCAATTTTTTTAATTTTAGTAGGATCAGGTAAACTTGATGGATTTTGTAAATCAACTATATCATCATTATTTAGATGCACTTTGTAAACAACTCCTGGGGTAGTTGTTAATAAATTTACATCAAATTCTCTTTCTAATCTTTCTGTGATAATTTCAAGATGTAATAATCCTAAAAAACCACATCTGAAACCTAAGCCTAAAGCAGACGAAGACTCTGCTTCAAATGAAAAACTAGCATCATTTAATTGTAATTTGGCTAAACCATCTTTTAATTTTTGATATTCAGAACTATCGACTGGAAATAAACCACAAAAAACTACTGGTTTACTTGGTTTAAAACCTGGTAATGGTTCCAAAGGTTTTTTTGAAGCATCACAAATTGTATCACCAACCTTTGTGTCTGATAAAACTTTTATCCCAGTTGTTATAAATCCTATTTCACCAGTATTTAATTCATCTATATCTTTTGCTTTTGGAGTAAATACTCCTACTTTTTCAACTACGTAATCTTGGTTAGTCGACAGCATTCTAATTTTCATATTTTTTTTTATCTTACCATTAATAATTCTAACTAAAATTACAACACCGAGGTAAGTGTCATACCAACTATCAACAAGTAAACATTTAAGATCCTGCGTAACGTCACCTTTGGGTCCAGGAAGTTGACTAATAATTTGCTCTAAAATATTATCTATACCTTCTCCAGTTTTTCCTGAACATGGAACTGCATTTTCAGTATCTATACCTATAACATCCTCTATTTGTTTTTTGGTCCTTTCTAAATCTGAGGCAGGTAGATCAATTTTATTCAAAACAGGAATTATTTCATGGTTTATATCTAAAGCTTGGTAAACATTAGCCAATGTCTGAGCCTCAACCCCTTGTGTACTATCAACAATCAATATAGATCCTTCACAAGCATATAAAGATCTACTTACCTCATAACTAAAATCTACATGACCAGGAGTATCTATAATATTTAAAACGTAATTTTTTCCATTTTTTGCTTTGTAGTTTAACTTCACTGTCTGTGCTTTTATTGTGATACCTCTCTCTCTTTCTATATCCATAGAGTCAAGCACTTGTGATTTCATTTCTCTCTCCGTCAAACCACCACATTTGTGGATTATTCTATCAGCTATTGTAGATTTCCCATGATCAATATGAGCAATGATTGCAAAATTTCTGATATTATCAATAGTACTCATTTTAATTTTAAGATCGAATTTTAGCGCCAGTCTTATTTTCTACTGCTTCTATAATTGAATTATTAATTTTCTCTAAGTCCTTATCGTTCAAAGTTTTTTCCGATGACTGAATTGTTATACTGATCGCTATGGACTTTTGGTTGTCTGGAATATTTTCACCTTCATAAACATCAAAAACTTTTATATTGCTAATAAGATTTGGATTCACATTAGAGATTACGCTTATTAACTCTTGGGCCTCTACATCTTTATTAACTACAAATGCAAAATCTCGCTCTGATTTTTGAAAATCCGATACAGAAAACTTTAATTTTTGATCTTTCAATGTTTTTCTTGAAAGTTTTAAATTTTCTAAAAAGATTTCAAAACCTATTAAATTTTCAGTTTTAATATCAATTTTTTTTAAAATATTAGGATGAATTTCACCAAAATAAGCTGCAACTTTATCTTTACTATGATCTAAGAAAATTCTACCGGACTTTCCTGGATGATAATAATTAGGTGTTTTGCTATCAATAAAAAAATGATCAGAATTATAACCTGCTTCACTCAAAGTTTGCACTACATCCCTTTTTGCATCAAATAAATCAATATTTCTCTCTTTATCGATCCAAGAAAGTCTTGATTTTTTACCGGCTGACAAACCACAAACTACTGTCTTTTGCTCACCTGGATTTGAACCAGTAAAAACAGGACCTATCTCAAATATAGATAAATCTTTGAAGCCTCTATCCAAATTTTTACTCATATACATGATTAAATTTGAAAATATGGAATTTCTTAAAACTCCTAATTCAGAACTTATAGGGTTTACAATTTTTATTTCTTTACCAGCTTCTCTAAAGTGATTGTTATAACTTTGATCTGTAAATGACCATGTTATTGTCTCTAAATAACCCTTCGAAGCAATTGCTCTTTGTAAGAAATGAAATAATCTTTGAGTTTGAGTTAAAGTGGATTTAGATCTATCTTTTATTGGGTCAATTGTTTTTATTTTATCATAACCACTTATTCTCACCAACTCTTCAATAATGTCTATTTGCTGTGAAATATCTGGTCTCCAGGAAGGAACTATCAACTTTAAAGAATTTTTTTCTTTTTTAATGATAAAACCAAGATCAGTCAAAATTCTTTGGATTTCCTTTTCAGAAATTTTAAATCCAACTATATTTTCAAAAGAATTTACATCAAAGTTTATAATTTTGGTTTTATAAGATTCAGTTTTTTGAATATCGATTTTACTAACTTCACCACCACAGATTTCTTGAATTAGTGATGCCGCTTTCTTTAAACCAGTTTCGATGGATAATGGGTCAATTCCTCTTTCAAATCTAAATTTTGCATCTGTATCTAAATTTAGTTTTTTTGCCGTATTTCTAATTGATCTTGGATCAAAATAAGCAGATTCTAATAATATGTTTTTTGTATCAAATTCTGTGCCCGATCTTGTGCCCCCAATAATTCCACCTAATCCTAAAACTCCTTTGTTGTCACTAATAACACACATACCTTTCTCTAACTTATAAATTTTATTGTCCAGTGCTGTAAACTCTTCTCCAGATTTTGAGTTTCTTACGAATATCCCTTTTTCAATTTTGTCAGCATCATATGCGTGTAATGGTCGATTAATATCTAGCATTACATAATTTGTTATATCAACAATAGCTGAAATAGGTTTTTGACCAACTGAGATTAATTTATCTTTGAGCCATTGAGGACTCTCGGTATTTTTTACATTTTTAATTAAACAACTTCCAAAAGCACTACATCCTTGTCCTTTCTCCTTATTAATCTTAACTTTTAAAGTTTGTTTTGTTTTTAATTTAATTTTTTTTTCTTTAGATGCTATTAACCTTCCAAAACCTGAAGCTGCAAGATCTCTAGCTATTCCCTTCACACCAAGACAATCTGGTCGATTAGGTGTAATAGATAAATCAATAAGATTAGATTTTGATTTTGAAAAAAAACTTTTACCAATATTTTTTTCATGTTTTTTAGATAATTCGGTAATACCATCACTCTCATCAGATAAATTTAATTCAGACTCAGAGCAAAGCATTCCGTAAGAAGTTACACCTCTAATCTTTGCTATTTCTAATTTTGTATTAGTCTTCGGGATAATTGCACCTGGAGGTGCATATATAGTGATAAGTCCTTCACTCGCATTGGTCGCACCACACACAACTTTTTTAAGCTCTTTCTCACCGACATTTACGTCACAAACTTTAAGTCGATCTGCGTTTGGATGTTTTTCTGTCTTGATAATTTTTGCAACTTTAAATAGTTGATTATCAGATGAAAGACTTTCCACGCTTTCTACCTCTAACCCTATATTGGTAAGTTGTTCTAAAAGATTTTTTTCTTTCAGATTAGTTTTTAAATGATCTTTTAACCAATCAAATGTGATTTTCATCTACTTAGGCCTCTATAGTTCGTAGGTACGTCTAAAGGATCAAATCCAAAATGGTTTAACCATCTATAATCACAATCAAAGAAAGCTCTAAGATCATTAATTCCATATTTCAACATCGCTAATCTATCAATTCCTATTCCGAACGCATAACCTTGAAAGTTAGCTGGATCGACCTTAACATTTTTTAAAACATTTGGATGAACCATCCCGCAACCTAGTATTTCTAGCCACTGATCGCCTTCCCCTATAATAATTTTTCCATCTTTGATTTCATATCCAATATCAACTTCGGCAGATGGTTCTGTGAAAGGAAAATGACTTGGCCTAAATCTCATCTTTATTTTTTTAACTTCAAAAAATTCTTTGATAAAATAATTCAAACAACCTTTTAAGTGACCCATATTTATATTTTTGTCTATATGAAGACCTTCAACTTGGTGAAACATTGGTGAATGTGTTTGGTCACTATCCGATCTGTATGTTCTGCCAGGTGCAATTATTTTAAAAGGTGGTTTGTCTTTTAACATTGTTCTAATTTGAACAGGAGACGTATGAGTGCGTAGCAATCTTTCTTTTTTTTCATCAAGATAAAATGTATCATGCATATCTCTCGCTGGATGATTGTCTGGAGTATTTAATGCAGTAAAATTGTTATATTCATTTTCAACATCTGGTCCTTCCTCTACACTAAAGCCTATTTCAGAAAATATAGAGGATATTTCATCAATTGTTTGTGAAACAGGATGGATTTTACCTCTTACAAATGTTCGCTCTGGTAAAGTAACATCAATTTTTTCTTTTTCCAATTTTTCATTAATATTAACTTTTTCTATTTCGTTTATTTTTAAATTTATAAGATCTTGAAGTTCATCCTTAATAATATTCAAATCAGATGCGAATTTTTTTCTTTCTGAGGCATCAATAGTACCTATTTTTTTAAATTGAGATGAGACCAACCCATTTTTACCAAATAGATCAGATTTAATTTGATTAAGTTCTGCTAGATCTAATTTACCTTTTAATTTTAATGTAAATTCATCTCTTATTTTTTTTAGATCAGACATTTTTACAGATTATTTCTTCAGCGAAATAAAACAATAGTGAAGATTAATTTAAAGCAGATTGTGCTTTTTGGACAATAGTTTTAAAGGCTTCTGGACTATCATAGGCTATCTCAGCTAAAATTTTTCTATCAATTTTAATTCCACATTTATTTAAACCATAAATAAACTTGGAATATGTCAAACCTTCAGCTCTCACACCCGCGTTGATTCTTTGAATCCACAATGATTTGAAATCTCTTTTCTTATTTCTTCGATCTCTATATGCATATTGCATAGCTTTTTCCATAGCTTGCTTCGCAACTCTAATAGTATTTTTTCTTCTCCCCCACTGACCTTTTACAGCTTTTAAAACTTTTTTATGTTTAGCTCTACTTGTTACACCTCTTTTAACTCTTGCCATTTTAACCCCTTAAGCTGTAAGGCATATACGATTTTACAATTTTACCATCTTGTTTTGACATCGCAGTAGTACCCCTAAGTTTTCTTATCTGAGAATTAGTTCTTTTTATCATGCCGTGCCTCTTTCCAGCTTGAGCCATCATAACTTTCCCTCTAGCTGAAATTTTAAATCTTTTTTTTGCTGAGCTCTTTGTTTTTAATTTTGGCATAATTGAACGAGGTTATACAAAGAATGTTGAAAATTTACAACCTATATTAAAGCCTATAAAGGTTGAATTACCATAATCATTTGCTTCCCATCAAACTTGGGATGCAATTCAACTTTACCAATATCTTTCATATCCTCTTTAATTTTGGCCATCAATTCATTCCCCAAATGAGAGTGTTGAAGTTCACGTCCTTTAAACCTAATGGTAAACTTTACCTTGTCACCTTTAGCAATAAATTTTTTAGCATTTTTTACTTTAAATTCATAATCATGCGTTTCAGTCACTGGTCTCATTTTAATTTCCTTTAAAGCAATTATTTTTTGTTTCTTTTTTGCAAGGTTTGCTTTTTTTTGCGCATCATATTTATATTTTCCCATGTCCATAATTTTACAAACTGGAGGATTAGCATTTGGGGCAATTTCGATTAAATCCAAACCTTGATTTTTTGCCATTGAGATTGCTTCATTAGTATTTAAAACACCTAAATTTTCTCCATCGCTTGCGATAACTTGAACCTCGGGTGAGGAAATTCTGTTATTTGATCGAGGTCCACGATCCTTAGTTCTTCTTTGAAAATAGTTTTGCTTAAAATCTGCCACTTAAATATTTGAAGGTGCTTTGTTTAAAGCAGAAAATTTTTTTAGAAATGAGTTTAGTTCCATATTTTCTTGTTTATTTGAATCCAATCTTCTAATGGTTACTGAGTTACTGTCAACTTCTTTTTTACCACAAATTATTAAAAGAGGTATTTTTGCTAATGAATGATCTCTTATTTTATAATTTAAATTGTGATTTTTTAAATCAACCATTGATGTAATACCAGCTTCTCTTATCTTGTTGGAAACTTTTTTTGCGTATTCTTCGAAGTCTTCGGAAATAGGTATAACAACTGTTTGTAACGGAGATATCCAAAATGGAAATTTTCCAGCATAGTTTTCAATCAGAATACCTATAAATCTCTCAAGTGATCCAAATAATGCACGATGTAACATAACGGGAATTTTTTTAGTGCCATCTTTATCTACGTATGACGCATCTAGTCTACCAGGTAAATTTAAATCAACTTGGACTGTTCCACATTGCCAATCTCTTCCTATTGCATCTCTTAAAACAAATTCTATTTTTGGACCGTAAAATGCTCCCTCACCTTTATTTATACTATACTCAAGTTTAGAAGCTTTGACTGCCTTTAACAAAGATGCTTCAGCTTTGTCCCAAATCTCATCCTCACCAACTCTTACCTCTGGCCTATCAGCATATTTCAGAATTACATTTTCGAAACCTAGATCTTTATAAATTTCTAATATCAAATTCGTAACATTTAAACATTCACTTGTAATTTGATCTTCGGAGCAAAAAATATGAGCATCATCTTGAGTGAATGCTCTTACTCTTAATAGTCCGTGTAAAGCACCAGATGGCTCATATCTATGAACTTTTCCAAACTCAGTAATTCTTAGAGGTAAATCTCTATAACTTTTCAAACCTTGATTAAAAACTTGAATGTGCCCAGGACAATTCATAGGTTTTATTGCAAAAACTTTTTCATCAGGAGTTTCTGAGGTATACATGTTTTCCCCATATTTTTCCCAATGACCTGATTTTTCCCACAATAATCTGTCTAATACCTCTGGTGTGTTCACCTCTTTGTATCCGGCTAGGTCCTGTTTAGCTCTCATGTAATTAATCAATTTTTGAAATAGCGCCCATCCTTTTTCATGCCAAAAAACAGAGCCTGGACTTTCCTCTCTAAAGTGGAAGAGATCCATTTCTTTACCCAATTTTCTGTGATCCCTTTTTTCTGCTTCTTCAATTCTTTTCAAATAATCGTCTAGATCTTTTTGTGAAGCCCATCCAGTTCCATAAATTCTTTGAAGCATCTCATTTTTTGAGTCTCCCCGCCAATAAGCACCTGCTACTTTTGTGAGTTTAAAATATTTTCCAATTCGTCCAGTTGATAAAAGATGGGGGCCTCTGCACAAGTCATACCATTCACCATGGTAATAAATAGAAACCTCATTGTCCTCAGGTATCATGTCAACAAGTTCTACTTTATATTTTTCACCAAGTGCTGAATAATGTTTTTTTGTTTTTTCCCTTTCCCAAACCTCTCTCCTGGTCTTTTCATCTTTTTCAATTATCTCTTTCATCCTAATTTCAATTTTTTCAAGATCATTAGGTGTAAATGGTTCCTCCCTCGAAAAATCATAATAGAACCCATCTTTAATTGCTGGCCCGATTGCTAACTTTGTTCCTGGAAACAATTCTTGAACTGCCATTGCCATGATATGTGTAGTGTCATGCCTTATTGCATCAAGTCCCTCAGGATCTTTTGCTGTGAAAATTTTAACTGAGCAATCATCTTTAATTTGAAAATATAAATCTTTTAATTCTCCATCTACACTCATTATTAAGGCTTGTTTAAATAGAGATTTGCTGATTTTTTCAGCAATCTCTAATCCAGTCACTTCTTTTGCAAAGTTTAATTTTTTTCCGTCTGGTAAGGTAATTTTTGGCATTTAATTAAGTAGTCTCTTATACTCTGAATAAGTAGAAAAACACATTTTTTCAACATTAAATTTTTTTATGATATTTTTTCTACCCTCTTTTCCCATTAACTCCAAAGAACTTTCATCCATGGTCATTGCCTGGATAATTTTTTTACTTAAAGCGCCTGGGTCTCCAGACTCAAATAAGAATCCAGTTTTTTCATTTATAATTGTCTCGTTCGATCCACCAATGTTACTAGCAATAATGACTTTTTCCATTGATTGTGCTTCTACTGCTACTCTTCCAAAAGCCTCGGGTTCTATTGAGGCTGAAACTACAATATCAGAAATATTGTAAGCTAGTGCCATATCTTTGCAATGATCTACAAATTTTATTTGATCTTTTAAATTATATTTTTCAGTCAAATTAATTAACTTTTTTTTATACATATCTCTTCCTTGATCACTTCCTAATATTACAACATGAAATGCTTCATAACCTAATTCAATTTTAACTAAATTTAGAGCCTCAATAAATAATTCCTGTCCTTTCCACGAAGTAAGCCGTCCTGGCATTAGAATTATCTTTTTTTTATTATTTATATGCCATTCCTCTAAAAGTTTGTTTTCATCAGTCTCTAGTTTGGTTGTGGGATCAAAATAATCTACATTTATACCCCTGAATATAACTAAAAATTTTTTTTTTGAATTTAAGAATTCTGGGTAATTTTCTTGTATGTGTGAAAAAATAAAATTAGATCCAGCTATTACTAAGTCTGACCTTACCATTACTGAGTTATAAAATTTCTTTAATTTACCTCTAAAATTATAGGTCCCATGAAATGTAGTAACAAACTTTCTTCTAGTAATTTTCGTAGCAAATAAACAAGACCAAGCTGGTGCTCTACTTCTTGCGTGCACTATGGAAATATTGAAAAATAAGATTATTCCCACTAAAATTATAGAATTCATTAAAATCATTAAGGGATTTTTACTATGAACAGGTAGCCTGATTAATTTTACTTTTTTTTTATCAATAAATTTTGTTAATTCGCCACCACTAGTTACAATAAATGATTTACAATTATTTTCAGGTAAGAAATGTGCAATATCATAACAACCCGTTTCTGCCCCACCATAACCTAATTTTGGGATTACCTGCAAAACATTTATATTAGATGACATTTAATATATTTATATAATAATAGGTAAAACTAATAAACTTTTATGACAAACTTTAATTATTTTAAGATTTCTAATAGTCACAAAATTAGATATCTAAAACTTTATCAAAAAAAAGCAACATACATCGTTTTTTTGCATGGTTTTAAGTCAGATTTAGAGGGAAAGAAACCCCAAACATTTTATAAATTTGCAAAAAAAAATAAACTAGGTTTTCTCGCTTTAGAATATTCAGGTCATGGTAAATCAACTGGAAAATTTATTAATGGTAATATTTCAAAATGGACTAGAGACACAACCTTTATGATCAAAAAAATTGTAAAAAAAAATAATATGATATTAATTGGATCAAGTATGGGTGCCTGGATATCTTTAAATCAATTTAAATTTTTTAAAAATCAAATAAAAGGATTTTTGGGGATAGGGTCAGCGCCAGAATTTCTTGAAAAACTCATGTGGAATAAATTTTCCAAAAAAATGAAAATTGATATCAAAAAGAACGGGATCGTCAATCTAAGACATGGTGATTATGAATATCCAATCGCTTATCAATTAATAAAGGATGGGAGAAAAAATAAAATTTTAAATAAAAAAATTAATCATAATATTCCTATAACTATGGTTCATGGAAAGAATGATAAATCTGTTCCTTTGGTTTTCTCTAAAAACATTCTTAAAATCTTTAAGAGTAAAAAAAAAAAATTGGTTGTTGTAAAAAATGGGGATCATAGTTTATCTTCACCAAAATGGTTAGGTTTATTGACAAAAGAACTTAAATTAATTCTTAGCTAACTTTTTGGACTTTTGTTTTTGCTGTAATTGGATTTTCAAGTTTATTAATCATTTCTTTAGGACAAACTTGAATAAAATGTTGTAATTCATTATCAAAATTATCAATAATTTTTTTTGACAAATAAGATCCAGTTTCTCTGCTATGCTCTGAGATTAACTTTTTTAAAAATTTTATCCAATACTCTGTCTCGATATTTTGCCATACAACAGAATCTTGATTGACTTTTTTTTCAAATTCCTTCGACTTATCATAAATAAAAGCCATACCTCCAGTCATACCAGCTGCGAAATTGTCTCCAACATCTCCAAGTATTACTACTGTTCCACCAGTCATATATTCACAACCATTTGAATCACAACCCTCTACAACTGTCGTTGCACCAGAGTTTCTGACAGCAAATCTGTCTCCTGCTTGACCAGCGGCAAAAAGTTTACCAGATGTTGCGCCATAAAGAACTGTATTTCCAATTATGGTATTCTCATTTGAAGTCAAGTTGCTTTCATCCGCAAGTTTAATTGAAATTGTTGCTCCTGATAAACCTTTTCCTACGTAATCATTAGCATCGCCCTTTAAATTTAATTTTAATCCTTTTGTCGTAAATGCACCAAAAGATTGACCCGCTGAACCTTTAAAACTTAAAGTTAAAAAATTTTCTTCTAATTTTTCATAACCATATTTTTTGTATAAATGATGAGAAATTCTTGTACCAACAGCTCTATTTGTATTTTTAATTAAAAATTCATTTTCAATTTTATTTGAGTTGTCTAGGGCTTTTTCTATTTGAGGCCAAATCTCTTGATCTAATGTATCAGGGACTTTATTAATCTCTGATTTTTCACAATATCTTTTATTATTGCCTGGATCTGCTTGTACAAATAAAGGATTTAAATCGAGATCATCAAGATTGGGTGAGGCTTTGCTTACTTGCATCAATAAATCTGTTCGACCGATTATTTCATTTAATGATTTAAAACCTAGTTCAGCTAAAATTTCTCTTACCTCTGTTGCAATGAATGTAAATAAATTCACAATTTTATCAGGGGTTCCAGTAAATTTTTCTCTTAGCTTCTCGTCTTGAGTACATACTCCCACCGGACAAGTATTTGAGTGACACTGTCTCACCATTATACATCCCATCGCTACTAGTGCTGTAGTCGCCACGCCATATTCCTCTGCACCCATCATAGCTGCAATTACAACATCTCTCCCTGTTTTAATGCCACCATCAGTTCTTAATGTTACTTTGTGTCTTAAATTATTTAATGTCAAAACCTGATTTGCCTCAGTAAGACCCATTTCCCATGGTATACCAACATATTTTACACTTGTTTGTGGTGTTGCTCCTGTTCCACCATTATGCCCAGAGATTAATATTATATCAGCTTCTGCTTTCGCTACACCAGCCGCTATAGTTCCAACACCTGACGATGCAACTAACTTAACACCTATACGTGCTCTAGGATTTACTTGTTTCAAATCATAAATCAGTTGTGCCAAATCCTCAATTGAGTAAATATCGTGATGTGGAGGAGGTGAAATTAATGTTACACCAGGTGTTGAGTGTCTTAATTTAGCAATTTCCTTTGTAACTTTAAAACCAGGTAACTGACCACCTTCACCAGGTTTTGCACCTTGAGCTATTTTTATCTCAATCTCATTACAATTATTTAAATAATTAATTGTTACACCAAATCTAGCAGATGCTATCTGTTTAACCCTTGAATTAGCACTATCACCATTATCCATTATTTTAAATCTTTCTTCAGCCTCTCCACCTTCGCCACTGCAAGATGCTCCTTTGATTCTATTCATGCCCATTGCTAGTGTTTCGTGAGCTTCTTTAGATAGCGCTCCATGGGACATGCTTCCACTCCCAAATCTTTTTAATATATTTTGTATTGGCTCTACATCTTTCAAATCAATAGAAGGACCAAGCTTCTTTTTTCTAAAATCGATTAAATCTCTCAAATTTATTGGCGGTAAATTATAAATCCCTTCAGCATATTTTTTATATGCACTATAAGAATTTGATCCAACAGCACTTTGTAATAAATGAATTAGTCTTCCTTGATATTGGTGGGTTTCACCATTTTTTCTGTATCTATATATACCGCCGATAGGAAGAACTGTTTCTGAGCTTTCAAAAGCCTCCTTATGGATTTGTCTTATTTTTTTTTCTATTCCACTAAGACCAATTCCAGAAATTTTAGATAAAACTCCAGGAAAATAATCATTTACGATTGATCTACTTAGACCAACAGTTTCAAAATTACAACCACCTCTATAGGAACTCAAAACCGAAATACCCATTTTTGACATTATTTTTAATAACCCAGCATTTACAGATTTAATGTATCTTTCAACACAATCATCAAAACTATATTGTCCAAATAATTTTTTTTCATGCCTGTTATACAAGCTATCAAAAGCTAGATATGGATTAATCGTTGTTGCTCCAACACCAATTAATGTGGCAAAAGAATGAGTATCTAGAGCCTCACCAGACTGGACATTAATAGAGACATAACCTCTTAACTTTTTATTTATTAAATATGTGTTTATTGCTCCAACACACAAAAGCATCGGAACTGGCAATCTATCTTCTGACAAGTTTTTATCACTTAGAACTAATTGTGTAACACCCTGTCTTACAGCTATTTCGGCTTCTTTCTCGATTTTCTTTATTGCTGATAATAAGTTTTCTTGTTTGTTAAAAGTACAATCTATCAATAAGGAATTTTTTCCAAAAAAATTTATAAACTTGTTGAATTGAGAATTTGATAAAATTGGACTATTTAAAACGTATATATTTTCTTTAGTAAGTGTGTCGAAATCTAATATATTCCCTAGATTTCCAAAACGTGTTTTTAGACTCATTACTTTATTTTCTCTAAGTGAGTCAATTGGAGGATTGGTAACTTGACTAAAATTTTGCCTAAAAAAATGATAAAGTGGTCTATATTTATCTGATAACACAGCAAGCGGTGTGTCGTCTCCCATTGATCCTGTAGCTTCTTTAGCATCCTCAGCCATTGGATGTAAAATTAATTCTAAATCTTCAAGACTTATCCCAAATGAGTATTGTCTTCGTCTTAAGGCTTCTCCCTCAAAATTATTTTTCTCATTTGAAATTCGGAGTTTGTCATCCAAATCAATAATCTGGGAATTAAAGTGTTTAAACTCTTTTGCTAAGTAGTCTTTAATGTCTTTATTTGAAAAAACTTTTCCTTTTTCAATTCTAACTCCAATAATTTCACCAGGCCCTAGCCGACCTTTTGAAATAATCTTTTTCTCATTGAGCTCAACCATTCCAGTTTCAGAACCTACAAAAAGTAATTTATCTTTAGTGATCGCATATCTAAGTGGTCTCAATCCGTTTCTGTCATTTGCAGCTATAACCCACTCATTATCTGTAGCAGCAATTGCAGCTGGCCCATCCCAAGGCTCCATGGTGCTATTTAAAAAATTAAATAGTTGCTGATGATTTCTCGGAAGTGTCTTGTTCTTTTTAGACCATGCATCAGGGACTAACATTAATTTTGCCAATGGCGCTGGTTTGCCAGCTTTATTTAATAATTCAAAAACATTATCAAGTGCAGCTGAGTCAGAAACACCTTTTTGTATTACAGGCTTTAAATTTTCCACACTTTCAAAAAGTGGGCTGCTCATTTCTTGTTCGTGAACTTTCATCCAATTTTTATTTCCTTTGTATGTATTTATTTCACCATTATGTGCAATTGCTCTAAAGGGTTGTGCTAAACTCCAGCTTGGTGCCGTATTAGTGGAAAACCTCTGATGAAAAATTGCATATCTTGATATAAATCTTTCATCTTTAAGATCTAGGTAAAAATCTGATATTGCTTCAGCTAAATATAAGCCTTTATAAATAATTGACTTGGAGCTAATAGAACAAATATAAAAATTATTTAAAGATAATTGAAATGCTTTATTTTCAATTTTTTTTCTAGTTTCATAAATCTTTCTCTCTAATTCTTTATCAAGTAAGTTTTTATCGTTTGATTTAAATAAAACTTGCATAATTTCTGGCATCGTTTGAAATGCTTTTTCTCCCAATATCTTTGGATTAACCGGAACCTGTCTCCAACCATAAATACTAAAATCATTCTTCGTTAACTCGCTTTCAACAATAGTTTTGCAACTTTCCTGAGCTGAGTAATCGTTTCTTGGAAGAAAAATCATACCTACACATATTTCTGATTTGTCATAAATGTGACCAGTAACCTCTATTTTTTCTATAAAAAAATCTTTTGGTATCTCTAGATGTATTCCAGCACCATCTCCTGTTTTTCCATCAGCATCAACGGCTCCACGATGCCATACAGCTTTCAAAGCTTCTATGCCATGCTCAACTACAATTCTTGATTTTTTTCCCTCTGTTGAAACTATAGCGCCAACACCACAAGCATCATGTTCCATTTCCTTGGAATAAACATAATTTTTTTCCAAAAGATCCAAATTTTTATAATAATTTTCCATTAAGCAACTTTTGATTTTTTTATTTCTATTTCTTCTAAGTATTTTTTCATTGCTGCAGCAGCATCTCTTCCATCTTTAATAGCCCAAACCACAAGAGAGGCTCCTCTTACAATATCGCCCGCTGCAAATACACCTTTAAGATTTGTTTCCATTGTATCAAAGTCTGTTTTAATAGTCCCCCATTTGGTTACCTGAAGTTCTTTAGCATCAAATAAATGTGGTAAATTTTCTGGATCAAATCCAAGAGCTTTGATTACCATATCCGCTTTGATTTCATACTCTGAACCGGCTTTTATCTCAGGTTTTCTTCTTCCTGTTTCATCTGGTTCACCTAGTTGAATTTGGTCAACTACTAAGCTTTCAATTTTATTTTTTCCCTTGAATTCTTTAGGGCTGGATAACCAAACAAATTCAACTCCTTCCTCTTCAGCATTAGCAACTTCTCTTGATGATCCTGGCATATTTTCTTTATCTCTTCTATACAAGCATTTGACTGATTTCGCTTTTTGTCTAACTGACGTCCTCACACAATCCATTGCGGTATCTCCTCCACCTATTACAACTACATTTTTACCCTCTGCGTTTAAAATACCTTTATCAAATAACTCAACTTTATCACCAAGTCCCTTTTTATTAGAGGCAGTTAAAAAATCCATAGCAGGAAAAATATTTTCTAAATCATTACCAGTTAAATCAATTTCTCTCGGTTTGTAGACTCCAGTAGCAATCAAGATTGCATCATGTTTTTTTCTTAGTTGTTCTAAGGTGGCATTTTTTCCAACTTCAAAATTTTGTTGAAATTTAATACCACCATCCCGTAATAACTTTGTTCGTCTCTCGACTACATGCTTTTCTAATTTAAAATTTGGAATTCCATAAATTAATAAACCTCCCGCTCTATCATATCTGTCATAAACTGTTATTTGATACCCATCTTTTCTAAGTTGTTCAGCAGCTGCTAGTCCAGCGGGACCCGCACCAATTATTCCGACGCTCTGATTTCTCTCATTTTTTACTGTTATGGGTTTTACCCATCCATTCTCCCAAGCACTATCTGTAATATATTTTTCAACAGAACCGATAGTTACAGTGCCATGACCAGATTGTTCAATTACACAATTACCTTCACACAATCTATCTTGTGGGCATATTCTGCCGCAAACTTCTGGCATATTATTAGTACTTTGAGATAATTCGTATGCCTCTTTTAGTCTACCTTCAGCTGTCAATTTCAACCAATCAGGTATGTTATTGCTTAAAGGGCAATGAACCTGGCAGAATGGAACACCACATTGAGAACATCTGCTAGATTGTTCTTGAGCTTTCTGGGTTATAAATTCATCGTAAATTTCATTAAAATCATCTTTTCTATTATCAACCCTCCTTTTAGGCGGAGTTTGTTGACCTATTTTGACAAATTTTAACATTTTATCAGTCATAATTTTTTAAAATTTAAGGCAAAATATACATTGTTTTTGTTAGTAAAAGAAATATTTAGGTCAATGTTTATTACCTAATTATATCAATATTTAGCTTTAAATCTAAATATTTTAATTTTTGCATATCTCTTATGATCAAATCGAATTCTTTGAAATGTGTATTTTTTAAGCTACCAAAAGAATATGTTACGGGATTTTATAGAAATTTTGATTCTTTCCGCAGTTCAAGGAATTTCAGAATTTTTGCCAATTAGCTCATCAGCTCATTTGATATTGGTATCAAATTTTCATGATTTTAAAACAAGCTCTCTTTTAATAGATATAAGTCTTCATTTAGGTTCATTATTTGCAATAATATTCTACTTTAAAAAGGATCTATTTGATTTAAAAAATAATCATAAGTTACTAAGTTTAATAATTATTGGTTCTCTACCTCTAATTGTTTTTGGATATTTGATATATACTTCAGATTTTATTCACCTTTTAAGAAATACAAAAGTAATCGCCTCAACTACTCTATTTTTTGGAATTATTCTTTTTTTCGCTGATCGAAGAAAAGCTAACAAAAATATATCTTTGGACCTTAATATTAGATCGATCCTAATTATAGGTATATTTCAAATCTTAGCTCTTATACCTGGGGTAAGTAGAGCCGGAATAACAATTACTGCAGCAAGATTTTTAAATTTTAATAGAGTTGACTCGACAAAAATTTCTTTTTTAATGTCTATACCTGCTTTGGCAGGTGCAAGTTTTCTGGGTTTAAAAGATGTAACTCAACAATCTATAGAAATTAATTATCTATTGATAATTAGTATTTTTTTTTCATTTATATTTTCTTTCATAACAATTAGATATTTTTTAAAATTCATTAGCAAAATTTCTTTTACCGTTTTTGTGGTATATAGAATTATAATCGCGTTAATTTTATTCTTGATAATATATTATTAGGATTTTTTGATTAAAGGTACTAATTGAGACAATAAAACCCCACTTAATATGAAGGCACAGCCAATTAAATTATTTATTCCTAATATTTGACTTAAAAGAAACCAAGCAGCAATTGTAGCAAACACACCCTCTAAAGAAAAAATAATTGCTGCTGGAGCTGGTGTGATATTTTTTTGAGCATAAATTTGTAAAACAAAAGCGAAACCACCTGATAGAATGCCTGCGTATAAGATTGAATCAATTTCATTTAAGATATTTTCAATTACAAATTCTTCGTATAATAATCCAATCAAAAATGAAAATAATGCAACCAGAAAAGTTTGAATTGCCCCAATTGTTAATGGTAAATTATATTTTTTAACAATCATGCCAGTAAAAATAATATGAGTACTCCAAAATAAAGCTCCTAATATTACGAGTGCATCCCCTAATCTAACGATTGCGTCGTAAAAATCTGTCAAAAGATATCCTCCAGTCAAACATAAGATTACTGATGGCCATACACTCCAATGGAGTGAGTCTTTTTTAAAAAAAAAAATTAATATAGGGACCATAGGTACATAGAAAATTGTGAAAAAAGCAGCATTAGCAACATCAGTGTAAAGAAGGGCAACTTGTTGTAATGCCGAGCCTAAAAATAATGACAACCCAATTAAAAAAGACAAAACTAAAAATGTTTTAATATCAAATCTGAACTCTTGCTTAAATTTTTTAGCTTCAAATATTAATACAAGAGGAATTATTGCTAAAAATCCAACAAAAAATCGTACTGAATTAAAAGTAAAAGGACCTATATCATCCATCCCTGTATCTTGAGCTATAAATGTGGTGCCCCAAATAAATGTGCATAATAGTGCGCTGAATAATGAGAGGGTTTTTGACATTTTTTATACAGCTAATTTATAAGCAAAATTTTTTCCTAAATTTTCTTTTAAGTCATTGTTGAAACGAGCTGCTTCAGCACCATCAATTATTCTATGATCATAGGAAAGAGATAAAGGTAACATTGTCCTTGTAATAAATTTTCCATTAATAAAGATTTGTTTTTTTTGAGATTTACCAATACCTAAAATAGCAACTTCAGGATAATTAATAATTGGTGTGAAAAAAGAACCTCCTATTCCTCCAAGACTGGTTATTGTCATAGAACCACCAAACAATTCCTTTTTATCAATTTTAAGATTTCGACACTGCTCACTCAATTTCTTAAGTTCTGAACCAATAAGAGATATATTTTTATTATCAGCGTTTCTAAGTTTTGGAACCATAAGACCATGTTTTGTATCTACAGCTATTCCAATATGATAATATTTCTTTAAGGTCATTTTTCCTTTATCAATTTCATCTATAGAACAATTAAAATTAGGAAATTTTTTAAGTGATGTAGTTAATGCTTTTACAATAAAAGCTAAGGGAGTAATTTTTTTTTTTTCACCTGTATATATGTCAGTAAGAGATGATCTAAATTCCTCTAATTCAGTTATATCTGCCTCATCGTGGTTTGTTACATGAGGAATATTTGTCCATGAATTCATAAGATATTTAGACGATAGTCGCTTAACTCTTGGGATATCTTTTAATTCAACTTCTCCAAATTCAGAATGGTGATATTCTTGTACAATCGTCTCTTCTTTTTTAATCTCTTTTTTATCACTTTTGTTGGATTGGGTTGCAACAAATAGCTTTATATCGTTCTCGGTTACCCTACCTTGTCTTTCACTACCATCAACTTTGGCAATATCTACACCTAGCTCTCTAGCAAATTTTCTTGCTTTTGGTGATGCTAATGTTTTTGTGGAAAAGTCTTTGACGATAACATTTTTTTGCCTTACGCTTGTTTTAATTTCTACTTTTTCCTCTTTTGTTTCCCTTTTTTTTAGTAATTGAGGTTCTACAGTCTCCTCTTGATTTTCTTTCAACTCAATTTCTAAAATTTTATCTCCCTCTGAAACTTTATCCCCAATTTTTATATCTAACTCTGTGATAATTCCATCATCTAAGGATGGTATCTCAACGCTAGATTTATCGCTTTCAATTGTGATCAGTGGATCATTTTTTTTAATTTCTTGACCTTTTTTTACTAAGATTTCTATTATTTCTACATCTTTAAAATCACCAATATTTGGAACTCTGATATCTTTTTTAGACATTCTATAATTTAGTTGGCATAGGTTTATCGGTATCAATCTTATACTTTTTGATTGCTTCTCTTGCATATTTGGATGCAATAAGCTGCTCTTTAGCTAAAATACTCAAACCATATGTAGTAATATGTTCCTTATCAACTTCAAAAAATTTTCTTAACTCTTTTCTTGTATCACTTCTTCCAAATCCATCAGTCCCTAATGAATAAAAACTTTTATTTACGTATGGTCTTATTTGATCAGAGTTCATTCTCATATAATCAGAGGCTGCTAAAATTGGACCTTCAGTATTGCCCAAACATTTCTCTACATAGCTTTTTTTAGGTTCTTTATCAGGGTTTAGAAGATTATGTCTCTCTACTTCAAGTCCATCCCTTCTTAATTCATTAAAGCTTGTTACACTCCAAATCTCACTATCAATTTGATACTCATTCTGTAATATTTCCGCACCAGCTATCATTTCTCTTAAGATTGTACCAGATCCAAGAAATTGAATTTTGGTTTTTTTATACTTATTAAACTCCTTTATTTTATACATTCCTTTTAAAATACCTTCCTCACATGATTTATCTTTTGGCATTTCTGGATGAGGATAATTTTCATTCATGGTCGTAATATAATAGAAAATATTCTCTTTTTGCTCATGCATTCTTCTTAAACCTTCTCGAAAAATAACTGCAAGCTCATAGTGAAATGTTGGATCATATGATCTGCAATTAGGAATAGTTGAGGCCATTAAATGGCTATGACCATCTTGATGTTGTAAACCTTCTCCAGCAAGAGTTGTTCTTCCAGCGGTAGCTCCAATCAAAAATCCTCTGGACTGACTATCTGCACCGGCCCAAGCAAAATCACCTATTCTCTGAAAACCAAACATTGAATAAAAGAGATATATTGGGATCATTTCTACATCATGGTTGGTATATGAAGTACCTGCAGCAATCCACGATGACATTGCTCCAGCTTCGTTAATCCCTTCCTCTAAAACTTGACCACTTTTTTCCTCTTTATACGAACTTAGTTGAGCGGAGTCTTCTGGCTCATATTTTTGACCTTCATGAGCATAAATTCCTATCTTTTGAAAAAAACCCTCCATCCCAAATGTTCTGGCTTCATCAGGTATGATCGGAACCAATCTCGGTGCAACATTTTTATCTCTCAAGAGATTTGTCAACATTCTAACCAATGCCATTGTAGTCGACATTTCTTTTTCACCTGTAGAAACTTTCATGTTATCAAAAATATCTTTTGGTGGTGCTTTAACAGGTTTTGCATAAGTAGTTCTTTCAGGAATAAAACCACCCAATTGAATTCGTCTTTCTTTTAAATACTTAATCTCTGGAGAATTTTGATCTGGCTTATAATATTCAATATTCTTCACTTGTTGATCTGTTAATGGCACATCAAACCTATCTCTGTAATACATCAAATCATCAATATCCAATTTTTTAGTCTGGTGCGTTGTATTTACACTTTCACCACTTTTACCCATTCCATAACCCTTTATAGTTTTTGCAATTACAACAGTGGGACTTCCAACATTTTTAGATGCTTTATCATAAGCTGCAAAAACTTTATGAGGATCATGACCACCCCTGTTTAATCGCCAAATATCTTTATCTGAAAGACTGGAAACCAGCTCTCTGGTCTCTAAATATTTTCCAAAAAATTTTTCTCTCACATACGCACCATCTCTTGCTTTCATTGCTTGATACTCACCATCGACAGTCTCATTCATTGTTTTAACTAAATGACCTGATTTATCATTGGCAAGCAATGGATCCCAATAAGAGCCCCAAATAACTTTTATAACATTCCATCCTGCACCTCTAAAAATTCCCTCTAATTCCTGAATTATCTTTCCATTTCCACGAACTGGTCCGTCTAGTCTTTGAAGATTACAATTTACAACAAATATTAAATTATCTAATTTTTCTCTTGCGGCTAAACCAATCGCTCCTAAAGATTCCGGTTCATCCATTTCTCCATCACCTAAAAACGCCCAAACTTTTCTACCTTCATCTTTTATGAGACCTCTATTGATTAAGTACTTCATGAATCTTGCTTGATAAATTGCAAGCATTGGACCTAATCCCATGGACACTGTTGGAAATTGCCAAAAATTCGGCATTAGCCAGGGATGAGGATATGAAGAAAGACCACCAGGGTTTACTTCTTGTCTAAAACTATCTAATTGTTTTTCGTTAAGTCTACCTTCCAGATAAGCTCTAGCGTACATACCTGGAGCGCTATGACCTTGAAAATAAATTAAATCTCCTCCAAATTTATTATTTTTAGCTCTCCAAAAATGATTCATACCAACATCGTAAAGAGTTGCAGCAGATGCAAAAGTTCCAATATGCCCTCCAAGTTCTGGGAATTTTTTATTTGCTCTAACTACCATTGCGGCAGCATTCCATCTAATTAAAGATCTAATTCTTCTCTCTATGTTTTGATCTCCATTAGATTTTTTTTCCTCGTTAACTGGTATGGTGTTTATATAAGGAGTGTTTTGCGTATAGGGTATATTAGCACCTTCCATATAAGCTTTGTTGATAAGTTCTTTAATTAAATAATGTGCCCTTTGATTTCCGTCTTTTTCTATTACTGCTGACAAAGACTCTAGCCATTCACTTGTTTCTAGTGGATCGATATCCCCTTCTTTAATTACTTGGATTATTTTTGGTTTCTCGGTCTCAATTATTTTTTGTGAAATATTTTGGTCCTGATGTTTTCTTAAAGTACTCTCAGCTTCTTGAATTAAATTTTCAGTTTCTTTTGGAACACTTTCTTTTTGAGATAATGATTGATTTGAGGAAATATTTATTAATAAATCTCCCTTTGAAACCTTATCTCCAACTTTAACATTTACAGACTCGACTTTGCCAGAAAATATTGATGGTATTTCAACACTCGATTTATCACTTTCAATAGTAACAACAGGATCATCTTTTTTAATATCTTGACCCTCTTTTACTAAAAGTTCTATAACTTCCACGTTCTCAAAATCACCTATGTCAGGAACTAACAATTTTTCAGTCATTTTTAAAAGTTTTATACATAAAAAAAATTTACTTAATCTTTAATTTTAACACATTCTACCCAATTTTTTGACACTCTTTATTGAAACACTCAAATAATGATTAAAAAGTTATTAAATATATTTATTCAACCAAAATTCAACACATATAAAGATGCTAATATGTGGATCCAAAAAATATTGTTAGAGGAAAAATACGGAAAAATTAATTCCTAAATTTTTTCTACACATAGCGCAATTCCCATACCGCCACCTATACAAAGTGCGGCACAACCTCTTTCTTTATTCTGTTTTTTCATTTCATATATAAGTGTCACAAGTATTCGTGCTCCAGATGCACCTATTGGGTGACCTAAAGCAATAGCCCCACCATTTACATTAACTTTGTTTTCATCAATACCCAATTCACTGATAACTGCTATAGCTTGAGCGGCAAAAGCCTCATTAATTTCAAATAAATCGATTTCATTTAAATTCCAATTTACTTTATTTGATGCTTGGCGGATAGCTTCTATAGGACCAAGACCCATAAAAGACGGTTCCAAACCAACAGATGCCCAGGAAATAATTTTGGCCAATGGTTTAAGTGAATTTTGTTGAGCTTCCTTAAATGTAGTTAATAATAAAGCAGCTGCTCCATCATTTATACCAGATGAATTTCCAGGTGTTACAGTCCCACCATCTTTAAAAGCTGTTTTTAATTTTTCTAAATCAGATAATTTTAAATCTTTTCTAGGGTGTTCATCTTTTTCTAAAATAATACCTTCATGATTTATCCGCACTATTTCATCATCAAATTTATTGTTTTCGATTGCAATTTCTGTTTTTTTTTGGGATTTAAGAGCAAATTCATCTTGTTGTTTTCTAGAAATATTAAACTTTTTTGCAACATTTTCGGCTGTAACTCCCATGTGGTAATTTTTAAAAGCATCAGTTAAACCATCATGAATCATAGTATTGATTAATTGATCTTTTGAAATTTCTTTTTTCTCTGAATAAGAATAAGAGTAAGGTGTCATCGACATATTCTCTTGACCCCCACAAATTACATTGTTTGCATCTCCTAATTTAATTTGTTGGTAACCGGAAATAATGGCTCTTAGTCCTGATCCACAAACTTGGTTTACCAAATAAGCAGGTTTGGATACGGGGATCCCAGCATTTACTGCTGCTTGTCTCGCAGGGTTCTGTCCTCCACCAGCAGTTAAAACCTGGCCCATTATTACTTCATCAATTTGATTATTAGATATCTTGCTTCTTTTCAAAACCTCATTTATCACGATAGTACCAAGTTGATCTCCTTTCAAATCTTTTAATGATCCCTTATAAGTACCTATAGGAGTCCTAACTGCACTACAAATTACCACGTCATCAGGTTTGTTGTTCATAAATTTTAATTTTATCTTATCATTAAAATACACTAAATATTGATATACTATAAACAAATATATTTATAAATGCGCCTGTAGCTCAATTGGATAGAGCGCTTGGCTACGGACCAGGAGGTTCTGGGTTCGACTCCTAGCAGGCGCACCATAAAAAAGGAAAATTATGTTAAAATGGTTAGAAAAAATATCTCTTCAAATGTCAGTAGTATATTTTTTTGTTTCTATTTTTGTAATTATATTAATCTTAACTTTTGTATTATAAAAAATTATGTCTAATCAATTTGAACAAATCAGTCTCAAACCAGGTTTTATGAAACATAACGGAGGCCTTTTATTTAGAAATATCTCTGAAAATGAATACGAATTTAAATCAACGATTAATAATAATCATTTAAATGCTGCAGGAATTACTCATGGGGGTTATTTGTCTGCACTGATAGATGCTGGTGCCGGCACAGCAGCACATCGATCAGCTGATAATGCACCCTGCGTAACAATTTCTTTAGATATAAAGTTTATTGGATCATCAAAAGTTAATGATGAAATCTACGGGAAAGTTAAAATATTAAAAAAAACAAAAACTCTTGTATTTTTATTTTGTGAGTTAAATTGTAATGGTAAGATAATTACGTCAGCATCTGGAATTTGGAAAATTTTAAAAATTAAAACAACTGACTAGGCATTCTGCACATAATCTTTATAATTAATTTAATTATGTTAAGTTAAATTATTATTTAAAAAAAATGAGAACTTTTTATCCTCCGATTCGGTCATGTTTTAGTCTATTTTTGTTCTTTAACAATAACTACATCTGGTAGATAAAATTTAAGATATACCAAAGATAGAAATGACAAAAAATAAAATTACAGCTGTCCTTGGCCCAACAAATACAGGTAAAACTCATCTTGCCATTGAGACCATGCTATCGTTTGACACTGGGATGATAGGTTTTCCTTTGAGATTGTTAGCTAGAGAAGTTTACGACAAGGTAATTAAAAAGGTTAGTTTAGATAAAGTTGCATTAATTACTGGTGAAGAAAAAATAATTCCTACAAATGCAAAGTATTATCTGTGTACTGTTGAATCTATGCCTATTGATAAAGAATTAGATTTTGTAGGCGTGGATGAAATTCAAATGTGCGCAGACCATGAGCGAGGTCATATTTTTACAGACAGATTATTGAACTTAAGAGGAATAAAATTAACAATGTTAATGGGATCAAATACTATAAGACCAATTATTTCTAATCTTGATGATGACATCGAATTTATAAATCGAACTAGACTTTCAAAACTTTCTTATGTTGGTCATAAAAAGATTTCAAGAATTCAAAGAAAAACTGCAATTATAGCATTTTCTGCAGAGGAAGTTTATGCCATCGCTGAACTTATAAGAAGACAAAAAGGAGGAGCTTCTATTGTTATGGGATCTCTAAGCCCAAAGACAAGGAATGCACAAGTAGAGCTGTATCAATCTGGAGATGTTGATTTTCTAGTAGCAACCGATGCTATTGGTATGGGAATTAATATGGATCTTGATCATGTTTATTTTTCCAATTTAAAAAAATTTGATGGAAAAAAATTAAGAAAGCTAAATTTAGCAGAAATTGGACAAATAGCTGGTAGAGCAGGAAGATATTTGAACAATGGAAACTTTGGTATAACAGGAGAATGCAAAGAAATAAATGCTGATGAAGTAGATTTATTGGAAAATCATAAATTTGAAGAAATCCAATCTTTATTTTGGAGAAATTCAAATTTAAACTTTGAGAGTCCTTTTAAATTATTAAAGTCTTTAGAGGAAAAGCCTAATAGAAGATGGTTAAGAAAAATACATGAATGCGAAGATGAAAAAGCCTTAAAATTTTTTTTAAGAGATAAAAATTTAGAAAATATTAAATTTGATAAAGATAAATTATGTCTTTTATGGGAATGTTGCCAAATACCAGATTTTGTTAAAAAAACCTATGGCAATCACTATGAAGTGATTGAAAATGTTTTCAAATATTTAACAAGTGAAAAGGGTAAAATTACAGATGATTATATGCGACTTCAACTCGTCAAACTTGATAAATTAGATGGAAATGTAGATTCTTTATCAAATAGAATTGCAAATGTAAGAACTTGGTCATATGTTTCAAATAAAAATAATTGGATAGAAAATCAAAACTATTGGATAGAAAAAACAAAACACTTGGAGGATAAGTTATCAGATAGATTACATGAGGAGCTTACAAAAACTTTTATTGACAAAAGGGCAAGTGTCCTAGCGAGAGGCTTAAAGCAAGATATGGAATTTGATACTAAAATTTTAGAAAACAACGAAGTAATGATTGATGATCAATTTATTGGAAAGATAAATGGACTTAAATTAGAGCTAGATTTAAAAAAGGGTGCTTTAGAAACAGATATCAAATCCCTCAAAAAAGCCGCAAGACAGACAGTTGGTCCAGAACTGCAAAAAAGAATAGATATAATAATCGAGACAGGTTTAATAGAACTAAACGAGGATTTTAAAATTTATTGGGGAAAATCTCCAATAGCAAAATTACAACCAGGTAGAGACTATTTAAATCCAAATATTGTTCTTATAGTTGATGATATTCTGGAAACAGATCAATTAAAAAAATTAAGTGATTATTTAATAAAATGGCTGAAAAATAAAATACAAATTGTTTTGAAAAGTTTAATAGATTTGAGAAACCTTAAAGAAAAAAATTCATCAATTAAAGCTCTTGCATATCAATTATATGAGAACAATGGAGTCCTTCAAAGAAATCAAGTTACAGATTATCTAAAAATATTAGGACAAAATGAGCGGAAATTTTTGAGAGATCAAGGAGTAAAATTTGGAAGATATCATGTATTTTTACACAAATTAATCAAACCAGAAGCTGTATCCCTAAGAACTTTGCTTTGGAAAAATTATCATCAAAAATATTTTAATTTTAAACCTCCTGTGTTTGGTCTAAATTTTTTAGAAAATGACAAGATTAAAAACAGAAATTTTATGTTACTTTGTGGATTTGAGAAATTTGACAAATTTTACGTAAGGATTGATATTTTAGAGAGATTATTTGTTCAAATTATTAATTCAAACTCAGAAAAGAATGAAATTAAGTTAATTCCTGAAATGTTAAATTTGCTTGGATGTAACAAGGACAACTTTAAAAAGCTTTTAAAAATTATGGGTTATAAAGTTTTTGAAAAAAATAATGATATATTTTTTAAATACAATCCTAGAAAAAGCTCAAAAAAGGTAAGTAAAAAATTCATTAAAGAAAGTCCTTTCAAAATATTAAAAAATTTAAATTTAAACCAGTAAGTAATGTTTTTTAAAGAAAAAAAAGGAAATACTAAAAATAGTGACTTAGCAAGAGTTGCGGCATTATTGATTCATGCCGCAAAAATTGATGAGAACTTCTCAAATGAAGAAGAGGTTATAATAAGTAAGACACTTTTGAAAATAGGTGCGGACCAAAATAATTTAGAAAATATTTTAAAAGAAGGCAAAGAAATAGAAGAAAACTCTAACCAAATTTTGGATTTTACAAGGGAAGTGAAAAATATGGATGATAAAAAAAAAATTGAAATTATAGAAACTCTTTGGAGAATAATTTACTCCAATAAAGAAGCGGATATGTTTGAAACTAATTTGATGAGACGACTTGCAGGCCTGTTGTATATTGACAATAAGATCATGGGAGATATCAAAGAAAAAATTAAAAAAGAAAATCAATAATGACATATATAGTTAATGACAAATGCATTAAATGTAAATTAATGGACTGTGTTGAAGTTTGCCCTGTAGATTGTTTCTATGAGGGAAAAAATATGCTTGTAATTAAACCTGATGAGTGTATAGATTGTGGCGTTTGTGAGCCTGAGTGTCCTGTTGATGCGATAAAAGCTGATACAGAGCCAGGGTCTGAAAAGTGGCTAGAAATCAATAAACAATATTCCGAAATCTGGCCTAATATAACAGTTAAAAAAGATCCTCCATCGGATCACAAAAAATATAAAGATGAGCAAAATAAGTTTGAAAAATATTTTAAAGAAAACCTTTAAAAAAAGTAAAGCTACTAAATCAAAAAAAAAAGTAAAACCTAAAAAGGTTGTTAAATTAAAAAAAGTAAAAAAGAAAATCAATAAATTACCGAAAAAATTAATTAAAACAAAAAAAGTACCTTTAAAAAAATCTTTAAAATCTGAGGTCAAAACTACAGAGCAGAAAAGTGACGGTTTAAGAATTACAAAAAATAATGAGGCTAAACCGGAAATTAAAAAAGTAAAAAAACAAGAAACAGAAAAAAGAGAATATAAAATTAAAGATTACGTCGTATACCCAAAACATGGTGTTGGGCAAATTACCGAATTTAAAAAAATAAATATTGGAGGAATAGACGTTGAAACATACGTTATAAAATTTGAAAAAGATAAAGCAAATGGAATGGTGCCTGTTAACAAACAATTACACTTAAGACCATTAGCTACTATTAACCAGGTCAATAAATGCATCTCAATATTAAAAAGTAAGCCTAAAATAAAAAGATCTATGTGGAGTAGAAGGGCACAAGAATATGAAGCAAAGATTTCATCAGGCAAGATTTATGAGCTAGCTGAAGTAGTAAGAGATCTTAATAAGGGGGATGATTTGATGGTTGATCAATCTTATAGTGAAAGACAGTTATTTGAAAAAGCATATGAAAGAATTCTTTCAGAATTTCAAATAATTCTAAATCTGTCATTAGAAGATACTCAAAAAAAATTAGATAAAGCTTTAAAAAGAAACATAAATACTCAATCTAAACCAGAGGCAGCACCAATAAAGCAAGCTTCATCAGATTTACCTGAAGAAGAGGCTGTTACAGAAAATGAAGAAGATATAGAGGAATAAAAAAAACGCCTCTCACACGTAAATCGTTATGAGAAGCGTTTTTAATTAAAGAATACTAAGTAATTATCTTCTTCTTCTTTTCTTAGCTTTTTTCTTAGCTTTTTTCTTAGCCTTCTTTGCTTTTTTTCTTCTCTTAGGCATCTTTAGCTCCCTTTTTAAGTTAAACGAATCAATTGATTCGCTATTGATCTATTTTTATTTTTTTATGTGCCTTATGTCAAATCTTAAATTTTAAAGAAAAGTTTTGAATTAAAATTAAAATTCAAATTTTTTTTAAAAAATTTTAAATTGTAAAAAAGTTAGTGTTTATGCGCTAAATAATCAGATATTTTATAAAAAGTTAATAAAGTTTTTCTAAATCTTCTTTATATTTTTCTAGGATTTTTTTTCTTTTTAGTTTTAAAGTTGGTGTTAACATTCCATTTTCAATTGTAAATTCTTTATCAATTAATTTTATTTTTTTTATTCTCTCGACAAGAGATAAGCTTTTATTTAAATCATCAATATATAATTCAATTTGTTTTTTATTTTTCTCAGTATCACTTACAATTAAGGCAACTAAATAAGTTTTTTTGTCTCCATAAACAAAACTTTGTTTAATTTTTTCGTCAAGGCATAACAAATTTTCAATTTTTGAGGGTGAAATATTATCACCACCAGAATTTACAATAATTTCTTTTTTTCTGTCAGTAATTTTCAAATTTCCTTCTTTTGTAATTTCACCTATGTCTCCTGTGTGTAACCAACCATTTTTAAGTATATCGTCTGTTTCCTTTTTCATGTTCCAGTAACCAAGCATAACATTTTCACCTTTAACCAGAATTTCACCATCCTGTGCAATCTTCACCTCATTAGTTTTGAAAGGGGGTCCTACTGTATCAATCTTAATTTTTTCAGGTATATTGCAACTTACTACTGGGGATGCTTCCGTAAGGCCATACCCTTGTAAAGTTGGCAGTCCGATAGAGTTCAAAAATTCACCAATTTTTTGATCTAAAGCACCCCCTCCCGAAACAAAAGCCTTTAAATTTCCACCAAACTGATTTTTGATTTTTCGTCTTACTAATTTCTCACATAAATAATTTAATATTTTTTCTCTAAAGCTCATATTCTCATTATTTAGTTTTTTTATTCCAAGCGAAATTGTTGAAGATATTAATTGTTTCTTGAGACCTGTTTGTTTTGAAAAATTCATCGAAATCTTGCTATACAAATTTTGATAAAATCTAGGGACAGCAGTCATTATGGTTGGTTTAGCAACAGACATATTAGATAATAATTTTTCTAAACTTTCAGCATAATAAACTTTTGCTCCTAATGTGATTTGTACAAATTGAACAGCATGTTCATATGAATGAGATAAAGGTAGCCAAGTCAAAAAAACAGGTTCACTATCCTCAACTAACGAATTCAAAATTTCTTGCGCACCCTCACAATTAGATAAAATACCCCCATGACTCAACATTACACCTTTAGGGTTACCAGTTGTCCCAGATGTGTAAATGATACAAGCGAGATCTTTTCTTTCAATATTTTGATTAAAGCTTAAATGATCTAGAGTTTTTTCTTTAGAAAATCTTTCAAGAATATTTTCTATACTATCAATTTGGTCATTTATATTTTCTATTGATAAAACTTTAATTTTATCTGAAATGAATTTATCTATTTTTTTTAATTGAATATTATTTGAAACAATACAAATTTTTGGATTACAATCATTAATAATATATTCATAATCTTTCTCAGAGTAAGTTGTAAATAAAGGAACTGTTACCCCACCAGCGTTCATTATGGCTATATCAGAAATAAGCCATTCAGGTCGATTTTCAGATAATAAAATGCATCTATCCCCTTTTGATATATTTTTTCTTAAATATTCAGATAAAATTTTAATATTCCCTTCAACTTGTTTCCAAGTTAGAAAATCTTTCTTATTATCCTTTAACCACTTTAAAAATGGCTTATCAGAAATAGAGTTTAACTCTTCATACTTCGTGAAAAAAAGTTCTACTAAACTGTTAATTTTACTTAATTCCATAATTTGGTGGGCGAAGAGAGAATCGAACTCTCACTTCTTGCGAAACACGATTTTGAGTCGTGCGCGTCTACCAGTTCCGCCATTCGCCCTAATTATTTAATAATTTATTAAATAGTATAAGAACTAAAATTATATTAAAACCAAAAAATGTTTAAAAGTCTTTACAAAAAATGTTTAGATTTAGCAGCTCACAAAAGTTCTAAATATTATTTGGCAATAGTCTCTTTTATTGAAAGTTCGTTTTTTCCTATTCCGCCAGATGTAATGGTTATTCCAATGGTAATATCAAAAAAAAATGATTTTATTAAAATCTTTCTTATAACTACAATTTTTTCAGTTATGGGTGGTATACTAGGTTACTTTATTGGTGCGTTCTTTTTTGACTTTGGAACACACATTATGAGTTTTTATGGTTATGAGGATAAGCTATCTAAGATTAAAGAAAGCTTAGTTAATAGTGATGGTTTTTATGCTTGGTTAGGAGTACTTTTTTTAGCTGGTTTTACTCCTCTTCCATACAAAGTTTTTACAATTGCAAGCGGCTTAATAGGATTTAACTTTTTTATCTTTGTTTTAATAAGTTTAATTTCCCGAGGATTAAGATTTTTCATAGTATCATACCTTTCTTATAAGTTTGGGGATTTATTTAATGGCTATATGGATAAACATGGGTCAAAATGGTTTACAATAATTGGAATATTAATTGTTATTATTGGTCTAATAATTTATCTGATTTTTAAATCTCATGTTTAATCTTCAAGCTGAAATTTACTTAAGAATTATTTTTCTATTGAGTTTAATTGCATTAATTTCTGCGTATTTTATAGAACATGTTCTAGGCCACCAACCATGTAATTTATGCTTGATAGAGAGAATCCCTTATGGGTTAAGTATAATTTTGATATCTTTAATGTTTATTATAAAAAAAAATGAAAATTTCTTTATTTTGCTATTAACATTAACTTTTATTTTTTCTTTATCGATTTCATTATATCATTTCGGTATAGAACAAGGCATTTTTCAAGAATCAACTGTTTGTGGAGTAAAAAATTTTTCTGAAAATATAACTAAAGAAGGATTACTGAATAAATTAAGTGAAAAAACTATAAGCTGTAAAGATGTGACATTTAGGATTTTTGGATTATCACTAACTGCTATTAATATTGTGATAAGCTTATTATTAATTATAACGCTAGCAAAAATTTATTTTAAATATGAAAAAAACAAATAGTAGAGTTGAAGAATTTATTAGAGTTGATCATGCGGGTGAGAGAGGTGCAGTCAAAATTTATGAAGGCCAATTGTTAGCTTTAAATACAATTGTAAAAAATGATGATTTAAAAAAAACAATTGAAGACATGAAAGAACATGAGGTGGAACATTGTCAATTTTTTGAAAAAGAAATAAAAAAAAGAAATATTAAACCAACAAAATTTTTACCATTATGGGATCTATTAGGTGTAGGTTTAGGCTTTGGATCTACAATTCTTGGAAAAAAGGCAGCTATGCTATGTACTGCTTCCGTTGAAGAGGTTATAGATAAACATTACCAAGATCAAATAAATCAATTAGGCCCAGAGGAAAAAGAGTTAAAAAAAAAAATCACTAAATTTAGACAAGATGAATTAGATCATAAAGATATCGCTTATGAGGAAGGTGCTTCAAAAAAAGGGCTATACTCTATTATGGATAAAATAATTAAAACAGGTTCTAAAATAGCAATTCGAATATCTGAAAAAGTATAGATCTTAAGCTTCCAATTCAACATCCCAATATAAATAATCCATCCAACTTTTGTGTAAATAATTTGGGGGAAAATTTTTTCCATTACGATGTAAATCTTCTGTTGAAGGTTGATAAGGATATTGTGTCAGTTTCATGCCCGATAATTTTAATAATTTTCCTCCTTTTTTAACATTACAAGCTGAACATGCTGTAACAACGTTATCCCAATTGGTTTCTCCACCTTTTGATCTGGGCAATAAATGATCAAAAGTTAATTCCTCGTTGCTGCCACAATACTGACAGGAAAACTTATCTCTAAGAAAAACATTAAATCTTGTAAAACTTGGTTTAGATTGAGGAACAATGTAATCTTTTAGAGCAATTACACTAGGCAATTGCATATTGAACGAAGGACTTCTTACAACACGATCGTAATTACTGACTATAATTACCCGATCTAAAAAAACTGATTTCACAGTATCTTGCCATGACCATAAAGATAGAGGATAGTAGCTCAGCGGTCTATAATCAGCGTTTAAAACTAGTGCAGGACATTTTTCTAGTGAAACATCTTGATCAATAAAATTATTCATAACAAATTTTAACTTAAATAAAAATTTTTTTCAATATTTAGGAATTATTAAATTTTTTTAAGATATAATTCAATGCAATACTTGAAGCATTTATAGGAATATGATGGTCGCAATTTTTTATAAGATGCGTCTCAATGTCTATATTATTTCTCATAAAAAAATCTTTTGCCTCTAACATAAAATTTGGTGAAACAACTTGATCAGAATCACCATGAATTAGCAAAATACTTGATGAATTTTTTTTTCTCAATTTCAAATCCTTTTCATCAATAATTTTTCCAGAAAAACCAACGATACAATTAAAAGGTTTTTCAGAGGTAAGTCCTAAGTTTATTGACATCATGCAACCTTGGCTAAAACCAGATAAGCAAATTTGATTATTTTCAATATGAAATTCTTTTTTAATTTCATCAATAAATTTTGATAATTTTTTTTCAGCCTTTATAGATTGTTTCAAAATATATTCTGGATCATCTCTGCTTAAATCAAACCACTGATAGCCATTTGGATTTATACTACATGGTTCATGACCATTAGGACAAATAAAAATAGTATTAGGTAAATGTCTTTTCCAGTTCAATGAGAGCATACTAATATCTTTACCATCACCACCATATCCATGAAGCAAGATAATAGCATTTTTAATCTTAGTATTAGCCTCTGGTTTGACCATTACTGAGTCTAGGCAAAATGTCATAGTGTGTGATTTATGTTTTTTTATTTTTAAAACACCTTACAATAACCTTATGTTGTCTGGAATAATAGTTAAAATATTATCTATAGTTTTGTTAATGGCAGTTGGGATTGTTTTAATTCTTGGTATCGGAACTTTATTTAAAGGTGGTGAAACCAGTAAAAAGTATTCTAATAAATTAATGCAGTTAAGAGTTTTGCTCCAATTTATTGCAATAATTGCTTTGGTTGGTTTTGCATATTTTTTCAAAAATTAATTGTAACTAGCCAACCATTCAACAAAGTTTTTTTCCTTAAAATCGATTGATCCAACAATTCTTGCAAACTCATATCCATCCTTGTTTATCAAAATTGTAGTTGGCACCCCCCTTAGTCCAAACTTTTTCGCTAAGGTAATTTGTGAGTCGAAATATATCTTAAGATTATCTATACCTAGATCCTCAAAAAATTTAGAGGCTTTTTCAAAATTATCCTGACCAACATTAATCGGAAATATTTTTAAATTGTTTAAATTTTTTTGAGATTGCAATTGATCAAGAGATGGCATTTCTTCTTTACATGGGACACACCAAGTTGCCCAAAAATTGAGTAAAACCAAATTACCTTCAAATTGATCAAGTTGAATTTCATTACTCTGATCATCTAAAAACGTTAATCCATCATATTTTTTAAGCTCTTTATTGATAACAAGATTTTTTATGTCTTTGATTTCTGCCGCTACACAATTAGATATTAAAAAAGCAAATATTATTAAAAATCTCATGTTAAATAGGTATAATTAATTATCATGTCGAAAAATAAAAACAACCAGGCAATATGGGGCAATAGAATAAAAAAAAACACTTCATCAATTTTTCAAAAGGTGGGAAATTCTATTGATGTTGATAAGAGACTATATAAAGAGGATATAATTGGATCTATTGCACATGTCGAAATGTTATTTAAACAAAAAATTATTACTTTTAAAATAAAGAATAAGATTGTTTATGGTTTAAATAAAATCAAAAAAGAAATAACAAACAAAAAATTTGAATTTAATAAAAAGTATGAGGATATTCATATAAATATTGAAAAAAGACTTTTTGAAATAATTGGCGAAGATGCGGGTTTTATTCACACGGCACGATCAAGAAATGATCAGGTGATTACTGACTTGAAAATTTGGATGAAATCATCAACCAAAGAAATAGATTTTTTATTAGATATTGTAATTAAAAGTGTAATAAGAGCAGCAGAGAAAAATATATATACTCTTATGCCTGGATTTACTCATTTAAAAAATGCTCAGCCAGTTTCATTTGGCCACTATTTGATGGCTTATGTTGAAATGTTTAAAAGAGATCAAAAGAGATTCATAAATAATCTAGATAGTTTAAATGAAAATCCTTTAGGTGTTGCCGCTTTAACTGGAACATCTTTTAATATTGATAGAAATTACACTACAAAAAAACTTGGATTTACAAAACCAACTAGTAACTCAATAGATACAATTTCTGACAGGGATTTTGTTCTAGATTTTCTTTACTCCATTTCAGTCTGTGCCATGCATATTTCTAGAATAGCTGAGGAACTTATCATATGGAACTCTGATGCTTTCAAGTTAATAAATTTATCAGATAAAGTTGTAACTGGTTCATCGATAATGCCACAAAAAAAAAATCCAGATCTTTTGGAATTTTTACGAGGAAAGTCTGGAATTATTTATGGTAATTTGTTTTCTATGCTTACAGTTTTAAAAAGTTTACCTTTATCTTACTACAAAGATCTTCAAGACGATAAGGAAATTGTTTTTAAATCGAATGATACACTGCAAAATTGTTTAAAAATACTTGATGAGATTCTTAAAAATTTTACGCCAAATAAAAAACAAATGATAGAATTAGCTAACACAGGATATTTAACTGCAACTGATCTTGCAGATTATCTCGTAAAAAATCACTCAATGCCATTTAGAAAAGCATACAAAGTGACTGCTAATATTGTGAACTTTGCTGAAAAAAAGAAAAAAAATCTCGATCAATTAACGCTGGCTGAACTTAAAAAGATTGAACCAAAACTATCAAAAGATGTATTAAAAGTGTTTGATTTAAAGAATTCTGTAAATTCTAAGAAATCATATGGTGGAACATCTTTTGATAATATTAAAAAAATGATATTGAAATATAAAAAAAAAAAATGAAAAAAAAAATTATTTTAGCAATAATTGTATTTTCTACATTGATCGCTTGTGGAAAAAAAGGAGACCCAGTATATAAAGAATCTCAAAGTAATTCAAAAATACCAAGCTATCTTCTAAATAAAGCTTAATGAGATTTTCTAATAGTAAACTTAAGATTGAAAATACAATCCTGCAAAATATTGCTAAAAAATATGGAACACCTGCATATTGTTACTCGTATAAACAACTAAGAGAAAATATAAATGATTTTAAAAAAAATTTTAAATCCATCTCACCATTAATTTGTTTTGCTATTAAATCTAATACTAACTTAAATTTAATAAAAGAAATAAAAAAATTTGGACTTGGAGCAGATGTTGTATCAATGGGTGAATTAATGTTAGCTCTTAAGGCTGGAATTAGTCCAAAGAAGATTGTTTTTTCAGGAGTTGGTAAGACTTCCAAAGAAATTAATTTTGCAATTGATAAAAATATTTTATTAATTAATTCAGAGTCCAAAAGTGAAATCATAGAAATTGATAAAATTGCTAAAATAAAAAAAAAACAGGTTAATATTGGTATTAGATTAAACCCAAATACCGATGCGAAAACTTTGAGCCAAATATCGACAGGTAAAAAAGATAATAAATTTGGAGTTAATGATAAAACATTTTTTGAACTTGTAAGATATTGTAAGAATTCTAAAAATATTAATTTGAAATGTTTAAGTGTTCATATTGGAAGTCAAATTTTAGATCATAAACCCTATGAAAAAATGTTAAGAATATTAGATAAAATCATCAAAAAAACTCAATATAAATTTGATTTTATTGACCTTGGGGGAGGTATGGGCATCCCATACAATAATGATAAAAAACTAAATTATAAAAAATATCATTCAGCAATTAAAAAATTTTTAAAGAATAAAAAATCTCAGATTATATTTGAGCCAGGTAGATCAATAGTCGGCAATACAGGAGTTTTAATTTCAAAAGTAATTTACATAAAAGAGAGTTATAAAAAAAATTTTGTTATTATAGATGCTGCTATGAATGATTTAATGAGACCCGCACTTTATGGTGCAGTACATCGCATCTTACCTTTGTTAAAAAGAGGTAAAAAATCAAAGAAAATTTATGAATTTGTTGGTCCAATTTGCGAAAGCACTGATAAGTTTACGTCCATAAAAAATTTTCAAGAGCTAAAAGAGAAAGATTTTATCGCAATTTGCGATGTAGGTGCCTATGGTATATCACTCAGTTCTAATTATAATCTTAGACCTAAACCTATAGAAATATTAATTAATGGATCTAAAATAAGAGTAGTTAAAAAAAGACAAAAGCACCATGAAATAATTTAGCTTTTGATAATTAATGATAAGAAACTTTCTATTTTCAATTTTCTTTTTTTCAGGAATAATTTTAATTTCAATTATTTTTCTACCAGCGTTAATCTTACCACAAAAATTTACACTTTTTGGCGGGAAATTAATGGGTTATTGGGCTGCTATTTGTTTAAAAATTTTCTTATCCACAAAAATTATCATTAAAGGTAAAGAAAATTTAATTAAAAATGAAAAATTTTTTATTGCATCATCTCATCAATCTATGTTTGAAACTTTTTTCCTACAAACGATTTTTAATTCTCCTGTATTTATCTTAAAAAAAGAATTGCTTATGATACCTATTTTTGGCTGGTATTTAAAAAAAATAGGATCAATTTCTATCAAAAGAAATAAGGTATCGAAAGAAAACATCAATTTTTTTGAAGATATTTCAAAAATAATTGCAAACACAAATCGTCCAATAATAATTTTTCCTCAAGGAACTCGAGTATTACCCCACGAACAACCTCCATTTAAAAAAGGTGCATCAAGGATTTATGAAGAATTGAAAATAAAATGCCAACCAGTTGCTATTAATTCTGGTTACGTCTGGCCAAAAAAAGGAAAAAAAGATATTAATAAAACAATTACAATTTCAATTTTGGAACCTATCAAACCTGATTATTCCAAGGAAGAATTTTTAGGGATTTTAGAGAAAACTATATATTCTGAACTTAAATTGCTAAATTAACCTTTCATAGGCATAACTACAAAAATACTATCGAAATCACCAGGATCTTTGATTAGCGCAGGTGAACCTGAATCATTTAGAAACATCTCAATATTATTTCCATCTAATTGTGAAGCAACATCTATCAGATATTTAGAATTAAAACTAATTTCCAAATCATGATCAAATTTCACTACAAGGGATTCTTTTCCATCACCGCTGTTGGTGTTATTTACAGACAAATCTAGTTTATCTTTACTTAAACTAAATTTTACACCATCTTTTTTATCAAGCGATACTGAGGCTACTCTATCCACCGAACTTTGAAAAATTTTAAGGTCAATTTCTAATTTTTTTTGATTATTTTTTGGAATTACTTGAATGTAATTAGGAAATTTTCCATCTATTAACTTTGAAATTAAAATACTATTATTTAATTCAAATTTTATCTTAGATTTCATATTTGAAATTTTTACTTCGCCATCATAATTTTCTAATAATGAACTTAATTGAAAAATAGTCTTCTTAGGTAATATAATCGGTTCAAAAATTTTTTTTTCATTTAATCTGAGTTTAGAAATGGACATACGATGACTATCAGTTGATACTGCTGTTAAGTAATTCTTATCCTCAACCTCTGTTTGATGAAAATAAATTCCACTTAAATAATGTCTGGTCTCATCATTTGACACAGAAAATTTACATTTATTTAGAAGCTTTAAAAGGTCTTTTGATTTAAGGCTAAATTCATTCTCATTAAAATTTTCATCTGTTAAAGGAAATTCCGAAGCGGGCATACAATTTAAATTAAAAATAGATTTTTCTGACTCTAGATGAAGTTTGCTATTGTCTGTTAAAGTTAAATTTATTTTTTTTCCTGATGAGAGTTTTCTAACAATATCATACATAGTAGACGACGTAGTGGTTGTTTTTCCTTCCTCTATGACTTCGACGTTATTTATTTGATTAATAAATATTAAGTCTAAATCTGTCGCTGTTATAGTGAGTTTTGAATTTTGTGCATCGAGTAATATGTTTGACAATATTGGAAGCGTACTTCGTTTTTCAATGACTCCTTGACAATAATTTAATGCTTGCTGTAGGTCTTGTTGGTTTACATTAAATTTCATTTTCTTTATTGCTATATAATATTTGATTTTTTAGTTTATCTATATTTGCAATCATATCTGGATCTTTTTCTTTTAATTTTTCAATAGTTTTAACTGAGTGAATTATAGTTGTGTGGTCTCTATTTGAAAACTCTCTTCCAATTTCAGGCAGAGATTTTGAAGTCAAAATTTTTGTTAGATAAATTGCTGTTTGCCGTGGTCTTACTAGGTACCTAGATCTTCTTGATGAAAGCATTTCATTTTTACTAATCTTAAAAAATTTACACACAATAGTTTGAATTAGATCAATAGTTACTTTATTTTCATTTAAATTAAGTAAATCTTTTAATATAACTTTTGTCTCAGCTAAGTTTGGTATTTTGTTATAAATTCTTGAAAAAGATATAATTCTATTTATTGAACCCACCAATTCTCTCACACTCGTTGTGATTTTAATACTAATAAAATCCTTAATTTCCTCTGGTATATTAAACTTTTCAGGATACAAATTATTTAATTCACTTATTTTACTTTCAATGATTTTTTTTCTGAGCGCTAAATCAGTTTTCTGAATATCCACAACTAGACCTCCTGCAAATCTTGACTTTATTCTCTCCTGAATTCTTGACAGCTTATTAGGAGATCTATCAGCAGAAATTATTATTTGAGAACCTTTGTCTAATAATGCATTAAAAGTATGAAAAAATTCTTCTTGCATTGCCTCTTTACCATTCATGAATTGTATATCATCAATTAACAAAATACCTGTATTACGGAAATACTCTTTAAATTTTACCATATCATTGGATTTAATTGATTTTACAAATTGATACATAAAACGTTCTGCCGATATAAACATGACCTTATTATCTTTTTTCAGGTGATAACCAATTGCATTTAAAAGATGTGTCTTGCCCATTCCAACACCACCATAAAGATAAAGTGGATTATAATGTGAAATATTCTCTGAAACTTTTACAGAAGCTTCGTATGCTAATTTATTGCTGGAGCCAGTAATAAAGTTTTCAAAATTTTTGTTAGGATCTATACGATTATATTGTAAATAAGAGTCTTTTATAAAAGAAACATTTTCTTTATTTTCTATGACATTAGTATTATTTTCATCCTGAGTTGAAGTAGGTTTATTTTCAGTTATTTTGAATTCAATTCGAACAATTTCTTTTTTATAATTTTTTATAATTTTCAAGATTTGATCTAAGTATCTAGATGTAATCCAATCACGAATAAATCTTGTAGGTACAGATAATAAGATATAATTATTGATTTCCTCGATAAAAGTTATTTTTTTAAGCCAACTCTCGTAAATATCTAGTCCTAATTTATTTTTCATTTCAGCTTGAACTAAATTCCAATCAAGAATATAGGATTTAGAATCTTTTAAACTATTATTATTTATAGAATTGTTCATAAATATGGAGAATGTTCAGTTAGAACCATAATAAAATTATTGCAACAAATAATTTTCAAAAATAAAAAAAAAATAAAATCTAGGATTGTGTAATTTTTTTTTTTTTTAAAAAAAGTATTTGACAAAAAAAAATAAAGAAAAATAAAAAAAAAATATAAATAAAATTTATAATTGAATTTAATAAGTTTGTTTATTTACTAAATCTAAATATTGTGTGGAGAATTTTTAAGATCACAGATTTTGTAGATTTAAAAGTTGTATTAGGGTTAACAACCTGAAGTGTAATTAAACTAGATTGATGCTATTTTTTTGGTAAACCTTGAAACGTTTCTAGAAGCGTTTTGTTTCTTTACGATGCCTGTTTTAGCTATTTTCATCAACTCAGAATTCAACTTAGGTAAGAACTTTAAAGCCTCAGACTTCTTTTTAGCTTCAATTAAAGAATTCATTTTCTTCAAAGCATTTTTATATCTACTTTTTCGAGCCTTATTAACAGCTGTTTGTTTTGAAATTCTTCTAATTCTTTTGATTGCTGATTTTGTGTTAGCCATATGCGCAGGGGTATAACTTGAGAATGAATTTTGGTCAATTAAATAATTATTATATTTGGCAGATATTACAAAAAAAAGAAGATCTATTGGAAATCATTTTTTTTTTTATAATTCCGTTGCATCCAGACCTCTTACAATTAAGTCCTTTTCTCTCATAAACATTAAAATTCTTTTGGAAATTTCCTGATTTACCTGATGTGTTTTTAAAATCTCTAATACTTGATCCTCCCTTTTTGATAGCATTAATCAAAACCTTTTTAGAATTAAATATTATTTTTTTACAATCTTCTTTATTTAATAAAGATACTTTTTTATCAGGTTTAATTTTACATAAAAATAAAATTTCACTTGCATAAATGTTTCCTATCCCTGATACAAAATTTTGATCTAATAGAAAGTTTTTTATATTTTTTGTTTTTCCTTTTAAAAAAGAATAAATATAACTTAAGTTAAATTCCGATTGAAAAGGTTCTGGTCCAAGTTTAGAGAATCTTTTATCCAAAAAATGTTTATCTATCACTATTTCAAAAAAACCAAATCTTCTTGGATCGTTATATACTATTTTAAGATCATCAAAAACTATTTCTACGTGATTATGTTTTTTAGGTAATGTAGGTAAGCTATAAAAACTAGTATTGGTTACCAAACTTTTTTTTTTATTATAAATTAAATGAATAGTTCCTGACATACCCAGATGTAAAAGACAATAACTTTGATTTGACAGGCAAATAATCAGATATTTTGAAAATCTTTTTACTTTGATAATTTTTTTGCCTTCAAGGAATCTTGGAAAATTAAGTGGGATTTTAGTTCTTAAATTTCTATTTCTAACTATTACTTTTTTGACCTTTTTTTGTTTAATCTTTTTGTCTAAAGATTGACGTACAATTTCTACTTCTGGTAATTCTGGCATTTAATACTATATTGATTATATATTTTTGAATTATGCAACAATATCTACAAAATAAAAAAGGATTAGTCCAAAATGTGTTTAATCAAGTGTACGATCGTTATGATCTAATGAATGATTTTATGTCATTAGGGATTCATCGATTATGGAAAAAAAGTCTATTAAATATGATGAATCCATCCAGTAATCAAAATTTAATTGATGTTGCTTGTGGTACTGGAGACATAGCTAAACTATTTGTTAAACATGTAAATAAATTATCTCGTATTGCATGTGTCGATCCAAATAAAGGGATGATAAGTAAAGGGAAAGAAAAGTTATCTAAGTTTAAAAATATAAATTGGATTATATCTCCAGCCGAAAAAATTCCTTTATCTGATAATTTATTCGACTTTTATACTATAAGCTTTGGTTTAAGAAACACTGCCAATATAGATAGGGCTCTTTCTGAAGCTTATAGAGTTTTAAAACCAGGAGGTCGTTTTTTATGCTTAGAGTTTTCAAAAATTCAGAATACAAATTTAGAAACCCTTTATAAAAATTACTCTAAGCTAATACCTTCTATTGGCAAATTTGTTGTTGGTGAAAAACAGCCGTATGAATATCTAATTAAAAGTATTGAAGATTTTTTAAACCAGGAGGAATTAATTGATGCAATGGTTAAAAACAATTTTAAAAAATGCACTTATAGAAATTTATCAGGTGGAATAGTCTCTATTCATAGTGGGTGGAAATTTTGATGATAAAAAAATTAATTATTCTCTTTAAACTTGGACGGAAAGTAGCCAGTTCTGATATTTTAAATATTGTATCAAAATTCAAAGAACCACCATTAGCTATAAAGATTTTATTTAAGATGTTATCATTTTCCTTTTCACCAAAAAAACAAGTGGATGTTAGCAAAGACGAGGGAGAGAGACTGTCTAGCTCTTTAGAGTCAATGGGAACAACTTTTATTAAACTTGGTCAATTTTTAGCCACCAGACCTGATATAATTGGCGAGGAACTTTCCAAAAAACTTGAAAACCTTCAAGATAAATTACCACCCTTTTCTTTAATACAAGCAAAAGAAATAATTAAAAATGATCTAGGTAATGAAAGTTATGACTCTATAATCAATTTAAGTGAACCAGTTGCTGCAGCTTCAATTGCTCAAGTCCACAAAGCTCAAATTAATGACAATGGAGTTCTGAAGGACGTCGCAATTAAAATTCTAAGACCAAACATAAAAAAAATATTTAATGAGGAGATTGATGCAATAATGCTTTTTGCTTTCTTAATTGAGTCATTTATTAAAAAGACAAAAAGACTAAAACTGGTAGAAGTGGTATTCTTATTAAAGGAAATCACAAATCTAGAGATGGATTTAAGATTTGAAGCAGCTGCTGCAAATGAATATGCTGAAAACACAAAGAATGATGTAGGATTTAGAGTTCCTCAAATTTATTGGAATTATACTAGCGAAAATGTAATGACCCTAGATTGGGTGGATGGAATATCTATTAGAGAAACAGAAGAACTCAAAAATAAAGAATTCAATACTGAAAAAATTGCAGAAGATATTATTCAAAATTTTTTGAGACATGCTGTAAGAGATGGCTTTTTTCATGCAGATATGCACCAAGGCAATATATTCATAGATAATGATGGTCAAATTGTTCCGATTGATTTCGGAATTATGGGTAGATTAGATAAAATGAGTAAAAGATTTTTAGCTGAAATTTTATTTGGTTTTATTCAAAGAGATTATCGTAAAGTTGCTGAAGTACATTTAATTGCTGGTCTTGTGCCAAAAGAGGTTCCAATAGACGATTTGGCTCAAGCTTTGAGATCCATTGGTGAACCAATTTTTGGTCAAGCAGTTAAAGATATTTCTGGAGGAAAATTATTAAAGCAGCTATTTGATGTCACAGAAAAATTTAACATGCAAACACAACCTCAGCTTCTTATGCTACAAAAAACAATGGTTGTTGTAGAAGGGGTAGCTAGAAAATTAAACCCAAACACAAATATTTGGACCACTTCAAAACCTGTTCTTGAAAGTTGGCTGAAAGAAACAAAAGATCCGATGACAAAACTAAATGAGACACTTCAAAATACTTCTGAAGTAATAAAAAGATTACCAGAGTTTCCTGAGATTATGGATAAAGCTAATCAAGCTCTTACTTATCTTGCTAGTGGACAAATTCCTCAAAACTCAAATTCCTATACGGCCTTAAATACTCAAAAATCGGAAATGACTGCTTTTAGAAATCAATCTATTATTGGTTTATTAATCCTTGTAATTTTTGGCCTTTTAATATTTTAATTCTGTCGATGAAAGATTTATTAAACAAAAAAATTCTTTTTATAATATGTGGTGGGATTTCTGCTTACAAAAGTCTTGAAACGATAAGAATGTTTAGAAAGAGTAATGCCGAAATAAAAACAATACTAACTAAAAATGCAAAGGAGTTTGTAACCCCATTATCTGTAGCATCTTTATCTCAAGGCAAAGTTTATGATGATCTATTTAGCCTAGAAAATGAGACTGAGATGGACCATATTTCTTTATCTAGATGGGCCGATGTAATTATAATCGCCCCAGCAACTGCCAACACTATTTCCAAGTTAAGCCAGGGTAACTCAGACGACTTAGCATCAACAGTTGTATTAGCTTCAAATAAGCAAGTTTTTTTAGCTCCAGCAATGAACGTTAGAATGTGGGAACATCAGTCTACACGAGATAATCTAAAAAAATTGAAAGATTTTGGCTACAAAATCATTGGCCCAGAAATAGGTGATATGGCTTGCGGTGAATATGGCGAGGGTAAAATGTCAGAACCTTTATTTATCTATGAAGAAATTCAAAATTTTATTTTTAGTAAAATCAAAAATAATAAACTCAAAGCTTTAGTAACCGCAGGTCCTACTAATGAATATATAGATCCAGTGAGATTTATTACAAATAAATCTAGCGGTAAACAGGGTTACGAAATAGCAAGGTCTCTCTGTAAAAGAGGTTTTGACACAAC
>CACNXP010000005.1:22500-54347 GCA_902624465.1 uncultured Pelagibacteraceae bacterium | reverse complement strand
AGACATTTTCCATTTTATTGTTTTTTTTTGGGGAACGCTAACTTTTTGACCCGTTTTAGGGTTTCGCCTAATCGAAGCTTTTTGAATATTTGTTCTTAAAGTTCCAAAGTTTCTGAACTCTACACCCTCACCTCTTTTGAGAGTTTCCTTTATTTCTTTAAGAATTATTTCTATTATTTTGTTTAGATCTTTAGTTAAAAAATTTGGGTAGGATTTTTTTAGTTCTTTTATAAGCTCTGATTTTACAATGGCCAATTTAATCTTATTTTTTGTCTTTCTTTTTTAGATCCTCTGACAAAGATGAGAAGGGTAAATTTTTTCCTGATCCCTCTGTGCCATATTTCTCTAAAGCTTCTTTTTTTTCTATTTCCTCTAAAAGCTTGATACTTAGGGTTACTTTTCTTTTTTCTTTATCCAAGTCTGCGATTGCGCAATCAATTCTCTCTCCTCCAGTAAATCTTGATGTTCTTGTATCAGCAGCATTAATTGCGATATTAGATTTTTTTATTGGAAAATCCATTTCGCAACCCTCAGGTCTTACAACTAAACCTTTAGAGTCAGTTGAAATGATTTTGACTGTTATTGTTTGATTAACTTTTTTATCTTTAAACCAATCAAAAGGGTCTCGCTGAGTTTGTCGATGACCTACTCTAATTTTTTGGTCAGAAACTTTTATTTCTAAGATTTTTATTTTAATTTTGTCTCCCTTTTTATATTTGTTCAATTCTTGTTCACCATTATTTGAATAGGTCAAATCATTACAATGCAAAAAAGCATCAATTTCTAAATCTGCAACTCTCACAAATAATGAATACTCGTTTTTATTTACTACTTCACTGTCCACAATAGTTCCAACTGGAAATTTTTTTTCAAATATTTCGAAAGGGTTTTCCAAGGTTAATCTATGTGAAATGGCTACTCTTCTTTTCTCCTTATCAATTTCAGTTATTACACAATTAATAATATCATTGACTTTAAACATTTTTTTAGCAGAGGCATTTTTTTTACTCCAACTAAGTTCGCTAGAGTGAAGTAGTGTTGTGAGACCAGGTTCTAATTCACAAAATGCGCCAAAGTCCATTATTTTTACAACTTTTACTTTATATTCTTTACCTAGCTCATAATTTTCAATATGTTCAAAAGGATCTGGTGATAATTGTTTTACACTACAACCTACTTGTAACTTTTCTTTATCAACAGAAATGACTTTCAAGTCATGTTTTTCTCCAATATTGAAAACCTCATCAGGATGATTTACACGAGAATAAGATATCTCTTGCAAATGTACCAACACGTCTAATTCTCCATTAACATTAAAAAAACATCCAAAACTGCTGTAACCTTTTACCTCTGCATCTTTAATAATGTCACCAATCTTATATTTTTCTATTATCTTTGCTTTATCCTCTTTTTTGAAAGATGAGATTATTTCTCTTCTTGATACACACGCATTTCCCCTAACTTTATCCAACTTAATTAAAGCAAATTTTTGTGGCTCATTCATCAGATGGCTAATATCTTTAAGTGGTTTGTCACTTATTTGAGATCCTGGTAAAAACATTAGAGAGCCAGTATCTATGTGCTCTACAATACATCCACCTTTACACTTTGATGTAATTTTACCCATGATTGGTTCTTTTTTTTCGTAAGCTTCAACTAGTTTGTCCCAACCTTTGATTTTTTGAGCTTTGTTAGCTGAAACCAAGACTTCGCCGTTCTTATCCTCAATTTTTTCAAGTAACACTGATATTGTTTCACCTAATTTAATCTTATCTTCCAAGCCCATACTTTTAAGCTCATTGATGTCTAACACAGGTTCACTTTTTAAGCCTTCAACAAAAAGGAAAACAAATTTATCTGTAATTTTGTTTATTTTTCCATCAATAATTTTACCTTCTTCTATTTGGGTCTTTGAGAGTTTAGAATTGAGCAACTTTTCAAATTCTTTTGAAGCAGGGTTTGTTAAATCTTTGTAAATTTCCATTAATAGCTTAATTTTTTGTCTATAATTTTTTTAATTTTTAAAAAACACGCTCTTTTAGTTAAATTTGTAGTGTTAATCAATATAGAATCTTTAGTTTTTTTTAATGGGGCTATTTTTCTAGAATAATCTCTTTTATCACGTAATTTAATGGTTTTTAGCACCTCTTCGAAAGATATTTTCATTTTAAGTTTATTTAACTCTTTATATCTTCTTTGGGCTCTTGTTTTGATATTGGCTGTAATAAAAAATTTAAAGTCGGCATCAGGAATAATATTATAAGTAATATCTCTTCCATCAAGACAAGATCCGGAATATTTATTTGGAGGAGAGTAAGCAAGTTTTAATTGGAATTTATGTACTAAATCTCTAATCGATTTTTTTTTTGCTATTATAGATGCCTCAATACCAATTTTATTTGATAATAAATTCTTTTTATTCAAATCTTTTATTTTTAATTTATTAATTTTTTTTTTTGCAAAATTGATGGTAAATTTTTTTGGATTTTTAATCTTATGCATAGCAAGAAACCGATATGCTTTTCCAGTATCTAAATATAAAAGATTGTAATATTTTGATATAGCCAGAGCAATTGTTCCTGCTCCTGCAGCAGCCGGAGAATCAATTGCAACTTTAATGAATCTTTTTTTTTTATTCCTCATTTTTTTAACATGTCAATAATTTCTAAAAAATTTGGAAATGAGGTTTTTACCGCATCCTTGTCATGAATATGCCATTCCCCACCAAAAGATAATGCAGCAATAACACTTGACATAAAAACCCTATGATCTTTTAAGTATTTTTGAATCACAATTTTTTTTTTAATTTCTAATCTTGGATTACCAAATATTTTGATAGAGCTTTTTGTCGTAATGATCTTTACTCCCATCATTTTTAAAATTTTTGATCCCCATTTTAGTCTTGGACTTTCTTTTTTATTAAGTTCATTCAAATTTTTAAAAAAAGATATTCCTTCTGCTTTAGCGGCAATTAAAAAAATAACTAAAAACTCATCTATAGCTCCACTATTTAATTTTGATGGACAATTAATAGATTTTAGTTTTTTAGGACTACTAACAAAAATATCTGCTATCGGCTCCCCTTTGTATATTTTTTTATTAAATAGTAAAATTTTCACCCCCATTTTCTTTAATATTGCAATAATTCCAATTCTAGTTGAGTTAACATTTACATTTTTAATTATTATTTGAGAATTTTTAGAAAGTGCTGTGAGTGCAATAAAAAAGGCTCCTGAACTAATATCAGAAGGAACATGGTATATTATTGGTTTAATTTTATTTACTTTTTTTATTTCTATTAAATCAAAATTTTTTCTTTCTTTTATTTTGATTGGTAATTTCAGATATTTTAAAAGAAGTTCTGTATGATTTCTAGATTTTTTTGCTTTAATTATTGTTTTTCCATTAGTTTTTATTCCAGCAAAAATAACACTACTTTTACATTGAGCTGAACCTTTTTTTTCAAAAAATTTTATTGGCTTTAACTTTTGTGACCCTGTTATTATTAATGGTAAATTACACTTATTATGGAGTTTAAATGAAGCACCAAATCTACTTAGCGGATCTGCTATTCTTTTAAAATCTCTATTTGATAAACTTTCATCACCAATAATTTTTATTGGAAAAGGTGTATCGATCAAAATTCCGGAGATTAATCTTCCAAGTGTCCCAGAATTTTTTGCGTTTATTACAAGGTTTTTTTTGTATTTTAATCCTTTGATACCGACACCATGAATCTTGCAAATATTTTTGTTTATCTTAACTCTTACACCCAACTTTCTGACAGCCTCAATAGCTGCCAATACATCTTCTGACATTAATAAATTTTTAGCGCTTGAGACTCCATCGGCAATGGAAGAAATAAGCACCCATCTAATACTGATGCTTTTATCACCAGGAATCAAAATTTTTTTATTAAATTCAGAAATTTTTTTTTTTAAAATAATTTTATTTGGCATTAAGCTCTAATTAAATTTAAAACTATTTCCAAAATATGCATTTTTAGCATTAACATTTTTTACTAGGTTTGATGGTGTATCTTGTGCAATTACTTTACAATTACTTAAGATCATTGCAATATCAACACAGGCTAATAAATCTCGCGCCTGGTGATCACATATGCATATTGTAATTTGACTTTCTTGTTGCAAATTTACTATTATTTCTTGCAACATCTTTATTGTTAATACATCTAAAGCTGCGAAGCATTCATCTAATAAAAGTACTTTTGGATTGCTTAAAAGAGATAGAGATATAACCAATTTTTTTTTTTGACCTCCTGATAAAAACTTTGCCTTAATATTTTTTACATTTTCAAGTTCAAATTTTGAGAGTAAATAGTCGATTCTTTCTTGTCTTAAATTCTTATCTTCTATTACAATTTCACTTATAGCTTTTAAATTGTCATGGAGAGTTAAATCATGAAAAAATCCACCATATTGTGGAACATATCCAACCTGAAATCTCCTAGTTCTCATATAAATTGGGTATTTGGATACATCTTCTCCATTAATCTTAATTCTTCCATGTTTAGGGTTTATAAGACCTGTTATTAAATTAAAGATAGTAGATTTTCCCACACCATTTGGCCCTAGCATACCAAATATTTGACCCTCATTAATTTTAAAACTTATATTATCTAAAATAATTCTATTTCCATAAGCCAAAGTTACATTTTCGAACTCTATTATCGATTTAACTTTTTTATAAGATTTAATTCTAAATTTCTTAATTAAAGCCATGGTCAATTCAATGATTTAATATTCACTTTCTTATTTTCCTCATGCATAAATATCTTTATATCTTTTTTTTTAATATCTACCTCAATTACATCAGCCCGAAGGGAGCTTTGATTATTTTTTAGAGTAACATCTCTAGATATAATCATTAAGTTTTTATCCCATGAAAATTCAAGATATTTACCTTCTATTATGTTATCCAAGTATGTAATTATTACATTTTTTGAAAAAATAGTATCATAATTATCAGTATTATATTTGCCAAAGTCGGATGAGATTTCTATTAATTCATAATTCTTAGATCTTATTGTTGCGTTTACAGCTTTTAAAAAAATAAAATTATTGTAATTTCGATCTATTGTTCCCTCCCTCGCCTTAACAAAATATTCGTTTCCTTTAGTATCTTTAGCTGAATAACTCACATCTTCAATAATATTTGAACTTATGATTTTTTCTTCATAGTTTTCAACATTCTCTGTTTGAATTAATTCTATTTTTTTTTTCTTTTCAATTAATTTTTTTTCATTACTTGATTTGAAATAGAAGTAAATTAAAAGTGAAAAAAAAAAGATTACAAAAGAAGAACTAATAATAATTTTTTTTTTCATTAAGAAATATTTGATTGTAATATATTATGTATATGAATTACTCCTATAGTTTTAAATTTATTCTTTTTTTCGTAAACACATAAAGAAGTAATTTTTCTGCTATTCATAAGAGATAGTGCTTTTGCTGCTAAAGCATTTTTATCTATTCCAATGGGATTTTTTGTCATTATTTCTTTGACAAGAGTATTGTGAATATTTTGATTTTTTTGACCAAATCTTCTAAGCTCTCCATCAGTGATTATACCTTTTGTGTTATTTTTTTTATCTCTTACTAGTAAAAAGCCTAATTTTTTAGAAGTCAAAATTTTTAAAGCATTTTTCATTTTTAGGTTCTCATTAACAAAAGGAATAGCATTATCTTTAAGCATAATATCCTCAACAGTTTTTAATTGCACACCCAAACTTCCCGCTGGATGGATTTGTTTAAAATCTTTTTTGTTAAATTTTCTTTGTTTCATTGTTGCTATGGCCAGTGCGTCACCTAATGCTAACTGAGAAGTTGTACTTGAAGTTGGTATAATGATTCCTGCTTCAATTGCTTTTGGTATTAAAAGCTTAATATCAGAGGATTTATAAAGGACAGAATTTTTTTGTGAAACTATACCAATTAGTAAAATTTTATTTCTATTAGCGAATTGAATAATATTTTTTAGCTCGTTTGTTTCTCCAGAATTACTTATTAAAATTAGAATATCTTTTTTTGAAATACTTCCTAAGTCTCCATGTGATGAGTCGCTTGCAGACAAATAAAATGATGGAGTACCAACTGATGAAAAAGTTGATGCAATTTTATTCGCAATTAATCCACTTTTTCCAACACCACATAAAATTACTTTTGACTGACATTTTAATATTTGTTGAACAGCTAAATTAAAAGGGGCACTGATGCTTCTCTTTAATTTTATTAATGCTTTGATTTCAAGATCAATTACTTTTCTAGCGACATTAATAAATTTTTTTTTTTTCATTTAGTGGGACCATATATCATCCTTGAATAATGCCAAATCAAGTTCTACTCTGGTTTTTAAAAATTTAAGACAATCTTTATATAAATCAATTCTTTTTTCTCTCTCTAAAATTTTATTTAATTCATTATGAATTTTATGAAGATAAATTACGTCATTAGCACAATACTTCATTTGAGCAGGTGTTAAATCACCCCCGAAATCTGAATTTTGAAATTGTTTACTTATATCTATATTTACAAATTCCTTTATTAATGTTTTTAGTGAGTGATTATCCGCATAGCTTCTTGCTAAACGACTTGCAATTTTTGTATCTAGAATATTATTTGTATCTGTTTTTAAGTAATACTTAATATGAGCCATGTCTGCTCTACCATAATGAAAGATTTTTGTGATTTTTTTATCTCCTAATATTTTTATTAAATTAGGAGCTTTATAACTTGATCTATCTAGTTGAATTATATGTGCATCAGAATGACCTGATGAAATTTGTACTAAACATAACGGGTCTCTTCTGACATTGAGACCCATAAATTCTCCATCAACTGCTATTACATTGCCTAAATCTAAATCATCTGGTAAGTCATTTTTGTGGAGTTTGATATCAATATTCATTTTTAAAGACTTATATATGAAAGGAAAAAATTGTCTAATTTTTGGTGGAAGCGGTCAAATTGGACGTCATCTAATTAGAAAGTTAACAAAAAATGACTATAAGGTTATTGTTGTTACCAGAAACATTCACCAAAAAGGCCACATCATTAAAACCCAGGGAAATGCTGGTTATATTGATATTGTTGAGGCAAATATTTTTGAGGAAAATAAAATTAAAGGTTTATTTGAAAGGGCAGATGTTTGTATAAATTTAATTGGTATTTTGTATGAAAAAAAAAGAAGTTCTTTTAGAAATATTCATACTCTATTGCCATCTCTCTTAGCAAAACTTTGTAAGCAAAATAATTTAAAACATTTTATTCATTTATCAGCATTAGGTATTAATGAGGCAAAAGATTCTGACTATGCTAAAAGTAAATTAGAGGGTGAAAAAGAAATATTAAAAAATTTTCCTTTATCTACAATTTTAAGACCTTCAGTAGTTTATTCTATTGATGATAACTTTACGACTAATTTTATGACATTGCTAAATAGGCTTCCAGTTTTTCCGCTTTATTATGGTGGTCAAACAAAATTTATGCCTATTCATTCTTCTGATTTAATTGATATTATCTATAAAATAATCTCTAAAAATATTTATTCTCAGATAATTGAGTGCGTAGGTTCTGAAACACTGACTTTTAAAGAAATAGTTGAAAAATTATTAATTTTAATTGACAAAAAAAGGGTTCTGTTACCTGTCCCTTTGTTCTTTGGAAAGATGTCTGCAAAATTTTTTCAATTATTTCCTAAACCACTACTTACAGAAGATCAACTTAGACTTTTAAAATATAATAATATTATTTCAGGAAGATATAAAACAAATACAGATATTGGTTTCCCAGCAAAATGCTTATTTGAAAAAGAGGTAGAAAAGTATTCTTATATGTGGAGACAAGGTGGACAATTCTCAAAAAAAAATATTTCTCCGAAAAAGTAATTTTAAAATTTTTAAGCTGATTTAATTTTTTTCTCTATAAATTCCGGGACTTCATCTTTATCTTTATTTGTTACATCATCTTTTTTACTCTTAGGTTGATAAGCGTAGAGTAAATGAAGTTTACAATAAGAAAAATCTTTTAATGATGTCCTCCCACAAAAATAAAAGCCTTTCTCATTCGGATGACCAATTGGCCATTTACAAGAGTTTTCATCTAATTCTTCAAGTGTTTTAGGATTTTCTGGCTCAAAATCTTTTTCAATAATTAGTGACTTAAATTTACTTCTTCGTCCTCTTTTTAATTTAATATTTTTATTATCAATTGAATTTTCAAAGTTTTCATTAGAGGTTGCGGACCTAGTTTTTATTTTTGCAGAGAGGTTCAGTCTGTGAGCTTTTCCAATAACTGCATTACGGCTAATGCCACCTATGATTTCTGCAATTTGACTAGCAGTATTACCTTTGCCCCAAAGTTCTTTTAGTTTAGCAACTTTTTCATCAGTCCAACTCATAATTACAATATATAGTATATTTAATTAATATAAATACAATATACTGCTAATAAAAAGTGCTCCACAAGAAAATATTTAAACTTATTAACAATTTAAAAAAAAGACACTACAAATCTTACAATCGCTACTTGAATCTATTTACTTTAATAATAAGAGAATTATTAAGACATTAAATTTATAATTTATTTATGAGTTATTTAGCAGACAACTATAAAAGAAGAAATATATCATTCCTAAAGGGAAAGGGGTCATATTTATTTTCCACCGATGGAAAAAAATATTTGGATTTTTTGAGTGGTATTGCTGTAAATACCCTAGGTCATTCAAATCCAAGATTAATTAAAGCATTGAATTCACAAGCCAAAAAAGTTTGGCATGTTTCCAATTCATTTCAGATTCCTGAGGGAGAAATTTTAGCAAAAAAACTAGCCAAAAGAACTTTTGCTGAAAAAGTTATTTTTGTTAACTCAGGAGCAGAGGCTAACGAAGCTGCAATAAAGGTTGCAAGAAGGTATTTTTATTCTTTAGGTAAGCCTGAAAAAAATAGAATTTTGTGCATAAAAAATTCATTTCATGGAAGAACATTAGCAAATATTTTTGCCAGTGGATCAAAGAAAATGACCGAAGGTTTTGGACCAAAAGTAAGTGGTTTTGACCATTTTAAATATTCTGACATAAAGTCTCTTAAAAAGAAAATAACCAAAAAAACTGCAGCAATTTTTTTCGAAACCGCAATGGGTGAGTCTGGCATTAAAGTCCATACAAAAAAATTTTTGAAAGAGGTAAAGAAAATCTGCAAAAAAAGAGATATTCTTTTAATTCTTGATGAAGTTCAATGTGGAATAGGTAGATCTGGAAAATTTTTTGCTTATGAATATGCAAATGTTAAACCAGACATAGTACCTATTGCTAAAGGCATAGGAGGAGGCTTTCCTATAGGAGCTGTTTTAATGACAAAAAAAGTATCAAAATGCATGGTACCAGGAACTCACGGTAGTACATATGGCGGAAACCCTTTAGCAATGGCAATTGGAAATGTTGTTATGGATGAAGTTTTTAAAAAGGGTTTTTTGAAAAATGTAAGAAATAATTCAAATTATTTTTTAAAAAAACTCAATGATTTAAAAAAAAATTACCCGAATGTAATAAATGAAATAAGAGGCATTGGACTGCTGATAGGTATAAAGGTAAATGTGGATTTAGGTAATTTCATAAAGAAACTTACAAATAATAAACTCTTAACGATTAGGGCAGCAGAAAATGTTGTTAGAATTTTACCTCCCCTTAATGTTAAAAAAAGAGAAATAGATCAAGCCTTAAAAATATTGAATAAAGTTTGCTCAGAATATTAAGTGAATGAAACATTTTATTAATTTGAAAGATATTCCAACAAAAGATCTTAGAAAAATATTAATTGATGCAAAAAAAAGAAAAAATGCTAGGAGGAATCTTAATAATCTTGATGTTGATAAAGGTGCACCTTTAAAAGGTAGATTATTAATACAGATGTTTGAAAAATCTAGTTTGAGAACTAGATTAAGTTTTTATATTGCATGCAGACAACTTGGTGGAGGCGCTTTGACACTTAGACCAGATGAATTACATCTGTCCAAAGGTGGAGAAAGTATTGAAGACACAGCTAAAATATTATCTAATTTTGGTGATATTTTTATGCTCAGAACAGATAAGGATAGAAAGCTTGAAGAATTCAAAAAATATTTATCAATTCCAATTATTAATGGACTTAGTCCATCTTCACATCCAACACAAATCTTATCAGATGTTTTTACAATCGAGGAAATTAAAAAAAAACCAATCTCCAAATTAAATATTACATGGATTGGAGATTCAAACAATGTTTTAAATTCATTAATTGCTGCCTCAACGAAGTTTAATTTTAAGTTAAACATTGGGTGTCCAAGAAATTATCATCCCAAAAAAGATACAATGCGATATCTCAAAAAAAATAAAAATAAAGTTTCAATTTATAATAACCCGAAAAAAGCAGTAGAAAATGCTGATGTAATTGTTTCCGATAAAGTAATCTCAATGAATGATAAAGTTGATAAGATAAAAAAGTTAAAATATTTTAAATCTTTCAAAATAAATACTAAACTTATGAATTTTGCAAAAAAAGATTGCATTTTTCTTCATTGTTTACCAAGAGGTGATGAAGTAGATGAAAAAATTTTTTCAAGTGATAAATCAAAAGTTTGGCAGCAGGCTCTTAACAGAGTCCACGTACAAAAATCTATACTTCTCTATAGTCTAGGAAAGTTAAGGTAGCGGTAGTGGGTTATCTGAGTTTTTATTAAGATATAATATTACCGACGCTCTATCTTTTTCTTTTTTTAATCCCGCAAATGCCATTTTAGTTCCTTTAATCCATTTGGCTGGTTTGATTAGGTAACCATTTAATTCCTCAAAGGTCCAATTCTTCCCATATGCAGCAAGAGCTTTTGAATATTTATAATTATCAACTAAACCAACTTGTCTGTTCACCACATTATAAAGTGCTGGTCCAATATTATTTTTTCCTCCCTTGACAATCGAGTGGCATGCAGCACATTTTTTAAAAACTTTTTCTCCATGAGCAAGGTCTCCCATTGCTAATAAAGCTGCAATATCAATTTTTTCCACATTAGTGTCTGATTTAGTTTCTGTGCCAGCAGTTGCAACCTGTTCTACCTCTACGATATATCCAGGAGTTTTTGGTTTTTCTACATAAAAAATCACATCAGAAAGTTTTCCAATACCAATAATAATTAAAGCAACTAATAGAACAGCAGCAATTATTTTATTAAGTTCAAATGAGTCCATATAATTATATTATTTTGAAGATATAACACTATAAATTTAAAATTGCTTATATATTTTGATGTACAATTTTGCCTCTATTTATATTGTGTTCAAAGATCAAAAAATTATGAAAACTTTAGTAATAATTCCCTCTAGATTGTCCGCTCAAAGATTACCAGGTAAACCGTTGATAAAAATTAATGGATTATCTATGATTTCTCATGTTTTTAGAAAAGCAGTGGAGGCAAATATTGGAGAAGTGATTGTTGCCGCAGAAGATCAAGAGATAGTTGAGGATGTCAAAAAGAATGGTGGGCAGGCAATTTTAACAAAAAATGAGCATAAAACAGGAACTGATAGGATTTATGAGGTATTTCAAAAAATTGATACCTCAAATATCGATTTAGTTATGAATCTTCAAGGTGACGAACCTTTGATTAATATAGACGATATTAGAAACTTAAATAAACAGATGATTAAAAACACTTCTCAATTAGGTACTCTAGCTTCTAATATTCAAGACAAAGCTCTTCTAGAAAATTCCAATGTAGTAAAGGTTTTGACAAAAGGAAATTTAAATCAAACAAATTTTCCAGAGGCAGAAAACTTTATGAGAAACATATATCAAGAAAAAGAAAACATTTATCATCACTTAGGCATATATTGCTATACTAAAAATACTCTTGAAAAATTCGTTTCTTATAATCAATCTGCTAATGAGATTAAAAATAAACTTGAGCAGTTAAGAGCGCTAGATAACAAAATAAAAATTAATGTTGCTTTTGCAAAGTTTGCCCCTATAGGTGTAGATACTAAAGAAGATTTAGAAGCAGTCAAAAAAATAATGGAAGAAAAACCTTAATGAGTAAAATTTATTTTCAAGGTACATATGGAGCATATTCACATTTAGCTGCATTATCAATTTTTAGAAATGTTGATATCATTCCATGTAAAACTTTTGATGAATGTTTTCTAAAAGCTTCAAAAGATGACAACTCAAAAATTATTATTCCAGAGTCTAATAGAATTACAGGAAATATAGGTATTGAGTATTTAATCTTCAAATACAGGCTGAATATTTATTCTGAATATTTTCAGAAAATAGAACATAACCTATTAGGTTTGCCCGGTACAAAAATTTCAGAAATAAAAGATGTTTACTCTCATGGACAAGCACTTTCTCAATGTTCTAAATTTATAAAATCTCATCATTTAATTGAGCATGTTAGAGCAGATACAGCTGGATCTGCAGAAATGGTTTCAAAAACAAAGGATAAGAAAAAGGCTGCAATAGCCTCATCTTTGAGTGCCAAAACATATAATTTAGAAATAGTTAAAAAGAATATTGAAAATGAAAAAGGTAATCTTACAAGATTCTTAATTATGGGGAAAAATATATCTCAACCAGAATTTGGAAACAAAAAATACATTACATCTTTTTTATTTAAGCTTAAAAGCAAACCCGCAGCCTTATACCAATCTTTAGGTGGTTTCGCTATAAATGGAGTTAATTTAACAAAACTACAAAGTTATCCAGAAAAAAATACATTCGATTCTTTCTTTTTTTTATGTGATCTTGATGGTCATATTGAGGATATAAAAGTTCAAAAATCCCTAGAGGAATTGGGATTACATTGTCAAGATTTTCACGTCTTAGGTGTTTTTGAGGCAGACAAAATAAGAGGAAAATAAAAAATAATCTTTTCTTGTAGACTGGAAATTATACCTGCTATAATAGTTTTGGGGGCTAGGGCGTTTGCTTCATGGAGCCGGTCAGGGAAGAAATTCAGCAGCCGAACTAAAAGTGGAACGGGTCTAGTCTCCTCATTTAATTATGAATAAAAATTCTAAAGTATTAGCTCTTAAGTATAGACCGCAAAATTTTTTTGAATTAATAGGACAAGAAGTTATTGCTGAGACTATAATAAATTCAATTAAAGCAAACAAAGTGCCCAATGCATATCTTTTCACCGGTATTCGTGGTGTTGGTAAAACAACGATTGCTAGAATTGTAGCTAAATCTTTAAATTGTATAAATGGTATAGATAAATTATGTAAAGATGATTTATGTGATAACTGCGAGGCAATTACTAATTCCAGTCACATTGACGTCTTGGAGATGGATGCCGCTAGTAAGACAGGTGTCGATGATGTAAGAGACCTCATTGAATTTTCAAGATATGGTCCAAGCACATCAAAGTATAAAATATTTATAATTGATGAAGTGCACATGCTTAGTAAGCAGGCATTTAATGCTTTATTAAAAACTTTAGAAGAACCTCCTCAATATGAAAATGGGGGTGGGTTGAAATTTATTTTTGCTACTACAGAAATTAAAAAGATACCAATAACAGTGGTTTCCAGATGTCAGAGATTTGATTTATCAAGAGTTAAATCAGGTGAATTATTTGATTTTATAAAAAAAATTAAAGACAAAGAGAGGGGAAAAATAACAGATGATGCCATAAGGTTGATAGTAAAAATTTCCGAGGGGTCTGTTAGAGACGCATTATCTTTACTCGATAGAGCCTTATTAAGTTTGGGTAAAGATAAAGAACTTGATTTAAATTCTGCTCAAAAAATTTTTGGATATTTTGATAAATCACAATTAATTGATTTATTTGAATTAATCTTAAAGGGAGAAGAAAAAAAAGCCATAGAAATTTATAGAAAAATTTATGAGCAAGGGGTTGAACCGAAAGTATTTATAAATGACTTTTTAGAGTTGGTTTATTACTTTAAAAATATTAATTCACTAAATATGGAGAGTACAAATTTTACTTTAAATGACGAGGAGTTTTCAAAAATAAAAAAAACTGCTAACAAAGTTAGCGATGAAACGTTAATATTATTTTGGCAATTTACTTTAAAAACTCTTGGGGAGTTAGAAATTGTTAATAATCAAAATTTATCAATTGAAATGTTTCTTGTTAGACTAATGTATTTAAAGTCCTCGAAAATTAAAGAGCATTTACCTTTGAGCGAAGATAAAATTGAACAATTAAAAAAGCAAGATGATGAACAAATTATAGTGAACAAGAATAAGAGTGAAACAATTAGCCAGGTTAAAAATATTTCTCAAGAGCAAGAAGTAAAAATTGAAAAAAAAAAAGGAATTGAAGCAGGTGAAAAACTAAATGTAAATTCATTTGGTCAACTTTTAAAAATTTGCAATGAAAAAAAAGAGATTAAACTTAAGTATGAACTAGAAAAAAATGTAAGCTTAGTTCATTTTGAGAATAATCGTATTGAAATATCTTTTAATGATAATCTAGATAAAAATTTCATTAAAGATTTATCTTTAAAACTTTTTGAATGGACTGGAGACAGATGGATTATTACACTAAGCAAAACAAAAGGAGAATTATCGATAAAAGATAAGCAACAAAATCAAAAAATTAAAAACATCAATACTGCTAAACAATCTAAATTGTATAAAAATTTAATAGAAAAATTTCCTGATGCAGATTTAATCGACGTCAACCCAAAAAAAGAAATATGATTAGATGACAGATTTTACTAAAATACTAGATAAGGCCAAAGATCTTGAGGCAAAAATGAAAGAAAGTCAGGAAAATATTAAAAAGATAAGGGTAGAAGGTATATCAGGAGCTAATTCAGTAAAAGTTATTTTGGATGGAGAAGGCATAATGCAAAAAATAGAAATCTTAGACGAAACATTAAAAGAAAATAAATCTGTTTTAGAGGATTTAATTACTGCCGCACACAATAATGCAAAATCAAAATTAAGAGAAAAAACTAACGAAGAAATTTCTAAAACAGCTGGTAGATTTGGAATTCCTAGCTTTAAGTGGCCACTTTAAATATGCAAAATGTTAATGAGATAGACGATCTAATTAAGATAATATCTAAACTCCCTGGTCTTGGACCTAAATCCGCTAAGAGAATTGTTCTAAAATTAATCAATAATAAAGATGAACTTGTAAAACCTATGGCTAATGTATTAGTCCAAATTTATAAAAATGTGACAAGATGTAATTCATGTGGAACATTAAAATCTAATCTCCAAGATTGTGTTAATTGTGTAAATCCAAAGGGAAATTTTAAAAAGATTTGTGTAGTTGAGGATATTGCAGATCAGTGGTCGATTGAAAATTCAAATATATTTCAAGGATACTTTCATATTTTAGGAGGAACAATTTCTTCTTCAACACAGAGAAAAGAGGATTTATTAATTAATTCATTAGTTGAAAGAGTAAAAAGAGATGATATAGAAGAAGTAATTTTAGCAACTAGTGCTACTGTTGAAGGACAAACAACAGCATTTTATATTCAAGAGAGTCTAAAAAAAACAAAAGCTAAAATTACAAGATTAGCACAAGGTTTACCTGTTGGTGGTGAAATAGAAACTCTTGATGATGGAACATTATTCTCTGCTTTTAAAAACAGATCCGAAATTAATTCTAGTTAGATTTTTTTGCTACTCTGTTTAAATGCAAAAGAGGCTCTGTATAACCTGAAGGTTGTTTTCTGCCCATAAATACTAAATCACATGCAGTCTTAAACGCTATTGATTTATCAAAATTTTTACTCATTTTAATATATTTAGGATCATCTTTATTTTGATCATCTACTATTTTAGCCATATCCTTCATTATCTCAGTAACCTGTATTTTAGTTGTTATTCCATGATGTATCCAATTTGCAATATGTTGAGATGAAATTCTAAGAGTAGCTCTATCTTCCATTAAACCAACATTATTAATATCAGGAACCTTTGAACAACCTATGCCCTGATCAACCCACCTTACAACGTATCCCAATAAAGTTTGAGCAGAATTACATATTTCTTTATTTATCTCCTCTACGGACCAGTTTGGTCTATTTGCAGTTGGAATTGTTAGCAGATCGTCAAGTTTAGCTTTATCCCTATTTAATATTTTTTTTTGTTCATCAAAAATATCTATTTCATGATAATGTAATGCATGTAATGCAGCTGCTGTAGGAGAAGGCACCCATGCACAATTTGCACCTGCTTTTAAGTGTCCTGTCTTTTGTTCCATCATATCTTTCATTTTATCAGGCATTGCCCACATTCCTTTTCCTATTTGTGCTTTACCAGAAAATCCACAATTTAAGCCAATGTCTACATTATTATTTTCGTATGCACTAATCCACTTTGATGATTTCATATCTCCCTTTTTAATCATTGGACCAGCTTCCATAGATGTATGCATTTCATCACCAGTTCTATCTAGAAAACCCGTATTAATAAAGAAAACCCTGTTTTTTAGGCTTCTAATACATTCTTTTAAGTTTGCAGATGTTCTTCTTTCTTCATCCATAACTCCAATTTTACAAGTATATTTCTTTAAACCCAAAACTTCCTCAACTTTAGAGAAAATTAAATCTGTAAATGCTGTTTCATCAGGGCCATGCATTTTGGGTTTAACTATATATACTGAACCAGTCCTAGAATTTGTTTTATTCTTAATGTCATGTAATGCTGCAGCAGTAGTTATGAATGCATCCATTATACCCTCAGGTACCTCACTGCCATCATTTAATAAAATTGAGGAGTTAGTCATTAGATGACCAACATTTCTTACAAGTAAAAGGCTTCTTCCATGAAGCTTTAAACCTTTGCCATCTTTTGAAATATAACTTCTATTGGGATTTAATTTTCTCTCAAATAATTTACCTTCTTTTTCAAATTTGGATTTTAGGTTTCCTTTCATCAACCCCAGCCAATTTCGATAACATATAATTTTATCTTCTGAGTCGACCGCGGCCACACTATCTTCGTTGTCACAAATGGTTGTTACTGCAGATTCTAATATTATATCACTTATACCAGCATGATCTTGTTGAGCTGCAAAAGCCCTCGAGTCTTTTAAGATCTCGATATGTAAATTATTATTCTTCAAAATTATTGCTGAGGGATTGTCACTCTCTCCTCTATGCCCTACAAATTTACTTTCATCTTTTAAGTCAAAGATATCTGCTCCTTTAAGAATTTTTAATTTTCCATGTTTAACCGCAATGCTTGTGATTTCTTTCCAGCTTAAACCTGCTAATGAAAAATATTTATCTAAAAAATCTCTTCCATATTTTATAACCATCTCTCCTCTTAAAGGATCGTATCTTTCAGATACACTATCTTCAGATTGCTCGATAACATCAGTCCCATATAAACTATCATACAAACTCATCCATCTTGCATTTGCAGCATTAAGTGCATATCTTGCATTCATAACAGGCACCACCAATTGAGGACCCGCAATACTACTGATCTCTTCGTCAATATTTTCAGTTTCTATTTTAAAATCAGGTCCTTCTTCTTTTAAGTAATTAATTTCATATAAAAATTTTTTGTATTCATTTAAATTGAAATCTTTGCCTTTATTTTTAATATGCCAATTATCAATTTTTTTTTGTAAATCTTCTCTAAATTTGATTAATTCTATATTTTTTGGCACTAATTCATTTAATGCTTTTTCTAGACCTGACCAAAATTTTTCTTTAGTTACATTAGTATCTTTCAGTAATTCATCGTTAATAAATTTTGATAATTCTTCAGATACTTTTAAATTGTTAATTTTTATATATTTTTCCTGCATAGCACATTTAATTACGCCCCATCTGTATTTTTGCCTGAGAGCTTTACTCCTTCGGCGGAAATCAATCTCTTTCCAGAGTGTTATGCTTTAATCGGTCCTTTTGCCTGAGAGTTTCCGGGGTGGTTGCTCCTTCGGCGCTAATATTAGTCTCTCCCGATAATGAGGTTTTATCTGTTAAAAGAATTAAGTCAATTATTAAGAATTGTTTTATTTTTAAACATCTTTTTATTGCCTTTTTTGTACTTAAAGTATTCGTTATAATTAAATTATGAAAAATTACTTAAATTTTGAGACTGAAATTAAGGATTTAGAAATTGAACTTGAAAAACTAAAAGATCCATATAATCAAAGTGGACTTTCAGAAGTAGATACACAAAAAATTTCTCAGATACAAAATGAGTTAGATGAAAAATTAAAAATGGTATATGAAAACCTAGACCCTTGGCAAACTACAATGGTGGCAAGACATGAGGATAGGCCGAAGTCAAAATTTTTTATAGATAATTTGTTTGAAGACTTCATTCCTTTATCAGGGGATCGTTTTTATGGCGAGGATCTTTCAGTTCTATGTGGGTTTGGAAAGTTTAATAGTTTATCGGTTTTAGTAATCGGACAGGAAAAAGGAGAGGATTTAGATTCAAGAATCAAAAGAAACTTTGGTATGATGAGGCCAGAAGGTTACAGAAAGACTATTCGGCTAATGCAGCTAGCGGATAAATTTAATATACCAATCATATCGTTTATCGATACTCCTGGTGCTTATCCTGGTGTTGGTGCAGAAGAAAGAGGTCAGGCAGAGGCAATCGCAAAATCAATAGAATGTTGTATGAAATTAAAAGTTCCAACGATTGCAATTGTTATTGGGGAAGGTGGCTCGGGAGGTGCAATAGCTTTAGCATCATCTAATAAAGTTTTAATGTTAGAAAATGCGATTTATTCGGTCATTTCTCCTGAGGGATGTGCAACAATTTTATGGCGAGATCCAAAAAAAATGCTTGATGCCGCTAAAGCAATGAAGCTTTCGGCTAAAGATTTGCTAGAACTTGAGATAATAGATGAAATTATAGCAGAACCATCTGGTGGTGCCCACAGAGACAAAGATTTGATACTTGAAAATGTTAGAATTGCTTTGAACAAAAATTTAGAAAAATTTAAACAAATGTCCTCAGAGGAAATATTTGATGCTAGAAAAAATAAATTTTTAAGAATAGGTAGAAGTAAAGGATTTATGAGTAATTTAAATGAATTAAGTTCGCTTAATTCAGATAAAAGTAATTTTAATCACATTTTAAAATCCAGAAAGATATTTGTTGCAGGTTTTGGACTTGCAATTTTTGTTATAGGATTAATTCTTTACTTTTTATAAAGCTCCACAGCATCGCTTATATTTTTTACCAGACCCACAAGGGCAAGGTTCGTTTCTACTTATTTTTTTATCAATTGTTTTTTTATAATTCTCTTTTTTGTCATTATTATCGACTTTTTTAGTTTGTGATTGAACCAAAGTTAGATTCATTAATATTGTTGTAAAATCTAGTTTTAATTTATTTAACAAACTTTCAAATAAGTGAAATGCTTCTTTTTTATATTCTACCAAAGGATCTCTTTGACCATAAGATCTTAGCCCAATAACTTGTCTAAGTTGTTCTAAATATTGAATGTGAGATTTCCAATTAATATCAATAGTTTGTAAAAAAATTCTTTTTTCTATATCTTGTGATTGATCTTTACCTAACAATTTTACTCTTTCCTCCCTCGCGTCTTGAAATTTCTTATTCAACGAGTCCCTTAAGTCTTTATCATTATAATTTGTAAGTTCTTCTAAATATGAATATATAAAATTTTTTCCTAAAATTGATTTAAGTTTGTTTTCAAAATCAGTGCTTTTAGGATTTGACTTTTTCTTTATTCTAAGCCTAATGAGATCATCAATAATTTCGTTTAAAAAACTATTAGAATAATCAAAAATTGTTTCACTATTCATAGCATCTTCTCTTTGACTAAAGATTACATTTCTTTGGTCATTTAAAACGTTATCGAATTTAATTAATGTTTTTCTTATGTCAAAATTCCGAGCCTCTACCTTTTGCTGAGCTCTCTCTAAAGCTTTATTTATCCAAGGATGATCAATACTTTCTCCATCTTTAAGACCAAGTTTTTGTAATATATTATTCATTGAGTCTGATCCAAAAATTCTCATTAAATCATCTTCAAGACTTACATAAAAGATTGAATTTCCTTCATCACCTTGACGTCCCGATCTACCTCTTGCTTGATTGTCAACTCTTCGAGACTCCATTCTTTCAGTTCCAATTACAAATAATCCACCAAGTGATTTAATTTTTTCTTTATTGAACTTTAATTTTTCATCTGGTATAGAGCCTTTTTTTCCGCCAAGCTGAATGTCTACTCCCCTTCCGGAAATACTGGTAGTTATAATTACAGAATTTTCTTTACCAGCGTTCGCGATTATTTCAGCTTCATTCTCATGATTTTTAGCATTTAGCACTTCATGTTTAATATTCTGTTTGTTTAAAAGATTAGAATATATCTCTGATTTATTAATACTAGATGTAAATACCAATAAAGGTTGACCTTTATGATGGCACTCTTTTATCTTTTTAATGATAGCATCATTTTTTTCAGTTTCTGTCCTAAATATTTGGTCATTAAAATCATTTCTTATCATTTTTTTATTAGTTGGAATGACAATTACAGGAAGATTATATATTTCGTAAAATTCTTGAGATTCTGTGACTGCTGTTCCAGTACAACCAGAAATTTTATCATATAATTTAAAATAATTTTGATATGTAATTGAAGCTAAAGTTTGATTTTCAACTTTTATAGGAATTCTTTCTTTTGCTTCTAAGGCTTGATGAAGTCCATCCCCAAATCTTCTTCCTTCAAGAATTCTACCAGTTAATTCATCTATAATTTTTAACTCATCATCTTGAATGATGTAATCTTTACCTTTTTGAAATAAATGATTTGCTCTTAAAGCTTGATTAACATGATGGACTAAACTCAAATTTTCAGGATCGTAAAAGTTATTATTTTTTAAAATTCCTGCATTTGAAAATATATTTTCAATACTATTTATTCCCTCATTAGTTAAAAGTACATTTTTATCTTTTTCATCAATTTCGTAATCTTTTTCTTTTAAAAATTTGATTAATTTATCAATAGCTAAGTATTGTGTTGTTCTATCTTCTGCTGCTCCAGAAATAATTAGTGGTGTTCTGGCCTCATCAATTAAACAGGAGTCTATTTCATCAACTATAGCAAAAAAGTGTTCCCTTTGTACCATTTCATCTTTTGAAAATTTCATATTATCTCTTAAATAATCGAAACCTAGTTCACTATTAGTTGCATAAGTAATGTCACAATTATAATTTTGCTTTCTTTGAGAATCGTCTTGATCATTGTTTATGTAACCAGAGGATAATCCTAAAAAGTTATAAATTTCACCCATTTCTTGAGAGTCTCTTTTAGCAAGGTAATCATTTACAGTTACGATATGAACCCCTTTTTCATGAAGAGCATTAAGATATGCAGCAAGAGTAATAGTAAGTGTTTTTCCTTCACCAGTTTTCATTTCAGCGATTTTAGACTCTTGTAGGACTATTCCACCTACTAACTGTACATCAAAATGTCTTTCTGCTCTTTTTCTTCTTGAGGCCTCCCTGACCAAAGCAAATGCTTCAGGTAATATCCGTTCAATTTTTTCTCCTTTTTTTATTTTTTCTTTAAATTCAATAGTTTTTTTTGGAAAGTCCTCATCTTTTAAATTTTTAATGTTTTCTTCTAATGAATTAATTTTGTTTACAATTTTAGCAATTCTATCAAGTTCTCTTTGATTATTGGATTTTATCAGTTTTGAGAAAAAGTTTAGTGGATTTAGCATTAGTTTTTGATTTATTATTTTCTTATAACCATTAATATAATCATTAAATAATTATTTTAAATAGAATGGGTATTAATTTAACTAATTTTCTATCATCTAAATCAAAAAGTAAGAGATTGAACGAATTTCAAGATCTTGGTCATATTGATGGTGTAGCAATTTCCACGATTAGTGCTGACTTATATAATAGTTCTAGAGATGATTTAGTCATGTTTTATTTTAGAGATGGGGTTAACCACGCTTCTGTTTATACTCAATCCAAAATAATATCTGAAAATATAAAATGGAATTTAAATCAAAAAGCTAAGAAAATTTTTTCATTACTAGTGAATACTAGAAATGCTAATTGTTTTACTGGAAAACAGGGTTATAAAAGTTTAGAAAAAATTGCAGAAATTATCTCACAAAAATTAACACAAAAACAAAAAGAGGATGAAGATCAACCAAAAAAAATTAAATCAAAGGAAATAAATTTTGGATGTACTGGAACTATCGGTGAGATTTTTCCTGAGGCAAAAATAATTAATAAAATCCCTGAACTAATTGAAAAAATAAAATATACACAAAACAAGTACATCTGGATGAAGTCTGCGTTAGGAATAATGACTACTGACACTCAACCTAAAATGGCAATGGAAGAATGTTCCATTGGTGGAAGTGATATAAAGATATTTGGAATTGCTAAAGGTTCAGGTATGATACAACCTGATATGGCCACAACTTTAGCCTATATTTTTACAGATGCCGATTTACCAAATGATATACTCAAAAAACTTTTAAAAAAAAATATTTCTAACACTTTTAATGCGATCAGCTGTGACAGCGATACAAGCACCAATGATATGGTTTCAATTTTTTCCACGGGTAAAACAAAACACCCTAAAATTAAAAATGTTAATGATGAAAAAATTAAAAATTTTGATATTGCCTTGAACAAAGTTTTATTAAATTTAGCCAAAAGAGTTGTAGCAGATGGTGAGGGTGCTTCAAAATTTATTACTGTTAATGTTCAAGGGTGTAAAAACGAAGATGATGCAAAAAAAATAGCTTTCTCAATTGCAAATTCACCACTAGTAAAAACAGCTATCTCAGGTGAAGATGCCAATTGGGGTAGAATTGTAATGGCAATTGGAAAAGCAGGTGTACAAATTAAACATGAAAAATTATCTATAAAATTTGGTGAAATAAGTGTTGTTTCCAATGGAAAGTTAAATACGAACTATAATGAGGATGAAGTATCTGAATATATGAAAAGTGATAGTATTGATATTAATGTTGATATCTCCTGCGGTTCTAAAAGTTTCAAAGTTTACACGATGGATTTGACAAAAAAATACGTCGAAATAAACGGAGATTATCGGAGTTAGATTTGTTCTATTGAAATTTTAGAAATGAATCTTAAATATGTATCATGATAAAGTACAAACTAATTTGCAAAAATTGTGACTTTTCATTTGATAGCTGGTTTGCCTCATCTAAAGAATATGAAAAACTTAAAAGTAAAAAATTTTTAAATTGCCATAAATGTAATTCTCAAAAAGTTGAAAAAACTTTAATGGCTCCTAAATTAATTAATAAAAATAGCATCGATAATCTTGAAAAAAAAAATACAAAATTGAACGAGATAAAAAACAAGATGCAAGATTATCAAAAATTTATCAAAAATAATTTTGATTATGTTGGTGAAAATTTTGCGTACGAGGCAAGGTCACTGCATTACAACAAAAAAAATAAGAAAAAAGGTATTTATGGTACAGCTACTAAAAATGAAATTCGAGAACTTAAGGAAGAAGGAGTTGAAGCTGAAATGATACCATGGATTGAAGATAAGAGTAATTAAACTTTGTTAAATTTCCCAATATAATTAATTGATTTATCTGAGCTTATTGACCATTTGTCAGTTATAATATTAAATTTCATTCCATCTAGATTTTCTAATTCAAGATCATATTTTTTAGAAATATTAATTAAGTCATTTGGATTTAAAAATTTATCCCATTCGTGAGTTCCAATTGGCAGCCATCTTAAAATATATTCAGCACCTATTATAGCAAATAAATACGATTTTAAAGTTTTGTTTATTGTTGCAACAAACATGATGCCTTTTTTTTTTAATAGTGATGAACATGATTTTAAAAAAACATCAACATCTTCAACATGTTCAATAATTTCCATATTCAAAATTACATCAAACTTTCTATCTGTTTTTAAATTTTCTGGTGAAGCAGTTAGATAATCAATTTTTAAATTATTTTTTTTTGCATGAAGTTTTGCAATTTGTATGTTTTTTTCTGATGCATCTATGCCAGTAACTTCTGCTCCCAATCTGCACATAGGCTCTGACAATAAACCACCACCACACCCAATATCTAATAATTTAATTTTTTGTAACGGCTTATCTGAATTTTCAAGCTTAAAACTATTAATTATTTTTTCCTTTATATATGAAATTCTTATAGGATTAAATTTATGTAATGGTTTAAATTTACCAGTAGGATCCCACCATTCTTCTGCAATTCTAGAAAATTTTTCTATTTCTTTTTTATTTATTGTGCTAGTTTTCATTACAAGGTTGACAATATATTGAAGATGTATTTTATCAATAAATTTTAATTAAAAACATATTTATCATGAAAATTGTGGTATTAAAATTTGGAGGAACATCAGTTGGTACAATTGAAAAAATTAAAAAAGTTACTGATATAATCATTGAACATAAAAAGAAAAAAAACAAAGTAATAGTTGTCTCTTCAGCTATGAGCGGTGTGACAAATGATTTAATAAAAAAATCAAAACAAATTAGTAACAATTTCATAGATTCCGAATATGATGTTTTAGTATCATCAGGTGAGCAGGTCGCATGCTCCTTAATAGCTGGAAGATTAAACCACAAAGGATTCAAATCAAGATCTTGGCTAGGTTGGCAAATACCGATTTTTACTAATGGTCCTCACACAAACTCAAGAATTCAACAAGTGAATAAAAATAAATTATTAAGATTTCTTAAAGAAGGAGGGATTCCAATTATTACTGGCTTTCAAGGAGTAAATATGAACGAGAGAGTAACCACGATAGGTAGAGGAGGTTCAGATGCAAGTGCAATTATGATTGCAAAATCCTTTAAAGCACAAAGATGTATTATTTATACAGATGTAGAAGGTGTATACACTACAGATCCAAATAAATTAAAAAAAGCAAAAAAAATTAAAGTAATTTCTTATGAGGAAATGTTAGAAATGGCATCTTTGGGTGCTAAAGTTATGCAGCCTGTTTCAATTCAAGATGCAAGATTAAATAGAATTAATATTGAAGTAAAATCTTCATTTATAAAAAAACCTGGAACATTAATTACAAAAAGAACAAATTTAAATAATAATAGAATTATTACAGGAATTTCTTCAACACATAATGATGCAAAAGTTACTTTAGTTGGTGTAAAAGATAGACCAGGTGTGGCAGCATCAATTTTTAAACCACTATCAATCAATTCTATAAACGTTGATATGGTAGTGCAAAATATTTCACCGAATGGAAAAGAAACTGATTTAACTTTTACGATTAAAGCCGAAGATCTCAACAAAACAAAAAAGATAATTCAAGATAACAAAAGTATAAAATTTAAAAAAGTGTTATTCCAAAAAGGGGTTTCTAAAATATCAATAATTGGTGTTGGAATGATAACAACTCCTGGTGTTACTTATAGAATGTTTCAAGCGTTAGCAAATAAAAAAATTAACATCCAAGTTATATCAACATCTGAAATTAAAATTTCTGTTTTGATTAATAAAAAAGATGCTAAAAAAGCCTTAGTTATATTGCATAAAGAATTTAAACTACAAGAATAAAATGAGCATTAGACCTTTTAGAGATATTAAAAGACGAAAGACCAAAACTATAAATGTAGGCGATGTTAAAGTTGGAGGTGAAAATCCTATAACTGTGCAATCAATGACTAATACCTTAACATCAGATGTTAAGAGTACAATTAAACAAATTCAAGAAATACAATCTGAAGGAGCTGACATTGTTAGAGTTTCTTGTCCTGATGAGTCATCGTCTAAAGCACTTAAAGAAATTACAAAACACGTTAATATTCCAATAGTTGCTGATATACATTTCCATTATAAGAGAGCAATTGAAGCTGCAGAAAATGGAGCAAGTTGTTTGAGAATAAATCCTGGAAATATTGGAGATAAAAAAAAAATTGTTGAAGTAATTAAATCTGCTAGAGATAATAATTGTTCAATCAGAGTAGGCGTTAACGCTGGTTCTTTAGAGAAAGATATACTAGAGAGATTTAAAGAACCTTGTCCGGAGGCACTGGTAGAAAGTGCAATAAGAAATATTGAAATTTTAGAGGATATGAATTTTTCAAATTTAAAAGTAAGCGTAAAATCTTCTGACGTCTTTTTATCCGTAGAAGCCTATCGTCAACTTTCAAAGAAAATAGATTATCCACTTCACTTGGGTATCACTGAAGCTGGTAGTTTTATATCAGGGAGTATTAAATCCTCAATTGGCTTAGGAATTCTCCTTAAAGAGGGAATTGGAGATACAATTAGGGTGTCTCTTTCTGATGACCCAGTAAAAGAGGTGGCGATTGGAAATGAAATACTAAAATCATTGAATCTCAGAAATAGAGGAGTAAAGATTATTTCCTGTCCGTCCTGTGCAAGACAAGGTTTTCAAGTAATTGATACTGTAAAGGTCTTAGAGAAAAAATTATCACATATTAAGACACCAATCACTCTCTCAATTATCGGATGTGTTGTTAATGGTCCTGGGGAGGCTGCGATGACAGATGTAGGAATTACTGGTGGGCAAAAAGGAAGTAATATGCTTTACCTTTCTGGTATTCAAAGTGAAAAAGTTATGACAGATGAAATGATAACGAGAGTGATTCATGAAGTTGAAAAGAAAGCTTCCGAATTAGAGAATAATTCAAAATGATACCAGAAAAAACTATCGAGGAATTAATTACTCGACATTCTTCTCTAGAAAAAGATTTAGCATCAGGAAAGGTAGACAAGAAATTGTTTGCAGAAAAATCAAAAGAATATTCTGATTTAAATGAAATTGTTTATAGCGCAAAGAAATATGCTTCATATAAAAAAGATAAAATTGAACTAGAAAAAATTCTAAATGATAAAAATTCTGATGAGGAGTTAATGAACATGGCTCATACTGAATTAAGTGAACTGAACTCACAATTTGATAAACATGAAAAGAAATTAAAATTATTTTTACTACCAAAAGATGAAGCTGACAAAAAAAATGCTATTATAGAGATAAGAGCCGGAACTGGCGGTCTAGAGGCAAGTTTATTTGCAGGTGATTTATTCAAAATGTATGAAAAAGTTTGTAATAAAAAAAAATGGTCTCTGGAATTAATATCTATTTCTAGAAGTGATGCGGGTGGATTAAAAGAAGTTATAGCGTCTATTAAGGGTAACAATATCTATTCGACTTTAAAATATGAAAGCGGTGTACATAGAGTTCAAAGAGTCCCGGATACAGAAACTCAAGGTAGAGTTCACACTTCAGCTGCGACTGTTGCTGTATTACCTGAGGCAGAAGAAGTTGATTTAAAAATAAATGAGACAGATTTAAGAATTGATGTTTTCAGAGCTGGCGGTCCTGGTGGTCAATCTGTTAATACAACTGATAGTGCGGTAAGAATAACTCATATACCATCTGGCTTGAGTGTTTCGCAGCAAGATGAAAAATCTCAACATAAAAATAAGGCAAAGGGAATGAAAATATTGAGAGCAAGGTTATATGAGTTAGAGAGAAGCAGAATAGATCAAGAGAGATCAGCAGATAGAAAAAGTAAGATTGGCACTGGAGATAGATCTGAAAGAATTAGAACTTATAATTTTCCACAAGGAAGAGTCACAGATCATAGAATTAATATAACTTTACATAAGTTAGAAGAATTTTTGGAGGGAGAAGCATTTGATGAAATAATTGAGTCTTTATCTTTAAAAGCACAAGAGGAAAGTTTGAGTAAACTTTAAATTATGGATATACAGAGTGCATTAAAAAAAGGACAATCAATTTTAATAGATAATAATATCATATCAGCAAAACTAGACAGTGAAATTTTAATGTCTCAAGCAGTTAGAAAGAATAAAGAATTTATAATTTTAAATTTAAATAAAGAAATAAAAAAAAAGGATCTTGAATACTTTGACAATTTAATTCAAGAAAGAGCCAAGAGTAGGCCGATAGCGCAAATCATAAAAAAAAAAGATTTTTGGAAATATGAATTTGTCGTAAACAATAATGTATTAATACCAAGACCAGATACAGAAATTTTGATTGAACAAACTCTTAAATTAGTAAAAAATAAAAACAGGCTACAAATATTAGATATTGGAATTGGATCTGGTTGCATTTTAATGTCAATTTTGAAAGAAAAGAAAAATTTCATTGGAACTGGCATTGATATAAGCAATAAATCATTGCAAATAAGCAAGGTTAATAGTCAAAAATTGAAAATAAGTAACAGATTGAGATTATTTAAATCAAATATTGACAATTTCAATACAGGCAAATATGATTTAATTATATCTAATCCTCCTTACATAAAAAAAAGTGATTTAAAATGTTTGGAGAAAGATATTGGTTTTGAGCCTAAACAAGCATTAGACGGCGGATTTGATGGTTTATCAGAAATCAGAAAAGTTATAAATAAATCGTCTGAACTGATAAAAAAAAATGGTCATTTAGTATTAGAAATAGGTTTTGATCAAAAATATGAAGTAAAAAATATATTACGTAATAAGGGGTTTTATATAAAAAAAACTTTTAAAGATTTATCAAATCATGATCGCTGTATAGTAAGTATTAAAATTTAATAATATGGTTACATTTAGAAACAATAATGGACGAAGAAATAACTTTCGACGAAATGAGAGAAATTTTAAGTCTAATGGTGACAGAAATAAATTTAATAATAGTTTTTCAACTTCTGAAAATTTTCAAAGAAAATCTCCAGGGAGAAATAATCACAATGCGCCTAAATTAATTGAGAAATATAATAACTTAGCTAGAGAAGCCTTATCAACTGGGGATAAAATTTTATCAGAAAATTACTTTCAGCATGCAGATCATTTTACGAGAATATTAAATGAGAAAGAGATTCAAAAAAAAATGAGTTTTAAAAATAAGGATTTAGATGAAACCACCGATGTGAATGAAAATAGAGAAAATAAAGAAAACTCTATATCAAATGGAAAAGATGGTGCTGAAGATAAACATTCAGAAATTAATTAATTCAGACCAATTATTTTTTCGGATTTTAATACGTCCAATTTGATTCTTTTTGTTTCAAAAATCTTTCTTTCATCTCCTTTTAAAATTTTTCCTGATGGCAGCTTTAATGTTTGGGAATTTATTTTTTTTCCATTGACTATCACCTCATAGTGTAGGTGTGGTCCAGTTGATTTCCCAGTAGACCCAACATAGCCTATAGTCTGTCCTTGTTTTACCCTTGTTCCTTTTCTTATGCCTTTAGCAAATTTTGACATATGTGCATAAACAGTTTGATAAGTAGAATTATGTTTTATGACAACACAATTGCCACCACCTCCACACCATCCTGCTTTTTTTATCACTCCATTACCAGATGCCATGATAGGTGTTCCCATTGGTGCAGCAAAGTCTGTCCCCCTGTGCATTTTATTAAAACCATCAATTGGATGTTTTCTCATTCCAAAAGGTGAAGATAGTCTTGCACCATTTATTGGTGTTTTCATTAATGCCTTTTGAATACTTTTTCCACTTTTATCATAATGTCCCTCACTGTTTTTTGAGTCAAAGTAATATAACGAGTTATCTTCACCACTTAGTTTTAGATTTGCGTAAAGAATATTGCCTGTTTCAATTACATTTTTTTTATCATCTAAAAAAACTTCATACATAATTTGGAAACTATCTCGTTTCCTAACATCTCTTTGAAAATCCACTTGAAAGCCATAAATTCTTGCAAACTCAACTATAATTCCAGCTGGGATTTTTTGATTTGAAGCTGATTTATAAAGACTTTCTAAAATAATACTTTCATCATAAACTATATTTTTATTAAGTTTAGTAACTAAAATCCTTTGATCAAATTTATTATTCTCTTCTTTTCTAGAGAGATAAATCTTCTGTGTATTTGAAACTTGAAAAACAAATTCTTTTACTACAGAACTAGTTTGATCTATTGTAAAACTAAACTTCTGATTTACATTTAATTTATTTAAATTAATTTGTTTACCTAACTCTTTTTTAATTTGTTCTATCTCTGAATTTTTTACTGAGTATTCTTCTAATATATTATGAAATGTTTCACCTACGCTTATTTCATGTTCAATTTTTTTAAATCTTGGTTCAAGATTGTCTAATATTTGATTAAACGATTTTTTGAAATAAACGTTATCTAATAGATTCGAGTAATTATTAAAAATATTTTTCTTATTGTAGTTATAGTAAGAAGTGAAAGATATAGTTATTGCGATAAGCAAGCTAAGAGCGAGTATCTCTAAGTTTTTTTTTATTTTTAGCTTAATTTTTTTTAGCATCTAAATTTAATGAAGTTTTTAATAATAATTTATGAATTTACAAATATCAAAAAAAACCCTTTAAAATAAAGGGTTTTTATTGCTTTTTTTGATCTTAAAAGCTTGATTTCCTTTAATTTTAGCCTATAAGCATCGAACTTCTCATTAAAATTATTGTTAAACAATAAGATTATTGATGATTTTTGAGCCTTTTTTGCTCAATTAGCTATTTTAAAATGTTAAAATTTAAGAAGAGAAGTGTGGACGGTTAAGGTTACCAAAATTTGTCGTACACACTTCAACTTTATATAAATTTTATTCTTAGAATTTATATAGAAGCTAGTGTGCGCCGTTTTTAAACTTGAGAGTTTGATCATGGCTCAGAACGTACGCTGGCGGCACGCCTAACACATGCAAGTCGAACGAAGTAGCAATACTTAGTGGCAGACGGGTGAGTAACATGTGGGTATCTGCCCTTTGGCCTGGAATAACACGAGGAAACTTGTGCTAATACTGGATAAGTCTTTACGGAGAAAGCTTTATGCACCATTGGATGAGCCCGCACTTGATTAGTTTGTTGGTGGGGTAATGGCCTACCAAGACTTTGATCAATAGCTGATTTGAGAGGATGATCAGCCACATTGGGACTGAGACACGGCCCAAACTCCTACGGGAGGCAGCAGTGGGGAATCTTGCACAATGGAGGAAACTCTGATGCAGCGATGCCGCGTGAGTGAAGAAGGCCTTTGGGTTGTAAAGCTCTTTCGTCGGGGAAGAAAATGACTGTACCCGAATAAGAAGGTCCGGCTAACTTCGTGCCAGCAGCCGCGGTAATACGAAGGGACCTAGCGTAGTTCGGAATTACTGGGCTTAAAGAGTTCGTAGGTGGTTGAAAAAGTTGGTGGTGAAATCCCAGAGCTTAACTCTGGAACTGCCATCAAAACTTTTCAGCTAGAGTTTGATAGAGGAAAGCAGAATTTCTAGTGTAGAGGTGAAATTCGTAGATATTAGAAAGAATACCAATTGCGAAGGCAGCTTTCTGGATCATTACTGACACTGAGGAACGAAAGCATGGGTAGCGAAGAGGATTAGATACCCTCGTAGTCCATGCTGTAAACGATGTGTGTTAGACGTTGGAAATTTATTTTCAGTGTCGCAGCGAAAGCGATAAACACACCGCCTGGGGAGTACGACCGCAAGGTTAAAACTCAAATGAATTGACGGGGACCCGCACAAGTAGTGGAGCATGTGGTTTAATTCGAAGATACGCGCAGAACCTTACCAACACTTGACATGTTCGTCGCGACTTTAAGAGATTAAAGTTTTCGGTTCGGCCGGACGAAACACAGGTGCTGCATGGCTGTCGTCAGCTCGTGTCGTGAGATGTTGGGTTAAGTCCCGCAACGAGCGCAACCCTCACTTTTAGTTGCCATCATTTAGTTGGGCACTCTGAAAGAACTGCCAGTGATAAGCTGGAGGAAGGTGGGGATGACGTCAAGTCCTCATGGCCCTTACGTGTTGGGCTACACACGTGCTACAATGGTATCTACAACAGGAAGCGAAACAGCGATGTTAAGCAAATCCTTAAAAGATACC
>CACNXP010000005.1:0-17500 GCA_902624465.1 uncultured Pelagibacteraceae bacterium | reverse complement strand
AATAATAAAAAAAGTGAAAATGAGGAAATTCTAGCTTATCATCTAAATAATTTAGCAAAAAAAGAAAAAATAAAATTTAACATCCTTCCAAGGTATAGAAATGATAAAAAAAATTTAATAAAAGAAAAGAACTTTTATAAGACAGTTTTTAAAAATAAAATTAATTTCATTTTAGATAAAAATATAAGCAGTTATAAAATTATACTTAAATATAAATACTTATTTGCTACTTACTCAACTTTGGCAACCGAATTTCTAGCCAAAGGAGGAAAAGCTGGTTTAATAAACTTCAAATCAAGAAATAATTTGGCTTATCATTATAGGTTCGGCGGATTTGAAGGTTTGGGAAAAAAAGGTACTTTTTGGTGTAGTTTTTATAAGTGCAATACAAGTGAAATTAAAAGAGTATTCAATTATGTTTTAAAAACAAATAAACTTAAGTGGTATAAGCAAAATAATAAAAATATACTGAAAGTCGTAAATTATAATAAAAATAATTCAATATTTATAAATATTTTAAAAGAAAACAATATTACTACTAAAAATGCTTAAAGATTTTTATAAATTAAATAAGATAATTGAGAAAAAACAAAATGATTTTTTAATATAAATTACTCTCCTCCAGTTATATTTATCACCTCATTTGTTATAAATTGATTTTTTTCTGTAGTTAATCTTTAACTAATTTTTTAACTTTTACCAAATCTTCTTTAGTATCTACGGCAACTGATTTATTAGACATTTTTAACATTTTCACTTCATATCCAAGTTCTAAGAAACGATTTGACTCCAAATCTTCAATTGACTCTAAAGGAGTCTTTTTTTTAACAGAGGTGTAAATTTTTAAAGATTTGAAGGGGAATGAATAAATGCATACTTGTCTCCACGCTTTGATAAATCCTCTTTTTTTATTTGATGGAATTGGTGATCTTGACATAAATAAAAGTTTTTCATTTTTATCAAAAACAACTTTGGGAACATTTGGTGAATTAAATATTTTTTTATCATTAATTTCTGTATAACCATTTATAATTAAATTGGGGTTTTTTTTAGCAAAATTTACAATCTTTTTAATATCTTTAGGATTGCAGACAGGTTCATCCCCTTGAACATTAATATAAATTTTTTTTTTAATTTTTTTTGAAACCTCTGCAATCCGATCTGTTCCGGTTAGACATTTTTTTGATGTCATTATTGACTTAATTCCATTTTTTGAACAAACTTTTTTAATTCTTTTATCATCAGTAGCTACTATAATTTTTGAGGCTGGGACTGCTTTCCTGCATTGATTAAAGGTTCTGACTATCATAGGAACACCTTTAATATCAATTAACGGTTTACCAGGAAATCTTTTTGATCCATATCTTGCTGGTATTACAACTATAAAATCAGAGTTTCTTTGCATCAATTTTTTAAAAATTATACTTAGTTTTTGTCAATGAAGTTAATTTCAACGATTTATTTGATTTTAAAATTATATCAATTGTTTTTTGCATCTCATTTGAAAGACGTTGATTTTTTTTATACCCATCAAAACCAGCAAAATAAATTTTTTTAGCTTTACCCTGTAGAGCCAAAGCAACAGCATAAGCAAATGTAAGGTTAAAAGGTATTACTGAAAAATTTTTATAAAATTCAAATTTATTATCTCTAACAACTACACCATAATCGAGAAATTTTACTTTATAAATTTTCTTTTTTAATTTTTCTAATTTAAATTTCGGAACAATTATAGGCTTTTTTAAATTATCATATTTGTTTTGATCTAGCGGAATTCTTGTCTCATTAGCAGAAACATAATAATCGATAAGGGTGTCGGATACATATTTGTTAAGATTAATTGCAACAACTGTGGATTTTGTTTCAAGAATATGTTTTTCTATTTTTTTTATATTATTTTTATTACTAAGACTTGGACCTTGACCAAGTATTAAAACATCTTTATTTAAACACCAATTTGTTGCGTCCCATTTACCTTTAAATTTTTTATTATTCATAAATGTTTCTTCGAGTATCCTAGGATCGTAACTAGTTGAAACAATTTTTTTTAGAGAATTAATAGAAGCAAGCTTCTCAGACGCTGAGTATCTATTATCGTTCTGTAGCATTTGAATGTAAGTTGGATGAATATTATACTTAGCAGCTATCTTATAATAATTTGATTTTCCCCATTTGTATTTTTTTTTTAGATTTAAAAAATATTTTTTTGAAATATTCTTTACCCCTGCTGGATTGTATTTTAAATATTTAAATTGTTTTAATAAACTTTCAGTTTTTACGTTTCCAGCTCCACGACCCATACCTTGAATAGTGCCATCAATCCAAGTCGCACCATCTTTAAAGGCTTGAAGTGAATTTCTAAGAGCTCGGCCACAATTATCATGCGCATGAATACCAATTTCTTTTTCCCAGTTTTTTTTAATAACTTTACATATTGATTTAATATTACTTGGTTTTAAATTTCCAAAAGAGTCTGCAAAATAAAAGACATCCACACTTTCGGTTTGAGCAAGTTTTTTTAAACAGTTTTCAAGTTGTTTGTTAGAAACGTTATTAATTTGCATCAAGTTGAAACAAATTTTGTAATTTAATTTTTTTAGATGTTTTATGTATTTTAAAATATTTTCAATATCTCTGTAATGTGCTGCTATTCTAATAATCTGATAGTGCAATTTCTTATTTTTAAAATTTTTATTTAGATACTTTTTGTAATTACCTTTTATTTTAAAAAAATCAGATCCATTAATCATGATTGCTAATTTCGTTTTATTTGATTTAACAAGTTTTTTAGCCAATTCTTTATTGGCATAAGCAAATTTGCCGTATTTAGAGTTCTTATCGAAGAAATTAAAGCCAACCTCAACTACATCAACTCCTGCTGTGTAAATTTGTTTAAGATACTTATTGGCATCCTTAATTTTAAATTTCCAATTATTGTAGTACCCACCGTCTCTCAAAGTGCAGTCTAATAATTTAAGATTTTTTTTTTCCATAAATTTTCCAAAATGTTCAAAAATTGAACAGAATATAATATTTTTTTATTTAAAATAAAAGTTAATTATTGACTAATGTAATAAATTTTTTGTATATTCGTTCAATCTTTGAACAATTTCTTACATATTACTATGAAAAAATTGAATCATGATTAAAATTTATTTATTAAAAAATTTAAAAAAATTTTAACAAAAAAATATAAATCTTTTAAACAAAAAGGAAAAAACACTTATCATCTTAAATCGAATTTGCCTGTAGAATTAAAAAACTGGAACACCAATATAATTAAATTTAAAAAAGCGTATAATAAAAATCATTTTTCCCATCAGAATATTGTAAAAAATTAAGCAAGTTCTTACAGAGTTAAATATTATCTTTTTTGGAAATCGTTGGATACATGCCCCGTTAGCTCATAAATGGTTCACATAGTATTTTTAATTGAGGCCAGCGAATAATTGAAAGATTACTAAAATTTAAGCACTTTATCATTATAAAATTTATTTCCAAAATAAGATAAACCTGTAATTGAGAATCTTCCATAATCTCTAAAAATTTCATCTTTGTTTTTATTTGACCTAAATTTACAAACTTTTTTATCCTTGTCGCAAACCATTGATGTTAAATCTATGAATTTAATATTATTTTTTTTTGAAATATTTTTGAGTTTTTGATTGGTTTCAATAATATCTCTATTATTCTCATATTGAGAATAATATTCTTTTTCCAAATTTATCAATTCTGTGTTAGATAAATTTATTGTGCCTTTCTCAATCAATTTTTTTTTGTAATTAGTTAAGTATATTTTGGTGAAACGATATTTATTCAGCGTATATTTAAATTCGGGATTGGGTCCAAAAATAACTAATTTTTTATTGTCTTTTTTGATTTTGTTAATAGTTTTATCAAGATCTGAAAAATCATTGGAACCTTTTTGACTTTCAGTTTTGGTTCTCCATTTTGTAGCAAATATTATTATATCTGCTTTTTTATATAAATTTGTTTTTTTCTTAATAATATTATTAAATTGACTGATTTCTATTCTTGGGTGCATAACAAAATTATAATTTTTATATCTTTCTTTATCTAATACAAATGTAAAAAAAATGTCTTCACCATGACAGTTACCAACTATTAAAACATTTTTTTTATTGTTGGCTAAGAAATTTTTGTTATTAAATTTTTTGATATTTCTTGTCATCCAACTTGTATCTTTCCACTCTGTTAAATTAATTTCATCAATGGTATAATATTCTTTTAAAATATTTTCATTTTTTAGATAAAAAACGTTTAATGTAATAATTGGAATTAATAATATAATTATAAATTTTCCTGTCTTTTTAAAACTATAGGTTTTATCTCTAAATTTTTTCTCTATAAATAAAAAAGTTAAATAAGATAAAAATAAAGACAATATTATCAATAAAAATTTAGATATATTAGTTTCATCAAATCGTGAATTTCTTAACATTGAAAATAACAAAAAATGCCAAAGATAAAGTGAGTAAGAAATTTTACCCAAAAAAATTAAAGATTTGTTAAATAAAATTTTATCAAATTTTCCAAATTTAATTTGGTTACCAAATAATATTAAACATATAGTGGCTGTAATTGGTATCAAAGTTATTAATCCAGGGTGCTTAAATTGAATCTTAAAGAAAAAAATACAAAATATTAAAGTCAGTAAACTTATACATTTAATTATATTTATAATAATTTCATTAGAAGTAATTTTATATTTAATAAGATAAAAAGCCACTATAGCACCAGCTAAAACCTCCCATGCTCTCGATGGTAACATCCAAAAATTAAACATAGGGTGTTTACTTGAAGCATAATAAGCAAAACCTAAGCTTAATATAAAACCCAGTACTAATAATAGATATGAAAACCTATACAAATATTTAAGAATGATTAGAAGACCTATTGGTAAAATTATGTAAAACTGTTCCTCTACACCAAGAGACCATAAATGTAGTAATGGCTTCATCAAAGCAGTTTCCGTACCGTAAATATTTCCAAAATAATGAAAATATATATTTGTTATAAATCCAAGTGATGCAAATACAGACTCGGAAAAATGTTTTAATTTTGTTGGATCAAGAACGATATATGCAAGTATTGTTCCTAGAAGTATTATTACAAGTAGTGCAGGTATTAATCTTCGAACTCTTCTTTCATAAAAATTTAATATATTAATGGATTGATTATTATTATATTCTTCTAATAAGATTGTTGTAATTAAAAACCCCGTAATTACAAAAAAAATATCAACTCCAATAAATCCTCCAGAAAAAATATAAATATTAAATAGTTCAAAATTTGCATGATAAAGGACGACAAATAATATCGCATATCCACGAAGGGCATCAATATCTGGTCGATAATATGACTTTTTGCTCATTATAGACTTTTTAGTATATGTAGTTAAAAATTAAAATAAATTTATATAAAGCAGATATAATTATATTTGCTTCAAATTGGGAATAATTTTTTTTTACCTATGTTGTAAAAAAAATTTGTTTTTATTTTATTTGTTGAATTTTTAGGGGATTACCTGCGTAAAGATTTTTTTTTGTTTTTTTTCCAAGGACTTCATTAAAAAATTTTGGCTCTAAACCATATCCTGGTCTTATTCTTCTAATGTTTTTTTTAGTCAATTTTTCCCCTCGTTTAATATCTTTTACTACAAAAATTGATCTTCTAAAGATCTTGCTTTTATTTTCAGAGGGATTTCTGTAAAATTTTTTCTTTCCCATTGCATTGTATACATCATTTATATTTTCCCTAAATTCTTTAATTTTTTTTCCTTTTAAAGAAAATTCTATATCCAATCCTCTCTTTTGACCATCCAAAGCTATATGTTTTTCAATTACTTCTGCTCCAGCTGCAATAGATGCGAATGCTATTTTATTATCTAAAGAATGATCAGACAAACCAACTCTACAATTAAATTTTTCTTTTAAAACTTTTATATTATTTATATTAAAATCCGTGTTTTTCGATGGATAATTACTAACACAATATAATAAAGTTATATCTTTTGCTCCATAGCGTTTTGCAACTTTAAAAGTTTCATCAATTTCTTTTAGTGAAGATAAACCAGTTGATATTATCAAAGGTTTTTTTGTAAGGGCCACTCTTTTAATTAATGGCAGATCTGTCATTTCGAAAGATGAGATTTTATATATTGGACAATTTAATTTTTCTAAAAACGTTACAGCTGTTTCATCAAAAGGTGTACTAAAAATTGTTATTCCTAATTTTTTTGCGTATAAAAAAAGTTCTTTGTGCCAAGATAATGGTGTATGAGCTTTATTATATAAATCCCACAGCCTATAACCTTTCCACAAACCTTTTTTAACTCTAAAATATTTTTTATTTGATTTTATGGTCATTGTGTCTGGGGTATAAGTTTGAAGCTTAACAGCATCAGCCCCATTAATTTTCGCAGTTTTTATTAATTTTTTTGCCGTTTTAAATTCTCCGCAATGATTAGCTGATATTTCAGCAACAAAAAAAGGGGGGTTTAATTTCATTTATTTTAATCGATAAATTTTTTTAGCTAAATCAGATATTTTTTTATCATCACTAACAATATCTTTTAAGATTTTAGAAGTAGACTTAAAATCAAGTTTTAGAGACAGTCTCAACAAATCCATCCAATTTTTATTATTTCTAGATCTAATTTTTTGAATTTTATTTATTAGCTTTAATCCATTTTTGATTTTATTATTTTTTTGACTCATTAATTTATCCTCTTAAATTTTTCTTTATATTTTTTTTTAAGTTTATCAAATTTTTCAATGTAAAATCATTAGTAGAATTCAATTTTCTCAGAATTTTTCTCAAATTAACTAGATCATCTCTATAATCTAAGGTTACCCTTATATCAGAAAAATCTTTTTTATTCTTAAAATTGTAAGAATTTATTTTATTTGACCTTTTCATAAATGGTGTTACATGTTCCCGGTCATATAAACTTGTAACATTTTTTTTTGCAAACTCAAGAGTTGTACTCTTAAATATTTCAATATCAAGACCATGAGGAAAAGTTCTTATTATAGTGTTACTTAAATAATCAACTTTTTTTTCAAAGAATTTTTTTATCATTTTATCCAAAAGAGACGCATCAATAAATGGACAGTCAGAGGTAATTCTTACTATCGTATTACCATCAAATTTTTTGTAAGTCTTATAATATCTATCCAGTACATTTTCTTCAGAACCAACAAAATAGTTAATTTTATTTTTTTTACAAAAATCAATTATTTTTTTATCTTTCGAATTGTCTGAGCAGCTTATTACCAATTGATCAATTAATTTACTTTTATTTAATCTTTCGATTAAAAATTGTAAAACCGATCTCTTTTTATCAATATATTTTAGTACCTTGCCGGGAAACCTCTTAGAACCCATTCTAGCTTGCACTATACATAAAACCTTATTTTTCGACCAACTTCGAGTTTCAATAATATCTTTATTTTTTATTTTCAAATCAATCAATATTATCTTTCACAATAGTTTTTATTTTAAAATTATTAATAACAGAAAAAATTTTTCATCTCTGTTATATATAAATTAAAAAAGACCACTTGTTTATTTTGTTCAATAATTGAACAATATAGTAATTTTTTAACCTTGCAAAGAATAAATTATAAATTTTAGTATTTATCGATTTATTCTTTACAAAATACGGTTTATTAGGTAAAAATGTTCAATATTTGAACATATATGAGTAATGACGACCCAGATCAATTTAATTTACTGAGAAAAATCCATAAAGAGCCAGGTACCCCCCAAAGGGAATTGGCGAAACATCTTGGTTTTAGTTTAGGTAAGCTAAATTATTGCATGAAAGCACTAAAAGCAAAAGGTCTTATTAAAATTGAAAATTTTAAAAAGAATAAGTCAAAACTCAATTATCTTTACGTTATCACACCAAAGGGTATTGCAGAAAAAACGAAATTAACTGTTAGATTTATGAAAAGAAAAATGAATGAGTATGACGAACTTAAAAATGAATATGAAAAGGAAAAAAATAAAAAATAGATTTTTACATGATCACATATAGCAGACAATCAATAAATAATACTGACATCAATGCAGTTAATAAAGTTTTAAAATCAAAATTTTTAACTCAAGGTCCAGAGCAAATTAAGTTCGAAAAAAATTTAAGTAAAATAACTCACTCTAAATATGTAGCAACTTTTAATAGCGCAACAAGTGCTTTACATATTTCATGCATGGCCTTAGGTGTTAAAAAAGGTGATCAAGTATGGACGTGTACTAATTCATTTGTAGCTAGTGCGAATTGTGCTTTATATTGCCAGGCAAAAGTAGATTTGGTAGACATAAATTTACATGATTTCAATATCTCTACTGAACATTTAGAATCAAAATTAATTCAAGCTAAAAAAAAAAATAAATTACCGAAAGTATTAATACCAATTCATTTTGGAGGTATGCCACCAGATTTAAAAAAAATCTATAGCTTAAAAAAAAAATATAAATTTAAAATCATCGAGGATGCATCTCATGCAGTTGGATCACGTTATTTTGGTAGTAGAGTTGGTGATAATAAATTTAGCGATATCACAGTATTTAGTTTTCATCCTGTAAAAATTATTACTACTGCAGAGGGTGGGGCAGCTCTCACAAATAATAAAAAAATTTTTGAAAAACTTTCAATGCTGTGTACCCATGGTATTACAAGAGATAAAAATAAATTTTTTAATAAAAAAAAAGATAAATGGTATTACGAGCATCAATTGTTGGGTTACAATTATAGACTCAATGATATTCAATCCGCGCTAGGTATTTCTCAAATTAAAAAATTAAATAAATGGACCAAAATAAGAAATAAAATTGCAGCAAGATATATAAGGGCCTTTAAGAATTTGCCAATAGACTATCAGGTACAAAAAAAGGGGATTATTTCCTCTTACCATTTATTTGTTATTTTAATTAAAAAAAATAAAAAAAAAATTACTAGAGATAAACTGTATAACTATTTAAAAAAGAAAAAAATCTTTTGTAATGTTCACTACATTCCAATACACAGGCAACCTTTTTATAAAAAATTAGGTTTTAAAAAAAAAAATTTTAAAAATGCTGAGACATATTACAAAAATTGTTTATCAATACCAATCTACCCAGACTTAAAAAGTCATGAACAAAAAAAAGTTATAAACGAAATTACAAAATGCTTTAAAAATTGAATTAAATGAAATTTTTATTAAAAATACCCAAACACCTTACTAATAGAGAAAAAAAATTACTTTATGTGGCACTGTTCTTTAGCTTGATTGGCGCTTTTCTTGAAATGTTAGGAATCAGTTTAATTTTACCTTTTATTGCAATTTTATTTAAGAGCCAGATTGTTACAGATATGAATTTTTTAAATATTAAAATTAATGATATAGCTAATTTTTTTGAGTCAGTAAGCCCTTTTTTGCCATTTATTTTAATTATTATTGTATTTTTATTGAAAAATTTAATTTTGTTTGCTTTTAGCTGGTTTAATTCTCATTTAATCAATACTCTTGGAGCAAGATTATCAAACAATGTATATCAAAAGTATTTAAATAAAGATTATAAGTTTCATATAAATAATAATACTTCGAATTTAACTTTTCATGCTACAGCAGTAGCAGATAGATATAAAGACACAATTGGTCATACTTTTACAATTATATCGGAAATATTAGTCATATTTTTTCTTTCTTGCCTGATGCTTTTTATGGAACCAAAAGGTTTCTTAATCAGCTTGGTGTTTATAACAATTCTAAGCTATTTGGCATTTTCTTTAATTAAGAACTCCTCGATGAGATGGGGGGAAAAAGTCCAAAATTTAGATAAACAAAGATTTTTAGAACTTTCCCATGGTTATGGAGGTATTAAAGAAATAAAAATATTTAAAAGAATTAATTATTTTTTAAATAAATATTTTTCAATAACCTCAGAAAGATTTCGAGCAATGTTTTATGTCAATGTAATGACCAATTTACCAAGATTTTTGATTGAAACATTTTTTGTATTTTCCTTAGTGGTATTTATAATTTATCTAAAATTAAGTGGAAAACCAGATTCTGAAATTTTCTTAATATTAAGTTTATTTGGAATATCTTCAATAAGACTGATGCCATCATTTAACAGAATTCTATCAAGTTTACAGAAAGTAAAATACGGCCAGGTGTATGTGGAGACTATAGACAAAATTTTTTCAAGTGAAGATAACATTATAAATATGAAGGATTTTAATCAGCAAAATAAACAAAATGAAAATAAAATAATTTCTTTTAAAAACGTTTATTTTGAATATCCAGGAAAAGACAAATTAACCTTACAGAATATTAATCTAAACATATTTAATAAAGATTTTGTTGGAATAGTAGGAAAGACTGGTTCTGGAAAATCCACTTTTATAAATTTATTATTAAGTTTACACAAACCTTCATCTGGAAAAATTGAAACATTTTATAAAAATGTAGGTTATGTCCCTCAGTCAATTTTTCTGATGGATGATACAATCATCAATAATGTAGCTTATGGAATAGAGGAAAATAAAATTGATATGAATTTAGTGGAGGAATGCATTAGAAAATCTCAGCTTAAAGAATTTACAGATAAACTTCCTGATGGACTTAGAACAATTGTCGGTGAGAAAGGTGTAAGAATTAGTGGGGGAGAGCTTCAGAGATTAGGTATAGCGAGAGCCCTTTATCATAAACCAGATTTATTAGTTTTCGATGAGGCTACCAATGCACTAGATGAAAAAACAGAGTTAGTTTTAGTAGATCTCGTTAAGGAACTTTCACGAAACATCACTGTAATTGCAATTTCTCACAATGTTAAATCTTTAAAATACTGCTCAAGAATTTTAAGAATTGAAAATTCAATTGTAATAGAGGAAAAAAATCAAACAAAAAAAACAGGAGTCAAGTCATGAACGATAAATCAATATTAGTTACTGGAGCAACAGGTAGTTTTGGCAAAGCTTTTATTAAATTTCTGACAAAAAGATATAAGAAAATTAAACGATTAGTAATATTTAGTAGGGACGAACTAAAGCAATCTGAAATGGCAAAGGTTTATGATGAAAAAAAATATCCATTCATTAGATATTTTATTGGAGATGTTAGAGATCAAAAAAGGCTTTCTAGAGCATTAAATAAAATTGATATTGTCATTCATTCAGCAGCGTTAAAACAAGTTCCTGTTGCAGAGTATAACCCTATTGAATTTATTAAAACTAATATTTTAGGAGCTCAAAATTTAATAGAGGCATCTTTAAATAACAATGTGAGTAAAGTAATAGCATTATCTACAGACAAAGCCTGTGCGCCTGTAAATCTATATGGAGCAACAAAACTCTGCAGTGATAAACTATTTGTTGCTGCCAATAATTATTCAGGAAAAAATATTTTTTCTGTAGTTAGATATGGCAACGTTCTTGGATCTAGAGGATCTGTACTCCCATTACTCATGCAATACAAAAATGGTGGAACATTTACTTTAACCAGTGATGAGATGACAAGATTTAATATTACTTTAGATCAAGGAGTAAAAGCTGTTGACTGGGCAATGCAAAACTCAAATGGAGGTGAAATATTAATTCCAAAAATCCCATCCTATAAACTTGTTAATTTAATTGAAGCTGTAGGGTTAAAAAATAAACCGAAAATTATTGGTTTAAGAAAAGGTGAAAAAGTCCACGAAGAAATGATAACGGAAGCTGACAGTTACACCACTTATGATATTGGTAAGTATTTTTTAATTTTACCTGATAATGAAAAATCTACTTTAAATAGATTTAAAAATAAGCTTAAAGTTTTCAAAAAGATACCAAATAATTATAGTTATAATTCAAGAGATAACGATCAATTTCTATCGATCAATGAATTAAAAAAAATGATTGCAAACGTTGGTAATTTTAAAAAAAGTGATGCTGGATAACAAAAATTCACAATTTATCACCACGTCGATTGATAATAATTTCCACATCTCTAATAAAAAAATATTAGCAGGAGACTGGTGTTTGGATAATGAAAAAAATAATGAAAGTGATTTATTGTCATGTCCATGGAGAAACAATAAAAATTTAAACAAAGATTACTTTTTGTCTCAAAACATTTTAGATAACTATGCAAAAAAACTTAGTAGATATCTCAATAATTTTCACAATAAAAATTTTCCAGAAAGATATTGGAATATTTTAACATTACCTTGGTTAAGTTATTATATTCCTGGTGAACTATATAGGTGGAGATTGGTTGAGAAAGCTTTAGAAAAAGATTCTAATTTAATTTTTAGCGATATAAAGATTGATAAAATCGAAATACCGTCATATACCATAGATTATTACAATCTACTTAGTTCTGATCAATTTTTTAATTATCAAATATTCAAAAAAATATTAATTTTTTTAACTAATAATGGAAAGAAAATTAATTTTATTTCAAAAGAGATAAATCAAAATAAATTTATTGCTAAAAATTATGATAAAAAAAGATCAAAAACTAAAAAAAAAATTTTGCTTAATGCCATAGATTATCTGAGTTCTTTTTTTTCAAAATTTAACAATATCTTTATTGATAGAAGAATTTTTAAATTTAAAAATTATGTTAAAATTAGTCTAAAACTTTTTCAATTTCCTAGTTTTTATTACTACAAATTTAATTACCAATTTGATCATATTAATTTAGGTCACGTAAAGATCGATAAAGAAAAAAGAAATAAAATTAACTTTTCAGATAAAGAAGATGATCTTTTCCTTAAATACTTAAATGAAAATATAAAATATGATATACCAAAATGTTTTTTAGAAGCTTACGATTTAATTAACCAAGAGTCTCACAAAATTAAATTAAAACCGAGAATTATATTATCTGCTTATCTTCACTTCCATAACGAAGTTTTTAAATTTTGGTTAGCTAGAAATGTAATCAAAAATAAAACAAAATTTTTTTCTAGTTCTCATGGAGGAGGTAACCAGTTAAAGTACTGCGTTGATCTACAACTTGAAAACACAATAGTTGATAAAAAATTTACCTGGACTCTTCCTGTCAAAGATAAAGATGTTCAGTTATCACCAGGTAAATTAATAAATTTTAAATGTTCGAGATCTGATAAAAAATTTCTAATTTATCTAGAAAGGAACATAACATTATTTCCTGCGAAAATTGGAACTGGGGAAAATTTCAATTTACGTCTCAACCTTGATAATGCAATCAATTTAAAAAAATTACTTAATAAAGAGATTTATAAAAATTTTTTTTACTTACCCTCAGGAGAGCACGATGTAAAAATGCAAGAAACAATAAGAAATACAATTGAAGAAAAATTTGTTAACAAAAAAAATATTTTTTATAAATATATCGATAAGTCAAAACTAGTGATTTGCCCGTACATGCAAACTGCTTTTGTAGAATCCATAATTACAGGTCCAACAGTTTTAATTAATGATTTTGAAAGAGCCCCCTTACAAGGTAATGTAAAATCTTTGCAGGAAGATTTAGTGAAAAATAAAATAGTATTTAAAAATATTGAAGATGCAATAATACATATAAATGAAAATTGGCATCAAATAGATAAATGGTGGTTATCAAATGGTGTCCAAAATACTATATATAAATTTAAAAAAAATTTCTGCAATTTACAAGATGACCCCATAAACAAATGGACAAAATTTTTAACAAATATTTAATATGATAGAAGTAAAAAAATTATTTAGTTTTCTAAAAAAAAAGAATATTGATTTCTTTGCGGGTGTTCCAGATAGCATACTAAAGAAAACGAAAGAATATTTTGATAAATTAAATAAAAAGCATTTAATCACTGCTAATGAGGGGTCTGCTATTTCCGTTTGTATTGGACACTATCTTTCTACTGGTAAATTAGCTTGTGCGTATATGCAAAATTCAGGATTGGGAAATGCTTTAAATCCATTAGCCTCTATCGCGCATCAAAAAGTCTACTCAATACCAATTCTTTTAATAATTGGCTGGAGGGGAGCTCCCGGTACTAGAGATGAGCCACAGCATGAGGTAAAAGGCAAAATAACAAGAAAGTTATTAAAATTATTAAACATTAAATTTTGTGAAGTTAAAACTTACAAAGACTTTAAAAAACTTGATAATTTAATTAAATTTTCAAAAAAGTTTAAATGTCCAGTAGCATGTTTGATTAAAAAAGATATTTTATTTGATAAAAAATCCTTTAAAAAAAGTAAAAAAGAATTTAATAGTGGAATCAAAAGAGAAACTTTTCTAAATTATTTGTTAGGCAATGTAAATTTAAAAAGTAAAATTATTTCTACAACAGGTTATACTTCAAGAGAATTGTTTCAAATAAGAAAATACAAGAATACACATTATCAAGGAAATGATTTTTATATGGTCGGAGGGATGGGTCATGCTTCAATGGTAACTTTAGGAGTTGCAATGAATAATAAAAGAAACATTATCTGTTTAGATGGAGATGGATCTTTGTCAATGCACATGGGTTCTTTAACTACCATAGGTTATAAAAAGCTTAAAAATTTTAAACATATAATTTTAAATAATAGATCACACGAGTCTGTTGGAGGTCAAAAAACTAATCTTGAAAATTTAGATTTATATAAACTTTCTAAGAGTTGCGGATATAAAAATTATTTCTTTATAGATAATGAAAAAATTATGAAGAGAACTATATCTAATTTTTTAAAATCAAAAGGACCTTCACTTTTAGAAGTTAAAATTAAATTGGGAACTATTCAAAATCTAGGAAGACCGAAAAAATTAAATTTTATTAAATCTAAATTTATGGAAAGATAAATAAAAAGATGATTAAAAATCTCATAAAACAAAAAAATGATAATAAAATTATATTTACAGCTGGTCCTGCCAGTATAATTGATAGCAATATAATTAATTTAGGCCCTTGTTTTGGAAGAGGGGACAATGAATATAACAAAACTTACAATAGTGTTATAAAAAAACTTAAAAAAATATCAGGATTAAAAAAAATTATTACTACCCAGGGATCGGGAAGTACTGCTTTGGAAATAGTTGCCTTAAACTTTTTCAAAGGTAAAATTTTAATTGTATCAACTGGTTATTATTCCGATAGACTCTTTCAAATATCGAATTTAATTAAAAAAAATAATAAAAAAATTAAATCTGTAACTAAAGTAAATTGGAAAAGTTTAAATAAAATCAAGGGAAAATATGATTGGATCTGGGCCTGTTCAACTGAAACCAGTTGTGGTTTAAAAATACCGATAACGGATTTAAAACAACTTACCAAAAGAACAAAATCCAAGCTTGCTCTTGATGCAACAGCATCAATTGGATTAGAATCTAATCATCATTTAGCAGATGTAATTTCTTTCAGTTCTTGCAAGGGTTTATTTGGATTAACAGGCGCATGCTTTGTTTGTTATAATATTAATCCAACTAATAAAGTAAATACATTTGTTCTTGACATAAAAAATTTAGAGCAAAAAAGAATGACAGGACCATACCACACTATTCAATCTCTAGAGAAAGTTTTAAAGAAATATAATTATTATAAAAAATCTGTAGTTCAAAATAAAAAGAAAATGATAAAAAAATTTAAAGACTATTTAGTTTATCCCAAAAAAAATCAGCCATTTCTATGCACGTATGTTAATAAAAAAATTACTGCAAATTCATCAAAAGTAATTCTCTATAAACCAAGAATAAAATTATCTGGGTCAATCGTTTGTCATATCGGAGAAGCTCATTTAGGCAAAAATGCAAAAGGAAAAATAATCGATTTTTTAGATATTGATGAATAAAAAGATAATAATAGAAAAATATATATAGAAATTGAACTTAAATATTTACATTCGAAGAAAAATAGATATGTTCAATAATTGAACAAATGAAAAAAACTGTCTATATATCTCTTACAGCTGACTCCATTCATCATGGACATATGAAATTATTTGAGACAGCTAGAAAATACGGAGATATCATTATTGGTTTGTTATCAGATAAAGCAGTCGCTGAACACAAAAGGATCCCATATCTAAACTTTGAACAGAGAAAAAAAATCTTAATAAATTTTAAAGGTGTTAAATCAGTTATTGTGCAAAATGAGTGGGATTATTCTAAAAATATAAAAAGTTTAAAACCTGATTTTTTAGTTCACGGAGATGATTGGAAAACCGGACATATGAGTGAAATAAGAAGAAAGGTTTTGAAAATTATGAAATCTTATGGAGGCAAGCTCATTGAGATTCCTTACACAAAAGGTGTATCCTCCTCTGCTCTTATAAATCATTTAAATGAAATTTCTGTAACACCTGATATTAGAAGAAGTTTATTGAGAAGAACAATAGAGAGTAACAAAATATCTAAATTTCTAGAAGCACACAGCCCGTTGTCAGCTATTATAGGAGAAAATACTTTTATTGAAAAAAAAGGTAAAAAGATCGGTTTTGATGGTTTTTGGTCTAGTTCTCTTACCGACTCCACAGTTGTTGGAAAGCCAGACAATGAGTCATTAGATTTTTCTCAAAGACTTAATGGGGTTGATCAAATCTTCGAAGTTACTACCAAACCTTTAATTATGGATGGTGATACAGGTGGAAAAGTTGAACATTTTGAAATGAGGATCAAGTCTGCTGAAAGGTTAGGTATTTCAGCTTTAATAATTGAGGATAAAAAAGGTTTAAAAAAAAATTCTTTATTAAAAGATACATCAAGACAAACCCAAGAGGGAAAAATTAAATTTGCAGAAAAAATTTCAGTGGGCAAAAAAGCTCAGATTAGTGATGATTTTATGATAATAGCAAGAATTGAAAGTTTTATACTAGGCAAAGGACTCAACGATGCTATTTCTAGAGCCCACTCATATATAGAAGCAGGAGCTGATGGAATAATGATACACAGCAAATCAAAAAATCCGAGGGAGGTAATAGCTTTTTCTAAAGTTTTCAGAAAAAGTTATAAAAAGATTCCACTAGTTTCAGTTCCATCAAGTTACAACCAGATTTCAGAGAAAACTTTGTACGAGAATGGCTTCAACATAGTTATATATGCGAACCATATGCTAAGAGCATCTTATCCTGCAATGCAGCATGTAGCCAAAACAATTCTAGAAAAAAATCGCTCTAAAGAGGCAGACAAAAAACTTTTAAGTATAAAAGAAATTCTTAATTTAATACCTGGAACAAATTAATTTATAATGACTAGAAAAAAAAATATCTTAGTAGATATGACTTGTTCTATTTTGCACTACGGGCATATTAGACTTCTAAAAAAAGCTTCAAAATTCGGAAATGTTATTGTTGCATTGACATCAGATAATGAAATTAAAAAACATAAACATTTCAATCCTGAATTGAAGTTTAAACATAGAAAAGAATTAATTGAGTCAATTCGATATGTAAACAAAGTTATTAAATCAAAATTTCATATAAATGAAAATTTTTTAAAAAAGAATAAAATCCACTTTTTAGTACATGGAAATGATAATTCAAATAAAATAAAAAAAA
>CACNXP010000004.1 GCA_902624465.1 uncultured Pelagibacteraceae bacterium | reverse complement strand
ATAAACCTGATGCTTCTGACCCAAATAAAAACCCAACTCTCTTTTTAAAATTAATCTTTTTTAAGTCTTCTAAGCTAATATGTTTTATATTCTTATTTCTGAATCTTGCTGAAGTAGCTATTAAAATGTCAATCTTTCCTAAAGCATTTTCTAAATTATCATACTTTTTACTTTGATTAATAATGTCTTTTGCCCCAACTGATGTGGCTAAGATTTTATCATTTGGGAAAATAGGTTTTGGATTAATTAAAACTAATTTTTTAAAATTAAAGTTTTTTATTGCTCTAGCACATGCACCAATGTTTTCTGACAATTGAGGTTTGTGTAAAATAAATGAGATGTTATTTTTACTCATTTATTTACTGGCTGGAGCATTATCCTTAAATAGTTTGTAATCTAAGCTATCAATTAATGCTTTAAACGAAGCATCGATAATGTTTGTCGATACACCAATAGTAAACCAATTCTTTCCCTTTGAGTCTGTACTTTCAATTGACACTCTTGTAACGGCCTCTGTGCCAGTATTTAAAATTCTCACTTTATAATCAACAAGTTTTAAATCTTTTAGATATTTTGAATATTTTGCAAGTCTATCAACGTTTTGTCTAATAGCATTATCTAATGCATTTACTGGTCCATTCCCCTCTCCCTCACACATAATTTTTTCTCCATCAACTTCTAATTGGGCCTTTGCAGAAGAAACTATTTCGCCAGACTTATTTTTTTTTACGGAAACGTCATATTCATTAATTGAAATATATCTTGGTATTTCTCCAATAATTCTTCTAGCTAACAACTCAAACGAGGCATCAGCTCCGTCATAACTATAACCAATAAATTCCCTATCTTTAACTTCGTCTAACAATTTTTTAATTTTTGGATCACTTTCCTCAATATTAATTTTGATACTCTTTAGTCTAGATATGATATTTGATTTTCCAGATTGGTCTGAAACAACAATATTTCTAGTGTTACCAACATCCTCTGGGTTGATGTGTTCATAAGTTTTTGGATCTTTTTGTACAGCAGATACATGTAATCCTCCTTTGTGTGAAAATGCTGCAGCACCAACATAAGGTAAATGCTGATTAGGTTTTCTGTTTAAAATTTCATCTAATAATCTTGAACATTCAGTTAAATTTTTAATATTTTCTGATTTAATACTGATTTCAAATTGAGATGAAAAATCTTTTTTCAAAAAAAATGTTGGAATTAATGACATCAAATTGGCATTACCACATCTTTCACCTAAACCATTGATTGTTCCTTGAATTTGTCTAACACCAGATAATACTGCAGCTAATGAATTTGCAACTGCGTTACCAGTATCATTATGTGCATGAATTCCAAGGTTCTTACCTGGAACAACTTTAGAGACTTCTTTAACAATAAGTGAAACTTCATGGGGAAGTGTTCCTCCATTAGTATCACATAAAATAATCCATCTTGCACCTTGATCATATGCAGCTTTAATACAAGATAATGCATACTTTGGATTTGCTTTATAGCCATCAAAAAAATGTTCTGCATCAAACATGAATTCTTTTTTTGCTTTTACAAAATGTTTGGCACTTTCAGAAATATTATCTAAATTTTCCTTATTTGTTATTCCTAAAGCTACATCAACATGAAAATCCCAGGACTTTCCCACTAAACAAACAGCAGTGGTGTTTGAATTCATGAGTGCTGATAAACCAGTATCATTTTCTGCGCTTCTCCCTGATCTTTTTGTCATACCAAAAGATGTTAACTTTGAATTTTTGAAATTATGTTTTTTTTGAAAAAATTCTGTATCCGTTGGATTAGCACCAGGCCATCCTGCCTCAATATAATCAACACCTAAATTATCTAAAGCTGTGGCAATTTTTTCTTTATCCTCTAAAGAAAAGTCAACGCCCTGAGTTTGAGCTCCGTCTCTAAGAGTTGTATCAAATATGTACAGTCTTTCTTTGCTCATTTAAATTTCCAAAGTGTTTTACCATCTTTGTCTTCTATTAAAACACCTTTGTCTAAAAGTTCTTCTCTTATTCTATCTGCCTCTTTATAATTCTTATTTTCTCTAGCTTTATCTCTTAAATTAAGCATGTTTTCAATTTCAGACTCACTAATGGATGCTTTATTCTTTTTATAGTCATTCCATTGCTCAATACTTTCATTCATCAAACCAATAAATTGGCATGCTGATATAAATAAATCTATGCCTTCACCTTTAGTGGCTTTTTCAAATAATTTATGAAGATTTGCAATAAAACCAGGTGTGTTCAAATCTTCATATAATGGTTTTAAAATTTCATCTGGAATTTTCACAGATTTTAAATCAGATGAATAAACTCGATACCATTTATCTAATGTGTTTTCACAATCACTCAATAATTTATCGCCCCAATCAAGCGGTTGTTTGTAATGTGCACTCATCAAAGCTAATCTAATTATTTGGCCACTAATCTTATTTCTAAAATCTTTTATTTTAAGAATGTTGCCTTGTGACTTAGCCATTTTCTCATTAGACATTGTGATAAAGGCATTATGGATCCAGTAATTAGCAAAAACTTTTGTTTCATTTGCACATCTAGATTGAGCAATTTCATTTTCGTGATGAGGAAAAATTAAATCTACACCACCCCCGTGAATATCAAATTCATTGCCCAAAAATTTTTTTGACATTGCAGAACATTCTAAATGCCAACCAGGTCTACCTTTACCCCAAGGTGAGTCCCAATAAGGTTCATCATTTATTGAAGGTTTCCATAAAACAAAATCCTCAGAATTTTTTTTATTTTCACTAATTTCTATTCTTGATCCAGCAATCAATTCATCTAAATTTTTATTTGATAATTTTCCATAATCAGAAAATTTTTTTACTTCAAAATAAACATGCTTTTGATTTTCGTAAGCAAAACCTTTTTTGATCAATTCAGTTATCATATCGATCATGAGATCTATATGTTCTGTCGCTTTAGGTTGATGAGTTGGATTTTCGCAATTTAAAAATTCACAATCTTTAAAAAAACTTGAAGTTACTTTTTCTGTAAGTTCTTTGGTCGAAATCTTTTGTTCTTGGGATGATTTTATGATTTTATCATCAATATCAGTTATATTCCTAACATAAGTTACTTTTGAATAATTCTTTTTAAGTAATTTAAATAAGATATCAAATATAACCAAAGGTCTTGCATTTCCTATATGTGGATCATCATAGACAGTTGGTCCACAAACATACATTCCTACTTTTTCTTTATTTTTTGGAATGAACTGCTCTTTCTTATTAGTTAAATTATTTGTTAAAAAAATATCCATCATCTATGATTAAGAAATATACCTTATTTGGTGATTTGTTAATCTAATTGATTAACTAGGAATCTTACAAACTGGAATAGGCTCCATTTTATGCAAGTTTTGATTTCTAATTTTTTCGTATTGATCTCTATGTGGTGAGTTTGGGTTGCTCATTGCATCTTCTAATTCGCTATAACTAAATCCTAATTGACCTTCATCTGTTCTACCATCATCCCACAAGCCATCTGTTGGTGGAGCATCAATTATCTCTTTTAATATTCCAAGTTCTTTACCTAATTCCCATACTTCTGTTTTGTTACAATCTGCTATTGGAGAAATATCAACACCTCCATCACCATATTTTGTGTAAAAACCAACGCCAAAATCCTCAACTTTATTTCCAGTTCCAACAACAATACCTTTGTTAGCTGCAGCTACTTGATAAAGTGTTGTCATTCTTAATCTGGCTCTAGAATTGGCATAACCATGTTCGTTATCAAATTTATTTAACGTAGAAGAAAATGTTTCAAATAATTTATCTAAACTAATAGTATGAGCTTCAACATTTTTAAATTTTTTTGTTAACCATTCTTGGTGTTTTAAGCTTAGATCATGCTGATTTTCTTTTTGTTTTATTGGCATAGTTAAAACAATTGTTTTTAGACCTGTCATCGCACTTAAAGTGCTTGAGACAGAGGAGTCAATTCCTCCTGAGATACCAATCACTAAAGATTGAGCTTTATTTGGCATTTGATCAACATAACTCTTGATCCAATTCGATATATATTTTACTTTTTCTCCTGAATTCATTACTTTTTATTTAATTTATGTTGATTTGAAAACAACAGTCTAAGATGCCGCTTGAATAGCATTTTTTGAATAGCTGCTATTCCTTTTTATCTCATCAGAAATTAAAAATGCTAATTCAATTGCTTGATCTGAGTTTAAACGAGGATCACAATGAGTATGATATCTACTAGATAAATCAGCATCAGATATTTTTCTTGCACCCCCTGTACACTCTGTCACATCTTGTCCAGTCATTTCAACATGTAAACCACCGGCGTAAGAACCTTCAGACTGATGAACAGCAAATACATTTTTAACCTCACTTACAACATCGTTAAAAGGTCTTGTTTTAAAACCAGTCGTTGATTTAATTGTATTTCCATGCATTGGATCACATGACCAAACGACATTTAAACCTTCTTTTTTAATCCCTCTAATTAATTTTGGTAAAAATTTCTCAACATTTTTATGACCAAATCTGGATATTAATGTAATTTTACCCTTTTCGTTATTCGGATTAATTAATTCACAAATTTTTGCAATTTCATCTGGCTTAGAAGTTGGTCCACATTTTATTCCAATAGGGTTTTCAATACCTTTACAAAATTCTACATGACCACCATCAATTTGTCTTGTTCTATCTCCAATCCAAACAAAGTGAGCTGAGGTATCATGGTATTCTCCAGTAGTAGAATCAATTCTGGTCATGCTTTCCTCAAAAGGCAAATGTAAAGCTTCATGTGAAGTCCAAAAATTTACTGTATACAATCTATTATTAAAATCTGAAGTTATTCCACAAGCCTCCATGAATGCTAATGCATCAGCTATTTTATCCTCTAATTCTTTAAATTTTTTAGCCTGAGGACTTTTCTTAATATAATCTAAGTTCCATAAATGGACTTTATTTAAATCTGCAAAACCTCCTTTAGAAAAAGCTCGTAATATATTTAATGTTGAAGCAGATTGTGAATAAGCTTTGAACATCCTTTTAGGATCTGGTTTTCTAGCCTTTTCTGTAAAATCAATCGCATTTATATTATCACCTAAATAACTTGGTAATTCTTTACCACCCTGTATTTCAGTAGGTGCACTTCTTGGTTTTGAAAACTGACCAGCTATTCTTCCAAGTTTTACAACTGGTAAAGATGCTGAGTAAGTCAAAACTAATGACATTTGAAGAATAACTTTAAATGTGTCTCGAATATTATCTGGATGAAATTCTGCAAAACTTTCTGCACAATCTCCTCCTTGTAATAAGAAAGCTTTACCATCTACAACTTCAGCAAGTTGCTGTTTCAAATGTCTAGTTTCTCCAGCAAAAACTAGTGGTGGAAAAGTTTTAATTTTATTTAAAACTTGTTCCAACTCTTTTTTATCTGGATATTCCGGTATATGTTTTACCGGATATTTTCTCCAACTATTAACTTTCCAATTTTTCATATTCAACTAAGGATTGTTGTATCAGAGTTTAGTAATTATTCAACTTATCCACTTATTTTTTTTAAATGAATTTTCTAATTTCAATAATTCAGAGGAATTAAAGAATGATTTGTAGTTCCCATAACCACCTGTATTCATGAAATTAGTCTTTTTTTCCTTCATATTTCCAGAGAAGAACCCAGCGATATTTTGCTCTCTTTCTTTAATCTCAATATTTTTAAGATTATTGAAACTTGAATTTCTTTTAATAAGATCTAACTTTTTATCAGTTATTTCTAAATCTAAAAAATTACATAAATATTTAATTTGATTATCAAAATCATCAATTAGATCTGAATATTTTACTATATGATATTTTTTTCCTGAATTAACCCAGCTTTCAATATGCTCTTGCCAATTAGGAAAATTAGCTTTTTTTAAGAATGGTAATGTTTGATGAGCACAAAAAAAATCTATCATTTCACTTTTATCTTTTTTTTCAATTTCATAATAATTATATAATGAAACAAATACATCAAGAGGGTTTCTGATTATTAAAATAATTTTACCAATTGGTAATTTGCTCATTTGATTATAACTTGAGTGAGTTTTTAAAAAAACTTCTTTATCTTTTAATCTACTATCTAAAATAAGCTGATTGTTTTTTGACATATGAAAGTCTGGTATCAATCGGTTTATTTCACTTGAGTTTTCAATAATGTCATTATGATCATTAAATAATAAATCGTAAATAATAAACCTCATCCAAGTATTTCCTGATTTTGGAAAAGAAGTTATAATATTAATTTTATTATTTTTCATAAAGCTTTTGTTTATTTGATTGTCTACTTTATTTAAAGAATTTTTAATTAAAGATATAATTAAACAATTTCTTTACTCAACTGTCACTGACTTTGCCAAATTTCTAGGTTTATCTATATCATAGCCTTTATTTAATGCTGAATAATAAGCTAATTTTTGTAAAGGAATGGTTAAAAGAAAAGGTAAAAGATCCTCATTAGTGCTTTCAACTTCAATTGTTTCCCAAATGTTTTCCGAAATTACTTCATCTTTACTTTTATTTGTAATTAATAAAACTTTAGCCCCCCTTGCAATTACCTCCTGCATATTTGAAATTGTTTTTTTATAATAATTATCTCTTGGAGCCAAAACTACCACTGGCATCCCCTCTTCTATTAATGCAAGAGGTCCATGTTTCATCTCTCCTGCTGGATAACCTTCGGCATGAATGTATGATAATTCTTTTAGTTTTAAGGCACCTTCAAGAGCAATTGGATAAGAAAAACCACGTCCCAAAAACATAGAACCTTTTGCCTCATTAAAAGTATTTGAAATTATTTGTATTTTGTTATCAATCAATAATGTTTGCTCAACAAGTTTTGGTAAATTTTTAAGATCATCAATTTTTTTGTCAAAATGAGTCTTTTCAATATCTTTTCTCAATAAAGCAAGTTTTAAGGCTAAAATATATAAAATTAATATTTGTCCAAGAAAAGCTTTAGTTGAAGCAACACCTATTTCAGTTCCACAATGTATTGGTAATACAAATTCGGAGTCTCTTGCAATCGAGCTTTCCACTACATTAACAACTGCACACGTTTTAACGCCACTTTGTTTACAAAGATCTAAAGCAGCATAAGTATCTGCTGTTTCTCCAGATTGTGAGACAAATACATAAAGTGTGTCTTTTTTAAATCTATTTTTTCTGTATCTAAATTCAGATGCTATATCTATATTTACATCTAATGATGTTATTTCCTCAAACCAATATTTTGCCATTAAACATGAATGATATGCTGTTCCACATCCAATTAAGGTTATTGATGTAATCTCATTACTTTTCCAAGGAAAGTTATAAATATTAATATCTTTATTTGACATATCTATATACTCATTAATTCCATTTCTAATTGTATTTGGTTGTTCTTCAATTTCTTTAGCCATAAAATGTTTGTAATCACCTTTGTCATATTTTTCTTCTGTAGAGGACAATTCTAAAACTTTTTTATTAATTTTAGTTCCTTCCTCACTAAAAAATTCCACGTGATCTTTTTTAATAATACAAAATTCACCGTCATTTAAATATGTAATCTTATTTGTCATCGATTTAAGCGCATAGGAGTCTGAACCTAGATAATTTTCATTAGGACCATAACCAACAGCTAATGGTGAACCTCTTCTTGCGCCAACAATTAAATCTGGTTGATCTTTAAAAATAATACCAAGTGCAAAGCTTCCATGTAACAACTTCAAAGTTTTTTGAATTGAATTAACAATGTTTTCTGTCTTAAGATTTTCAGTAATTAGATGGACTATTACCTCTGTATCAGTTTGTGATTTGAATTTGTGACCTTTCCCAATTAAAAATTTTTTTAAAATTGTTGAGTTTTCAATAATTCCATTATGAACAACAGAAACATTCTGAGAAGAATGTGGGTGTGCATTAATACTATTTGGGAGCCCGTGTGTTGCCCATCGAACATGACCAATACCAATAGTTCCCTCCATGCTTTGAACTAAGGAATTTTTTTCCAAATTTTCTACTCTTCCCTCAGATTTTACTTCATTTATCAATCCATTATATAGGGTTGCCATTCCAGCTGAGTCATAACCTCTATATTCTAATTTTTTTAGAGAATTAATTATAGTTGCTGATACAGATTTATTGCTATTAATTCCTATTATTCCACACATAACTATTTAGACTTTCTTTTATAATTTTTTATTTCAGTCTGTAAACTTCTCGTTAACGCTAACGACTTTTTCTTCACTTTTTTTGTTATAACCGAACCAGCCCCAACCACACTATTCTCCTCGATTGTAACTGGTGCTACTAACGATGAATTTGAACCAATAAAAACATTATCTTTTATTTTAGTTTTATTTTTTTTTACTCCATCATAATTACAAGTAATCGTTCCAGCACCAATGTTGACTGATTTACCTATTTCACTATCACCGATATATGTTAAATGGTTTACTTTTGAATTTATACCCAAAGTACTTTTTTTAATTTCAACAAAATTTCCAATTTTTGAACCACTTTTTAAAACTACACCAGGTCTTATTCTTGCATATGGTCCAATATCAACTTTATTTTCTATTTTACAATTTTCTAAATGCGAAAAAGATTTTATTGTAACATTATTTCCTATTTTCACTTTTGGACCAATTACCACGTAGGGTTCAATAATCACATTCTTTCCTAATTTTGTATCTTTTGAAAAAAAAATTGTTTCAGGGCCAATCATTTTTACACCCACCTTTAAAAATTTTTTTCGAAGTTTGTTTTGAGCTTTTTGTAAATTTAATTGTTTCATCTATGAAATTCTTTATATTAAGTATATATGTTTCTTAATTCACATAATATTTCTTAAAAAAACTTTTATTTATGGGTCAAAATTTTACAATTCTTTTTGATTTAGATGGAACTTTGGTTGATACAGCACCAGATTTGATGCGTGCACATAATCATGTAATGAAAAAATTTGGTTATCCCACAAAATCCACTGAGGAAATAAGGAATCTTGTAGGACAAGGTGCGGGTGCGATGCTTGGAAGGTCAATTTGGGGGCAAGCTAAAAAAGAGTTTGGAAAGGTACAAGATGAAAAGATTAAAAAAGAAATGATAAAAGATTTTACTGACTTCTATGGGAAAAATATTGTTAACGAAAGTACTCTGATAAATGGTGTAAAAGATTTTCTAATATGGTCAAAAAAAAATAATATATCTATGGCTGTTTGTACAAATAAGACTGATTACCTGGCCGTCGATCTTTTAAAAAAAATTGGTATTTATGATTTTTTTGAATACGTTGCTGGACATAACACATTCGATTATTGTAAGCCTGATCCAAGACACCTAACATCTGTAATTGAAATATTGCAAGGTAATATAAAAAAATCGCTAATGATTGGGGATAGCGAAACTGACGCAAATGCAGCAAAGGATGCTGGAATACCAGTTATACTTATGGAAGATGGATATACTGAAAAAAAAACTAATGAAATTTACCATAATCACTTAGTAAAAGACTTTATTGGTATCGAAAAAATAGTATCAAAATATCTTTAATATTGATTATTTTTTTTTAACTATTAAAAACAACTTCGTTATTTAGGAGTTATTTTGATAGTTCATAAAATTAAAGTCTACCCATCTAAAATTCACTTACCAAAAAAAAATCAGCTTGCATGGAAAATTGCAGAAATTGCAAGTGATAATTCTAAGTTAAATAAAGATGCAATTGAAATGTCAATTAATAGAATAATAGACAATGCATCTGTTGCTATAGCATCTCTTAACAGAAGGCCTGTTGTTTCGTCTAGAGAGATGGCTTTAAAACATTCAAGAAAAAATGGTGCAACATTATTTGGTGTCAATAGTAAATTAAAATTTGATTGTGAGTGGGCAGCTTGGTCAAATGGAACAGCAGTAAGAGAATTAGATTTCCATGATACTTTTTTAGCTGCTGATTATAGTCATCCAGGTGATAACATTCCCCCACTTATTAGTGTTGCACAACAAAATAAAAAAAACGGATTAGATCTTTTGAGAGGAATTATAACTGCTTATGAGGTTCAAGTTAATTTAGTGAAAGGAATATGTTTACATAAACATAAAATAGATCACATAGCTCACCTAGGTCCAAGTGTTGCAGCTGGGATTGGTTCAATGTTAAGGTTAAAAACTGAAACTATTTATCAAGCTGTTCAGCAGGCATTACATACAACAATTTCTACAAGACAATCTAGAAAAGGAGAAATTTCGAGTTGGAAAGCTTATGCTCCCGCACATGCAGGAAAACTTGCTATAGAGGCTGTTGATAGAGTAATGCGTGGTGAAGGAGCACCAAGTCCAATTTATGAAGGTGAAGACAGTGTGATAGCAAGAATTCTTGATGGCAAGAAGGCATTATATAAAGTTCCATTACCAAAAAAAGGTGAAACAAAAAAAGCGATTCTTGAAACTTACACTAAAGAGTATTCTGCAGAATATCAATCTCAAGCTTTAATTGATTTAGCAAAAAAACTTAAAAAGAAAGTTAAAAATCTTAATAAGATTAAAAAAATAGATATTTTTACAAGTCACCACACTCATTATGTAATCGGAACAGGTGCAAACGATCCACAAAAAATGGATCCTAATGCTAGCAGAGAAACATTAGATCACTCAATAATGTATATATTTGCTGTAGCACTTGAGGATGGAACTTGGCATCATATAAAATCTTATACAAAAACAAGAGCAAAAAGAAAAAGTACACTTAAAATATGGAGATCAATAAAAACTCATGAAGATAAAAAATGGACTAAAAAATATCATGATCCTAATCCTCGAAAGAAAGCATTTGGTGCAAAAGTAGTAATTACTTTAGATAATGGTAAAAAAATTACAGAGGAACAAGGTGTAGCAGATGCTCATCCTTATGGTTTGCGACCTTTTAAAAGAAAAAATTATATTAATAAATTCATAACTTTGACGGAAAATATTTTAGATAAAAAAGAAAGTAATAGATTTTTAAAGGTAGTACAAAATTTAAAAAAATTAAAACCAGGTCAATTGGATAAATTAAATATTGAAGTAAAAAAAAGAAAGTTAAAAAGAAATTTTAAAAAGGGTATTTTTTAATGCACTTTATTGAAAAAGAGCCACCACAAAAAAGAAAAGATTTTGTTAATAAATTAAAATCTAACAAAATTCTAAGAGTTCCAGGAGCCTATAACCCTTTAACTGCAAAGTTAATTGAAGAAATTGGATACGATGCAGTTTATGTATCTGGTGGAGTTATGGCAAACGATCTTGGTTTTCCAGATATTGGTTTAACAACTTTACAGGATGTTAGCACAAGATCTTACCTTATTTCACGAGTGACCAACCTTCCAACTATTGTTGATATTGATACTGGATTTAAATCTTGTAAAGAAACTATTGAAACTTTTGAAGAATTTGGAATTACAGCTGTTCATCTAGAAGACCAAATTGAAAGAAAAAGATGCGGGCATTTAGATAATAAAGAATTAATATCAACTGAAGCTATGGTTAAAAAGATTAAAGAGTGTGTATTGGCAAAAAAAGATGAAAATTTTAAAATTATAGCAAGATCTGACGCAAAAAGTGTAGAGGGAATAGAAAAGATGATAGAAAGATGTAAAGCTTATGTGGATGCTGGGGCAGAAATAATTTTCCCTGAAGCTTTACACGATGAAAAAGATTTTGAGAAAGTAAGAAAAGAACTTTCTTGTTACTTGCTAGCTAATATGACTGAATTTGGTAAATCAAAGTTGTTTAATTATAAAGAATTAGAAAAATTTGGATACAATATTGTAATTTACCCAGTAACCACTCAAAGACTTGCTATGAAAAATGTTGAAGATGGATTACGAGACATTTATGCAAATGGACATCAAAATAATATCATAGATAAGATGCAAACTAGAAAAAGACTTTATGAGCTTGTTGAATATGAAAAGTACAATAGTCTGGATGAAAAAATTTATAACTTTAGTACTAAGGGACATGAATAATGAGTGATGATATAAAAAAAGGTTTACTAGGAATAGTTGTTGATGAAACAGAAGTTTCTAAAGTTATGCCTGAAATCAACTCTCTTACATATAGAGGTTATGCAGCTCAAGATTTATGCGAATATTGTAGATTTGAAGAAGTGGCTTATTTAATTTTAAATAAGGATTTACCGAATACAATACAGCTAAGAAAGTTTGAAAAAGAGGAAAAAAATAATAGAGACTTGTCCAAAGATCTTTATTCAATAATTAAAAAAATGCCAAAAAAATCTCATCCAATGGATGTTGCTAGAACGGCAGTAAGCATAATGGGGCTTGAGGACAAAGAGACGACTGACTCCTCAGAGGAAGCAAATATGAGAAAAGCCATAAGAATTTTGGCAAAAACCCCTACAGCATTAGCCGCTTTTTATAGAATTAGAAAAGGGAAAAATATTATTAAACCTAAAAAAAATCTAAACATAGCGGAGAATTTTTTCTATATGTGCTTTGGAAAAGTTCCACAGAAAGAAATTGTAAAAGCATTTGATGTATCTTTAATCTTATATGCTGAACATAGCTTTAATGTTTCAACATTTACGGCAAGAACGATCACAAGTAGTTTGTCAGACATTCATGGGGCAATAACTGGAGCAATAGCTAGTTTGAAAGGCCCTCTTCATGGTGGTGCAAATGAAGAAGTAATGCACATGATGAATAAAATTAAATCTCCAAATAATGCTCTTAAGTGGATAAATAATGCATTAGATAAAAAAGAGGTAGTGATGGGTTTTGGACATAGAGTTTATAAATCAGGAGACTCTAGGGTTCCAACCATGAGAAAATATTTTGCAAAAGTTGCAAAAATAAAAAAGGATAAAAAATTTGAAAAAATTTACGATATTGTTGAAAAAGTAATGATTGATAGAAAAAATATTCATCCAAATGTCGACTATCCAACTGGACCTACTTACCACTTGATGGGTTTTGATACTGATTTTTTTACACCAATATTTGTAATTTCAAGAATCACAGGTTGGTCGGCACACATAATGGAGCAACATGCTGCAAATAAACTTATTAGACCACTAGCGAGCTATAAAGGTAGCAAACACAGAAAAGTATTACAATTAAATCAGAGATAAATACTTATTTGCTAGCCAAAATATTCTCTTTATCTATTTGCTGAAGTTTGTAGCCGTTTGACTTAAGTTTTTCTTCTATCTCTTGTAATTTTTTTCCCTCAATAAAAGTACCATCAAAATGTTTTGATTCAAAAAGTATTTTATTTATCTCTATTTTCTGAAAGTTTATTGAATTCATAATTTTATATTCTGCACCTTCTACATCTATTTGGAGTTTATCAATTGTTTTGATTGAATATTTTTGAATTAAATCATCAAAAGTAATAAATTCAATTTGAATAGTTTCTATATCATCTTCTTTGATGTCAAATCTTTTATTCTTATGATTTAGAATATGATTTTTGTCGAATGATCCTATTTGGCTCGCCCAATGCTTTCCGAGTTTAGCTATCGAATCTTTTTTCACATAATAAAAAAAATCTTTTTTAGATTTATCTATTATTGCATTTTTACAAATTGTAATTTTAGAATTATCTTTGTATTCAGAATTTAGTATTTCATAGTTATAAGGAACAGGCTCAACTAAAAGTACGTTTCTATCTTGATATTGATTTACTAGATCTTTTAAATAAAGTCCTGAATGTGCTCCAATAACTACTAGACCAAAGTCTTGCACTTGATACTAACTAAATGCTTCTACCCAAGTTCCCTGAGTTGATGCTTTAGAATATTCTGTTGCACGACCTTCAAAAAAGTTCATGTGTTCAACAGCATTTAACATGGTATCAAGCCATCCTAGAGGATTTTTTTCTACATCGTAAATTGGTTCAAGACCAAGTTGAACTAATCTTCTATTTCCAATGAATCTAATGTAATCTTTAACTTCCTGAGCTGTTAAACCTTCCATTGGACCCATCTCAAAAGCTAAATCAATGAAAGCATCCTCGTGAGAAATGATTGTTCTACATGCTTCATAAAGTTCTTTTTTTAATTTAGGTGTCCAGATTTCTGGGTTTTCTTTTATAAACTCTTTAAAAATTCTTATCATAGAATTACAATGAAGAGTTTCATCTCTAACCGACCAAGTTACTATCTGTCCCATTCCTTTTAATTTATTATGTCTTGGAAAATTTAACAGGATTGCAAAACTTGCAAAAAGTTGTAAGCCCTCTGTAAAGGCACTAAATACTGCCACTGTTTTTGCTATGTCTTCTTTTGAGTTAACATTAAATCCTTGCATGTAATCGTATTTATCTTTCATTTCTTTATATTTCATGAAAGCAGAGTATTCTGACTCTGGCATTCCAATAGTATCAAGTAAATGAGAGTAAGCTGCAACATGTACTGTCTCCATTGCAGCGAAAGCTGTCATCATCATTAAAACTTCAGTTGGCTTAAAAACAGTTGTGTAATGTCTTAAATAACAATTATTTACTTCAACATCTGCTTGAGTAAAAAATCTAAAAATTTGTGTTACTAGATTTTTTTCTGGCTGAGATAAGTTTTTTTGCCAATCTCTAACATCGTCTCCAAGTGGGACCTCTTCTGGCAACCAGTGTATTCTTTGTTGAGTTAACCACGCATCATAGCACCAAGGATATCTAAATGGTTTATAAACAGGATTCTCCACTAATAATCCCATTTTTTTAGGTTGAATTATTTCTTTCTTTTCTGTCTTAATTTTATCTGTTACTGACATGATAAACACTCCTCATATTCTGGTTGTTCGTTAGTTTGTTGATTTTTTGATTTATATACATTGGCTGTAATATCAGTTGATTTAGCATTATTGATATTTTCAGCTCTTTGAATTGATTTCGATCTGCAATAATAAAGGCTTTTTAAACCTTTTTTCCACGCATCAAAATGAATTCTATGTAATTCTCTTTTATGTACATCTGCTGGTAAAAACAAATTAACTGATTGTGCTTGAGAAATATATGGAGTTCGATCCCCGCTCAGTTCAATAATCCATTTTTGATTTAATTCAAAAGCAGTTTTAAAAACATCTTTTTCTAAATCTGTTAAAAAATCTAAATGAGATACCGATCCTTGGTTTGTAGTAATTGTTGACCATGTCTCATCATTATTTTTACCATGACTCTCTAAAATTTCTTCTAAATATCTATTTCTAACGTTAAAAGATCCTGACAAAGTTTTATGCGTATAACTATTGGCTGCAATCGGTTCAACACCAGGAGAAGCTCCTCCACATATAATTGAAATAGAAGCTGTTGGTGCTATTGCTGTCTTGTTAGAAAATCTTTCTTTAAATCCATATTCTGCCGCATCTGGACAAGCGCCTCTTTCTTCAGCTAAATCTTTTGAAGCCTTATTAACTTGTTCATCAATTTGTTTAAATATTTTTTTGTTCCAAGATTTAGCCATTACCGACTCAAGCGGGATTCTATTTTTTTGTAAAAATGAGTGAAAACCCATTACTCCAAGGCCAACACTTCTTTCTCTTTCTGCAGAATATTTTGCATCTTTAAATTGTTCAGGAGCTTTATTAATAAAATCTGACAAGACATTATCTAAAAATCTCATAACATCACTAATCATGTTGGGATCATCTTTCCACTCATCATATTTTTCCAAATTAAGGGATGATAAACAACATACAGCTGTTCTATCGTTTCCATCTTTATCAATCCCTGTCGGTAAAGTTATTTCACTACATAGGTTAGAAGTTTTTACTGTTAAGTTTGCAAGCTTATGATGTTGTGGGATTTGTCTATTAACTGTATCTATATAAATAATGTATGGCTCTCCGGTTTCAATTCTAGCTGTTAACAATCTTATCCATAAGTTTCTTGCAGATATAGTTTGTTGTATCGTTCCGTCTGCTGGACTTTTCAAAGCCCATTGATCATCAGTTTCAACAGCTCGCATGAACGCATCTGAAACCAAAACTCCATGATGTAGATTTAAAGCTTTTCTATTTGGATCACCACCAGTAGGTCTTCTCATTTCAATAAACTCTTCAATTTCAGGATGATCAATTGGAAGATAACAAGCAGCTGAACCTCGTCTTAAAGATCCTTGGCTGATCGCCATAGTCAAAGAGTCCATAACTTTTATAAACGGAATTATTCCTGAAGTTTTTCCAACTTTACCAATTTTCTCTCCAATCGATCTTAAGTTACCCCAGTAACTTCCAATACCACCACCTTTTGCAGCCAACCAAACATTTTCGCTCCAAAGATCTAAAATACCTCCTAAACTATCCGAGGCCTCATTTAAAAAACAAGAAATTGGCAAACCTCTTTTTGTTCCACCATTTGACAAAACAGGAGTTGCTGGCATGAACCAGAGATTACTTATATAATTATAAATTCTTTGAGCATGAAGATTATCATCTGCATATGTGCTTGCAACTCTTGCAAATAAATCTTGAAAAGATTCGTTGTGACCAAGATATCTATCTTTTAAAGTTGCTTTTCCAAAGTCAGTTAAATTCGCATCTCGTGAACGATCTATTTTAATTATGATGCCTTTATCGTTTTGAAAAAGTTCAGTATCGTTGTTTAGTGAGAAAAGATCAGGTCTATTGTTTTTTTCAACTTCTTTGACTTGAGGGCTGTATTCAGAGACAGCTTTCTTCAGGGCCTGCGATAGAATTTTATTCATATTTTTGTATTATATTTTGTTATTAGTACGAAAACAACTATATGTTGTGTGCGCTTAGCGTTAATACACTATATAAACAACAAATCAATAGAACATTTATAGAACACAAGAAAAAAAAATCAATAAAAAAATTCAAAAAAATGTAAGTAATTAACAATAATGTCAGTAAATTTAAAAATCGACCCCTATGGTTTTAGAGAGTATGACGCTCGATGGTTGTATGAAAAAGACATTAATCTCCTTGGCATAACGAATCTTGGCAAAGGATTAGGCACACAAATTATAAAACAAACCCACAAGACTAATCCAAAAGTAATCGTTGGTCATGATTATCGGTCTTATAGCGAAGATATAAAAGTAGCACTTAAAAAAGGTTTAGTTTCAACAGGTTGCTATGTTGACGATGTAGGTTTGTCTTTGTCACCAATGGTTTATTTTGCACAATTCCATTTTAATTCTGATGCTGTTGCAATGGTAACTGCAAGTCATAACGATAATGGTTGGACAGGTGTTAAAATGGGTATCAGGAAAGGATTAACACATGCTCCTGAGGAAATGAAAGAATTAAAAGAAATAACATTAAGTGAAAACTTTGTAAACGGACAAGGTCAGGAAAAAAAAATAGAAAATTTTAAAGATATATATAAACAAAGCTTAGTAGATAATAATAAAATCAAAAAAAAAATTAAAGCAGTGGTAGCTTGTGGTAATGGAACTGCAGGAATTTTTGCTCCTGATATTTTACGCGGAATAGGTTGTGACGTAATTGAACTAGATTGTAATTTAGACTGGACATTCCCTAAATATAATCCTAATCCAGAAGACTTAAAAATGCTACATGCGATTTCAGATGCTGTTAAAAAAAATAATGCTGACATTGGTTTTGGATTTGATGGTGATGGTGATAGAGTAGGAGTAATTGATAATGAAGGAAATGAAATATTTTCTGATAAAATAGGATTATTAATTGCAAGAAGTTTGTCAAATAAATATAAAAATTCAATTTTTATAGTGGATGTAAAGTCAACGGGGTTATATGCAAATGATAAGTTATTAAATTCTAATAAATGTAAAACAATTTATTGGAAAACTGGCCATTCACATATAAAAAGAAAAGTTAACAATGAAAACGCCTTAGCTGGATTTGAAAAAAGTGGACATTTTTTTTTCAATCAACCTTTAGGTTATGGATATGACGATGGTATCAATTCGGCGATCCAAGTTTGTCATTTACTAGATAATCAGAATAAAAAAATGGGTGAAATCATTAAAGAAATTCCAAAAACATTTCAAACACCTACTATGGCTCCTTATTGTAAGGATGAGGAAAAATATGCTTTAGTCGATAAAATTGTAAAAGATATTGAAAAAATTAAAAATGATAAAATTAAAATAGATAGCCAGGAAATTGATGAAATTTTAACAGTAAATGGAGTGAGATTTTCGTTTAAAGATGGCTCATGGGGTTTGATTAGAGCCTCCTCTAATAAACCTTCATTGGTAATTGTAACAGAAAGCCCCACATCTGATGATAGAAAGTTTAAAATATTTAAGTTTATAGATTCTTTACTTCAAAAAACCGGTAAAATTGGTGAATACGACCAAAAAATTTAATTAATCATTCTTTTCTTCGGTTTCATTTTTATTTGAAGAATTGTCATTATAAAATTTTTTAATTAATTCTTCTTCCTTCTTTTTTTGCTCTAAATCAAATTTTTCTTCCCATTCTTTTAATCTTCTCTCTTCCTCTTGAATTCTTTGTTCTTCTTCTAGTTTTTGTTTAATTTCTCGTTCTTTTTCCTCTTCTATTCTTTTTTGGTCTTCTTCTTCTTTTCTTAATCTCTCTGTTCTTTCATATTCTTCTTTTTGTCGTGCAAATCTCTCTTCCTCCTCGGCTTTAATTTTTTCCTCTTTTAACCTTAGTTCCTCTTCTTTTACCCTTTGTTCTGCTTGCTCTTTTAGGATTTGTCTTTCTATCTCTTTTTGTCTCTCATTTTCGATCTCTTTCAGTCTTAATTCTGATTCTTTCAGTTTTTCTTCTTCATATTTAAGTTTTTTTGCTGCTTCTCGTATTCTTTGCTCTTCTTCTAATCTTTTTTGTCTCTCTATTTCGTTAAGTCTAATTTGTTCTTGTCTTTCTCTCTCTTTTTGCTCTCTTAATTGCTGTGCCTTGATCTCCTTTTCTTTTAAAGCTTGCTCTTTGGCTTTTATTTTTTCTTCTCGAGTTCTTTGTCGCTCTAACATTCTTAATCTAAGCTCTTCCTCTTTAATTTTTCTGGTATCCTCTCTTATTTTTCTAGCTTCTTCGTCTTTAATTTTTTGTTCCTCAATAAATATTCTTCTAGCCTCGATTTTTTTTCTTTTTTCCTCATTTTTTTTAATTTGCTTCTCGTTTTCAATAATTAGTCTTCTTTGTTCAAGAATTTGTTTTTTTTCCTCTTTTATTCTTTCTTCTTTTTCTCTTTGAGCTTGTTTTTTTTGGTTCTCAACTTCTCTTTTTTCGTTAATAATCCTCTGCTTTTCAGATCTCTCTTTGCTTATTTTTCTATCTTTTTGAAGTTTTTTATAAAAATTATCTAATTTATTTTTACTTTCCTCAATGAAATTAAATGGATTCAAATCAAATTTGCTCTTTTTATTATCTCGACCATTAGATTTATTGTTATCTCTTTTTTTTAAAGCCATATTAAAAGGTAACACTATTTTAATTATTTTAAATATAAACCATGTGTTTAAATTGAGGTTTTTTAATTATTTCAATTTGTACGTGCACCATAAGATATCTTTTTTTAAAAAAAATATTTTGATTCGTGAGGAGAATCAAATAACTTTTACTTATGGGTGGTAGAGGGAGACTGAAACCACCCTTTTTTTTAGTACTTATTACTCTTTATAACTTTATATTCAAAATTTTGAGTTGTTTCATTTACACTAATTAGTTTAGCACCATTTTTTATATGAAATTTATAAGCCATGTCTGTTAAAGGAGACAAAGTAACTAATCTGTTAAGATGATTTGATTTTTTTATTTTATTAAATACCTCTTTGACAATTAATTTACCACCACCCTTTTTTTTTGACCAAACTGTGTAGGCAATTGCTATTTTTCCTACATTCTGTCCTCTCAATGTGCTTTGTAAGTGGGCATCTTGACTCATAATATCTAGCTCCTCTACAGACTTTGGTATTTCATTAGTATAAGCAAAACACATTACTGCGTGAATTTCTCCTTTATACTTCACTCCAAAAATTTTTCTTCCATAACTTCTTCTGAAATTATTATTAAGTTCTGGCCTTACAGGATCTTCTTTAATATTACACTCTTTTAATTCAACTAACTCTGCACCTTTAATCCAATCAAAAAAATTACCAATATTTTTACCAATAAATTGTTTATTTTTTCTAATTCTTGCTTTTATTCTAGGTTTAAATTTTTTAGCTTTCTTTGAATATTTTTCTATGGAGCCATCTTTTAAATATTTAGCTACAAGTTTTTCTTTAACATTTTTAATAATTTCTCTCATAATTTATTAAATAAATTATAAACTAAAATAACTAAATATAAAAATTGTCCCAATTTCAAATAGGAAACGAATACTTAAGTTTTTATATAATAGTCTATTCTAATGAATATTTGATGTTCATTCTTTATCGTATTTCCTATATAAAATACCAATATGGCAGATAAAAAAATTAGATCAGTTGCAAAAACATTTTCCTGGAGGCTGTTAATTTTTATATATTGGATGATATTTGGATATATATTCACAGGCACATTTAAAGGAGCAAGTATACTGGGGTTTGGTTCAATTATTCCACTTTTCTTTTACTATTTTCATGAAAGGATTTGGAATAGAGTAAAATGGGGAACTAATCAATAGTTAAGGGTTTTAGTTAATCGACAGATATTCAAGAAAAGATCTTATAGATACCAATATTAAAAAAGTTCCAAATATTTTACTCAATAGTTTTTTATCTATCTTGTAAACAGCTTTTGCACCCAGTCTTGCCATTATCATTGTTACAGGAACAAAAACTATGAAACCAAGTAAGTTTATGTAACCTAAACTATAAGGAGTGTTAACATTATCGATAATTTTGCCACCCATTATCATGGTGGTTGTGCCAGTTATAGCAATTAAAAATCCAACAGCAGCAGCTGTACCAATTGATTTTCTTATATCATAACCAAATGTTCTCATAAAAGGCACCATCAATGAACCACCGCCTATTCCTAAAGGGACAGATATAAATCCAATTATTACCCCTGAGGTATTTTTAATAAAATCTGATATTTTTTTTGGATTATCAACAAGCTTCTCCCTTAAGAAAATGAAAAAAAGTCCTACCATAAATGCAAAAATTGAAAAAAACAAAACCAGAGCAGGTGTTTTTAAATTTACAGCTAAAAAAGTTCCAGCAATAACACCGATCAAGATAAAAATTCCAAAGGATTTTACCATTTTAAAATCTACTGCATCATATTCCATATGAGTTTTTGTCGATATAATTGATGTTGGGATTATTATTGCTAACGAAGTGCCAACAGATAAATGCATTCTGGTAATAATATCAAAATCTAATACAGTAAAAGCATAATATAAGGCTGGAACCATAATAATACCCCCGCCAACACCCAGTAAACCAGCCATAAAACCTGCCACTGCCGCAGCTATGCCTAAGACAATCAAAAGATTAAACAATTCACTAAAATTTAAAATTTCCATTACGAACTTACTTGATTGGCTTTTTCATTATTTTGAACAATGGTCATTATGTGTTTTGTTTTTTGAAAATCGGAGTCTCGAGCCATCATATTGTCGCTAAGATATCTTTTCCAATCTTTTGATCCAACTTTACCATGATAAAGACCAACAGTATGTCTCATTATATGGTTTACTTTAGTCCCAAGATTTACTTCTTTTTTTAAATACTCTAATAATTTTTCAACAACCTGTTCTCTTGTTGGGTTATTTTTTGTTTTAAATATTTCTTTTTCAATTTCTACTAATGAATAAGGATTTTGGTATATAGATCTCCCAATCATTACACCATCACATTTTTTTAAATGATTATTTATTTCTTCTATTTTAGAAATACCCCCATTAATTATTATTTCTAAATTTGGATTTTTATTTTTTATATCATAAACCATTTGGTAATTTAATTTGGGGATATTTAAGTTTTGTTTTGGAGACAATCCAGAAAGCATGGCTTTTCGAGCATGTAAAATAAAAGTATTGCATCCAGCAGAATTCATTTTTGATATAAAATTATCCAAATAATCAAAATCTTCTGTTTGATCAAATCCTATTCTTGTTTTAGCAGTAACTGGAATTTTACAAGAATTTACCATTGAGTTTATACATTCTGCTACTAAATCAGGTTCTTTCATAAGACATGCACCAAACTTATTTTTTTGAACCTTTTTACTTGGACATCCAAGGTTAATATTTATTTCATCATAGCCTATGTCCTCTGCAATTTTAGCAACCTCTGCTAATTCGGCTTTATCAGAACCACCGACCTGTAAAGCTAAGGGTTTTTCCTCTGGGCTAAATGATAAAATTTTATTTCTATCCCCATGAATTGCAGATTTTGTAGCGACCATCTCGGTATAAAGCATTACATTTTTACTCATTAATCTTAAAAAAAAACGATCGTGCCTATCGGTACAATCCATCATTGGTGCAACTGAGATTTTTCTATTAATTTTTTTTTTAGTATCCAAGTGCTTTGCCCATAATTTTATCAGGTAGCCATGTAACGATTTCAGGAAAAATACATAGAATTAAAATAGCCAATGCCATTATTATCATGAAAGGAATAGAACCTTTTAAGATTTCAGATAAACTCACATCTGGGGTGATGCCTTTTATAATATAAAGATTCAATCCAACAGGAGGAGTTATCAATCCTATTTCCATATTGATAGTAAACACTATTGCAAACCAATAAGGATCAAATCCTAAAGTTGTAATTACAGGCAACAAAATTGCAGAGGTCATAACAATCACTGCAACAGGAGGTAAAAAGAAACCAGCGATCAAAAGAAATATATTAATTAAAATAAATACAACCCACTTATTTGAACTTAACTCAACCATACTTTGAGCTAAAGACTGAGTTACGTAAAGTTGTGAAAGAGTAAATGCAAAAAGATAAGAAGCTGCAATAATAAACATTATCATTACGCTTTCCTTCATTGATACTTTAACAATGTTCCAAATCTTTTTTGGCTGATAAATTTTGTAAACAACAGCAATCAAGACAAAAACTAAGAACGCTCCAACTCCAGATGCTTCAGACGGGGTTGCGACCCCACCATATAAAACGTATAAAACTCCAGCAATAATTGCTAGGAATGGAAGAATTCTGGGTAATACTTCAAGTTTTTCTTTTAATGTTGGTTTTACTCTATTTCTCAAAGCTTTTGCAGCATCTTTATCAATAAAATAACTATGGATTAGTGCCCAAATTGCAAACATTCCAGCTAACATGAAACCTGGCACTAACCCACATAAAAATAATCTTCCGATTGATGTTCCAGTTGCGATTCCATAAACAATTAAAACAATGCTTGGAGGAATTAAAACTCCTAGTGTGCCACCAGCTGCAATAGTTCCAGTAGCAATTTGATCTGAATAGCCCCTTTTCCTCATTTCTGGTATTCCCATAGTTCCAATAGCTGCGCAAGTTGCAGGACTTGATCCACTTAATGCAGCGAAAATTGAACATGCTCCTATATTAGAAATAACTAATCCACCTGGCACCCTCCAAAGCCATCTATCTAATCCTGTGTATAAATCTTTACCTGCAGGAGAATTAGCAACTGCCATTCCCATTAAAATAAACATTGGAATTGAGAGTAAAACAAATGAATTTAATCCAGCAAAGAATGTTTCCGCAAAAACATCAAGCATTTGAAAACCTTCAAATGATACTAGAAGAACTATCGATACAAAACTCAAACCAAAAGCAATTGGGATTCCAGAAAAAAGGACTAGTAAGGTAAAAACTGCTACGATTAAAGCTATTATCAATGGGTCCATTAATTATAATCCTTATCGTCAGTGAGTTTTATAATTTCAGCTATATATTGAAAAATCATTAGTATGGCACCTAAAGCCATTGAAGAATATGGTATCCATAATGGCGGATCCCAGACTGTGCCAGTTGAATAATTTTTTGTAAACGCTTCCTCGACCATTAAAAATCCAAAATAAAATAAAATTAAGAAAAATAATAAGCTTAAAAAGGAAGTAAAAATTTTTAGGCGAATTATATTTTTTTTAGATAAGAAATCATAAATCCATTCCATACTAACATGAGCTTTTTCACTAAGTACATATACACTTCCTATAAAAGTTGATGCAACTAGCAACATAGTTACAAGTTCTGTTTGCCATGTAATTGCTCTTTGAAAAAAATATCTTTCGAAAACTAACTCCACAATAACTAGGATAGATAGAAGTAAAGCTAATACTGCAAAAGCACCACAGGCTTTTGCTATTAAATCACAAAATTTAAGATATTTTTTTTTCATAAAAAAACCCCTATTTAATAAGAATAAATAGGGGTTCTTTATATATTATTTTATTTAACTGCTAAAGCCATTTCCATAAGCTTATCGCCACCTGGAACTTTATCAGCAAATGCCTTGTGAGATGATTTTTTTGCAATCTCTACCCACGCAGCATGATCTTTTTCGTTCATGTATACTAATTTAACACCTGCAGCTTTATAAGCTTCTTCAAACTTTTTATCTAAGTTTTCAACTTGAGCTGTCATGTATTTTTCAGCAACTTTTCCTGCTTTCATCAAAGCTTTTTGTTGTTTAGAATTTAAAGCATCAAAAGACTTTTTAGACATCAGAATTGGCTCATACATGAACCATAATCCAAATTTTCCTGGAGGTGTTGCGCATGAAACTTGTTCATAAATTTTGTAACTCACAAAACTTCCTGAACTAGTATTAGCTCCTGTTAATACACCTGTTTGTAAACCAGTATAAATTTCAGATGATGGCATACTTTGTATACCTGCTCCTGCAGCTTCTAGCATTTGGTTAAATGCTTTACCAGCAGCTCTCATCACTTGTCCTTTTGCGTCGCTAGGATTTTTAATACATTTTGTTTTTGAAGCAAAACCACCACCTAACCAAGCATCAGATAAAACTACAACACCAGCATCATTAATGATTTTTTTAATTTCAGTCATCATTGGACCTTTGTTAAATCTTAATGCATGATCATGATTTTTTACTGTTCCTGGCATTAGAGTTGCATCAAATTCTGGATGAAATTTAGAAGCATATGCTAATGGGAAAGCAGAAATATCTAATTGACCAGTTGTCATCGGTTTCCATTGTTCTTTTGGTTTATATAATGATTTAGCTGGATAAATTCTAATATCTATTCCAACATTTGCTTTTTTAACCTCGTCAGCAATGATTTGTACCATTTCATGACGTGGATCATATGATCCATCAGCTCTTGGAGTACCAGGCCATTGGTGACTTGCTTTTAACGTAACCGCATAAGCAGAACCAATAGTAGTAAAAACAAAAACTAATGAAGTTAAATATAAAGATAATTTTTTTAACATTATTTTTCCCTCTATTGTTATTTTTTATAATTCAATTAAAGTGAACTTATTAATAAGAGTCAAGTCGACAAAAACTCAAGTTAGTTAAAAAAAATATGGATGGACCTTTAAAAAATCTACTAGTAATTGATTTAACAAGGGTATTAGTGGGTCCTTACTGCACCATGATATTATCAGATTTAGGTGCAAGAGTAATTAAAGTCGAAGCACCTGAAATAGGAGATGACTCAAGAAAATTTGGACCATTTATTAAAGATTACTCAGCTTATTTTATGTCTTTAAATAGAGGTAAAGAAAGTATTGCACTAAATTTAAAAAATAATGATGACAAAAAGATATTTGAAAAAATCTTATCTAAAGCAGATATTTTAGTTGAAAATTTCAAACCAGGAACTTTAGAAAAATGGGGATATGGATGGAAAGATGTTAATAAAAAATATCCTAAACTTATTTATGCTTCTGCCTCAGGGTTTGGTCAAACAGGTCCTCTAAAAGAATTACCAGCTTATGACATGGTAGTTCAGGGCATGGGTGGTTTAATGAGTGTTACTGGCCAACCTAATTCCGAACCAACAAGAGTTGGAACATCAATTGGGGACATCACAGCTGGGCTTTTTACTGCAATCGGAATTAATGCTGCCTTATATGATAGACAAAAAACTGGAAAAGGAATGTTCATAGATGTTTCGATGCTTGATTGTCAGATTGCTATTTTAGAAAACGCTATAGCTAGATATCTCTCAAATAATGAAATACCAAAACCGATGGGATCAAGACATCCATCGATTGCTCCATTTGAAGCTTTTAAAACTCAAGATAGCTACATTATAATTGCTGCTGGAAATGATAAACTTTTTGAAAAACTTTGTAACCTTCTTAAAATTCCAGAGGTATGTAAAGATCCAAAATTTTCAGACAACTCATCTAGAGCAAAAAATATGGATGAACTTAAAAAAATTTTAGAAGACAAACTGTCTTCTAAAAAAACAAGCGAATGGGTTAATGAAATGGAAAAAGATAAAATTCCATGTGGACCAATATTAAATATTAAGGAAGCGGTTGAGAACCCTCAAGTAGAGTCAAGAAATATGATTGTTAAAGCATTTCATAAGGTTGTTGGTGATTTTAAATTAGCTGGAAATCCAATTAAAATGTCTTCTTATATAGATGAAAAAACGAGAGGTGACATACCTGACCTAGATGAACACCGACAAAAAATAATAAAGGAATTTTGTAATTAATAAACTTTAAGAATTTGAAGTATCAGTATCATCTGCTGCTTGATCTTCACTTTCAGAGACTTGATCCAAAGAAACATCTCCCTGTTCTGACTCGGGGTCTTCAGATACAGGAGCATCTGGCACATCTGGTTGAGTAGTTTCAGACAATTCCGCTAAATCATCTTTAGAAACTTGAATTTTTTCAGGTGCTTTTCTTGCTCTTTTAGATGGGAGAATAGGTGTTCCACTTTTTGAAATTTCTCCTTTATATAAACTTTCAAAATCATCTCCAACATCCTCATCAGCCTCAGCACCATCGTCGACTTGTTCTACATGTTTTCTAAGTTTGTAGACAGCACTTTCAGTTAAATCATCTACTTTAATATTTTCTTCAGCTATTTCTCTTAATGCAATAACAGTGTTTTTATCGTTATCACGATCTAAAGTTGGCTCTATTCCAGTATTGAGTTGAGTTGCTCTTTCTTTTGCAACCAAAACTAATTCATATGGACTATCTACTTTATCAATACAATCTTCGACTGTTACTCTTGCCATGCCGGTTATCTATAAGCTGTTATTAAAAAAAGCAAGGATTTTTTAAATATATTCAGGATTTAACCTATTTCTAACCAAGAACAGAGCAATTAAAGACAAGAAAATATATATAAATGAAATCACTGCTATTTGTTCAATAGTAAAGCCTTTGTCAATTAACAATCCAAATAAAGCAGTGCCAAAAGCAGTAGAAAATACCATTAATGCTGTTGTTAATGCTTTAATTGATCCAATATATTTTACACCATAAATCTCAGCCCAAGTCGAGGACCCCAGGACATTGGCAAGCCCATTTGAAATTCCAATTAAACCTAGAAATATAAAAGCAGAAATAGAAATGTCTAAATAAAACAAAACCAACATTGAAATTAACAAAGGTATATTCATAAAGATCAATAATTTTCTGCTAGTAAATTTATCAATTAAGAAACCAGAACCTAATAAAGTAATGACTGATAAGACAGAATAAGCCATAAATGATTGTGCTATGACAAATTCACCCCACTCTTTTGACTCTGTTATGTATGATTGATAAACAAATACACCTGTAGCAATCCAAGGCATTGCTAACATATTCAAACAAACTATGTAAAATCTAAAATCTTTTAAAACCTCAACTCTTGTCCAATTTTTAATTTCTTTTTCAACAAGATTTTGATCATTTACTTCTTCTCTTGAATCAAAGTTCAAATTTTTGATTAAAGCATAAGAAATAAGTGGTAAAAAAAATAGTATTAATACAGAAATAGATAACCAAATGTTTTGCCACGCAGTTAAAGTAAGTAAATAGACTATTAAAACTGGTAAAATAAATTCTGCAGTTGATAATCCAAACCAACAGATACTTAAAGCTTTACCCCTAGATTTAGTAAAAAACCTTGAAATCGTTGTAGTTGCTGTATGAGACATTAATCCTTGACCAGAAAACCTCATTAAAAAAACAGCAATGAATAAAAAAACTATTGATGAAATTTTTGAAAAGAAAAAACAAGAAAAAGCCAACAAAAGAGTTACATATAAAGCAAATCTAAAAATGTTTATGTCATCAATTTTTTTACCTACCCAAATTAAAAGAAAGCTGCTTAACAATGTAGCAGAAGCATAGATTGAGCCAAATTGTCCATGAGAAATAGAAAGTGTTTCTCTAATACTTGAATTGAACAACCCTAAAAAAAAACTCTGTCCAAAACTAGAAAAAAATGTAAAAATAAATCCAAATATAATTACTTTTAAACTTAAACTTTTAAACATAAAAAATTATGAGCTGTAATGTTGCTTTCATAGGTCTTGGTGTAATGGGCTATCCAATGGCAGGATATATATCAAAAGGCGGTCACAATGTAACTGTTTTTAATCGTACAAAATCTAAAGCAGAAAAATGGATTGGAGAATACAAAGGTAAAATGGCTGAAACTCCTGCAGATGCAGCTAAAGATGCAGAATATATTTTTACCTGTGTTGGAAATGATAATGACTTAAGAGAGGTAACTTTTGGTGATAAGGGAGCTTTCAAAACAATTAAAAATGGTGCAGTCTATATTGATAACACTACAGCCTCAGCAACAATTGCTAGAGAGATTTATGATTACGCAAAGAAAAATGGATTTGGCGCATTAGATGCTCCTGTATCTGGTGGACAAGCTGGAGCAGAAAATGGTGCACTCACAGTTATGATCGGTGGCGATCAAGATGACTTTGATAAAGCAAAAGATAAAATTGATTGTTACAGTAAAAAAATGAAGTTACTTGGTAACGCTGGTTCTGGACAATTAGCTAAGATGGTGAACCAGATTTGTATAGCTGGATTAGTTCAAGGATTATCAGAAGGTATAAATTTTGGAATGCGAGCCGGTTTAAACATGGAGGATGTTATTGAGGTAATTTCAAAAGGTGCTGCACAATCTTGGCAAATGGAAAACAGATATAAAACAATGATTGATGATAAGTTTGATTTTGGTTTTGCAGTTGATTGGATGAGAAAAGATTTAAAGATTGCAATGGATGAGGCTAAAAATAATGGTTCATTATTACCTGTAACAGAACTTGTAGATAAGTTTTATGGAGAAGTTCAAGGCTTAGGGGGTAATCGTTGGGACACTTCAAGCTTAATTAAAAGATTCAGAAAGTAATGTATGCAACCGGCATACTATGAAAATTTTGAGGAAATTCAAAATAAGTACTGGTCTATGCTCGATGATGCTGTAACTAATAGAGCTTCTCCTTTTAGAATTCCTGTCTTTATTTGTGCCCATCAAGATGAGGTAGATGGAAGGATTGTTGTTCTTAGAAAATCAGATAGAGCAAACAATCTATTACAATTTCATACTGATTTAAGATCACCAAAAGTAGAAATTCTTAAGAAAAATAAAAAAGCTTCTCTAGTTTTTTACGATAAAGAAGAAAAGATACAATTAAGAGTAAAAGTTGAGTGTGAAATAAATAATCAAAATTCTACAACAGAAGCTTCTTGGAAAAAAACTCAGCATATAAGCAGAAGATGCTATTTAACTGATAGCCCTCCAGGAACTACCTCAGATAAACCAACATCTGGAATGATATCTAAATTAGAAGATTTTGATTATTCTATGGAACAAAGTGAAGAAGGTTACAAGAACTTTACAGTAATGAAATGTAAAATAAAATCTGTTGAATGGCTTTATCTTGCTGCAAAAGGACATAGAAGAGCAAAATTTGATTTTGAAAATAGCGAAAATGCTTGGCTAGTTCCATAAACCAAGTTATTGAATATCTAATATAAGTCTAAATATCGCATCGATACATGTTTTTTAATTGGTAGATTTTAATTTGTGAAAAAAAAAATTAAAAAGTATTTGTTAGTAGGTGGTTTTTCTTTTTTTTTAATAAAAGGAATAATTTGGTTAATAATAATTGCGGGTGCTTTTTTTGGTATAGGCAAAATTTAGGAGGAATATGTTTATTGCAATGAATAGATTTAAGATCGTAAAAGGTAAAGAAATAGAGTTTGAAAATGTTTGGAAAAACAGAGAAACTCACTTAGAAGAAGTGCCAGGTTTTAAAAATTTTAATTTAGTTAAAGGTGAGGAAAAAGATGATCATACCTTATATGCATCACATAGCATATGGAATTCAAAAGAAGATTTTTGGAATTGGACAAAATCAGAAGCATTTAGACTTGCTCACAAAGATGCTGGAAAACATAAAGATTTATATTTAGGTGCACCAAATTTTGAAGGCTTTGAAAAGGTTTTGTAAAAATAAATTACTTAAGATTTAAAAAATTGATTTAGAATATTTTTTCCAATTATCCTGATAATGCTTGGTGTTTTCCCAAACAGCTTTTTTTTCTTCCTCGGTTACCTCTCTTACTACTTTGCCTGGAGATCCAACTACTAAGGAATTATCTGGTATTACTTTATTCTCAGTTATTAAAGCTTTAGCACCAATTATACAATTTTTTCCTATCTTAGCTTTGTTAAGTATAACCGCACCGATTCCTATCAAGCTATTATCCCCTATCGTGCACCCATGTAGCATGACTAAATGTCCAATGGTTACATCTTTTCCGACTTTCAAAGGACATCCAGGATCTGTGTGCAGTACACAACCATCTTGAACATTAGATCCCTCGCCTATATGAATATTTTCAATATCTCCTCTTAAAGTAGCATTAAACCAAACACTTGTATTTTTTTCTAAAGTAACATCACCTATAACTACTGCATTAGGTGCTACCCAATTTTCGCCAGAGTTTTTTGGTTTTTTATCTTTTAAATCGTAAAACATAATTTATATATTATTACATTATGCCAATACAAACTCCAATATGTGATTTTGGTCAAAAGGCCCATGACTTTAAGCTTAAATCAACTGATAATAAAATTTTATCTTTAGAAGATGTTAAAGGTGAAAATGGAACATTAATCATGTTCATTTGTAATCATTGTCCATACGTCAAAGCAGTCACAAAAGATATTGCTGAAGAGACAAAAAAATTAAAAGATTTAGGAATTAGTTCTGTAGCAATCTGTGCCAATGATGCAGAAAATTATCCTGAAGACTCATTTGAAAATATGATTGAATTTGCCAAGAAAAATCAATTTGCTTTTCCTTATTTAGTTGATGAAACACAAGAGATAGCAAGAACTTATGATGCCGTATGTACTCCAGATTTCTTTGGGTATAACAAGAATTTAGAACTTCAATACAGAGGAAGATTAAGAGAATTAAAAAAATTAGTTCCTATAAGAAATGGTGATAGTGATTTATTAATAGCCATGAAACAAATTGCTGAAACTGGTAAAGGACCTGAAAACCAAATTCCTAGTGCTGGATGTAGTATTAAGTGGAAAACTAATTAATGTACTTGATTGTCACTAGATCTTTTCCACCAGAGGTGGGTGGTATGCAAAATTTAATGTGGGGACTAGCCAAAGAAATGTCAAAAAACTTTATGACAAAGGTTTTTGCGGATTACTACGAAAATCATAACCAATTTGATAAAAATGAAAATTTCTCAATAGAAAGAGTTGGTGGAATTAAGTTTTTAAGAAAAATAAGAAAAGCACAATTAATTAATGAATATGTTAAAGAAAATAAAGTTCAAGGCATTATAGCTGATCATTGGAAGAGTTTAGAATTGATTAAGACTGATAAAAAAAAGTATTGTTTAATCCATGGAAAAGAAATTAATCATCCTAAGGGTAGCTCTTTAAATAAAAGAATAAATAAAGTTTTAAATAGTGTAGAAAAAATAATAGCAAATTCTGAATTTACAAAAAACTTAGCAGTTGAAAATGGTGCAGAACAAGAAAAAGTTATTGTAATAAATCCTGGAATTAACCCAGCTCAAGAATTAAATAAGACATCATTAAATAAAGTTGAAAGCTTACTTAAAACAAAATCACCACGTTTAATTACAGTTTCGAGATTTGATAAAAGAAAAAATCATGAAAAAGTGTTAATGGCTGTAAGAAACTTAAAACAAATTTATCCAAATATTATTTACATTTGTGTTGGCTATGGAGATGAAGAGCAAAATTTAAAAGATTTAGTCAAAGAACTCGACTTAAGTGGACAAGTAATGTTTTTTAAAGAAATAACGGATGATCTTAAAAACGCTTTAGTGGCAAAATCAAATATATTTGTGATGCCATCTATAAAGCATAAAAGTTCAGTTGAGGGTTTTGGGATAGCTTATATAGAAGCCGCCCAATACGGAGTTCCTTCTTTAGGTGGAGCCGATGGTGGTGCTGCAGATGCAATTCAACATGATAAAACTGGCTTAATATGCGATGGAAACAATCTGGATGAAATTTATTCATCATTAAATTCAATGATTGAAAATAAAAAATATTTACATTTTGGTAAAAATGCAAAAGAATTATCATCTAAATACGACTGGTCCAATGCTATTGAACAATATAAAAAAATTTTAATTTAATATTTATTTTTTGTAAAAGTTTTATAGATATGCCAAAAAACAATTAAAATTGTTGTAATCAGTATACAAACTGTAAGTGTTCTGTCCCATAAAAACTCCCAAGATCCATTACTTAGAAGTAATGATCTTCTTAGATTCTCCTCCATCAATCCACCAAGAACAAAAGCTAGTATTAAAGGCGGCATGGGAAAATCATAAAGTCGTAAAAATGTTGCAACAACTGCTATACCAATCATTAAATAAATATCAAAATTATTAAATGACATTACATAAATTCCTGTAATTGAAAAAAATAATATCAATGGAATTAAATAATTTTTTGGAACTGCTAGTATCCTGGCGATGTAAGGAATTAATGGTAAGTTTAAGATCAACAAGATAACCATTCCAATATACATCGACATTATCACTGACCAAAAAATTTCAGGATTGGTCATGTAAAGTCTTGGACCTGGCTGAATACCAAAGCCCAAAAGTGCTCCTAGCATCACGGCTGTTGTTCCACTACCAGGTATACCTAAAGTTAACATTGGCACAAAAGAACCTGAACATGCTGCATTATTTGCTGTTTCAGGTGCAGATAATCCATTTACACTTCCTTTTCCAAACTTTTCTTTTTCTTCATCCTTAACTAAATTTCTTTCCATTCCATAAGCTAAAAATGATGCAATAGTTGCACCAGCACCAGGCAATACTCCAATCAAGAAACCAATAACTGAGGATCTTGGAATTGTTCTATACATTTTACCCCGTTCCTCTTTGTTAATTTTTATTGATCCAAGCTCGGTTAAAGAGACTTGCTTTGCTGCTGCTGTTGGATCATTTCTCTTTAATATAATTGTTAATGCCTCACTCATAGCAAATGTTGACATAACCACTAGGACGAAACTTATACCATCTGTTAAATTCATATTATCGAAAGTAAATCTGGTGATATCTGAAAGTGAATCTTGACCAACAGATGCTAACATTAAACCAAGCACAACCATCATCATTGCTTTTAAGAATTGACCTTTTGAAGAAAAAGCTGCAATTGCTGTTAAACCTAAAATCATTAATGCAAAATAATCTGGAGATCTAAATGATAAACTTACTTTTGATAAACTTGGAGCCATAAACAATAAATAGATTGCTGACAAAGTTCCACCAGCAAAAGAACTCCAAGCAGCTATCGCTAGTGCTTTACCAGCTTTTCCTTGTTGTGCCATCGGGTATCCATCAAAAGAGGTTGCAACTGTTCCTGGAACTCCAGGAGCATTTAATAAAATTGAGGAAGTTGAACCACCAAATACTGCTCCATAATAAACTCCAGCCATTAAAATTAATCCAGTTGCAGGATCAAAGCCATAAGTAATTGGTATCATTAGAGCTATGGCTGTCATTGGTCCTAAACCAGGTAGCATTCCAATGATTGTTCCAAAGAAACAGCCAATCATAACCATAAAGATGTTTTTAAATGATAACGCTGTAGTTAAACCAATTAATATTCCTTCAATCATCCCATTACTCCAATGGATTTTAAAAAAGGATCCCTTAAGTAAATTTCAAGAACTCCATGAAGTAAATACATAAACCCTGCAACGAATGGAAAAGAAAGTAAAAACATTAGTATCCACCTTCTCTCCCCTAAAAAATAATAAGATGCAAATAAAAATAAAGATGTAGTTAAAAAGTATCCAACTTTTAAAATTGTTGCTCCATAGATTATTGCAATAACAATTAATAATGCCGTTTTTTTGTATTCTAATGTTTTGTGTTCAACTTTAATAGTATCTGGATCTGGTAAAATTAATTTTAAACCCGAAAAAAATAAACCAGCATAACCTAAATAAATTGGAAAGGTTTTGGCATTAAATGGTGCATTTTCATCAAATGCAAAAACCTGAATTTGATAAGCTGTATATAAATAAAATGCTGAGAAAATAAAAAAGAGCAGTGATATAACTTTTGTCGTATTTATATTCACTGCTCTTTAAATTAATTAATCCAAAGGATTAAATAACTCCTAGTTTTTTCATAAGAGCTGTCATTTCTTTTGTTTGAGTTTTTAAAAACTTAACAAACTTTTTATCTGGGTTATAAATATTCACCCATGCATTTCTTGCTCTTACAGCTTCCCACTCGGGAGTTTTTTGTACATCACCTAACATTTTAGCAATAGCTTTTTTATCTTTGCTACTCATGCCCGGAGGACCAAAAAATCCTCTCCAGTTAACGAATTGTACATCATATCCCTGCTCTTTAAGTGTAGGTGCATCAGGTGCATCACCAACCCTATCAGGTGCAGTAATACCAATAATTCTTACTTGGTCTCTTGCTCCCATAAGTTCGCCCAAACCTGTAGAAATAATTTGAGTTTCTCCGGATAAAAGTCCAGCTAATGCTTTTCCACCTGCATCATAAGGAATGTAAGCTACAGCATTAGGATCTGCACCAGCAGCTTGAAATGCTAGAGCACCTATTAGATGGTCCATACTTCCTCTAACAGATCCACCAGCCATTTTAATTGAACTTGGGTTTGCTTTGTATGCATCAACAACATCTTTGAAGTTTTTGTAAGGTGAGTCTTTTGCAACTGCAATAGCACCATAATCACCAATTACTCCAGCGATTGGCACAACATCTTTATAGGATAAAGTTCCACTTCCACTGACGTAACCTTTGTGTCTTGTAATTGATCTTAAAACTAATGGTGTTGATTGTACTAAGATTGTATTTTCTGGCTTAGTATTAATCATATATGCAAGTGCCTTACCACCACCACCACCTGACATGTTTTCAAATGATGCGCTTTTTAAAAATCCAGCTTTTGTTAAAGCTTCTCCAGTACCTCTAGCAGTTCCATCCCAACCACCACCAGCACCACCACCAATTACAAAGTGTATTTTGTCAATTGCAATTGAGTTGACTGTAGTTGTTGATAATAAAAGAGCGGCAGAGAATAAAACTGAAAAAAAAGATTTAATTAGTTTCATTATTTCCTCTCGTTGTTATAGTTAATTGGACAGATTAAACATACTTTTTGTAATGTAGTCAACAAGCAAAGATAGAGCAAATGCAGAACATAATTCCCTTTAACCGAGAAAGTTTTAGCCAATTATTCTCCAAAAAATTTTTCATTGTGATCATTATTTCTATCCCAAGTGCGATTGTTGCTGATTTCTTTAAGATTCCTCTCGCCTGGATGATCGGCCCAATGATAGCAACTTCTTTGATTGCTTTAAAAGGTTTCCAAATAATAATGCCTAGATTGGCACTTAGCTCAATATTAATTATTTTAGGTTTACACATTGGAAACTACATAGACCAAAATTTACTTAATCAAATGGTAAATTGGATTTGGACAACAATAATTATGTTTTTTTATATTGTGATAAGCATTCTAATTGTTTCTAAATATTTACAAAAATTTTCTGACTATAATGAAAAAACATCAATATTTTCTGCAGCTCCTGGTGCATTGGGCCCTTTAATGATTTTAGCGGAATATGAAAAATCAGATTTATCTCAGGTTGCTACAGCACATCTAATTAGATTAATTATAATAATAACTTTATTTCCTTTTATAATTGTCAGTCTCTACCCATCTGAGGCTTTAGAACTAGAAAAATTTGATTACATGTCTCAAAACCATTTGGAATTGATTATATTAATTATTGTATCTTTATTATTCATATTCTTCTTTAATAAATTTAAAGTTCCCGCAGCACTCCTATCTGGAACATTAGTTGCAAGTGGCATTTTACAGATCGCTGATATCGCATCATATAAATTACCGGATGCTTCTATAAATTTTTGTTTATTAATTTTGGGAGCTTCTGTTGGATGTAGGTTTGCAAATAAAACATTTAAAGAAGTTGCAAATAATTCTTTTCATGGATTAGTTGCAACTATACTTTTAGTTTTATTAGGTCTTATTGCAGCATATGTTGCAACATTTTTTGTAGATAATAATTTTTTATCATTAATCTTATCATTTTGCCCTGGTGGAATTTATGAAGTGGCAGTAATAGCAATAGCTTTTGACCTTGAGCCAGATTTTGTTGCTTTTCATCATATTATAAGATTGTTATTTATACTCTTTATCATACCAGTGATTTTAAGAATAATTGAAAAAACTAGGTTAAAGAATTAGATAATCTTTCAAAAACTCTTTCAGCACTTAAGTTTTTTAAATCTGTAACTTCAATTGGTTTAAAGTTTTCTCTTTCAATACTCACTTTGTAAGCTGTTGTATGTTTGCCGAATAATGTAATACCTTTAGCTCCAACATGAGCTGCTATGTGCGCAGGACCAGTATCATTTGCAACAACAAATGAACTATCTTTAATCAAGGCGGTAAGTTGAGAAATATCTAGCGCCCTACCATTGTCCAGTAAAGCTAATGCATTAATATTTTTTGCTTCACTGATCTCAGTTGGGCCAGGAGCTGTAATAACTTTATATTCTTCACCATATTTACTCGATATTAATTCAATTAGTTTATTATAATAAGGCCATTTTTTAATTGTTAAATGAGGTGAACAGAAAGGAAATAATAAAATATATTTCGTTATTTTATAAAAATTTCTGATTTCACTGATATCTGTTACGGCCCAATTAAAATTTGGTTTCAAAGTATTATTGGTATTTAAACCAGATACCTTTAATTGATGATCAAACCTTTCAAGAACAGAGTTTTTATCAAATTCATCTTTATTCTTATCTTTAGGCAAAGTTGTGACTGAACTAGACCATACTTCTTTGCCTGATTTTGGAAAAAGAATATTTTTATAGAAATTAGTTCTCGATGAATTTTGTAGATCAAAAACTTTTGAAAAGTTATGTTTTTTCAATTCGCGCATTAGAAAATATAGGTAGATAAGATTATATCTTGGAAGTCTTTTGTCTAAGATCACATTATTAACAAATGGATTTTTCTTAAATAAATCGAAGTAAGGTTTGGTTGTTAGAATATGTATTTGATTATTTTTATGATTTTCAGATATATCTTGAATAGCACCACTAGCTTGAGCTATATCTCCTAATGATCCGTGTTTAATAATTAAAATATTAGACATATTTATAACAAGATAGCATAGTATTAAATTTTATGAATAAAATTATAGTTGAAGTTTCGATAGGTGAACTTTTAGATAAAATTTCAATTTTAGAAATCAAACAAGGAAAAATTAAAGATTCAGAAAAACTAAAATTTATCAACAACGAACACTCTATATTAAAAGATCAGTTGGATAAGAATGTAAAATCTGACGATAAACTTGATGAGCTTTATCAATCATTAAAAGAAATAAATTCTAAACTATGGGTTATTGAGGATGATAAAAGACAATGTGAAAAAGACAAAGATTTTGGGGAAAAATTTGTTAAACTTTCAAGAGATGTGCATTTTCTTAATGATGATCGAGCAAAAATTAAACTAGAAATTAATAATCACACTGGATCAATTATTAAAGAAATAAAAGAATATACAAGTTACTAAATTAATTTAATGGCACTTCATTTTTCAAAGGAAGAGTTTTCTCATAGAAAAAATAAAGTATTAAATTCTATGAAAGACCAAAATCTTGATGCTCTTTTAATGTTTAGACAAGAGTCTATGTATTGGTTAACTGGTTATGACACTTTTGGTTATGTTTTTTTTCAAACATTAGTATTAGATAAAAGTGGAAATATAATATTACTAACTAGAGCTCCTGATTTAAGACAGGCTCAAAATACATCTAACATAGAAGATATTAGAATTTGGGTTGATAGAGATGGATCAAATCCAACAGATGATCTTAAATTTATTCTAGATGAATTAGATCTTAAAGGGAAAAAATTAGGTGTGGAATATGAGGCATACGGTTTAACTGGACGAAATGCTCTTCGATTAAATAAATCTTTAGAAAATTACTGTTCACTTGAAGATAAATCAGACTTAATAACTAAGTTACGAGTTGTTAAATCCAAAGAGGAAATTGTTTATGTTAAAAAAGCTGCTGACCTTGCTGATAAAGCTTTAGATGAGGTTTGGAAACATGCAAAAGCTGGTGTAAGTGAGTCTAAGATATTAGCTGAAATGAATAAAGTTATATTTGAAGGAGGTGGTGATTATCCTGCAAATGAATTTATAATTGGTTCCGGAAAAAATGCACTTCTTTGTCGTTATCAGGCAGAAAAGCAAGTTTTAGATAAAAAAGATCAATTAACTATTGAATGGGCTGGTACTTATAGGCATTACCATTCTGCAATGTTTAGAACAATTCCTATAGGAAAAGCAGATCCTAAACATCATAAAATGCATGAGGCGTGTGTTGAAGCATTAAAAAATTGCGAAAATAAATTAAAACCTGGAAATAAAATTGGAGAGGTTTTTGATATTCACGCAAAAACTTTTGATGATCTTGGTTTTAATAAAGCAAGAATGAATGCATGTGGTTATTCCTTAGGTACAACTTTTTCTCCTAACTGGATGGATTGGCCAATGTTATACACTGGTAATCCATATGTAATTAAACCTGGAAATATATTTTTTATGCATATGATATTGATGGACTCTGATAATGGTTTGGCAATGAATTTAGGAGAAACTTACTTAGTTACAGATAAAGGAAATGAAAGACTAGGTAGACAAAAATTAGACCTAGTTACACTTTAGTTAATTTTTTTTCGAAATTTTGTTTCTATTGCATTCTTTATACTCATCCCTCTACGAACTCTTGCGCCTAATGTAGATGGTAAAATTTTCTTATATCTAGCTAAGTCACTTAATGAAAAAAACATTAAATTCTCATAGAAAATTGGAATTTTATATCTCACACCTCCAAAAATTCCTGCTCCACCTTTGTTAATATTGTATCCTTTAGGGTTCAAAGTTTTAAATTTTTTAATATAAAATCTCTCAAAGAAACCTAATTTATCTACAAAAGTTTTCTTTATTTTTTCACAGCTAAATTGATTTTTCCCAAATTTCCATATTGCATACTCGAGACTATCCTTATTATTTTTTGGACCAGACAAATATATGTGAGAATTAAAACGATCTTTAATTGGATTAATTGTAATACCTACATATTGTTTTTGATTATATTTATTAGTTATCAAATATATATAACCTTTCTTTTTTTTTCCTTTTTGATCAAATATTTTATCTTTATTAGGAGATCTTATTTTGATTTCATATGCCTCCTCTACAGTCCAACCTCTATTTAATCTAGTTATTACAAGTCTCTGACTTACATTGTGGTAATTTGCTGCTTCTTTTTTGCTGTTAAAAGTTTTTTTACCAATTGAAATTTTAATAGCGTTACTAGGTTTTTTTTGGGGTGGTGGCTCTAACCCAAAGGCTTGTTCATTGGTATAATTATATTTATTAAGTCTTTGCGCGACAGTATAATAATTTTTAACATTTAAAGCCTTACATGCGATTTTAATCGATTTATAAACTTTTTTATTAACTTCAATTTCTTTGTCTCTTCCTGGGGAATCACTTTTCTTGAAAACAAAACCTAATGCCTCTTCAAGACTCCAACCTCGTTTTAATCTTGCTCTTACACAACCATCAGTAAGATTAAAAGCAGAACTTAATTCAGTGAAATTTTTATAAGTTTTTGCCCTAAATTTAATTTTTGTAGGGATACCCTGCATTAAAAACTATATTTTTTTTCTAAAAATTTAATTACGTTATGAATAATAAAAGTCATAAATAGATAAATTCCACCAGCAACTATAAATACTTCAATTGGTTTAAAGGTTGTTGAAATTATATATTTTGCAACACCTGTAAGGTCCATTATTGTAACTGTACTAGCTAGAGAAGTTCCTTTCATCATTAAGATAATTTCATTTCCGTATGCAGGTAATGATTGTCTAATAGCAATAGGTATTTGAATTTTATAAAAGATTATTTTACTTGAAATTCCTAAGCTTTTACCTGCCTCTATTATTCCTTGTTTAATAGTTTGAAATGCTGATCTCAATATTTCTGAAGTGTAAGCACCCGTGTTAAGAGCAAAAGCAATTATTGCACACCAATATGGTTCTTTTAAAATTACCCATAAAACTGTCGATCTTAAATATTCAATCTGACCTAATCCAAAATAAATAATGAATATCTGTACTAAAAGTGGTGTACCTCTAAAAACATATGAATATCCGTAGGCAAATCTATTGACAAATATATTTTTATTTAATCTTAGAATTGCAAAAAATAAGCCAATGAATAATCCAATTAATAAAGAAACTGAAAGAAGTTTTAAAGTTATTACAGCAGCATTTAGTAACTTTGGGAGACTATTAATCATTAATTCAAGATCCATTAGTACCCCCTACTATATTTAACTTCTAATCTGTTAATTAATTTCATACTCACAAAAGTAAGTAGTAAATACAAAACTGCAGCAAATGAATAAAAGAATAATGGATCTCTCGTTGATCCAGCAGCAATATAAGATTGTCTCATAATTTCAACTAAACCTGTAACTGAAATTAGAGAAGTGTCTTTTAGAGTTATCTGCCAAACATTACTTAGATTTGGAATAGCTAATCTTAATGTTTGAGGTAAAATAATTTTAAAAAATTTTCCAAATTTATTTAAACCTAATACATTGGCAGCTTCGAACTGGCCTTTATCAATTGATTGAATTGCTCCTCTAAAAACTTCAGTTGAATAAGCACCAGAAATTATTCCAATTGCAAATGCACCTGTGATAAATGCATTTATTTCAATATACTCATTATAACCAAATATTGATGCAACAAACATAACTGCACCAGTTCCACCAAAAAAGAAAAGATAAATTACTAATAATTCCGGAACACCTCTTATTATAGTTGTGTAAGAATTAGCTATGAAATTTAAAAACTTATTTTTAGATAATTTTAATGGAGTAAAGATTAACGCAAAAAGAAAACCTATAATCATTGCTGTAATTGAAACAGCTATAGTCATTAGGGTGGCACGAAATAACTCGTCACCCCAACCATTATCTCCAAATGCTAGAAGTTCCATATAGATTGGCGACTATACATTATAGTCGCCAAATCTAAAATTAATTACATAGAGGCATCAAAACCAAACCATTTAGTAGCTATTCTACTAATGTCTCCGTTTTTTCTCGCCTTCTCGATTGCTTTGTTAAATGCTTTTAATAATTCAGTGTCGTCTTTTCTAATTCCAACTCCAACACCATTACCAAATGCTCCACCTGAAAAAGTTGGACCCACAAGAACAACTGGTTTACCAGATTTTTCAGCATAATCTGTAAAAGCAACTGCAGCTGCTAATGCAACATCACATCTTCCTGATGCTAAATCTAAGTTGACTTCATCTTGAGTTTTGTAAGTTCTAAGATTTATTTTTCCTACGTCACCAGATTCTAAAAAGTTTTGGTGAATAGTTGCTGTTTGTGTACAAACAGTTTTGCCAGCAAGTGCACCTGTTAAAGTTTTTAAAGTTTTTTTAACACCTGAACCACCCAAAGTAAGATTGATACCTTCTGGAGTGTCTATACCTTCAAGTTCAGAACCTTTCATGACTGCTAAAGATGCAACTTCATCTGCATAACCTTGTGAAAAGCTAATAGCTTTTTGTCTTTCTGCAGTAATAGACATACCTGCCATAATTGCATCAAATTTTCTCATAATTAAAGCTGGTATCATTCCATCCCAATCTTGTTCAACAATCTCACATTGTTGTCCAATATATCTGCAAAGTGTGTAAGCTAATTCGACTTCAAATCCGATTAATTTACCTGATGCATCTTTAGAATTCCATGGAGGATAAGCACCTTCTGTTCCAATTTTAATTTTATCAGCATTAACGTTTCCAATAATTAACAATGAAAACAAAACTGAAAAAATAGTTTTTTTAAATATATTCATTATTCTCTCCTTTAATAAAAAAATATTATTTCACAAATCAGAGACTTTAAAAAGAAAAAACTAATGATTTATTGAAGACGAGAAATTCCAAGAACAATCAAAACTGGGTACATAAACCCTAGATAATTTGGTATTTCCAAAATGATGATGAAAAACATTCATCCAATTTTCAACTTGAAGAGGTTTTTTATCTTGGCTGCCAACTTGTGCTGTAATCACACCCTTTGGTTTTAATATTCTCACTAAAGAGTCCATATTTTTTGCAGCCAAATCTATACAAAACTGATCATCATTTAAATCAACAAAGATATGATCGTATGTATCGTCTTTTACTGATTTAATACTATGAAACGCATCTCCCCAAACACATTTAACTGAATTTTTCTCTGTAGCTTTTTTTCCAATGTCTCCTAAATGTTTATTACAAACTTCAACTACCTCAGGATCAAGCTCGTACCAATCGATAAAATTAAATTTTTTAGATATGCATTCTCTGGCAACGCCTCCATCGCCACCACCAATGATTGCAGCTCTTTCATTATTTTTATTTAACTTCAACCCTGCACCCACAAATGTTGAGCTATACAAATGTTCATCAGACTCAGCTACTTGAATTTCACCATCAATAAACAATGATATTCCAAATTGCTCTAACTCTAAAATTTCTATGTGTTGACCCACTTTTGATTTAAAATCTTCTAAAACTTCATTTACTACATATGATTTTTGTAAACCTGGTGAGCTGTAAATATCGTGATAAAGAGATCTTGTATCTCTGTTAAATTCTTTTTTTACAATTCTTTTGTGCTTAAATTTTTTTTTAACAATATCAACTGCTACTGATGGACTGATTTTTCCACAAGTAAAGAAATCAAAACTTATAATTCCTTTTTCAGGAAATGTATGAAAACTGATATGACTTTCAGCTAATAATGCAAGAATTGTAAAGCCCTGTGGTTCAAATTTATATTTTGATATATTTAAGATTGTAACTTTAGCTACTTTAGCAATCTCTTTGATAACTCTTTCATAAACTGATGGATCATATTCTTTATCAGTACCAATAATATCTAAAGTAATGTGCTCCCCTACTTTTATCATATTACCCTTTTTTATAATCTTTAGCTTTTTCCAAAACTTTTTTCATTTCTTTTAATGAAAGAATCTTTGGCTCTCCTAACTTTAGTGCAATAGTGTATTGATGACAAATATTTTCTATCTCTTGCGCTAGTTCAAATGCTTGATCTAGATTTTTTCCAAAAGCAACCTGTCCGTGATTAGACATCAAACAAGCTCTTCTATTTTCCAAAGCCTTTATTACATTTTTTGAAAGTTCTTTTGTCCCAAAAGTAGCGTATTCAGCACATTTAATGTCTTCTCCTCCTGCAAGGGCAATCATGTAATGAAATGGAGGTATAGATTTTCCGTGTGAAGATACAGCTGTTGCGTGTGGAGAATGTGCATGAACAATTGCTTGAGCATCCTTTTTATTAACATAAATATCTCTATGAAATCTCCATTCTGAGGATGGTTTGTTCACTAAGTCGTTATATTCTGCTTCTTCATTTAAACCCATAAAAACAATATCTTCTGGCTTTAATGTTTCATATTTTTTTCCTGATGGAGTAATTAAATAACCTTGAATATTATCTTGTTCTGCTCTCAAAGATATATTTCCTGATCGTAGCGGTGAAAGATTTGTAGAGTTCAATTTTAGAGAATGCTCAATAATTTGATTTCTTTGGTCTAAATTCTTCATTTAAATAATTCTTTTAGTCCTCTTTCTGATGCTTCACATATGCCTTTTTCGGTAATTAATCCTGTAACATACTTTGCTGGAGTTACATCAAAAGCCAAATTCATAGCTTTACTTTTTTTTGGATAAATTTGTATTTTCTTTACATTTCCTTTTTCATCTAAACCTTCCACATGAGATAATTCTTCTGAATTTCTCTCCTCAATTGGAATATTTTTATGATTTTTTATATTCCAATCAATTGTTGAACTTGGTAGTGCAACATAAAAAGGAATCTTATTATCATGAGCTGCTAGTGCTTTTAGATAAGTTCCAACTTTATTACAAACATCTCCATTGGCTAGAGTTCTGTCTGTTCCAACAATACAAATATCAACCTCTCCTCTTTGCATCAAAATTCCACCTGTGTTATCTGCAATGATTGTATTTTTAATTCCTTCTTCATTTAATTCATATGAAGTAAGATTTGCTCCTTGATTTCTCGGTCTAGTTTCATCCGCCCACACATGAACTGGGATACCTTTTTTATGCGCATGATATATTGGAGATGTTGCTGTTCCCCAATTTATCGTTGCAAGCCAACCTGCATTACAATGAGTTAGTATATTAACTGTATCTTTTTTTTTTTTATAGATTTCCTCAATAATTTCTAATCCATTTAATCCTATATTTTCACAAAATTTTACATCTTCTTCACATATATCTTTTGCTTCATTAAGAGCTATTTCTAAAATTTTATCACTATTTAAACCTGATAATTTATTCATCATTCTATCAACAGCCCACTTTAAATTGATTGCTGTAGGTCTTGAACTAATTAAATCATCTGCAGATTTTTTCAAAAATGATTGATCATTATTTTCAATAATAGCTAAAACTAATCCATAAGCTGCGGTAGCACCTATCAAAGGTGCACCCCTTACTTCCATTGTCTTTATAGCATTAATTGCATTTTTAACTGTCTTTAGATCCTTTATGATAAATTGATGTGGTAGTTTTGTTTGATCAATAATTTTTACAACATTATTTTCAAACCAAATAGTACGATAATCTTTTCCTTCTATTCTCATTGATTTAAAACTCTACCCGCAATTGTTTTAAGTTTATCTATAGTTTTTTTAGTTCGTTTTTCAGGTGAAGTAATAATAGCAACATCCAAGCAATTGTTTGTTGGATCTTTTGGATCAATATGATTTTCAAAATTTTCTATTAAATTTTTAATCATATTTTTTGCTTTTGCAGCATTTCCTAAAAGAACTCTTATTACTTTTTGCACATCTACATTTTCATGATCTGGATGCCAACAATCATAATCAGTTACCATTGAAACAGATGCATACCTAATTTCTGCTTCTCTAGCTAATTTAGCTTCTGGCATATTTGTCATACCAATTACATCGGCTTTCCACGATCTATAAAGATTGGATTCAGCTAAAGTTGAAAATTGTGGCCCTTCCATTACTACATAAGTTCCACCTCTTTGATATTCAATTTTTTCTTTCTTAATAGCTTCTTCACACGCATTCATAAGACCATTTGATGTTGGATGAGCCATAGAAACATGGGCAACGATTTCGTCATCAAAAAAAGTTTTATTTCTTGCGAAAGTTCTATCTATAAATTGATCAACAATTACAAATTTACCTGGTGGTAAGTTTTCTTTTAGAGATCCGACAGCTGATACCGAAACAATGTCAGAAACACCTAATTGTTTTAATGCATCAATATTTGCTCTAAAATTTATTTTTGAAGGTGAAATAAAATGCCCCCTTCCGTGTCTTGGTAAAAAATAAACCTCTTTATTTTTATATTTTGTCTTTAAAATTTGATCTGAGGGTTTTCCCCAGGGAGTTTGTAAATCAACTAACTCTCGATTTTCAAATTCCTCAACATCATATAAACCGCTTCCACCAATTATTGCTAATTTATTTATTGTCATCTTAAAGTATTTTAATTAATTATTATTATATAATTTACTCTTATGAATTTAAAAGATTTTATTAGATCAATTCCAGATTATCCAAAAAAAGGGATATTATTTAGAGATATAACAACATTAATTAAAAATGAAAAAGCATTTTCTGAAACAATAAATCAAATAGTTGAGAGGAGTAAAAAAGTAAAATTTGATAAAATTGCAGCTATTGAGTCAAGAGGCTTTGTTTTTGCATCTGCTGTTTCATATATACTAAAAAAACCATTTGTGATGCTTAGAAAAAAAAATAAATTACCAGCTGATGTTCACTCAATAGATTTTGAGCTAGAATATGGAACAGCAACAATAGAGGTGCATAAAGACTCTATTGATGAAAATGATAATGTTTTAATTATTGATGATTTAATTGCAACTGGTGGTACCGCAGAGGCGGCAGCTAAACTTGTTGAAATTTCTAAAGGAAAAGTTGCAGCTTTTATTTTTGTTATCAATTTATTTGATCTTAATGGTACAGACAAATTATTAGATAAAGGTTATAAGGTTGAAAACTTAATTGATTTTCCTGGTCACTAAATTGGAGATATAATCTTTTAATTTAATTTTACCATAATATTTATGAATTTTATTTGATAAGTTCATTTTAGTAAGAGCTGAAGCGTATCTTTCGCCTGGTCTTTTTGGTAAAAATTTAATTTTCGAATTAAACATTTTAGCAACTTCTAAAATAGAATAACTTTTTTTACTTGTAATGCTGTAATGTCTACACAAGTTTTTCTTCCATGCTAAAAAACAAATTTTGATTGTGTCATTTATATGTGTAAATCTTCTAGATTGTGTACCAGGCATGACCACTGATAAAGGTTTTTTTTTTTTGTATTGTTCTTCAAATACACCTATTACAGTGGACATTTCACCTTTGCATATCTGATTTGGTCCATAAACGTTATAAAAATAAATCACTTCATATTTAAAGTTAAACCATTTTTTTAGGTTTTCTAGTAACTCTAAATTTTTTGCTTTTGTGAATGCATATGGAGACAAATCTTTATCTTTGCCTGTATTTCCCAATGACGCAGAGGTAGCTGAGTAGATTAATTTTATTTTATTTTTTAAGCAAAAATTAAAGATTGCGTTGGATCCTACTGAATTAGAAAATATACATTGATCCATTTTTAAAAAACTTTGGTAAATTCTCGCAAACTCTCCAAAATGAAATATCGTTTCAATTTGATTAGGTTTTTTAATTAATTTTGAAATATTCATTGTATCACCTCTTAAATATCTAACTCGTGAACTTTTTACGTGGTTTAATTTTGTACCTGATGTGTAGTTGTCTATACTGATAATCTTATAATTTGTCTTTTTTAAAAGAAATTTAATTAAATTTGTGCCTACAAATCCCGCACCACCAGTGACTAAAATTCTCTTATTTTTTTTCATTTTTTGATTAATAATAATCTTAACAAATAAATTTATTCACGATCTATATCAAAAATTTTTTAATAAGTAAGAATTAATAATAAATTTAAATACAATTTAATATATCGCCTTTATTTTGACTAAAAATTGATTAAGAAATAAACAATTGTTTAAATGAAAAAAATTTTAGTAACTGGAGGGTTAGGTTTCATAGGTAGCAACCTAATTGAATTATTACTTGAGAAAAAATATTTTGTAATAAATATTGACAAAATATCCTATTCATCAAATTTTTATAACGTTAAAGAATTCAGAAAATCACATAACTATAGATTCATCAAATGTGATATTAATGACAAAAAAATAAAGAAGATATTATTTAAATTTAAACCACATATAATTTTTAATCTAGCTGCTGAAACACATGTTGATAGGTCAATTGATAATCCAGGAAACTTTATAAAAAGTAATATTCTAGGCGTTTATAATATACTTGAATGTTTCAAACAATTTTCAAAAAAATATAAATCAAAACTAATTCATATTTCTACTGACGAAGTTTATGGTGATGTGATTAAAGGAAGATCTGATGAAAATTATTCTTACAATCCAAGTTCTCCATATGCTGCTTCAAAAGCGTCTTCAGATCATTTGGTCTCTTCTTTTGTAAAAACTTACAAAATCCCAGCAATCATCACTAATTGTTCTAATAATTATGGTCCAAAACAACATCCTGAAAAATTTATTCCTAAACTAATTTACAATATCTTAAATAATATAAATTTACCAATTTATGGAAAAGGATTAAATTCAAGAGAGTGGATTTTTGTTAAAGATCATTGTGAAGCCCTTATAGAAATTTCAAAAAAAGGAAAAATTGGAAATTTTTATAATATTGGCTCAAATAGAAATATTGAGAATATAAAAGTTTGTCGAAACCTGTTTAAGATTGCGAAATCAAAAATAAAAATTGGTAAAAATGTTAAAATAAAATTTGTTAAAGACAGGCCTGCACATGATATAAGATATGCCCTCAATAGCAAAAAAATAAAAAAAGAATTAAAATGGTATCCTAAAACTAGTTTTGAAAATGGTTTAAATAAGACGTTTGATTGGTATTTGAATAATATAGATTATTATTCATCCTTTAAGAAAAAAGATATTTTGAAAAGATTAGGTTTAAATAAAAGTTAATTATATTTTAGATGAGTGTTACTGTCATAATTGTTTCATATAAGAGCGACTCGCGTATACAAAAATGTTTAAAAAATTTAGGAAAAAAATATAAAAAAATTATTATTGATACCTCAAAAGATATGAGACTGAAAACAAAAGTGGAAAAAAAATTTCCAAAAACAAAAGTAATTTTAACTTCTAATAATGGTTATGGTGCGGCAATGAACTATGGTGTTAAAAAAGCAAAAACTAAATATGTATTTATGTCAACTCCAGATATTTTATTAAATAATAAAACTATTAAAAATCTGTTGTCTGCAGCAAAAAAATTAAATGATAACTTCGCATTTTTGTCTCCGGTCACTAATACATCTAAAAATAAATCATTTATTGAAGTTGAAAATTGCAAAGGATATGCAATTTTTGTAGATAGAAAAAAATTTCAAAAATTTGGGGGATGGGATCAAAATTTTTTTCTATTTTATGAGGATCACGATTTGTGCATGAGATATAATGAAATTAAAAAAAAAATTTATTTGATTCCTAATGCTAAGGTAAAACATGTAGTTGGTGGCTTTTATAAAAATGACGCAATTAATGAAATTGATATTTGTAAAAATTGGCATTTTATGTGGTCTAAATTTTATTTTTATAAAAAATACAATGGTTTGATATACGCATATATAATCACTTTTCCATTTATGATAAGATCTTTTATTAAAACTCTTTTTTATTTTTTTACAAATAAAAATAGATTTAAAATTTATTATGCTAGGCTTTCAGGTTTATTAAATGCTTACACAAATAACAAGTCATGGTTTAGACCATTTATAAAAGTAAATTAAGATAAAGTATTTTTATGATAGATAGAGGTATAATTTTAGCTGGCGGACATGGGACTAGACTAAGTCCGTTAACTAAAGTAAGTAACAAACAGCTTTTACCCTTATACGATAAACCATTAATTTATTATCCTCTATCTGTTTTAATGTTGGCTGGAATAAAAAAAATTTTAATTATAGTTAATCCATATGAGATTAATTCTTACAAGAAACTTTTGGGTGATGGAAGTCGACTAGGTATTAATATAACTTATAAAGAACAAAAAAAACCAGAGGGCCTTCCACAAGCCTTCATTATAGGAAAAGATTTTATTAATAAAAAGGGTGTTGCACTTATTTTAGGGGATAATTTCTTTTATGGTCAAGGTTTAACATTAAGACTCAAAGACAGCCTTAAAAAAAATAAAGGATCAACAATTTTCTTATATCCTGTAAATAATCCATCTCAGTATGGAGTTGTGGAATTAAATAATAAAAACAAAATTAAAAAAATTTCCGAAAAACCAAAAAAAACTAAATCGAACTTAGCTATAACAGGTTTATATCTATTCAATCATGAAGTTATAAACTTTTCTCAAAAATTAAGGCCATCAAAAAGAAATGAATTAGAAATAACTGATCTTATAAAGATATATAAAAAGAAAAATTCACTTAAAGTTGAACAAATTGGAAGAGGTGGCTCTTGGCTTGACACAGGAACTACTAAAGACCTTTTCGATGCCTCTTTATTTGTCTCAACAATTGAAGAAAGGCAAGGTCTAAAGATTGCTTGCATAGAGGAGATAGCATTAAGAAACAAATGGATCGATAAAAAATCAATTATAAAATCTATAAAATTCTATGGTAATTGTGATTACACTAATTATTTAAAAAAATTGATTTAGATGAAGTATCTTTATCCAAAAGTTATTGATACTAAGGTTAATACTGATAACAGAGGTTACTTAGTCGAAACATTTAAAAAAAAAAAAATCAATACTGAATTTAAATACTCTATTTTAGTTTCTTCAAAAAAAAATGTTTTCCGAGGTCTTCATTTTCAGAAAAAAAAACAACAAGAAAAATTACTTATTGTTTTAAAAGGGTCTATAATTGATTATTGCGTTGATTTAAGAAGAAAATCCAAAACTTTCTTAAAAACATTTAAATTTAATCTTAATAAAAACTCAATTCTTTATATACCAAAAGGATTTGCTCATGGTTATTTATGTTTAAAAAAAGATAATAAGTTAGTCTATTTATTATCAGATTATTGGTTTAAGAAATATGAAAAAGTTTTAGATTTTAATGACAAAAAAATTAATTTAAAAATCAAAAATAAAAAAATAATAATATCAAATAGAGATAAAAAAGGTTTATCTTTTGAGCAATTTAGAAAGGAAATAAAATCTCTTTGAAACACAACAAATGTAGGGTCTGTCATAAGAAAATAAAAAGTTTTATGTCTTTTGGTAAAATGCCAATTGCTAATTCTTTTTTAAAGAAAAACCAATTCAACAAACAGTATTTTTATAATATGGAAGCTGGATTCTGTAATACTTGCTTCACTTTTCAATTAATCAAAATTCCTAAAGCAAAAATGATGTTTAATAATAATTATGCTTATCTTGCATCGACATCCAGTGTAATGAAAAAACATTGGAATAAATTGTCAAAAAAAATTATAAAAAAATCAAAACTAAATACCAAATCATTTGTAGTTGAAATTGGTTCTAATGATGGAATTTTTTTGAAAAATATTGCAAAAAAAAAGATTAATCATCTGGGTGTGGATGCATCTAAAAATGTTTGTGAAATCGCAAAATCTAAAGGGATAAATTCATTAAATGATTTCTTTAATATTAAAACTGCAAAAAAAATAAAACTAAAATACGGTCAAGCTGACGTAATAGTAAGCACCAATACCATGCATCATATTGAAAATATAAACAGTGTTGTTAAAGGTATGTGTGAATTAATAAAAGATGATGGAATAATTATCACTGAAGATCCATCTTTAAAGGAAATGTTAAAAAAAAATGCATATGACCAAATATATGCAGAGCATATGTATATTTGGTCATTAAGTTCTATGAGCTATTTGTTTAAAAAATATGGTATGGAAATTTATGATATTGAAAACAACAATCTTCATGGAGGTTGTTCAAGATATTTTATAGCAAAAAGAAATAAGAAAAAAATTAGCTCTAGAGTTATTTCACAAATGAAATTAGAAAAAAGAATTGGATTAAATAAATTGTCAACTTTTAAAAAATTTCAAAAACGAATAGTCACTTTAAGGGGAGAATTAAAATCAATATTATCAAAATTAAAAAAAAGAAACAAAATAATTGTTGGTTATGGTGCACCAGCAAAGAGTACTACTATCTTAAACTTTTGTGACATCAATTTTAAATTGATTGACAAAATTTTTGACAATACTCCGACAAAAATAGGAAAATTTACACCTGGAAAAAGTCTTATCAAAATAGAAGACTCAAAAAAATTCAAAAAGACTTTCAGTGATTATTGTGTATTATTTGCATGGAACCATAAAAAAGAAATTTTATCAAAAGAAAAACATTATTCAAAACAACATGGTAAATGGATTATTCCAGTTCCAAAATTAAAGATTGTATAATGGATAACAAAATTTTATTAACTGGCTCATCAGGATTTATCGGAAAAAGTTTAACCATTAACCTTCTCAATAATAAATATCAAGTTTTTGTAATTTTAAATAATAGTAAAAAAAATAAAGCATTGGCAAAATCTTTAAAGAAAAATTATAAAAACTATAAACCAATTTTCATTAACAATGTAAAAGAATTAAAAAAAAAATTGTCTAAATTAAAAGTAAATTCAATTATAAATTTAGCATCTAAATATTTAAGAAGTCATAATTTTAAGGATATGATTGATTTGATAAATTCGAATATTCTATTTACAACATCTGTATTAGAAGCATATCCAAAAAAGAAATTAAAAAAATATATTAATATTTCATCCGTGATGATTCATAAAAATTCTGAAAATTATTTACCTTTAAACCTTTATGCGGCCACAAAAAAAGGCTTTTTAGATATACTCAAGTTCTATGAAGTTTCATTTAAAAATACAAAATTTTATAATTTGTTTTTGCATGATATTTATGGTGAAAATGACAAAAGAAAAAAAATAATACATACAATTTTAGAAAATCACAGACAAAAAAAAAGTGTAAAAATTTCATCAAATAAACTTGAATTGAATCTTTTAAATGTAAAAGATGTAAATCAGGCTATAAAAGTATTTTTAACAAAGAAAATTAAACCTGGAAATTACATTATAAAATCAAGCAAGTTTACAAATATGGTTAGATTGATTAAAAAAATTAATACCAAAATTGATAATAAAGTAAAATTGAAAGTCTTAAATAAAAAGATTGAAAAAAAAATTCAAAAAAAAATTACCTCATTACCACATTGGAAACAAAATTTTGAAATTGAAAATGATTTAATTAAATATCTTAATGATAATAATTGATACTAAATTTAATGGCTTAAAACTATTTAAATCAAACCTTTATAATGATAAGAGGGGATATTTAAGAGAAATTTTTAAAAAAAAAAATTTTAATAAAGACCTGATATTTCATTATTTTGCAAAATCCAAAAAATATGTTTTTAGAGGCTTTCATTTTCAGTCAATAAATCAACAAGAAAAGTTCGTTAGTGTCTTAGAGGGGAGCATTATTGATTTATGCCTAGATCTTAGAAAAAATTCAAAAACCTTTGGTAAAATATTTAAGACTGTATTATCAGAAAAAAACAGAAAATCTATATTCATACCAAAAGGGTTTGCTCATGGATATTTTACTTTAAATAAATTCAATTTAGTATATTTCCAAAATTCAACTTATAGAGCTAAAAATCATGAAAAAGGAATTATCTGGAATGACAAAAATTTAAATCTTAAATTACCAATAAAAAAACCTTTGATTTCAAAAAAAGACAAATTAAATATAACTTTTAAAGATTTTCTAAAAAAATATAAGCACATATGAAAAAAATATACTACGGTAAAGCGGTCTATAACACAAAAGAAATTAATGCGGTAACAAAAGTACTCAAGAATAATAGTTTATCTTTAGTTGATGGACCAAACGTTAAAGCTTTAGAAAAAAATGTTAGTAAAATATTTGGAAAAAAATATGGTTTAATGGTTAATTCTGGGTCATCTGCTAATTTATTAGCTTTGGCCTCATTTAATTTTAAAAAAAATTCGGAGATAATCACTCCAAATTTAACTTTTTCTACAACTGTTGCTCCAATCTATCAACTTGGTCTTAAACCCCACTTTATCGGAGTGGATAAAAATAAATTTGTAGCTGATTGCAAACAAATAGAAAAATGTATTAATAAAAAAACAGTTGCAATTATGATACCAAATTTAATAGGAAATATTGCTGATTGGAGAAAAATAAATCGTATTGCAAAAAAATATAACTTAAAAATAATTGAAGACTCTGCAGATACAATTGGTTACACAGTAAATAAAAAAAATACAGGAAAATTTTCTGATATTACAACAAATAGTTTTTACGCTTCACATATCATTAATGGAGCTGGGACTGGAGGAATAGTTTGTTTTAATGATTTCAAATTATATCAAAAAGCACAATTACTTAGAGGTTGGGGTAGATCTTCTGCAAATTTTGGTGAATCTGAGAGCATAAAAAAAAGGTTCAACGTAAAAATCTCAAATATTGAATATGATGGTAAATATATTTTTTCAGAACTTGGTTATAATTTTTTGCCATCAGAATTGTCGGCGGCTTTTGCAATAGAACAGATAAAAAAACTTAGAAATAATATAAAAATAAGAAATAAAAATTTTGAATATTTGAGAAATTTTTTTTCTAATTATAAGGATTTATTTGAACTTCCAGAGCAATATATAGGTGTGAAAACTCCCTGGTTAGCTTTTCCTCTAGTTTTAAAAAAAAATGATTATTTTAACAGAAAAAATATGCAGATATTTTTTGAAAAAAATAATATACAAACAAGAACTATTTTTACTGGAAACATTTTAAGACAACCAGTAATGAAAAATAAAAAATATAAAAAACACCCAGAATGCAATAAAGTTGCCGATGACGTTATGAGAAATGGAATTTTACTTGGTTGTCACCAAGGAATGAATAAGAGTGATTTAAATTTCATATGCAACGTATTTAAGAAATTTTTATCTAGGCGACGATATAGCTAAAATAAATGGTAGCGGGAAGTGGGATCGAACCACTGACCTCGGGCTTATGAGTCCCGCGCTCTAACCAACTGAGCTACCCCGCCTTTTGATGAGATTTATAATAGTTTAATAATTTGATTCAATATTTATTAATTAAGTAAAAGTTATAAATTTAGAGAAAATTAACTAATATTTTCTTAGAAAATGATTAGACCAAATAAAATCAACCCTGTTGAAGCAGCTGCTGAAAAATACAATTTTTTTCTGTTTTCATTTTTTTTATTAACTGCAATTCTATTTAGAAGAACGTTTATGTTGCTACTTTTTGATTGAGTTGATGGTGGATCTTTTTCAAGATATCTAGCTATAAGCTTTTCTTTAACATTAATACCTGAATTTTTCATTACTTTATTAAATCACGTATAATTGATTATTGCAAATTTGTTAGAAAGAAAGATAAATTCCAAAGGACCCCAAACTAATTACCAGCAACGATAAAATGAAAATATTTTTTTTGAGTTCCTTGGCCTCTGTTTCTTCTAATTTTGATTTAAGGATATTGATATCGACTCTTTTCTTTAATGTTTTTAAAGGCTTTTCAGCAACATAAACATCATTTGGGGTCTCGATGTTAGCATGTGTTTCTGCAAAGCCTTTATTATTCATATTAGAATTAATACATCAAAATGTTCATCGAACAATTTTTCTAAAGTTCAATTTGGGTCAATTTTTTGTTGACACCTGTTCATTTTGGGTTTCTTATCATCATTTAATAATTATGAGCTTACGTCAAATCGATTTTTCAAAGGTTCTTAACGATAATCAAGTTTACGATCATATGATGGCAAATTATGAACAGCTTGGTAGAGATTGGATTGTCCATCAATGGAATTGGATAAACAATACCTATGCAGCGTTTAAAGATCATTATAAATACTTAATTATTATTTCTTTAGTTGAAAAGACTTTGCAGTTTTATGATCAAATGAATATCCAATATACCTTTGATCAATTTTATTCTAAATCAAATCTTCAAATAGATAAATTTAGCATAACTGAGCTTTGTGAAAAACTTCAATTGCCAAAAGAAACTGTAAGACGAAAAGTTTTAGAGCTTGAAGATTTAGGTGTTTTAAAAAGACAAAAAAAACAAATTATAATTGATCGTTCAATTTTTCCTCAAATCAAGCCTGAGAGGCAAGTTAAATCATCTGCAAAATATATACATTTAGTATCAGGAGTTTTTAATAGCGAAAAAATTTATTCAAAAAAACTAGATATTAAATCAATTGAAAATACAATTAAAAAAAACTTTAGTATTTGCTGGAGATGGTTTTATCGAATGCAGATCCCAATAGTAATTGGTTATCATGATATGTTCGAGGACGTTGCTACTTTTCATGTCTGGGGGACTATTGCTATGAATCAAGCTTTTAACTATAAAAGTAAAAATGTCCAATCTTTAACTCCGGATTATGCAAATTTTAATAAAGGTTTAATTGAAGGTAAAGGATCAGAGTCTGGTGTTAGTGCCATGTCAATATCGGATATGACAAATATTCCTAGAGCAACAGTTATAAGAAAATGTAAATATCTAATGAAAAATAATTACATTACATTGAATGAAAAAAAGCAATATGTTCTTACTGGTTTTAATACAAAGATGGTTCTACCCTATCAAAAAGCAATATTTAGAAATAAAGCGAAATTTTTACGCAAAATACTCAATCTTATTACTATTTCCTAAAATTAATTTTTTTGTTACAAAGAAACATATTTTTTTTGGGGGAAAATTATGGATATAGTAACGTCTATTGCACCAATTGCATTAGCTTTAATAATGTTAGGACTTGGACTTGGTTTAACCTTAACAGACTTCAAAAGAGTAATAACGTCTCCAAAAGATTTTTCTATAGGAATTATTTGTCAATTAATTCTTTTACCAATAGTTGCATATATCATAGTTTTAATTTTAAGGTTGCCAATTGAAATAGCTTTAGGTTTGATGATTATTGCTGCAGCTCCTGGAGGAGTAACTTCCAATGTTTTAACAAAATTTGCAAATGGAGATGTGGCGCTATCAATTTCTTTAACTGCAGTTGGCAGTTTAGTAAGTATAATTTCTGTACCCTTCATCGTCTTTACTTCTGCAAATTTAATGGGGGTTGATGTTATTTCTAAAAATATTAATATGACAGGCATTTCATTAAAAATGGCATTAGTCGTAACTTTGCCAGTTATCATGGGTATGATTATAAGAAAATTAGCAGATAATTTTATTTCTTCTAAAATCAATATAGTAAACAAAATAACTGGATTTTTATTTATAATTGTTTTTGCTGCTATTTGGATTGAAGAAAGAGAGAATATTTTCTCATATCTAGCTCAAGCTGGAATAGCTGTTTTAATTTTAAATGTATCAATGATGACTTTAGCATACTTTATAGCTCAAAGTTTCGTTGCTGCAACTCCACAAAAGAAATGTATTTCTTTAGAGTGTGGGCTACAAAATGGGACTTTGGCTGTATTTGTTGCAACTCAAATTTTTAATGATGTTGCGTATGTAATACCTACTGCTGCTTATGCATTAATAATGTATATTACTGGTTTTATCTTTATTTACATTTTAAGAAATCAATCTTAATCAGGAATTTTTAAAATCTGTTCGTTTTAGGGGCTTTAATTGAAATAATATGGGATATTTTTTTTTCTCAACTTCAATAAACAAATTTTTAGAGTTGAGTTCGTCGTCTTTAAAATCATTTTTAATATATCCGAAAAATAAATTTTTTTTAAAATTGAATGAATAGTTTCCAGAAGTTGATCTTCCTATAATTTTATCCTCCATGTAAATTGGTTCATCGTGAAGCAATAATGGCTCTCCTGGTTTACTTTCTTTAAGTGTAAACATTACAAATCTGCTTTTAATTTTATTATTTTTTATTTTCTCTAATGCTTTTTTACCAACAAAATCTATTTTTTTTTTATAACTAATTGTAAAAGATAAACCAGCTTGATACTGGTTTTCTTCAGGTGATATATCATGACCCCAATGTAAAAATCCACTTTCCATTCTCATAATATCCATGGCATGCATACCACAATTCGAAATATTAAAATCCTTGCCTTTTTCAATTAGCGAGTCATATATTTTTTTTGACTGGTTAAATTTTACATATAATTCATAACCTAATTCACCAACATAAGATAATCTTTGTGCCCAAATATTTATTCCATTGATTTGAATATATTTTGCGGTGCCAAATTTAAATTCTTCATTATCAAAGTTATTATTGCTTAATGTTTTCATTAGTTCTCGACTTTTTGGCCCAAATAAACCAAAAACACAATAATCATCAGTTACATCAATTAAATCAATATCGTCCGCAAGATGTTTTCTTATATGAAACTTATCTCTTTCTCTTGTTGCTGCTGAACTAATAATTCTAAAATGATTATCATCAATACAAACTACTGTTAGGTCGGTCTCGATACCTCCGTCAGTGTTAAGCATATGAGTATAAGTACATTTTCCAATTTCTTTTTTAATATTGGCTGTACAAATTCTTTGTAATTCTTGATGTGCCTTGTCTGATTTAATTTCAAATTTTGAGAAAGGTGTAAGATCAAATAAACCAACATTTTTTACAGTATTGCTGGTCTCATACTCTGCAGATGGATACCAATTTTGATAGTTATAACTATATTCATAGTTGGAAATTTCACCATCAAGTGCAAACCACATTGGTCTTTCATAACCACCAGAAACCCCAAAGCATGCCCCAAAACTTTTTAAATCATCATGATAAGGAAGTGTTTTAATATTTCTTGAGGTCTTATGTTGCTTAAATGGCCAGTGCATTCCATATAAGTCACCTAAAGACTCGGTAATTCTTTTTTTTATAAATCCCAGTTCCGAATGAAACTTTTGAAATCTTTTTATATCATAACAAAAAATATCCTCATTTATATGACCAGTCATCAGCCATTCTGCTGTTACTTTACCAACACCACCCCCGCTTCCTATTCCAATACTATTTAAACCACAGCATACAAAAAAATTTTTAACCTCTGGCACTTCTCCTAATAATGTATTTGTGTCAGGAGTGAAAGACTCTGGACCTGAAAAAAATTTTCTAATTCCTGCTGTTTCTAAAACTGGAAATCTTTTAATTGCTGATGCCAAATAGGGCTCAAAGTGTTCGAAATTTTCTTGAAATTCACCAAAAGAAAAGTCTTCTGGAACTTTGTTTGTTTTGTCCCAGGCGGGTATTGAATGTCCTTCAAATATACCGACTAGTATCTTTCCAGCATCTTCTTTAATATATGTTCTATTATCAAAATCTCTCACTACTGGTAAAGTTTTTGATAAATTATCTATTGGCTCGGTTATTATATAAAAATGCTCCGCTGGATAGAGTGGAATACTTACTCCAACTTTTTTTCCTATTTGTCTTGACCACATACCTGAGGCTAAAACAATATATTCACAATCAATTCTTTGACCATTAACTTTTACACCAGAAATTTTTCCATCTTTTGTCAAAATTTCCTCAACCGGTGACTTTTCAATAATTTGCGCACCCTCTTGTCTTGCTGCTTTAGCTAACATATGAGTTACTCCTGAAGGGTCAGCTGCACCATCACCTGGCATTAAAATTCCACCAATAACATCATCGGTATTTACAATTGGATAATCTTTTTTAATTTGATTTTTATCTAAAATTCTTACATCAACATCATAAAGCTGTGCTGTTGTTGCTTGTCTTTGTAGTTCTTGCCATCTACCTTTTGTCTCTGCTATTGAAAGAGCACCGTTCAATCTTAATCCAGCTGAATGATCAACTTTTTTCTCAAGTTCTTTATATAAATCTAATGTGTATTTTCTAATTTTAGTAATTGCTGCTGAAGGACCTAATTGAC
>CACNXP010000003.1 GCA_902624465.1 uncultured Pelagibacteraceae bacterium | reverse complement strand
TCTAAACTTTGATTTTTTTTATATTTAGCAATATTTTTACCACCTGAAAAAAAAGGCCACGAAACGGTTGCTTTAACAGTATCTTTTTCTCTCTCATCATATGTTGTATTTAAATCTTCAGTATATGATCTTTCAAAAGATAATTTCGCAGTAGGTGCTAAATCAGATTTAGCTATTGATTTATCTTTAATAGATTGTTCGTACTCTAACTTTGCAATTATTAAATCAGGATTATTTTTCTTTGAAAGCTCAATTGCCGAATTAAGATCTCCTGGAAGTTCATAATTAATAATTGAACTTTTATCTAATGATTGTACATTATTAATGCTACCTATAATATTTTCATAATTTAATTTACTGGTTAATAAATCATTTTGTGCTTTAATAAATTGTGCTTCAGCGCCTGCTAAAGAAGATTCTGATTGAGAAACATCTGATAAAGAAATTTGACCTCTACTAAGTCTAATTCTATCAGTTTCAACTTGTCTGCTTAAAAGCTCAACGTTTGCTCTATTAATTTCCAGCTTTTCATTTGCTGAAATAAGCCCTGTATAAGCCTCTGTAGTTTTATATAAGATGTCTTGTTCTTTTTTTAATAATTTTGCTTTTGCGAGATCAATACCTATCTTATTTTTTGCAAGATCTGCACCTCTACCAAAATCTATTAAAGTTTGAGTAATTGAGACTGATCTTGTTGAAGGATCGACATCACTAATTGAAGCGTCTCCCCCACCTTGATTAGTAAGCTTGTTGGTTTCTTCCTGACTTTTGGTTCCCTCAAGAGTAATCGTTGGTAAATAAGATCCTCTTGCAATATTTAGATCTTGTTCAGAAACATTAATATTTTCTCTTTCCGCGTTAAGCTCTGAGTTATTTTTATATGCTTTTGATAAAGCACTAGAAAAGGTTTCTGCATTTACTTCCAAAAATAAAAAGAATGTTCCAAAAAAAATTAAAATTATTTTTTTCATTTACTTTTATATACTGCAGATTTGATCTGATGGTTAGTATTTAGATTAAAAATTATAGATGCATATTTAGGCATATCTTTAAACATATTCTGGGTTATTCTTTGATATGTTTGCATAAAATTGATGACATCTCCTCTACTCATTATTTTTGAATTCGATTTTACTTTACTTATCACCCAAAGTTTTCTTTCTTGTTTCAATCTCCATCTCTGGAGCAAACTAAAATTTTTCGCTTTTAAATAAATTAAACAATTAAGTTGGGAATATAAGTTTTTGTATTTTGATTTCAATTGCTGGTTAACGTATTTCCTCCAAATTTGTCTTTGATCTTCTGCTTTTTCAAGAGAATTGATATTTTTCTTTAAAGTACTATTTTTTTCTGATTTTGCACCAACACACCAACCTTCAAAAATAATTACATCAGGTCTTGCTTTTAAATCATACCAATTCTTTTTATGAAATCGGTCATCTATTGCTTTGTTAAATGTTGGCAATTTCAGCCTTTTAAATTTTCTACTTTTTGCCTTTCTAAAAAAACTCAACATCATATTAATATCATGTGTTCCTGGCACGCCTCTAGTTAAAAGCATTGGGTGAATTTTATTAGATAAATTTATTCTCTCTTTTCTAGTTTTATAAAAATCATCTATAGAAATTCTGAAAACTTTTAATTTAAAGTACTTTGTTAAAATTATCTTAATGAGTGAACTAATTGTGGTTTTTCCTGTACCTTGGCCTCCTGCTAAACCCACAAAATAAGGTCTTTTTTTATCAGCTTTTTTACTAATCCAAAAACATAATGGAATTAAGAAAGATTTTATCATTCTTTCCTTATTTTTAAATTTATCTATTTTTGTTTCTTGAGATTTAATAAACTTTAAACAATCTTTTTTTACCTTATCAAAGCATAAGTTGAATTGTTGCATGAAAATTATTTTTTATCCAATGGATGATTTTGACCATCGTTTACTGGAACTTCTTTCATATCGAAAGTATTTATTTCATCAATACAACCGACATTAAATCCTGTCATTGCCGGATTGATCCTTGGATTATGGTGTGTGTAAATCCCACAGTCAGAACAAAAGTAATGTTTAGCTACTTTCGAATGAAATTGATAAAGTTTTAATTTATCCTCACCTTTAGTAATTTTGAAATCTTCATTTTTTACCATCGACATGATTGCTCCTTTTCTTTTACAAATAGAACAATTACATTTTATTACTTTAGCTAGATCTCCCTCTAAATTTATTTCTGCCTCTACAGCACCACAATGACAAACAAGTTTTTTCACTTAATTCTATACCGATTTTTCTTTTTCTTCTTCATCTCTTTTTTTATTTTCTTCAATTATCTTGTCTAATTCAGGAAATGGCTTTTGTAAATATTTTGCAGCCTCTTTAGCTGTCATTCCATATGTAAAAGTGACAGGGCCTCTGTTGCTATTGCCATAACCATATCCCTTAAGATTAGTTAAACCCTTAAAATTAAATTGTCCTTGACTTCCATCTTTGCAGGAAACAGTTCCTTTCCCAACAAGGGACCAGCTTGATGTATATCTCCATTCTCCTACACAAGTATTCTCTGGATCTATTGCGGATTGTATATCTATTGTTCCAGTTCCTGTTATATCTCCAACGGTCCAGCCGACAAAAATGTCTCCTTTAATTGTGACTGCAACTGGAGCTTTTGCTGTGAATAATCCCATTCTTGCCCCAGATTCGTTTGCACAACTTTGCAAAAAAAAACTTAAAAATAAAAATATCAAAATTTTTTTCATTTATAAATCTATCCTATACATTACTTCATTTCTTTTTAACATTGGTAAAGTAAATGGCGAATTATATGATGCTCTTATTGGAGGACTTAAAATAGTAATATTATCTTGTTTAAGCCGTTTTTCTAAAATGTCTTTATTCTTTAAAAAGTTTTGATCTGAAGATCGTCCAGAATATTTAATAACAGCATAGTAACCACCTTCTATTGTCAAAACCTTTATTTCTGGATTGGATGGCTTTGGCGCATTATCTTTGTTAAATTTTGAAGGTAGATAAAATTGCATTGTCATATTTCCATTTTTAATTTCTTGAGTAACAGGAACTGTCATCTTAATTTCTTTTTTTTCTTCATTATTTCCTGAAATATAATTGAATAGTTTTCTGAAACCATTGCCTTGTGTGGAATTTGTTTCAATGACTAAACGATCAGTGTATTTTCTGATTTCATATTCTTTATTTTCTTTTACTATTTCATAATTTGCTTCTTCGTATGCCATAGCTTGAGAACTTAAAGTTAATATTGAAATTAAAATTACTAAAATTCTTTTCATTTGTTATCTAATTAAACTATCTCTGGTTGAAGTTATCCACAAGCATACAAAATATAGTTTCAATGTTCACGTTTTGATTCAGTTTTGATTCAATTACGGACTCAAAATACAACCTATTGACTGCATTGTATAACTGCGCTACAAATAAGAACAAAACAAGAACATGAAGCTCACTATTCCTTATTATCTGCATAAAGCTGGCGCTGGTTTTCCATCGCCTGCCACTGATTATATCGAAGAAGATATCGATCTGAACATGCATTTAATCAAAAATGTTCCTGCCACTTTCATCATCCGAGTGCAGGGAAAATCTATGGTCGATGTTGGGATTAATGATGGGGATTTATTAGTTGTCGACAAAAGTTTAAAACCAAAAAACTTTTCAACTGTTATTGCCAATGTTCATGACGAGCTTGTAGTTAAAACTTTAGTTCAAGAAAGAGATAAAAAATTTCTATCCTCGGGCTCTAAAGATTTTTCTAATAGAATTTTGATAAATGAAGAAGAAGACGTCTTTATTTGGGGAGTTGTGACTTATGTCATCCATTCAACGTACTAAAAAAATAGGCTTAGTTGATTGTAATTCTTTCTATGTTTCATGTGAAAGATTATTCAATCCAAGAATAAGAAAAAAACCTGTAGTTGTACTATCAAATAATGATGGTTGTATTATTTCTAGATCCAATGAAGCAAAAGCTTTGGGGATCAAAATGGGTGAACCTTATTTTAAAGCAAAAGATATTATTGTTAAAAATAAAGTTGAGGTTTTTTCGTCAAATTATTCTTTATATGGCGATTTGTCTAGAAGAGTAATGAGAACACTTAAAAGATTTAATACTGAAATAGAAGTGTATTCTATCGATGAAGCATTTATAGATTTATCCAATTTTCCAGACTCTGAAGTTGAAAAAGTTGGTAGAGAAATTAGAGAAACAGTTTTACAATGGACTGGTATTCCAACCAGTATCGGTATTGCTAAAACTAAAACTTTAAGCAAAGTTGCAAATCATATTGCCAAGAAAAAACAATCAGGGGTAACGAGTTTAATTGGAATAGAAAATTTAGACCCCATTTTAGAAAAAGTTGAAATCAATGATGTATGGGGTGTTGGCAGACAACTGACAAAATTCTATCAAAAAAATGGTATTTATAATGCTAAGCAACTTAAGAATAAATCCAATACCTGGATCAAAAAATGTTCTAACGTTTTAAGCTCTAGAACTGCAATGGAACTTAGAGGAATACCTTGTATCAATTTAGAAACTACGCAAACCAAAAGAAAGAGCTGTGTAGTTTCAAGATCATTTGGTAAAAGAATTGAAAAATTTCAAGAATTAAAAGAAGCAGTTGCTAACTATTGTTTAAATGCATCTGAAAAAATTAGATCAGAGTCTTTGGTTGCAAAAGCAATTACAGTTTTTGTTCGAACCAGTCCTTTTCAAAGAGACTATGGTTATTATTCAAATGCTAAAACAATTGATTTTCCTATTGCAACAAACAATAGTATTGAAACTGTTAAAACCGCAGTTGCAATACTGGAAAACATATTCAAAAATGGTTATCGTTATCAAAAAGCAGGTGTAATGCTGACAGGACTGCGTAATGACGATGGTAGAAAAAATCTATTTTCATCTGAAAAAGATGAAAAAATAAAAAGTTTAATGCGATCAATTGATAATACTAATTATAGATATGGCAGATCCACTTTAAGTCTTGCAAGCGCTGGTGTTCACAAAAAATGGAATATGAGGAGAGAATATTCTTCTAAAATAGATACGGCTGATTTTTATTCTCTACCAAAAATAAGAGTTGGTTAAAACTTTACAACACATCCAAAAATTCTAAAAAATAAGGTGGCACTTCTTCTTTGCCAGATTTGTACTTTTTCATGTCTTCAGAATTTAGTGGAAACTCTTTACCTTTTTTATCTAAAACAGAAAACTTTCCATTATCATCTACAAGCGTAAAACCTCTCTTTTTACACTCTTCAATTAATTCTTTGTAAGTCATATTGTTTTAGAGCTTGCTAAATAAATGCAGCTTTCACAATTAATATTATATTCAGGTATTTTTGAGCTTTCCAATGTTTTTTTCATTTCTACAATTTTAGAGGAAACCCAAGAGGTATCAGTATCATATGGAATCAAGGTGGTAGTAAATTCAATTTTCTTATCAAATTTTTCTGGTGTTTTTTCTCCATTACAAACAAGGAAGTAAGATCTATCAGATACATCAAATTTCATATTTCTCAAAATGTGAACATATATATCCATTTGTCTTTTATAACCTTGATGATATTGATTTTCTAAATAAGAAACTGGTTCAACAGGATTACTATTTGATTGAGCCTTGTAATCGACAACCACTAACTTCTTACTATCAAGGTCAAACCAAACATCATCTATACCACCTTTAATAATTAAATTAGTATCTTTATCTAAATATGAAATACCACTTGATAATGATTGTCTCCACTTATCAATATCTTTGTGATCAAAAGGTATAAAATTCAATTTATATTCTTTCATAATAGGATGGGCAGATTTTTTTTTTCTATGATAATCAAACTCTTTTTTTAATAATTCATCTACAGCAGTATTTAGTGCCCAACCAGGCATGCTGGGTTCTTTTAAACCTTTTACTCGATCTAAATAAAAACATCTTTTACAATCAATAAAATTACTGAACTTTGATCTACTTATAGTGAAAGGCTCATTAGATCCTTTTTGATAGAATGAGTTTTTTCTTGTTCTAAAACCTTTTTTTATTAATTCTTTATCCACTTTTTATATCTTATAAAATTATCATTATATTCTAATCTTGAAAAAATAAAATTCTTAAAATACAAATAATAATATAAATGAGTGAAATTACTTTGATTTCAAGAGAATTAACTTTCTTCGATATGGAATTTAAGGAGTCAGATGTTTCTGCAAATGACAAATTACAAAATATTATAAATGAAGTAATTGAAGGTGGTGAAAGTTCATCAACCGCCCATATGATTTTGGGAAGTATTGACTATGATAATAAACAAAATCTAAATGAAAAATATTACTCAATAGAAAGCTATGATGAAAGCGATAAAGGTTTATCCATCTCAATTAATAATTTAGGTAATCTAATTGATGAGCCCTCAGAAAAAAAAATAAAAATTGTATATTATTATTATTACAATAATTCTTCTCACAATTTGCAAATTAAAGGTGATAATAAAAATTTAAAATTTGATATAAAAGATTTTCAAATGGATGCTATAGTAACAAACACATCAACTGAAAATTATGATTTATTAGCAGTAGATGCCAGCGACGGTAGTGAATTCTTTTTAGCTTGTATGTTTGATGATGGTCACTTTATAAATGGAACAAAATTAGAAGTATCAAGTTTCATTAATGAGGTGATGGGGTATTTAAAAGAAAAAAATTAATATCTATTAATTCACATAAGCCATTAAAGAATCGTATTCATCTATAGACCCAAATAAGTCTAAAATATTTATTTTATCTTTGCCTAAAATTATTTTATCATTTTCCAAAATAAGTCTATCTTGATTTGGAAAGTTTCTTACTTTCGCTTCTTGCTTCATGCAAAATAGACCGACATCAAATAATTCACTATTTACATTGTCATAATCAAAAGTTAATTGTATATCCTCATTGTTAAAATCAATCATGCCATCATTATCTTCTTGGTCTGTAGATTTAATTAAGCCAGCTAAAAAATTTATACTGGTATCTAATTTATTCACCTCCATTATATGTTTTGCAGCATCTTCCCACCATTCATATTCTTCTGGTTTAATCTCTAATTTATAACTTTTATTTAAACTTTGGAATTTTACTAAAGCAATTTCTTCTTCACCATAAAAAATTGCAAAACCTGCTTTAAGAACATCAAAAAAATCTTGGCCTTCATCAGCTGAATTACCAATATTAAAATAAGTTATTCTTGAAATATTCATACTTATAAATCTCTATCCAAAATAATATCTTTTCTATTATTTTTAACTCTTTTTGACAAATAAACTGCAATTGAAACAAGTGATAAAGGGATCAAAAATTTAAGTGCACCACTTGTATAATAATGAATTTTTTCTGTAATTAATGAAGATAAACTAAATGCGGTGATGGTAAATCCATTAACTATATAAAACCAAATAAATATAATATCTATAATTGTAAGTTTTTTTGGTTCAGGTTTTTCAACAGAAAAGTAAAGTGCAATCGCGGATAAAAAAGTAGTTGTTAAAATTCCAATACTTTCACCTGATTGATCAAAACTTAAAAATACTGAATAATACACAAGAAAAATTAGGAAAAACATTGGAATTCCAATTTTGAATAAAGTAGCAGTATTCTTTCTTTTTACAATCCAGCCTAATCTATTCTCGCTATTTACTGTAACTGTTTTTTTTAGGTCAGTATCTTTATATAAAAAATTCTTTTTATATTTTATTCCAGAGAAAGCATTTTCGATATTCCATTCGTTGATTTCAAACTCATCATCCACCAACTCTAAAGGAATAGGTTGCAAGATATGCTCTGAGTTATCTTTTAAAGTCATTGAAATATATAAACTTTGCCAATCAAATGGATAATTGTCAGCAATCGCTAAGAAATCAAAATTAGCAACTATATAGTATCTAACGGTATTATAATCTAAATCATCTTTTCTTCGCCAAATTTCTTTGGATGAAAACTTATCATTGGTGGATGACAAGTTATTAAATATAATTTGATCTAAGGGATTGTCTGATTGCGAGACTAAATCAAGATAAAACTCAGCAGTCCAAGTTTTTTCTTGAATATTTATATTTGTTACTCGCAGTACATCAACATAATTATAAACAGTGCTGAATTTTTTAATTTCACCATTTACAGTACAATACTGGGTTGGATAAAGAATTTTTGGTATTTTATATTTCTCATTTTGCAGTGAGTTTGGAAATGAATAGGCATAATTTTCTTTTAAAATATTTTCATTGTTTTGATTAAATCCATATTGGATTCTTTTTCCAACAAACACATCACTTTCATTATTAAAAGATAAAATAGTCTCTAAAATTTTATCGTCATCAATTTCCTCAGAATTAATGGAATAACATTTTTTTAAAGCCTGAAATGCAATTATAGGAATTTCAAGTCTAAATGTACTATCAAGTAATAACGCTTTATCGGTGGGTGAAACATTTTCACCATAAATTTTTGACATAAGATCTTCAATTGAAACAGATGGAATCCCATGATTACCTACTAATTGAATTAAGTTAAATGTTATTTTTTCAAATCTATTCTCAATCGAACCAAATGTACTGATAACTTTATTTTTAAGATTGTTGTTTAGCAAATAATTAAATACGTATTTAAATCTGCTTAAATTAAGATCTAAAACTATCAAATCATCTGGTTTTAAATCTTTTAGAATAGTTTTTACCTTTTCATCAGCTTTTGTTTCATCAAAATCCTTAAAAGAAAAACTATTAAAATTCTTATCATTACTATGCTTTTCAAGCATCTTTTCAGCCAATCTTAATTCTTGATGAAAAAAATAAATTTTACTTGAGGAATGATTTTGAATTTCATTATCGATAAATTTTAATTTAGCTGGTTGATCAGCTCTTGAGACTTTGAATATTCTCTTTGTAATATTAGGATCCAAATCTTTTAATCCTGTTGTAGTTATGTTTTGTGGAAAATAAAAAAAACTCTTATCTTTTATTTTGTCGATTATTGAGGGATTATATTTATTTATTGAATGCCCATTGGTAAAGAAAGGATCATTTATTTCATTAAATTTGTTTGATAATTGATTAAGGCCATCTTCGCCTCTTTGAATATGAATAAAGTCTATACCAAAATTAAATGGTAATTTTTTTCTTTTTATTTCTTCGTTAATCTCTTCATTTAGTAATTCGCAACTTTTTTTTAAAAAGCTCGCAACAAAATTATTTTTTTCTTCACCTATAGCAAGAGATGAATACCAAACAAGGGATCTGTAATTCATAGAAAAATTTAATAAGCTAGTTTGCCATTTAGAATAATTGCGTAACCCGCTCCTGAATAGTCACCTTCACAATCAATATATTTTTGGAATTCTTTTGTTACCTTTTTTTTGTTATTTTCATCTTGAAAAACCTCGGCTAATCTATCAGTCCAAGCCTCACCTTTTTTGTTAATAATATCATCTCTTTCTTTATTTGATATTGTCTTGTCATCTACCCTACAATACAAATATCCATCTGGATCTCCAGAGTCTTGCTCACCTAATATTCCTCCATCCCAATCCCAATAATCTAATTCCACTTTTATTTTTGGATTATTCAAATGAAGTTGCGTTATTTTTCTAATCGTTTCTTCTGCTAATTTAAAAATTTTTTTTGTATTAGGATCTTTATTTGAAGCTATTAGATCTTTAGTACTCATTTTTTTTAATAAAAATTTAAATTGTTATATTTAATAAATCAATTAAAATTAAACATTAATGGCTAGATATTTCGTAGATTATAACCACGCCTCACAAGCCAATACAATACTCTGGACTAATGAAAAACTTAAAATTACTGAAACTGAGCCTTTTATAGATTATATCAGATGTGATTTTGATGGTGAGGATTATAAATATTTACATCACGACAAAAAAGATTTTGAAGATGTTAAGATTATTAATTTTGAGGCAGTGCCTGGGGATGAAGCAGATACATTTTTATTATGTTACGTAGCCAGCATGGAGATTGATTTAGATAAATACCCTGATTTTAAAAAAGCTTTGGACTTTTCATCTAAACTTGTAGAGGTTGTAATCGGTTTCAAATATAAAGAGGAAATCCTACAATATTGTTTTGAAGAACATGAAAATCGACAAGCTGAACTTCAAGAAGATAGTTAAATTATTTTTTAATAAATGACCAAAATACGAAATCCATTGAGTATTGAAAATGTTTTATCAAATATGATCAGTAAACTTAATGAGGATGAAGTAAAAAATCTTACTAATAAGTCTATTTCACATTTCAGGAAATGTAGTGATCCAGATGATAAAGATCACAACTTGCATTTAGGCGATGCAATAAAACTCGATATAATAATGCAGAGAAATTCTTTAGGTACACCTTTAATGGATAATTTTCAAATTATGTTAGATGAAGAATTTAAAAAAGTCAATTCGTTCGAGAATCTAGAGAATACATTATTAAAAGTTGGTGGTAGGGTTGGGGATCTAATGGATGTAGTGCAAGAAGCAATGAACCCTGATAGTGCTCTTGGTAAAGATTTAAGTAAAAAAGAGAAGGATCTTATAAATAAATCAATAATTGAACTTGAAGAAAAAATTGCAAAACTTAAGATATCTATAAAATAATGAAATACATGGTTACATTCAAATATAGTTCTTTTTATGAGGACGAAAGTGAAAACAAAGTTGCAGAAGATACTTTAGAATACGAAGCAAAAGATCTAGTTGAGTTATGGACTATTTTAGGAGACGAAGATTACAACGATGATATTGTAATGAATTATGAAGCCAAAAGTCATTGTACTAATACAGAACGTGACGAAATTAAAATTGTAGATGAAAACAATAAAATAGTTTGGTCTGCATAATTGAGTCATTATCATGAAAAAAATAGAATTTAATAAAAAAATAAAAAAAATTAAAAAAAAATTTCCTAATTTCAATCTCACCAAAGCCAAATATCCTAATAGATTATATGTCAATGAAATTAATAAAGTTTGGTGGAACACTGGAAAAACACATGAACTAAGTGAAAAAGCATTTGAAAAAGCATTAAAAGAATTTTTTCCAGATGAGAAAATAATTATAAGAAAAAAATTAAAAAACTCTAAATATTGGAGTATATCGCCTGACTTTTTGATTAATTTAAAAGATGCTACCGCATTTGATAGTGAGACAAAAAAAGAAAAGGAAATTAAAGGTATAATTTTTGAATATGATGGAGAAAAACATTTCAATAGTGCTCAACATATGCACTCTGACAAGATTAAGATGCAGGAAATATACAGGTTAGAATATAGAAGAATAAGAATTCCCTTTTATTTTCAGTTAACTAAAGACTTATCAAAATTTATTTTTAATGGTTTGATGTATCATTTTACTGGAAAAACTTTTTGGAAAGAGGAGAGATGGAGAAATGCTGTAAAAAAAATTTATCGCAATCCATTTAATGGACAACAAATAAACGATAAAGATTTTGGGGAAATTCCATTAATTTTATCACCAGGTATGCATGCTACTGAGTATTACCCAAAAGCCTTTATTGATGAAGGATTAGAGAGATTTATTAAAGATTTTAATTGGAAAAGTAAGAGACCTTATAAAAATTTGCATAATCATCCCGATGCTACGTTTCCTGAAAGTGCAAAGCATCAAATAATTAAAGCTTTAGAATTGTACATTAATGATACAAATTCTGGGAAAGGTGGAGAGCCTGATGAACTAATACTTCCATCAAAAAAATCAGCTTACGGAAAAAAATTAAATGAAATTTATCATAATATTTTAAATGAAATAAATGAAGATTTTTTAAAAGAGGTTTTCTTTTGTAGAAAAAAATATGATGATTTCTATTCTGAGCTTCAAATTCCCAGCATTTCATAAAAGTGAAATTTTTGTAATTAAATTTCACTAAAAAAAAACACAAATATGCTTACATATTGTTTGTGACTATCCAAAAAAATGATTTTATAGAAAAGCCTTCTGAGCAAGAATTAAAAGATATGTCAGATAAGGAATTTAACGATTATTGCTCAAAAATAAGAAAGAAATTGATTGAAGTAACTAAAGAGGTAGGTGAATTTGAAGTTTATTAAAATTACAGTTTTTTTATTTTTCTTAGCATTTACAAGCCATGCTTTTGGTAAATCTAATGAATATTATCAACAAACAATAGTTCATATGTTAACTGAATGTAACTCAACTTGTCAGAAACAAATTTTTGAACAAGAGGTTCATCAAGCATTTTTTATCTTAATGGATGCAATTTTAAATCAAATCCAATTTGAACTAAGTCAGAAAAAAAAGGAACTCACATGGTAAAAAGGTTATTGATTGTAATATTTTTAATGACCCAACCAGTTGCTGCAGAATGCAAATATTATGCTGAAGCTGATGTTGTGAATGATGTCTTGGTCAATAAAAAAGAACATTACACATGTAAGGAAAAAGAAAGTTTTTTTATAAGATTTTTAACAGATCCTAAGTTTGAGAATAGCTTAATCTTAGTAGTAATGACAATGATGGAAAGTATATAGGAGGATAAAATGAGAATAACATTAATATTAATTATGAGTTTTCTATTAACTAATTGTTCAAATAGTTATGTCAAAAACAAAAAGGTAATTAGTTCGCCAAATGATTTAATGAAATTCACTAATGTTTGGTGTGAAAAGAATAAATCGACTGATAAAATTATTCGTATGTGTGGCCAGGGATGGTCAAAAGATTTAACGATTAGTGAACAAAAAGCAATTATGGATAGTAAATTAAAGATTGCTGATATCGCTCAACATAGTCTTATTAAAAATGAAAAAATCATTTATAAAGATAATAAAAAAGGCATAGATAAATCTTATGAAATGACTGCTGAAAACATATTAGAAGAAGCAACAATTTCTGGTTATAAGATAATATCTAAAAAAGTTCTCAAAGAGAAAAATGGTTGGAGAACAATGGTGCTACTTGAATATAATTTGATATAAAAATAATTAATTTTTAATTAATTTTAAAAGTTTTTCTTTACTGCTTGTTCTAAAAAGATTGTCGTAATAGACAACTTGTGTGGGGTATTCTCCATGTACTTCATCGTTCCATCTACTAATCCAACTATGATAAATTCCAAATTTATTAAAAAATTTGCCACCATAACCTGTCCTGCCTTTGTAATCATTATAGAGTACATCATCCACATACATCTTAATAAATCCTTTATCTGGATCTTTAGACATTTTGGTATGAAATATTATGGTCGTCCACTTGTCTCTCATGTCATCAATTTTTAAATGCTTATAAATCAATCCTTGAGAGTCCATTCCATTCACAGCAAAATATCTGGGCTCTAAATTACCTCTTTTAACTCTTAGCATCATCCTAGGATGTCTTTGTTGATTGGTATTTCCCCATTCGTATATTTGAAAAAGAGATGTACTAACAGGTTCGACTGTTTTAAAATCTTTTGGAATAAAAATACTTACCGAAATCCATTTCTCTCCAGTATATCTTGGTTTTGCAGAATACTCGCTTCTTGCTCGATCTCCTCCTCCATGTCCAACTACAGCATCTTTGCCATTATTTGTACAATCAGAATAGTCACCCTCTTTGTCTCTACCGCAATCTTTAGGCAATAATGTTATCTTCCAGGCTTTTTCCCCTAAAGCTGGAGAGGTAACAGTTTCTCTAAATTTAGATAGCTTCTTACCTGTAGCTACACTTTTTTTCCATTGAAGGTTTGTAATTTCTTTTGCATTTACTTCTTTTGATAAATTAAGACCCCCAAAAATAACTACAAAAAAAAATAATATTAATAAAATTTTTCTCATCTTTTTATATTATCCAGTATTTTTCATTGCTGCAGAAATTCCAGCTATAGAAGTCAATAAAGCGTCATTTAAATATTCTGCATCTTTTTTATTTTTATTTTTTTTAAGTTTGTAGATTACTATTGGCTGTATAATATTTAAAACCTCTGAATAAATATTTCTTACTAAAACTGAGGATCTAAATTCTTTTCTTACTTTGAGAATTTCTTTAGGTGTTATTTTTTTATTTAATCTTTGAATTGTTTCAAATTGAAATCTTAATTTTTTTCCCACCCTTTGAAGCTTTTTATCAGCAAGAAATTCTTCGTAAATTATTGATATCTTGGGATCAGCTTTTGAAATCACCATATCGAGCATATCAAGCATTGAGTTAAAAAAAGGCCAATTTTTTTCCATGTCGTATAGAGTTTTTCTAAATTTCTTAATGTAAGAATATCTTAAAGCCTCTGCGCTCCCTAACCAAGCAGGTAGCATTAGTCTAATTTGTGTCCATGCAAACACCCAAGGGATTGCTCTTAGACTCTTGATATTATCAATATTTTTTCTTTTTGAAGGTCTTGAACCAATTGATAGTTTACCAAGTGCCTTATGGGGCGTAACAGTTTTAAAATACTTTATAAAATCTGAATTTTGATTAATATTTTTTCGATAAGAATTTTTTGAAATATCAGACATTTTTTCAATTATATTTCTCCAATTATTTTTTGGAATAGGTGGAGGATTTAATGTTGCTTCAGTGACTGCACCAATATAACTGCATAAGTTATAATTAGCTAAAGGTTCATAACCATACTTTTGTTGAATTACCTCTCCTTGATCAGTAATTCTAATTTTGCCATTTACTGAATTTGGAGGTTGAGATCTTAATGTGGCTTGTATTGGCCCTCCACCTCTTCCAGCAGATCCACCTCTACCATGAAAAAAAGTTATTTTAATTTTATATTTTTTCGCTAATTTTATAATTTCTTCCTGAGCTTTATACTGATGCCAACTAGCACAAATTTTTCCAGCATCTTTACTTGAGTCTGAATATCCAATCATAACTTCTTGTTCAAAATTTATCAATTTTCTATACCAACTCTGTGAAAATAAAGATTCCATTATAGGTTTTGCATTAATAAGATCATCTAATGTCTCAAACAATGGGACTACTCTTAGCTTATTTTTTATATTGGCTTCTTTTTGTAAAAATGAGATGGATAAAATATCTGAAGCTGATGTTGTCATGGAAATTACATAAGCACCTAAACATTCTGATGGCTCTTGTGACAAAGCTTTAAAAGTTGACCAGACTTCGTTATTTTCTCTATTTCTAAATTGAAAATTCTTCATTCTATTTGTCTTAGATTTAATTTGTAATTTCAAAAAATCTAATTTTTGTTTTTCGCTAAATTTTGCATAGTCTTTATTAAACTTTCCCCTAACAAATTCAGATATCAATTGGCTATGTCTTGAAGACTCTTGTCTAATGTCTAATCTTGCAAGGTTAATTCCAAAACATTTTGCTCTTCTCATTAAATCTAATAAATCTCCGCTAGCTATATTTTCATTTTGATTTTGCTCTAATGATTCTCTAACAACTCTAAGTGGTTTTAATATTTCTTCTCTAGAGCTTAATAATTGATTTTGGTCTAATGGCTTTTTATGAACCAAATGTTGTTCTATTAATCGATGAGTAATCCTCATTTTGTCTCTTAAGGGTCTCAAAAAAACTCTATAAGGTTCAAAAGATTTACCAACTTTTTTTGAAATTTTTTTCGAACACTTTTTCATAGAATAGGATCTGATTATTTTGGTAAGAGCCTTTTCGTATAATTTTGCCGCTTCCCATCTAGATAATAAAATTACTTCTCTAGTAACTTTTGCAGTAACATTAGGGTTTCCATCACGATCACCTCCCATCCATGACCCAAACACAATTGGGTTAAAATTTTTTGGTAAACGCTTACCCATATTTTTTATAAATATTGAGTTTAACTTTCTATAAACTTTTGGAATAGTATCCCACAAACTATCTTCAATTATCGCAAGTCCCCATCGCGCTTCATCATAAGGTGAAGGTTTAAATCTTTTTAAATCATCAGTGTTCCAAATAATTGTCAATTCATTATAAAGTTTTTTATCAAGATTTTTTAATTGCAAAGAATTATTTTTAAATAACTCTCTCTCCTCAAGAATCTCAATAATGCTATGATATTTCTGTATCAAGGTTCTTCTTTTTACTTCTGTGGGATGAGCTGTTAAGACTATACCAATATCTAAATTTTTTGCTAAATTGTATATTTTGTTATTTGAGATATTTTTTTTTTTGAATAAGTTTTCAAAAATTTCTTCTATAAAAATATTTGTTTTATGTATCTTTTGTTTTTTATTTTCATATTCATTTAAACTTCTCGAAGTGTCTACTAACTCAGCTAAATTAATAAAATTCATAAAATGTGAAAATGCTCTAGTTAGTTTAAATGTATTTATTGGACTAAGATTTTTAATAGCATTTATGACTTTCTTGTTAGATTTTTTTTGATTTTGACCTGATTTATTAGATTTTGATAATTTTCTAATTTTTTCTACTAAATCAAAAAATTTTTGACCTTCTTGTATTTTAATGACTTTACCTAGAACATTGCCCAGATATCTTACATCTTCTCTAAAAAGTTTTGTCGGTATTCTCTCATAATAAAGATCTTTTTTTTTCATTTAATCTGAACAATATCCTCTATTTGAGTTAAAGAGTCTTTAAATTCATCTAAATTTTCTCTTAATGATAAATTAGAAATTGAGTAAACAGCTATCAATAAAAATACCAATGGCAATGCTGTTACCACTGAAGCATTATTTTTGATAAGTAAAATATACAAAATAATAAATAAAGCTGAACGAATTAAAAATATTTTTCTAAAGACACTCATTATTGAAAGCGAATGTTTTATCAAATTAAAAAAACTCATCTTCGATGGACCAAAATATCTTCTGCCTCTAGAAGATGGAATAGGTAATAAATTCTTTTCAACTTTTTTTAATGCTCCAGAGAAACTATTCCAAGTAGCTTTTTCTTTAACCATTTTTTCAACTGTACTTTTTGAGAGGCATGTATAGTTTCCAAATTTAATTGATTCACCCGTAAAAGTTAATGTAATTAATTTATGTAGCTGATAACAAATTTTAAAAATTAATTTTTCTGATCTTTTTATTCTTTCACCGACAATTGGATTATTATTTGAATTTTTAATTTGATTGATAAATTCTTTTATTTCCTCTGGCCTATCTTCTCCATCTCCATCCATTGGTATTACATAATTAAAGTCCTCTTTTTCAAAGATATATTTCAACCCAGTTGCAATACATCTGGCATGACCTTGATTTATTTTCATATTTAGAATTTTAATTGAGTGGATATTGGCAAAATTCTTTTGCTCCTCTTGACGATCATGTGTTGAAGCATCATTGACAATAATCACAGAGATTTCATGATCTAAGTCTGAAATATTATGATCAATTTCATCCAGTAATTTATAAGCTGATTGCCAGTCGTTATAAATAGGTACTAAAATTTTAATTTTCATTCAAAAATTAATATCTTCCCAAACAAACATCACCTACACAAATAAATTGTGATGAGTTATTGAGTATCTCTTTATTATTAAATCCCTCCCACTTTGGTCTAGATTCTAAGTGATATGAAAGGTTCCCAGCTTTCCACTCATCACCAGTTACAAATTCAATTTCTTTATCAAAATCTTGATCCCACACATATTGAATTTTCATCGCTATATCTTTTCCAGGATAATCAGTTCGTTTATCAGTTTGTGATACTGAGACATAAGAATAGAGAACGGGAGAAAGAAAAAATAAAAATAGAAATCCATAAAGAAATGAATTTATTTTTTTTAAATTAATTTGTGATTTTAAAAGATATAAAAACAGCACTCCAAAAAATAAATAAAAAGGTGTCATCCACATCGTTCTAATTTTTGAACCAGTAATCAATGATGTCAGAAACATTAAGATAATAGGCATAATATTAATGAATAGTAAAAACATTAATTTTTTATCTTTTACATTTAGCTTAAATTTAATCTTTTTAGCGAGTAACCAAATCAAAAAAAAGAAGGGAACCAATATCCCAACTTGTTTTAATAAAAATAATACTGGATTTCTAATGTGATCTAAAATTTCAGAACTTTCTAATCCTGTTCGGTTTAATCCATAAGTTATAGTTATAAAATTATTGTTAAAGAGCCAAATTAAATGAGGAACTAATAGAACTAAAAAAACCTCAATTGTTATCAAATATTTAAAATCAAATTTTTTTGTTTTTTTAAAAAAGATCAAGTAAATGAAAAATAAATCTATTGATACCAAAAGGTAGATAAATAAGTATTTAGATAAAAAACCAACTGCACCGAATAAGCCAACTAAAAAACAATCTGAAAATTTTATTTCCTGTGACGAATAAATTTTCCATGAATAATAAACAACTAATGACCAAAATGGTAGCTGGCAAACATTTACGTTAAATTCAGGAGTGGTAAAATTATAGAAATAGATAGAAACTAATAATAAAACAGAAATTAAACTTAATTTTAAATCTCTAAAAATTTCAGAAGCAAATTTAAATATGTAATAAAAAGCAATTATCACAAATATTTGACTTAATAAATAATAGACCCAATCTTGAGATCCAAAGATTTGAAAAAATACTTCAGGAAAAAAAGCGCTCATGGGTGGATGTTTATTAAAACCCCAATCTAAATTACTTCCCCATGCTAAAGCCTCAATTGTGTCTAATGGTAAATTTTTATTTGTTAATGAGGGAATCAGTGTCCAAATTATTAGATGCGATAATGCAAAAATAAAAAATATATTATTAATATTTCTATTTAAGACATTCATAAGTAAATATTTACAATAATTAAGGTTGCTTGACACCCCTAATTTGCTGAATATACTCCCTCGAATTCAAATTGAAAAATGCCTAAAACTAGTAAAGTTAAAAAAAAAGTTGCTAAAACTAAATCTAAAACTGCAACTAAAGCAAAACCTAAGACTGTTAGCAAACCTAAAGAAATTAACAAAGGACCTGTTAAAATTTCCAAAACATATATTCCAAAAGAAACAGAAAAATACATGTGCGAAAAACACAAGGTTTTCTTTAGAATGAAATTACAAGAATGGAAAAAAGATTTAGTTAGAGCAAATAATGAAGCCCTATATAATGGCAGTATGGATGATAATAGTATTTCTGCAGACATCGTGGATCAAGCAAGTTCATACACAGATAAAAATGTTGAAATGAAAGCAATCAATAGACAAATCAAACTAATTTCAGAGATTGATAAAGCTTTAGCTAGGATAAGAGAAGATACCTATGGATATTGCCTAGATACTGCTGAACCAATTGGGTTAAAAAGACTCATGGCAAGACCTGTCGCAAAATATACAATAGCTGCACAAGAAAAACATGAGAAAGATGAAAAAGTTCACGCCGATGACTAAAAAAAAGAAAAGTAAAAAAGTTCATAACCCAATTACTTATAATTTTACCAAAAAATATATTTACTATTATTATGGTTTTTTTTGGGTTCTATTATTATTATTTGTATTCATTAATTAAATGAACCAAAAATTAATTTTAATAATCATTGCAATTGTAGCTATAGAACTATCTGGTCATGGAATTTTTGCTTCACTATTTAGATTAATTAGCTCAATGAACTAAGGCTTTGGTGGTACTTCGTCTTTATCCATAAATTTAAAACCCTTCTTTACCGCCTCTCTTTCAGATATTTCGACATACCATCTGGTAAGGTTTTTATAATTTATAAGACCAATATCATGCCACTCATGTCTTGCTATCCAAGGAAAAGTTCCAATGTCGGCAATTGTATAATTTTCTCCAGCTAGAAATTTTGATTTTGATAATCTTATGTCTAATTCCTCATATATTCTTTTGGATATCTTGAAATATCTCTCTTCACCAAACTGACTTTTACCAGGATTGTAATGATGAAACTGATGATGTTGTCCTAGCATAGGCCCAATATAACCCATCTGCGCCATCAGCCATTGGTTTACCTCTAATCGATCTTCTGTATCATAAAATTTTCCACTTTGTTCGGCTAAATAAATTAGAATTGCCCCTGACTCGAATATATTCTTATTATTACCCTGATCAATGATCACTGGTATTTTACTAAAAGGACTTATCTTTTTAAATTCAGGTTTAAATTGATCGCCGTTGTTGAGATCTATATTTACTACTTTGTATTCATAGCTAATCTCTTCAAGCATTATGCTTATTTTTTTTCCATTAGGAGTATTGGCAGAGTAAAGCTCAATCACCTTTTACGCCAAGACGCTCTTTAATAGTTTTTGATGAAGTAGTAAATTCAAACCTATATTTTTCATCAGGCCTAGCTAATTTAAAACAAGCTCTTGCAGCTAAGGCACCTTCATGAAAACCTGATAAGATTAATTTTAGTTTACCAGGGTAATTACAAATATCACCCACGGCATAAATACCTTTTTGATTTGTCTCGAATTTCTCAGTATCAACTTCAATTGTTTTTTTATCAATATTAAGACCCCAATTAGCAATAGGTCCCAATTGCATAATTAATCCAAAAAAACCTAATACATAATCTGTTTTAAGATTTTTAGTTTCATTATTGTCATTTTTAATGTCAATACTCTTTACTTGATCGTCTCCCTCTATCGAGCTCATTTGGTATTTTGTATAAAGATTTATTTTTCCTTCTTTAGCCAATTCATTCACTGTATCTACTGTCGCTTGTGCACCTCTAAAATCGTCTCTTCTATGGATTAAATTTACTTTTGAATTTTTTGATAATTCAACAGCCCAATCTAAAGCACTATCACCTCCTCCAAAAATAGATACAGTTTTACCTTCAAAAATTTTTTTGTCTCTAATTGAGTAAAATAATGACTTATTTTCAAATTTTTCACATTCTTTTACTGGAAATTTTCTAGGTTCAAAAGAGCCTACACCTCCTGCAATTATTACATTTGGTGTTGAAAATTTTTTATCATTATTTGTTTTAACAATCCAATAATCGCCTTCTTTTTTTACTTCATCTACTCTTTCATTTAAATGTATTTTAATATCAAAAGGTTTTATTTGATTTATTAAATTATTAGTTAATTCTTCTCCAGTGCATTCTGGAACTGCTGGGATATCATATATTGGTTTATCAGGATAAAGTTCTATACATTGACCACCTATTTTATCTAAGTTGTCGACTATTTCACAATTTAGTCCAATTAGTTTTAATTGATGAGCTGTAAATAATCCAGTTGGTCCAGCTCCGATTATTAATGCATCAGTTTTATTCATTTATGATTGTTTTGAAGGTATGCTAACTTCAAGTCCATCTAAATCATCTGAAACAATTATTTGACAACTCAGTCTGCTATTTTTTTTTGGTTCAAATGCCATATCTAACATATCTTCTTCTCCGTCTTCTTTAGCAGGAAGTTTATCAAACCATTCATCTTTTACATACACATGACATGTCGCACAAGCCATACCACCTCCACAATCTGCATCAATTCCAGGAACATCATTCTGTACTGCCCCCTCCATTACCGATAATCCATTTTGTACGTCAACAGTATGATTTTTATTTTCGTGCGTAATGAAGGTTATTTTTGCCATAAGTATTATATAGTTATGCAAAAAAATAGGGCAAGTATGTGAAAACATACTCGCCCTATAAATTTATTTTAAAGCGTAATTATCTTGCTCTTGCACCAGCTGAACTTACTGCAGCAGCCCAGATTACTAGACCGAATGCAATTTTGTTAATAAAGTCAGCTAAGTTGTAAATCACGTTTAGTGAGTCAGCGTCTACTCCACCTGTTAGGTAACCAAAAATGTAACCCAACGGGTAAATAGCCCATCCTACTGTTACGATCATTCTCATCGCACCAAAAGCAGTAACAAGTGCTTTGTTTCCACTCTTAGCAGCAGCTTTTCCAGCTTCTCCTGAGAATATTTCATATAGAATGTATATCCAACCTGCCATACCGATTACAAAACCAAGTGTAGCATTGATATATCCAGCTTCTCCTAAATATCCACCGATTAACATTACTAATGAACCGATTAACAATCTCCAGAACATTCCAGAGTTTGCTTTTCTTACAGCTGCTAGAATTAAGTAGAACTCTATCATCTGTAATGGCACAGTAATTAACCAGTCAATATATCTATACACTGTAGGTGAATCACCAGTAGTCACCCATACATCTCTCATGTACATGTAGTGGATGAATGCAATACCAGTTACAAGACCAGCAACAGTTACTGACGTTTTCCAGCCAGGAGCAACTGTACCTCTCTCCATGAAGAAGAAAGCAGTAGCAGCCAACATACCCATTGAGATTATCCAGAAAGATATCCCAACAAAGTCATCTTGAGCTAACATAGTGGTCGCTGCGTTTGCAACACCTGTAATACCGATAAGGGCAACAGCTGCTAATGCAAACATTTTAAGTTTTTTCATAAAAAACTCCCTCTTTAGTTAGTTTTTATTAGTTTATATAAACTAAGCTTAGGTCGCCCTAAGCAAAAGTTGTGGTTAAATACCAAATTAAAAGACTTAATTGAAGACTTAATTGTCATTAATTTACATTGATTTTACTTGTTTTTTAAAATTAAATACAATTTGTGATTTAAAAACCACAACAAATTATAACAACGAATCAAAATAACTATGTCAGACAAATTCAGTAAAATTTACGATCTTTCTATAAAAGATCCTGAAAAATTTTGGCAAGAGGCCGCAGATGACATCTTTTGGTTTAAGAAACCAACAAAAATTTTAAATAAATCTAATCCCCCTTTTTACAAATGGTACGAAGATGGAGTGACTAATACATGTTACAACGCCTTAGATTTTCACATTGATCAAGGCAAAGGAAGTAAAACTGCTTTAATTTACGATAGTCCCATCACAGGAAACAAAAGTAAGTTCACTTACGAGGAATTAAAATCAAAAGTTTCAAAGTTTGCTGGTGCACTGAAGGATCAAGGTGTCAATAAAGGGGATCGAGTTATTATTTATATGCCAATGATACCTGAAGCGGTTGTTGCAATGCTCGCTTGTGCAAGAATTGGTGCAATACACTCAGTCGTGTTCGGTGGATTTGCTTCAAATGAGCTTGCAAGTAGAATTGACGATAGTAAAGCCAAACTTTTAGTCACTGCATCATGTGGTTTTGAACCAGGACGAACTGTTGAATACAAACCTTTAGTAGATGAAGCAATCAAACAAGCTCAACATAAAATTAGTAAGATGATTTTATTTCAAAGAAAGGGTCACGAAGTTAAATTAAATACTCCAATGGAGATAAGTTGGGATGAAGCTCAAGCAAATGCCAAAGATACTGATTGTGTTGAAATGAACTCAAATGAATTTGCTTACATACTTTACACCTCGGGTACCACTGGAACCCCAAAAGGTATCGTAAGAGATATTGGCGGTCACATCGTTGCATTAAAATGGACGATGAAAAATATTTATAACATTGATTCAGATGATATTTGGTGGTCAGCGAGTGATATTGGTTGGATCGTTGGTCATTCCTATATCGTTTATGCTCCATTATTTAAAGGATGCACCACTGTATTGTTTGAAGGTAAACCTGTCGGCACACCTGATGCAGGAGCGTTCTGGAAAATAATTTCTGACTATAAAGTAAAATCTTTATTCACTGCGCCAACAGCTTTTAGAGCTATCAAAAAAGAAGATCCTGAGGGAAAATTCTTTTCTAAATATGATTTAAGTAAATTTGAAAGCCTATTTCTTGCAGGAGAACGTGCTGACCCGGATACAATTAAATGGGCTGAGAATTTATTGAAAGTTCCAGTAATTGATCATTGGTGGCAAACTGAAACAAGTTGGGCGATCAGTTCAAATTGTACTGGTATAGAAATGATGAAAACAAAATATGGCTCAGCTTGTAAAGCTGTACCAGGTTATGATGTTAAAATTATAAAATCAGACCAAAGTTTAGCTAAACCAAATGAGATGGGAGACATTGTAGTAAAATTACCTTTGCCTCCAGGAACTTTTCCAACTCTATGGAATGCAGATCAAAGATATAAAGAAAATTATATGTCAAATTATGAGGGGTATTATCAAACTTACGATGCAGGTCACATTGATGAAGATGGTTACATCTGGATTATGTCTAGAACTGATGACATTATCAATGTTGCTGGTCACAGATTGTCAACAGGCGCAATAGAAGAAGTCTTATCAGAACATCAATCAGTTGCAGAATGTGCAGTGCTTGGAATAGCTGATAAATTAAAAGGTCAATTACCTATTGGATTAATTGTTTTAAAAGCAGGAGTGGATAAAGATAATGAGACTATTTCTAAAGAATGTATTCAAATGGTACGAGATAAAATTGGACCAGTGGCTGCATTTAAAGTTGCAATTGTTATTAAAAGATTGCCAAAAACAAGATCAGGTAAAATTTTAAGAGGAACAATAAGAAAAATCGCTGATAGTGTTGAATATAAAATGCCTCCAACTATTGATGATCCAGCCATTTTAGATGAGATCAAAGAGGATTTAATCAAAAATAATATTCTCAAAAGTGCTTAAAACTTATTTATTTCTAATCGGTGCGATTTTTTGTGAGGTAGCAGGAACCATGTTGCTGCCAGTGTCTCAAAACTTTACCAAATTAATTCCAACAACTTTTCTTGCAATTTTTTATATAAGTGCATTGTATTTACTTACTTTTGTGGTGAACAAACTGCCAATAGCAATCGTTTATGCAACATGGAGCGGACTTGGCATATTTACCATTGCAATACTAGGTTATATTTTTTTCAAACAAACTTTAGCTTGGCAGGCAATATTAGGATTATTTTTAATTGTAATTGGAGTGGTATTAGTAAATAGCTTTGCAATAAAACTTAACTAAACTCTAATGGGGTCCCTTCTGGATCTCCTAAAATTTTTCCATCTTTCATTTTAGTTTTTCCAGCAATAATAGTAGCTACAGGAGTGCCTTTAAATTCAACATCATTGAAAGGTGACCAGCCACATTTACTCTCAATATTTTCATTCTTAATAACAATCTTTTTATTCATATCAACAATTGTGAAATCTGCATCATAACCTTTTTTAATAAATCCTTTATTCTGAATGCCAAAAATTTTTATCGGGTTCTCACACACTAAGTTCATTAATTGATTAAGTGATAATTTTCCATCATTAACATGGTTTAACATCACCGGCATTAATGTTTGAACACCAGGCATTCCTGAGGGTGAATTAGGATATTCTTTATCTTTATTTGCTTTTAAATGTGGTGCATGGTCTGAACCAATGGTGTCATTAATATTATTTTTAACCGCATACCATAATCGATCGTAATGAGATTTGTCTCTGATCGGCGGGTTCATTTGTGCAAAGGTTCCAAGTTTGTCATAACAATCTGGAGCATAGATTGTTAAATGTTGAGGAGTAATTTCGAAAGTAATATTGCCTTTATGTTGAGATAAAAAATCTATTTCTTGCTTTGTGGTAATATGAAGAACATGAGCTTTTTTATTATATTTTTTAGCAATTCTAACAATCCTTCTAGTTGAGGAAATAGCACATTCTTCACTTCGCCAAACAGGGTGCGAATGTACATCTCCATTTTTAATTAATCTTTTATTCCTGTTTAAAATTTCCTCATCTTCTGAATGTACTGCGACTATTTTTGAACAATGTTGAAAGACTTTATCAATGTCTTCTTCAAGAGCTACTAAAAGATTGCCTGTTGATGAACCCACAAATAATTTGATACCACAGCATCCCTCTAAATCTTTCAGCTCTGCTAATTGATTTACATTTTCAGCTGTTGCACCAAAATAGAAAGCGTAATTGCAATACATTCTATTTTTTGCAAGATCTAATTTCCTTTGAAATTCTTTTATATTTGATGTGGGTGGGTTAGTATTTGGCATTTCAAATACTGCGGTGATACCTCCTGCAACCGCCGCCCTGCTTCCAGAATGAAGATCCTCTGTGTCTGTTGAGCCTGGTTCTCTAAAATGAGTTTGGGTATCAATACACCCAGGTAGCACTATTAGGTTTTTTGCATCATACACTTCTTTTGCTTCTTCTGATACTTCACCAATTTTTGATATCTTGCCATCTTTAATAGCAACATCTTTATTCTCTAACTTCCCATTAATATAACATTGCCCATTCTTGATTATTAGATCTAACATTTTTGAGAAAAGTTATTATATTAAAATCAGATATCAATCAAATATGAATAATAGTGTTTATATATTAGAAGATAGAGCCATACTTTACGTCAATGGTTCAGATGCAAAAGATTTTTTGCAAAATCTGATTAGCAATGACATTAATAAAGTTACAGATAACTCCAGTTGTTTTGCATCATTGTTTACTCCACAAGGTAAATTTTTATATGAATTCATGGTTGTAAAACACAAATTGGGCTACTTTATTGATTGTGAAAAATCTCAATCTGAAGAGATATTTAAACAATTAAATTTATATAAAATAAGATCAAAAGTAGAAATTCTTAATTTAAGTAACGAATTTGTGGTTGCTAGTTTTGGATACGAAAAATATTTATCTATTGAAGGTGCAAAGGATGTTTTAGGTTTTACATTTAAGTATAGAGAAGATCCTATTTTTTTAGATCCAAGAAATAAACACTTGGGTGCTAGACTTATAATTAATCTTGAAAAACTTTATTTATCTTTGAAAAAACTTGATCTTAAAAACGATAAAATTGAAAACTATCACATTCATAGTCATAAACTTGGTATAGTTCCAAAAGACTTAAATAAATTAAAGAATAAATTATTTGGTATCGAATGTAACTTTGAAGAGCTAAATGGTATTGATTTTAAAAAAGGCTGTTATGTTGGGCAAGAAAATACCGCCAGAATAAAATTGAAAAATAAGCTTTCAAAAAGATTACTTCCAATCGAGATTATTGATGGAGAATTAATTGAAAATGAAAGTGTTCTTAATAATAATGTTGAGATTGGGAAAGTCTTAATTAATGAAACGTATCCCTTTGCCCTCATTAAATATTTAGACTCAAATTTTGAAAAGGACAAAATATTTCAAGGTAAAAGTGGTTCTTTTAAAGTTTTTGTGCCCGAATGGCTAAAAATTTAAATATTGGTGCGGCTAGAGAGACTCGAACTCTCATGGACTAGGTCCACACGGCCCTCAACCGTGCCTGTCTACCAATTTCAGCATAGCCGCAAATTTGACCTACATTAAATCAATGACAAGTAGGTTTCAAATTGATAAATTTTATTATGGAATTTAATCAAGAAGTAAAACAGGCAACAGATCCTATATATAAAAAAATTTCAAAAGTTATGCCTGAAATTGAATGGTCTGTGCATGCCCCCTATATTCATAAAATAAATAAACTTAAAAAAGAAAAGAACGCAGTAATTTTAGCTCACAACTATCAAACTCCAGAAATTTATCATGGTATTGCAGATTTCTCGGCAGACTCTCTAGCTCTTGCTGTGGAAGCTTCAAAAACTTCAGCAGATATAATTGTAATGGCTGGTGTACATTTTATGGCTGAAACTGCAAAACTAATGAGTCCAAATAAAAAAGTCTTGCTACCTGATATGAAAGCAGGTTGTTCTCTTTCAACTTCAATTACAGGAAAAGATGTAAGATTATTAAAAGAAAAATATCCTGGAGTTCCAGTAGTTTCATATGTCAATACTTCTGCAGATGTAAAAGCAGAAACAGATGTGTGTTGTACATCTGCAAATGCTGTAAAGATTGTAAAATCCTTAGGAGTTAAAAAAGTAATTTTTCTACCAGATGATTATCTTGCTAAATATGTTGCTTCTCAAACAGATGTTGAGATCATTTCTTGGAAAGGAATTTGTATTGTGCATGATCAATTCAACGAAAAAGAAATTCAAAATATTAGAAAGAGCAACCCAGGAATAAAAATCATAGCTCATCCTGAGTGTCCACCAGATGTAATTAAAGCAAGTGATTTTGCTGGATCAACTTCAGGAATGATAAATTATGTAAGAGATAATCAACCTAAAAAAGTTATGATGGTTACTGAATGTTCAATGAGTGACAATATTCAAGTAGAAAATCCAAATGTAGAATTTATCAGGCCATGTAACATGTGTCCTCACATGAAAAAAATAACCTTACCAAAAATATTAGATTGTTTAGAGAATGAAACTGGTGAAATTGTTATGGATCAAGAAACAATCAATAAAGCAAGAATGTCAGTTGAAAAAATGGTTGCTATTGGCAGATAACTTTTTGTGTCTCAAATAAAACTTAGCGAAAATTTTATAAAAAGTAATGTTAAACTTGCACTTAATGAAGATTTATATCCATCAGGTGATATTACTTCTAGATTAATTAAAAATAATAAAATAATTGAAGCAAAATTATTATCTAACCAGGATGCTGTCATTGGTGGGCTACTATTTGTAAAATATACTTTTTTACTTATCGATAAAAAAATTAAATTCATTACAAAAACAAAGGATGGATCTTTTGTTAGAAGAAATTCAACAATCGCAATCATTAAAGGAGATAAAAAAAATATTTTGATTGCAGAAAGAGTTGCACTAAATTTTTTATCTCATATCTCAGGCATAGCCACAAAAACAAATCAATTTGTAAAATTAGCAGGTAAAAAATGTAAAATTTGTTGCACTAGAAAGACCATACCTAATTTAAGAGTTATACAAAAATATGCTGTAAAATTAGGTGGAGGAACTAACCATAGATTTAACTTGAGTGATGAATTTTTGATAAAAGACAATCATATTGCAAATTCAAACATAAGAAAATTAGTAAATTTGGCAATCAAAAATAAAAAACGAAGGAAAATAACAGTAGAAGTAGACACAATTAAACAACTTAAGAAAATAATTGGATTAAAATTTGATTGTGTTTTATTTGATAATATGAGTATTAAAAATTTAAAATTAGGAGTAAAGCTTGCAAAAAAATATTATCAAACTGAAGCCTCAGGAAATATAAATCTCAAAAAAGTTAAATCAATTGCAAAAACTGGTGTAAATAGAATTTCTGTTGGTGGCATAACTCATAGCGCACCAGCAATAGACTTTAAACTTGAAATTTAGAAGGGAAAATCTTTTTCTTTAGAGTTATATCTACTATAATATTCTTTAGAATTATCCCCAAATTCTAACTCATCGACTAATTCATCTAAACTACTAATGTGTGAGTCAAAAAATATTTCTCTTGAAGAGTACTCTAAGAATACAAAATCTGTTCGTAATGTAATTTCTCTAGCTAGAACACAATCCCGATGTTTTTCCATCGGTTTTAAATGACCAAGATTGGTTGAACACTCAATAACATACTTTTTTACAAAATCTCCCTTTTTAGAAATTATTACAAAATCAAGTTTTTTATCTGCTGACTTACTAAGTCTAACCTGACCAAATAGATGTATACCCTCTCGCGCTATTCCAACATTAAATTCATTTAAAAAACGTCCAGTATGATATCCTCCTTCTGGTGTTTTATGCCATTTAGTAAAATATTCAGGATGTATTTGATACTCCATATTTCTCTCAATAAGTTTTGAAAGTAATCTAGTCGCAACCTTTCTATCAGATATACTTTCAGCAATCGATTCTACTTGCTTCATGTCTTCAGAAAGTTTTTCTGCTACTTGTGTCAAAACATATTTTTTATCATTTTCCCACTCCATCTCTTTATTCGCTTTGTATTGTTCCTCATCTAAAATTTTTTTCTCATCCTCTAAATTTGTTATATTAAAATTATTTAATTTCATTTTTCCTCCTTTAAAAATTAAATTAAAGTTCAAATAAGAACTTTTAATTTTTTTACAATAAGAACATATGAATAAAAATAAAAATAAAAAAATGGGGAAAAAAATGTATAACTAATTTTGAATTCAAGAAATTAAATCTAAGGTTTTAAAATCTTAGATTGTTTTTAAATTTTTGATTGATAAAAAAACAATCTGTGAATGATTATCGATACACCAAATAGGATTATTTCAACTCAAGAAAGAAAATTTTTGAGTCCACTAGCTAGGGCTGCAGGATACAACTTTATTAAACCTGCGACCCCGTGATATCATAATCACAAAAAGATATCTTAGATATCTCAAAAGTATTTCTTGAATATTTAGCTCTAATTAATAAATTTTGAAAGATCAGGTTTAAAGTAATTTGGACCTTTCATTACTTTGCCGTGTTCATTATAAATTGGTTTTCCATTCTCGTCTAACTTGCTCATGTTGGAATTTTGAACTTCATCGAAACACTTATCTAAATCAATTCCAAAAGCATGACCTGCTCCATAAGTAACGTACAAGATATCTGTTAAAGCATCGGCAACCTCTAATAAATCCTTATTATTCATTGCTTCTGTTAGCTCAGTTAATTCCTCTTTTATTAGATCTAATCGCAGTTTATTGATTTTATCTGTGCTAAATGAAGGTTTATTTTTAACCTCTTGACCAAAGGTTTTCATAAAAATTCCAACCTTACTAAAATTTGACATAATGCTCCTGTAAGTTTTATAAAATTAATGTATATTAATTGTAATTTAATATTTACCTATTAATCAATGAAATTAAGAAAAGAATTCGATAGTATTGGAACAATTAATGTTCCTAATGATAAATATTGGGGAGCATCAACTCAAAGATCGAAAAAGTATTTCGATATTGGTGAGTTCTTAGTTAGACCAGTTTTAATTAAATCTATTGCAATCATTAAAAAAGCTGCTGCTATAGTTCACAAAAAAGACAAACAGATTGTACCAAAAATTTCTAATGCCATTGTAAAAGCTTCTAATGAGGTAATTAGCGGAAAATTAGACGATCATTTTCCTTTAAAAGTTTGGCAAACTGGCTCTGGTACTCAAACTAATATGAATGTAAATGAAGTAATTGCAAATAGAGCAATCGAAATTTTAGGTGGAAGAAAAGGCACAAAAAAACCAGTTCATCCAAATGATCATGTAAATAAATCTCAATCTACCAATGATGTATTTCCTACAGCAATGCATATAGCTATAGCTATGGAAACTAAAAATAAGTTACTACCATCTCTTGAGCTTTTAAATAAGGAATTGAAAAAAAAAGTTTCCCAATTTAAAAATATTGTTAAAGTTGGAAGAACTCATCTTCAGGATGCAACTCCATTATCATTAGGACAAGAGTTTTCAGGATATCAATCTCAATTAGAGGATTGTATTGTGAGAATTAAAAATGCTTTAAATGAAATTTATTATTTAGCTCAAGGTGGTACTGCAGTTGGCACAGGAATTAATAGTAAAAAAGGTTTCGATAAAAAAGTAATAAATGAAATAAAAAAAATAACTAAACTACCCTTTAAACCAACCAAGAATAAATTTGCTGCGTTAGCAGCTCATGATGAAATAGTAAATTTTTCTGGAACCTTAAATACTACCGCTGTTAGTTTAATGAAAGTTGCAAATGATATAAGATTTTTAGGATCAGGGCCCAGAGCTGGATATGGAGAAATAATTTTACCAGCAAATGAACCAGGTTCATCAATTATGCCAGGAAAAGTAAATCCAACACAATCAGAAGCAGTGACAATGGTTTGTGTTAAAGTAATCGGTAATCATAATGGAATAACAATGGCTGGTTCACATGGACATTTTGAGCTAAATGTTTTTAAACCATTAATTGCTCACAACATTTTACAATCTGTTGATCTTCTTGCAGATAGTACTAAAAATTTTGCTTTATATTGCGTCAAAGGAATTAAAGCAGATAAAGTAAAAATTAAAAAATTTTTAGATAACTCATTAATGTTAGTAACTGCACTAGCTCCTCATATTGGGTATGATAACTCTGCCAAAATAGCTAAGACAGCGCTTAAAAAAGGCACAACTCTAAAAGAGGAAGCTTTAAAAACAAAATTAATTAATGAAAAAGATTTTGATAGAATAGTAAATCCAAAAAAGATGATTTATCCAAAATAAGCTAACAAAATATCATTTACAAAGTTTTTAAAAGTAATTTTATTCAAAAATCTTTTATTACTTGAGTTAAAATTTGAAATAATTTCCTCAATTTTTTTATTTGACTGATTATCAATTCTTAAATTGTCAAAAGTAATCTTTTCTTCGTTTAAATCATAATTAAAATCCAACTCGATTTTTTCAATATTATTTCTTAATTCCTTTTTAATTTGAAAAAATTTAAAGAACTCATCTTTATCTTTTACATCGAATGATGTTCTTCCATTTAAATTAATTTTACCTTTATCAAAATTTAAAAAAGCGTCTGAAAAAAGTACTTTAACATTTTCCTTCCAAATTATATTAGAATTAGAAAAATTATAATTTCCATCCTCTATTTTCAGTTTTAATGATAAATCTGAAAATCTATCAATATCATAAACATTTTTCACCTCGAAATTCATTAAAGCATTTAGGTTTTTGTTATTTAAAATTTGGGATTTAAAAATCTCCATGAAAAAAGGGTTGCTAAAAAGATCTCTTATTCGAAATGTTTGATAATTTAAATTTGATATTAAATAAAAAGGCTTGAATTCTAATGAAACTTTAAAAGTCTTATTTGTATCATTCAAAAAAATATCCATAGTATTCTTTTTTATTTGATAATTGAAAATATTATTTTTATTTTTAAAGCTTATTTTTAAACTTCCAGTATCATCTTCCATTTTATAATCTGTTCTATTTTCAATTTTTAATACAAGTTTTTTTGAAACTAGTTCAAAATTTAAAATTTCATTTAATTTATCGTTTCCTATAATTAATTTATAAGGGACATTAAAAATTTTACCTTTTGAAAAAAAAACATTTTTTAAATTTTTAATGTCATAATAAAACTGGCTATCATTTATTTGATTGATAAATAAAACTTCATCATCTTTATTCATAAAAAAAACATTACTTCTTTTAATTTTAATTTTGTTTCTATTTGGCTCTGTTTTAAGAAGATTTTTAAAAAGACTTAAGTCAGATTTTTTAATATTAAAAGCAGCTTTATCAAAAATTACATCTAGAGTTTGAATTTGATTAAAGTTAAAAAAATTTTTAAATTCAATAAAAATTTTAAAATTTTTTACCTCTCCAACTTTTGATTGATCATTAAGAATTGATAAATCTTTTGAACTAAAATGGGGTTTGGGGAAAAAATTATATTGTACCTCATTATCAAATTTTATAGCCAAGTTGTATTTTTGATAAATTTGATTCTTTATTTGTTTTTCTATTAATTCTTTATTGTAAGCAGTTGGTATTAAAAAATAAATAAGTGTCAAAAATATAATTGAAACTATAGTCAAAAAAACTCTATTATTCTTATCAAACCTTAGTCTTTTTACATCTAAGATGAAACGTCTTAAACTATTGAAATAATTCTCTAATAAATTATTTATGATAGAGATTTGTTTTCCAATTTTTTTTGATAATAAATTTTGTTTTCTCATATAAATTGAAACAAGTTATAATTTAAAATTAAAAATGTTAAACTCTGAATATTTAAAAAACCTAAATAAAGCTCAAAAAGAGGCAGTTACATATCTTGATGGACCACTTTTAATTGTGGCTGGAGCTGGTTCTGGAAAGACCAAAGTGCTAACAACAAGGATAGCAAATATAATCAAAGAAAAAAAAGCCTATCCCAACCAAATACTAGCAGTAACATTCACTAATAAAGCAGCCAAAGAGATGCAAACTAGAGTTAGTAAAATTTTAGGCTCTTCTGCGACAGGGTTATCATGGCTTGGAACTTTTCACTCTATTTGCGCAAAACTTTTGAGAAAACATGCTCCAGCGGTTAATCTTAATTCAAATTTTACAATAATAGATACTGATGACCAAACAAGGCTGATTAAAAATATATGTAAAGCAGAAAATATTGATATTAAACAATTAGCTCCAAGATATATTCTTGCAATAATTGATAAGTGGAAAAATAAAGGATTTTATCCAAGTGAAGTAATAATCAATCAAAAGGATATTTACGAAAAAACTATATTGCCAATTTATAATATTTATCAACAAAAACTACTTGACTTAAACTCTTGTGACTTTGGTGATCTAATTCTTCATGCAGTCAAGATCCTAGAAAAAAATAAAGATCTAAGAGAAATTTATTCAAAAAATTTTAAATATATTTTAGTCGATGAATATCAAGATACAAATTTTATTCAAAGTAGATGGCTGAAGTTACTTTCAGAAAAAAATAAAAATATCTGCTGCGTAGGAGATGATGATCAATCAATTTATAGTTGGAGAGGAGCTGAAATAAAAAATTTTTTAGAATTTGATCAAGTTTATGAAAATACAAAAGTAATAAGACTAGAGGAAAATTATAGATCTACTGAAAATATTTTAGCTGTTGCATCAAACTTAATAGCAAATAATGAAAATAGAGTTGGCAAAACATTAAGGACAACATTAGACGAGGGTGAATTAGTCAAGTTAAATTGTTATAAAAATGGAAAAGATGAGGCTATTGGAATTTCAGACGAAATTGAAAAGATAAAAAAGGAATATTCATATAATAATATTACCATTCTTGTAAGAGCGATATTTCAAACAAGAGAATTTGAAGAAAGATTTTTAAAAATTGGACTACCTTATAGAATTTTAGGAGGAATAAAATTTTATGAGAGAGCTGAAATAAAAGATTGTGTTGCATATTTAAGATTAGTTTTTCAAGAAAAAGATGATCTGGCTTTTGAAAGAATTGTTAACAATCCTAAACGCTCGATTGGTGATACCACAATAAAAAATATTCATGAATTTGCAAAAAGACAAAACGATTGTTTAGAGACTTCAACCCGAAAAATGATAGAAGAAAACTTAATCAAACCTAAAGCTAAGATTGGTTTAATATCTTTTTTGGATTTAATTTCAAAATGGAGAAAGGATCTAACAATTAAAAAAATGGGTCATGTTAAATTATTACAAACTATTCTTGATGAATCTGGATATTCATCAATGCTTAAAAATAAAAAAGATCTAGAAAACGAAAATAGACTTGAAAATATAAAAGAATTATTAAGCGCGATGAAAGAATTTGATAATCTAGAAAGTTTTTTAGATCATGTTTCACTAGCGACTTCAATTGATCAAGAATGGGAGGGTGAAAAAGTTAATATGATGACTATGCATGCTGCAAAAGGTCTTGAGTTTGATGTAATTTTTTTACCTGGTTGGGAAGAAGGACTTTTTCCCCACCAAAAATCTATCGAAGAAAAGGGTCAAAGTGGTTTAGAGGAAGAAAGAAGGCTGGCCTATGTCGGTTTAACCAGGGCTAAAAAAAAAGTAGTAGTATCTTTTTCAATGAATAGGTTTTACCAGGGTGATTGGATAGATAGTATGGCGTCAAGATTTATTGAAGAATTACCAGATAAATATTTAGAAAAAAATTCTTTTTTTGATGATAGCAAAGAAGAGATAGAAGAATTCGAATTTAATCAAGATATTGAAAATGATAGCGGTATAAATAGTCCTGGATGGTTAAGATATCAAAAAAGAATTAAATGATAAATAATCGAATAAACACACTAGTAAGCAAATTTAAAAAATACGATATAGATGGATATATTATTCCTAAAAATGACGAATTTTTTTCTGAATACTCTGCAAATGATAGACTTAAAACTATCTCTAACTTTTCTGGCTCTGCTGGTTATTCAATCATTCTTAAAAAGAAAAACTATTTATTTGTTGATGGGAGATACACTATTCAAGCAAAAAAAGAGGCGGGTAAAAACTTTCAAATTGTAGATTTCCATAAAATTATTAATTGTAGTTTGTTCAAAAATTTATCAATAGGTTTTGATCCAAAGTTCTTTACATCTAGACAAATAAAAAAATTTTTTCATAAAAAAAATAAAGTCAAAAGTATTGAGTCGAATTTAATCGATCAAATTCATCAAAATAAAGTTAAAGTAAACAAACCTTTTTTTTCTCTTAAAAACAAAGTGGTTGGAGAAAACTATAAAACTAAAATAGTAAGAATAAGAAAATACTTAAAAAAAAATAAATCAGATTATTTATTTATCACAGCTCCAGAAAATATTGCATGGCTTTTAAATATTAGGGGATACGATAATCCAAATAGTCCCATTCCTAATTGTCAATTAATCATAGATAATAAAAATAGTTTTTATTTGATTACTTATAAAAATAAAGTTTCAAGGTTAATAACGGAAAAAAAATTAAAATCTAATCAGATAGTTGAACCAAAGAATTTAAAAGAATTTATTTCAAATCTTAAAGGTAAAAAAATTATAATTGACAGAAACACTTGCTCAATTTTTTTTGAAAATTTAATTAAAAAAAGATTTGAAATTTTAAAAAAAGAAGATCCAATATATTTACTCAAATCATTAAAAAACAAAACAGAAATCAAGAATATGTTAAAAAGTCATATTTTAGATGGTGTTGCATTGACAAAATTCATTTATTGGATAAAAAATATTAATAAAAAAAAAATTACTGAGTTTGAGGCACAAAATAAATTAGAAAATTTTAGAAAAAAAAATAAAGAATATTTATATCCAAGTTTTAATACTATTGCTGGTGCCGGAGGGAATGGTGCTATTGTTCATTATAGAGCAACAAAAATAAATACAAAAAAAATTAATAAAAAAGATATTTTTTTATGTGATTCTGGAGGCCAGTATAAATATGGTACTACTGATGTAACTAGAACAATTTGTTTCTCAACACCAGAAAAGAATATAAAAAATATTTTCACAAGAGTATTAAAAGGTCATATTGCAGTTGTAAAATCTAATTTAAATAAATATTCCTCCGGAAATCTGATAGATATTAGAGCTAGAAAATTTTTAAGAGAGATCAACTTAGATTACCAACATGGAACTGGACATGGTGTAGGTTTTTTTTTAAATGTGCATGAAGGCCCCCAAGGTATCTCTAAATTTAATAAAATAAAGTTACTTGAAGGAATGATTTTAAGTAATGAACCAGGATATTATAAAAAGGATAAATTTGGAATACGTATAGAAAATTTGATTTATGTTAAAAAAAATAAAAATAAGCTGTACTTTGAAAATTTAACACTAGCTCCAATTGATAAAGATCTAATTAATTTCGATTTATTAACAAATGATGAAAAAAATTATCTTTGGAAATATAGTTTAGATATTTACACAAAACTTCATAAATATCTAAACCCAAGTGAAAAAAGATGGTTAGCTACTTTTATTCAATAATTTAAGCAATTCTGATTGATCTATGATTTTAATCCTTAACTCTTTTGCAGCTTCAACTTTCCGTTTAGTGGGTTTGTCTCCAATTATCAGATAATCAAGTTTTTTTGAAACATTACTAATTATTGTTCCTGAATTTTTTTCTATTAAAGACTTAGCTTCTGCTCTACTCATACCTGTTAATTTTCCAGTAAACATAAATATCTTATCACCTAATACGCCATCTTTTTTATTTTCTTTTGTTTTTTGGATTTTTAAAATTTTTTGAAGATCTTGAATTACCTTTAAATTATCCTTATTCAAAAAAAATTTTTTCAAAGAAGTTATTTGCGTTTCACCGATCCCATCAATATTTAACAAATCATCAACTTTATTTTCTTTAGAAAGGTTTAAAAAATTTTCAGGACTTTTAAGTGTTTTTGCAATTAATCTGGCATTTTCAAAACCAATGTGTCTTATACCAAGAGCATATATAAATTTTTCAAAAGAAATATTTTTCTTTTCTTCAATCGCATATCTCAAGTTAGCGACAGATTGTTGTCCCCAACCATCCATTTTTCTAATTTTTCCGTAATTCAAACCGAAAATATCTTGTGGTAATCGAATCATCTTTAGTTTCCAGAAGTTTTCTACAATCTTTTTACCAAATCCATCAATATTAAAAGCTTCTTTTGACACAAAATGTTTAATTTTTTCTATAGTCATCTTATCACATTCATATCCCTCACTTGAGCATCTTCTCACTGCATCATTTTTTTTAGTAATTGAGTTGTATTCTTTGATTGTTTTAGCTCCACAAGATGGACATTTAATTGGGAAAGCATATTTTTCCGAATTTTTATTTCTTTTTTTTAAAACTACTTCAATTATATGTGGAATTACATCTCCTGCTCTCTCTACGATTACTGTATCCCCTATTCTTATATCTTTTCTTAATATTTCATCCTCATTATGGAGTGTTGCATTCGACACAACAACACCACCAATGTTAATTGGTTTTATTTTTGCAACAGGTGTCAATGCCCCTGTTCTGCCAACTTGAATTTCAATATTTAAAATTATCGAAGTACCTTTATTAGCTGAAAACTTGTGCGCAATAGCCCAACGAGGTGAATTTGCAACATTGCCTAAACGTTTCTGTAAATCAAAACTATTTATTTTGTAAACAATACCATCAATATCAAAGTCAATCTCATTCCTTTTTTTTTCTATTACATGATAGTTTTTCATTAAATTTTTAATACCTTTTATCGTTTTATTTAATGGATTTGTTTTAAATCCCCACTCATCTAATTTTTGTAAATAATCACTTTGATTTTTTATATTTATGTTATTTACATAGCCAAATGTATAAGCAATAAACCTTAAAGGAATTTTTTTTGTATCTTGAGGATTTTTTTGTCGTAATGATCCAGATGCAGCATTTCTTGGGTTAGCGAACTTGTCTTTAAGATTTTCAAAATCGTTATTTTGAATAAATACTTCACCCCGAATATCTATTTCATCAGGAAAATTTTTAGCTGAAATATTTTTAGGAATATCATCAATTGTCATTAAATTATTTGTAATATCTTCTCCTTCTTTACCATCACCCCTTGAAAGTCCCATTATAAACTTTCCCTTTTTAAAAATTAACGAAGCAGAAATACCATCAATCTTAGGTTCTGCACTATACTCTAATTCGTTAACACTTTTTTGGTCTAAAAAATTATTAATTTTTTTTTCAAAATTTACTAAATCCTCCTCATCAAAAGCATTTGAAAGTGAAAGCATGGGAACTCTGTGTAAAACTTTTTTAAAAGTTTTAGATGGTTTAAAACCTACTATTTTAGAGGGTGAATTTGCACTTTTTAAAAAATCATATTTTTGTTCTAAAGATAATATATCCGCTTTAATTTGATCATATTCATAATCATTTACTAAAGGCTTGCTAAATTCATAATAATATTTGTTTAGTTTTACTAAATTTTGAATTTTTTTATTGTATTCTTTCTTAATTTTATTTTTATCCATCTCATTCTATAAGAGTTTTAAATTTTTTAATAAGCCCTCCACTTTTTTTCTTGAAAGTTTTTAATCTCTCTTTTTTTTGTTTTTCATAATTTTTATCAAATAAACTATAAGAATTTTCATACCACTTTGAGGATTGGTAATTATATCCTAATAATTGTGCGTATTTTTCAGCTTCATCAATTAAACCAATCGTATAATGTACTTCAACTAATCTATGTAAAGCTTCTTCTGCATAAATTGTTGTGTCATAGCTATCAATTATTTCTCTAAATCTATTTATTGCTGGTATCCATTTTTTTTTATCATAATAATATCTACCTAAATACATCTCTTTAGCTGCTAGAATATCGTCTATTAAATCTAATTTAAATTCTGCATCAATCGCATATTCTGTATCAGAGTAATTTTTTACAATTATGTTAAAATTTTTTTGAGCTTTTACAATTGATTGTAAATCTTTTTTTTCATCAACAATTTGCTCATAATAACAAACTGCTAATAAATAATATACATACGCCAAATCTTTATGAGATGGGTATACCTCTAAAAATCTTTGTAATTCTGCTATAGCATCACCATAATAATCTTGAGTATAATATGAATAGGCTGCCATTAGTGCTGACTGAGGTGCTGAATTCGCTTGAGGGAACAATATTTCTGCCTCATTAAATTTTTTTGCGGCAAATAATACATCGCCACCTTCTAAAGCATCCATTCCCTCATTGTAGGCTTCTTGTACTTGAGATTCTAAGCTTTTTTCCTTGATTATAGATTTTTTTGACACATCTTTAGAGCAGGAACTGAATAAAATTGAAATTACTAAAAAAACTAAAATCTTAAACTTGAACATATCAGTTTTATACAGACTTAGTGGAAAATTTCAAAGATCAATATATGTTAAGCAATCGATCTTAATAAGGTTTTATTTAGAATTGTATGTGGAAGATTTCTTTCTTGTATCTCAATTATTGAAAAGTTTTCTTTATTTTCAAACACTTTCTTTAAAAGTTGATTTGTAAGGAAATGACCCCCTTGTGAGCAATTTACACTTCCGATTATTCTATAACCACTAGTGTATAGATCCCCGATACAATCAAGTATTTTATGATTAACAAACTCTTTAGGATTTCTAAGCTTTTCAGAATTTAGGATTTCATTACCCTTAACAACGATTGCATTATCCAAACTACCACCTTTTGCGAGTCCTTTTTCTTTAATTTTTTCTACATCGTCGAATAAACAAAATGTTCTTGAATTAAAAATATCTACCAAATCGTCTTCGTATACATTTATTTTATTTTTTTGATTTCCAATCAAACAATCCTCAAATTTTAATTGAAAATTAATATCTAAACTTAGCTTAGAGGGCTCTATGGAAATAAATTTCTCTCCATGATGAAACGATATTTTTTTTTGTATCTTAATTATCTTTATAGGCGCCTTGCTTTTTTCTAATCCACAACTTTTTAAAATTTCTATAAATTCTTTTGCTGAACCATCTAAAATTGGAACTTCTTCATTGTTTATTTCTACCAGTGCATTATCGATCCCCAATCCAAATAAAGCACCCATTAGATGTTCAATAGTTGATACTTTTACTCCGTGCTCGTTAGATATAGTTGTATTTAATAATGTATTAGTTACATTGGTAAAACTTGGGTAAACATAATTGTTTGATTGTAAATCTACTCTTTTAAAAACAATTCCTGTGTTTGGCTCAGAGGGTTTTATTAACAATTTAGCTAATTTACCACTATGGAGTCCAACTCCACTAAAAGTTGCTGTTTTTTTTAAAGTTTTTTGACTTAACAATGACATAGTTGAACTATTAATATGTTGAGAAAAAAAACTGAAAACAACAAATATTACGATAAAATACTAATTAATTAAAAAAGTTAAAAAATCTCTCAAAAAAACCCTGTTTTTTCGTAATTTTACCAGTAAGCAAAACCTCATTACTATTGTGGCCTGAAATAATTCTACTAGTTGTTGTAAAAATAGTGTTATCTGTATTATCTTTAAATTTTTCTACATAGCTCGCACTTAAAATTTGAATTAACGAAATATGATATTTTTTTAAAGTCTTTTCTATATTTTCAATTAAATTTTTTGAAAGACAGATAAATTCTGTATCTAAAGAAAAAATATTACACTTAACATTCTCTGGTAAAGATGTATAAAATTTATTGTCGATCATATATTTTTCTATAATTAAGTGTATAATTTTTTTATTTAGCAAATTCGATTGACATAAATTTTTTAAATCACTTAATGGATGAATTAAAGCCTCTGAATTTATAAGATTTCCATTATTATCTTTTTTGATTGACAATTTTATTGAGTGAAATTCCTCACTATCTAAAATAACATATATGTCTTTAATAAAACTATTTAATTTTTTTTCAATTTTAAATATGTTAGAATCTAAAAATTCATCTAATTTACTAAACTTTAATTCTGTAGAATTTTCTTCCATTGCTAATTTTTCAGAATAAATTTTCTCATTTGTTTTGTTGTTGGTAACATAAATTATATATTGAGTATTATTTAGATAAAGATAGGTTTGAAAATCTGCCTCTCTAATCATTTATAACGATTTGATTTTTTTGACGTATATCCAAAATTTTTATATTACTAAATTCTATATCATCAAGTAAATCAATTGATAAATTTAATGACTTTTTGATCCCTGTGATTGGTAATTTAATTAAAACTCCTGAGATCGTTTCAATATCCCATCTCCCAGAGGGAAAATAGTAAAAATTTTTTATGTTATTATATTTAAAATTAGTTTGCAGAATAATATTTTTAAATTCTAAAAATTTTTCTGATTCAAAATTTCCAAAAATAAAAGGTAAATTTTGAGGATAGTCTTTTGTATTAATAAATTTCCCATTAGATCCAACTAAATAATTTTTTCCATTTATATTAGTTGATGCTAAAAAATTTGTTTTTTTAATTTTGATTTCAAGAGATGATGGATATCTTTTAAATACTTCATATTCTTCAATCAAATTATTAGAGTTTAATATTTCTTTAATCTGGGATTTTTGAATAGATAATAGATTATCTAATTTTATTAAATTCATGATTTTTAGAAATTCATTATTATTAAATTCTATTCCTTCAATATTAACTATATCAATTTTAGGAAGATTAAAATTTTTCAAATTTTTGTTATTGAAAGTGCCAAGAATGATTACTAATGAAATATAAAAAATAATTTTCTTATTTATTTGCTGAAGCATCTTTTAAAATTAATTCAATAAGTTTAATAAAACTTATACCACGAAATGCAGCAATCTCAGGCACTAAAGAAAGTTTTGTCATTCCTGGCTGAGTATTAATTTCTAAAAGATAAAACTTACCCTTGTAATATTTGAAATCTGAACGGGTAACTCCTCGACAACCAATTAAACTGTGTGCTTTAGAAGAAATTTTCATTATTTGCTCATATTTTTTTTTTGGTAAATCCACTGGTATGATATGTTTCGTTTTTGCTTTTGGATTATATTTAGCTTGATAATCATAAAATTTTCTTTTTGGTTTTAATTCAATTGCACCAAGTTTTTTTGAACCTATCAATGCAGCCTGTATCTCTCTACCAGGGATAAATTCTTCAATAATTATTTTTTTATAATCTTCTAAAAACTTCAATTTTTTTTTTATATCTTTTTTTGTACATATAAACACATTTACACTTGAACCCTCATTGATTGGTTTTATCACAACTGGAAATTTAAGTTTTTTTTCAATGGTTTGAACAATATTTTTTTCATCTTTGCCGAAAGAAAAGGTGAGGAATTTTGGAGTCAATATTTTATTCTTAATAAAAATCTTTTTTGATAACACTTTATCCATTGCTATTGATGATGAAATCACACCTGAATGAGTATAAGGAATTTTAAAACTCTCTAATATTGTTTGTATATAGCCATCCTCACCAAACTGACCGTGTAACGCATTGAAAATTTTGTTTGGTTTGAATTTTTTAATAACATTAAATAACTGAAAATTCGGCTCTGTTATTTTTACAAAATAATTATTTTTTTTCAGTTCCTTAGCTACTTGTCTTCCAGTATCAAGGCTGATTGCTCTTTCTTTTGAAATACCACCTGAAATTATTAATATTTTTTTCAATTTATTTTAAAATCTTAATTTCTTTTTCTAATTTTATACCAGTTTTTTCTAAAACCTCTTTTGATACAAATTCAATTAAATTGTTCATATCATTAAAAGAAGCGCTACCCTTATTTACAAAAAAATTACAATGTTTTTCTGAAATACATGCATCCCCAAAGCTTTTGTTTAAAGGAACTGACTCTTTTATTAACTCCCAAACTTTCTTATTTGTTTGTGATTTAGGATTTTTAAATGTGCTTCCGCTAGTTTTAATTCGAGTAGGTTGTGCTTTTTCTTTTTTTTTTACTAAATTCTCAATTTCATTTTTTATTTGCAAAGGACTAGATTTCGACCCTTTAAATGAAGCGCTTAAAAAGATCAAATTATCGGATAAATTACTTTTTCTATACTCAAATTTTATTTCTTTACTTGGAATAGTAATGATATTTCCAGATTTATCGATTGCTTGAACTGATATCAATATATCTTTAAATTCTTTGTTAAAACAACCTGCATTCATTCTTATTCCACCTCCTATTGTGCCTGGTATACAAGATAAAAACTCAAATCCGCTGAGACTATTTTTTACAGCAAAGTCTGATATAGATTTATCAGTCACAGCACTTCCAGCAATTATCACATCATCTCCAAGAAGTGAGATGTTATTAAAATTTTTTCCTAATTTTATAACTACACCATCAAATAAATCATCAGATATTAAAGTGTTAGAACCTGCTCCAAGAATAAATATTTTTTCCTGATTATTTACTATTTTCAAAAATTTAATCAGTTCATGAAGATTGTTAGCTTTAAAAAAAACTTTTGTTTTTCCACCAATATTGAACCAGTTTTTTTTTTTAAGATCGTACTCAAATCTTACATTTTCATCAAATTCTCCAAACAATGTTTTTAGTTGGTCTAATTTCATTATATTAATTTTGGGAGTTCCCTCATCCAATTAGAGATGGAACCCGCACCCATTCCAATTACGATTTTTTTTCCACTCATATTTCTTTTTATAAATTTAGCCAGTTGAAAATTATCATTTACTAAAAATAATTTTACTTTCGAGTTTTTTATTATCTCTTTAGCAAAATTTATATAATTAAATCCTAACTTTATTTTTTCTCCCGCTGAATATACAGGGCATAAAACAACAATATCGGCATTTTTAAATGCAAAGGAGAATTCTTTTCTCAAATCTTTAAGTCTTGACACTCTATGTGGTTGAAAAATACAAACTTTTTCATAATCTTTATAAACTTTGTTTACGCCATCCAAAACTACTTTTATTTCAGTTGGATGATGAGCGTAATCATCATAAAAATCAATATTGTTGTGAGTAAATATTTTATTAAATCTTCTTTGAACACCCTTAAAGTTTTTTAATCCATTTTTTATATCAAAAATTGAAATACCAATTGTGATCGCAACTGCAGCAGCTGCAACAGAATTTCTTACATTATGAATACCTAGTAAGGGTATTCTTATTTTTTTAATCTTTATTTTTTTCTTGTTTGGAACATTTACTAATACATCAAATTCTGTAAAATTTTGATTTTGATTTATATTTTTAATAAGAAAATTTGATTTTGGATTAAGTCCATAGGTATAAAAATTCCTATTACTTAATTTTTTAATTATCCTATTATTAATAGGGTCATCTAAACAAATAAATGATTTTCCAAAAGAAGGAACTTTTTTTATAAAATTAATAAAATATTTCTCTAAGTCGTCCATAGATTTATAAAAATCCATATGCTCTCTGTCTATATTTGTAATAATAGAATAAGTAGGAGGTATATGAAGGAAACTCCCATCAGACTCATCTGCTTCCAAAACTGTCCAATCGCTCTTTCCTAGCTTAGCAGTATTTTTGATGGAATTGATTACTCCTCCATTAATAATTGTTGGATCTAATTTAGTTTTTTGCATTATAGAGGTAATTAAAGAAGTTGTTGTAGTTTTGCCATGTGAACCTACCACAACAATATTTTTCATAAGAGAAACAATATGAGCTAACATTCTTCCTCTAGTAATAATTGGTAGTTTTTTCCTTCTAGCTTCAATGTATTCTGGATTATTTTTTTTTATTGCTGAGGAAATAACTGCTATTGTTGCTATCTTTAAATTTTGTTTTTTTTGGCCAATAAAAACTTTTATTTTTTCTTTTTTTAATCTATCTATATTTTTATTTGATGATAGGTCACTACCTTGAACTTTAAATCCTTTCCCTTTCATGATTAAAGAAAGTCCACTCATGCCAATACCACCAATGCCAATGAAGTGAATAACCTCAGTTTTTGCTAATTCAATTTTCATTAATTATATTTAATATTTTTTGATGTACATTAGTCCAAGTATTTTTGTAATTTAATTTTTTTAAATTTTCCTTTTTTTGTAAAAAATCAGAATTATCAGATAATATATTGGTTAAAAGTTGTTCTATATTATCCTCAAATGTCTCTTGATTGAGCATCCAACAACATTCTTTTTCTTTGTAAAATAAAGCATTCTCAAATTGATGATTATCCTTCGAATGTGGTAAAGGCACTGCAATAAATGGTATTTTTAATAAAGATAATTCAGCTAAAGTTGAAGCACCTGCCCTAGTTATACAAATATCTGAATTATTAATTATTTCTTCAAAATTTTTATTGAAACTGAAGATTAAAGATTCAACATTATTTTCATCATAGAAATTTTTCAAATTAAGAATATTTTTTTCATTTGTTTGTTGCAAAATTTTGATTGAGTGTTTTTTTGAAATATTAACAATTTTATTTTTGAGATTTATATCAAAAATATTCGCTCCCTGACTTCCTCCAACAATCAATAAATCTAATTTTTGATGGTTAAAATTTTTTTGTTTTAAACTATAAAATTTTTCTCTAACTAAGGGAAATATAGTTTCAATTTTACTTTTATATTTTGGTGGAAAATTTTTTATTTTTTCTTTGTAACAAATTATTTTTTCACATGAGCTCAAAAAAAATTTATTTGCTCTACCCAAAACTTGATTGGGTTCTAGCAGGTAAATCTCTAATCTTAAGAATTTTGCTGCTAGCAACAATGGAAAAGACATGTATCCCCCGGTGGAGAATAATTTTTTAATATTATTTTTTTTTAATAATAAATATGATTTTATTGTCAATATAATTACTAATATTAAATTTATTGGAAATAAAAATATATTATTTAACCTTGGAGTATCAATAATTCTTAATTGATAATTTTCATCATTTAAATATTTTAAGCCCCTCTTATCAGTTGTGATTATTACTTTTGCATCTCTAGACAAATGTTCATAAAGTATTACTGCAGGGATTACATGGCCCCCCGATCCTCCTGTGGTTATTAAGTAATTTCTATTCATTCTAATTTAGATTTCTTTTTGTAAAGTTCAAAATTATTCCAGATAAAATTGAAATACTAATTATTGAGGAACCACCATAGCTTATAAATGGTAATGTCATACCAGTTGTAGGAAATAATCTAATATTTACTCCAATATGAATTATAGTTTGCATTAATATAAGGCTTATAGATCCAACTAAAATTAATTTAATAGTTTCATCATTTTCAAAATTAACTTTTTTAAATACCGAGTAAATAAATATTAAAAACAATAAAAAGATTAAAATTATGGCAATTACACCAAACTCTTCAGAAATTACCGAAATAATATAATCTGTATGTGCCTCTGGAACTCTATTTTTTAAAGTCCCCTCTCCTATACCTTTCCCAAAAAAGCCTCCACTCGTAATGGACTCTAAAGCTTTGTCTGATTGAAAATTGTAAGTCCCAGTTTCAGAATCTAAAAAAGATATTAATCTATTTTTAATGTATGTAAATTTTGAAACAAAAAAAATTAAGTAAAAAAATATTAAAATAATTGATGAAAATAAAAAAAAAAGTAAAAATATACTTACACCCGAAGTAAATATCAAAACTGACCAACTAAAAAAAACTAAAAGAGTTTGTCCTATATCTGGCTGTAATGATAATAATAAAGCAATACCTAAAGTTATTATAAAAGAAAATAAATACTTTATATAAATGTTGGTAAATTTTTGGCTACACAATATCAAGCTTATAAAAATGATAAGAAATGGCTTTACTAATTCGATCGGTTGAAATCTAGGTAGGAAGTACAGATCTATCCATCTTTTTGAACCCTTAACCTCTACCCCAATTATAGGCACTAAAATTAAAAATATTAATGATAAAAAAAAGAATAGAGAAGAATATTTTAGAAGTTGTTCTTTTTTAATTAAGGATAATAAAAAAATTATAATCATCCCTAACAAAATAAAAACTAAATGTTTAAAAAAAAATTGATAATCATTTGTGTCTAATTTATCAGAGGCAATTAATGATGTGGAAACTAAGGAAAAAAATAAACCTGTTAAAAATAATAAAACAATCAGTGAAAAAAGAAACTTATCAATATTTTTCCACCAATCATAATAGATACCAAATAAAGTATTTTTATTTTCCATACATAAATCTTTTTACTAATCGATTAAAATATAAACCTCTTTCTTCGAAGTTTTTAAAACTATCAAACGACGCTGCACAAGGACTAAATAATATCGTATATTTAACAGATTTCCCTGTATTGATTATAGAAAAAACGGTTTTCACTGCGTCTTTTAAATTTTTATAATTTTTAAATTTTACTTTACTTCTAAGCTGTTTGTTAAAAAAATTTTTATTTTGTCCATAAATAAAAGCGGTAACATTACTTAAATCTTTTTTTTTTAATTCTAATTTGTCACCTTTTTTATAAATACCACCCAATAACCATAATATGTTGGAGTCTTTTTTAAACATTCCAACAGAAGATGAAAAGCTGGTAGATTTTGAATCATTTATAATAGTGAGATACTTCTTTTGGATGATAATTTGTTGGCGATATTTTAAACCCTTAAAATTTTTTATCGTTTTTTGTAAAAGATAGTTTTTTAGTTTTAATTTTTTTGCCAATTCTATAACAAAAGATAGATTTTCTCTATTTGACTCAGTTAAAAAATATTTATTTTTGGTTTCTAAAAAATCATTGTAATTTTTTTTTGTATTTACTTTAATAATTTTACAATCAAATTTTTTTGTTTTTAATTTTTTCGCAATTAATACATCATTACTTTTTACATATGCCAAACAACCTTTGGATTGAGAATCTAAAAGTTTAAATTTTGCATCAATATAATTTTGAAGAGTTTTATGTCTTTCAAGATGGTCGGGTTGTATATTCAAAATTATTGAATATTTTGAACTAAATAACTGGCTGTAATCTAGCTGGTAAGAAGATGCCTCTATCACAAAAATTGTATTTTTTGATATTTTTTTTTCATTTAATGGAGGGTTGCCTATATTTCCAATTAATCTCACATCTTTTTTTTGATCTTTTAAAACTTCATATAAAATTTTAGCAGTGGTAGATTTTCCATTTGTACCTGTAATAGTAATACATTTATTTTTATAAAAAGTAAAAAATACATCTAAATCTGTATAAATTTTTTTCTCATTAAGTTTTAGAAATTTAGATAATTTACAATTCAAAATATTGATACCTGGACTAATAATGATTATATCAAATTTAATTTTTGATAATTGTAATTTAGAAATTTGTTTTGGATGTGTGTTTTTTAAATCATCAAATAGATAAATATCAGCTTTATTTCTTAAAAATTTAAAAGCTGATATTCCACTTTTTCCAAGACCATAGATTAATATTTTTTTTTTCAAAAAAATATTTTCAACTTTTTTTTTCATCTCAGTTTTAAAGTAGCTAATCCTATCATTGCAAGAATTATAGAAATGATCCAAAACCTTATTACAACAGTCGACTCTGGCCAACCTTTTTTCTCAAAGTGATGATGGATAGGTGCCATCTTAAAAATTCTTTTTCCAGTAAGTTTAAATGAAATAACTTGAACCATCACAGAAACCGCTTCCAATACAAAAAGGCCTCCGGTAATTGCTAAAACTATTTCATGTTTTGTTATTATTCCAACAGCTCCCAAAGACCCTCCTAAAGACAATGAACCAGTATCACCCATAAAAATTTTAGCTGGAGGTGCGTTAAACCATAAAAATCCAAGGCATGAACCTATTATAGCTCCACAAAATATCGCTACCTCTCCAGTTCCCTCTATGTAAGGAATTTGTAGATAATCTGAAAATACAATATTACCAGTTACATAACTAATAAATGCAAAACATGCTGCCACCAAAATTACTGGAACAGTTGCCAAACCATCTAAACCATCTGTTAAATTAACGGCATTAGATGAACCAATGATTACAAATATTGCAAAAGGAATAAAAAACCAACCAAGATTAATGATTAAGTTTTTAAAAAATGGAAAATATAAATTAGTTATATTTTGGTAATCTATAAAATTTACATAAATAACAACACCAATAATTGATAATACAATTTGTAAAATTATTTTAAATTTAGATGAAATTCCTGAAGAGTTACTATACTTTATCTTTTTATAATCATCAAATGCTCCTAATAATCCAAATGAAACAGCTATGTACACACAAAACAAAATATTAATATTTGATAAGTCTGCCCACAAAATTACTGATGTGAGTAAACCTAATAGAATAATTAATCCACCCATAGTTGGTGTACCAATTTTTTTTATTATATGATCTTCAGGTCCGTCATCTCTTATAGGATTTAAAATTTTTTGATTAGAGAAGAATTTAATAAACGGCCCTCCAAATATTAAAACTATTATGAGTGATGTGAAAACAGATAAACCAGTTCTGAAAGTTAAGTATTTAAAAACATTCAAAAATCCAAACGTATCTACATAGTTTAATAAAAATTGATAAAGCATCTACTTAATTCCTTTTAAATCATTTATCATCTTATTAAAACCTGTCGCATTTGAGGCTTTAACCATTAAATAATCGTTATTATTCAAATCATTTTTAATAAATTTAATCATCTGAGAGTTGGTTTTGAAAACTTTACCTCTTTTTGATTTTGCAATCTTTTTGAATATTTGACTTATATAGTTTCCCTTTAAGAAAATTTTATCAATTTTTGTTTTATTGATTATTGGAACAATTGACTGGTGAAGTTTTTTAGAATGAGTTCCAAGTTCTAACATATCACCAAGTAAGAGATACTTTTTGAATTTTTTGCTCTTTACTTTATCATAATTTAATATCGCAGATTTAAGGGATAAAGGATTTGAATTATAACTTTCATCTATTAGGTTTATGTTTTTTTTATTTATTTTTATTCTTGATAAATCTCCTCTCCCTTGGGGAGTTGTAAAATTAAAAAAAACTTTTTTATCTAATTTTGTAATATCAATATTAATACTCATTACCGCTAAAGCAGCTAAAATATTATAAATATTATTTTGAAAATTATTAGAAATCACAAAACTTTTGTTTAAATCTTTAGCTTTGATATTTATTTTAAAATTATTATTAATTTTAATAATACTAATTAACTTCAAATCAGATTTATGATTTTTGATCCCAAATGAAATTGTATTAATATTATTTTCGGTAGCTATTTTTTGATGTAATTTAAAAAAATTATCATCTGCATTTAAAATCACAAAACCATTTGGTCTTGTATTTGAAATTATTTCAGATTTTGCAAGTGCAATATCTTTTATATTCTTAAAATTTTTAGCATGAGCGTAATTTATATTAGTTATAACGCTTATGTCTGGTTTGATAATTTTTGATAAATAATCAATTTCCCCTTTTTTATCCATGCCGACTTCCAAAACTCCATAATTATCGTTCTTACTCAAATTAAAAAGGCTTAATGGAACCCCATATTTGTTATTATAAGATTTTGGGGAAATAGTTGTTTTAGAAATTTTTTTTAAAGTTTTGCCCAATAATTCCTTAAGTGTAGTTTTTCCACAGCTCCCTGTTATTGCAATTATCTTTGCATCAATATTCTCTCTGAAAATATTTGATGTTTCGGTCAAAAATTTTAATGAATCCATTACTTTTATTTGTTTTTTATAATCTAATTTTTTTTTAATTTTATTTACAACTACTATAGAAGCTTTTTTCTTCAGAGCTTCTTCTACAAACTTATTTCCATCATTTTTCCTGCCTCGTATAGCAAAAAAAATATCATTTTTTTTAACTTCTTTTGAATTAATTCTAGCTTGTCCCAGAGTTAAATTTGTATTTAATTTTTTATCACCAGATGACTCTTTAATAAGATTTAATTTCAAATTATTTGATAAATTCAAATTTTTTAATTTAATTGCGTTTAAAATTATTTTTTTATCTGAAAAATAAATTTTACGATTACCAATTTCTTGAATTTTTTCATGACCCTTGCCTGCAACTAATAAGATATTGCCTGTAGTTAAATTTTTGACCGCTTCAGAAATCGCCTTTGCTCTATCAGAAATTTCCGATATTTTTTTACTATTTATCCCTCTTTTAATATCTTTTCTGATTTTATTAGGATTTTCCAGTCTAGGATTATCATCTGTCAAATATATTTGATCTGCATATAATGAAGCTATTTTACCCATTTTTGATCTTTTATTTTGATCTCTATTTCCACCACAGCCAAACAAAAGAACAATTTTTTTATTAGGAAATTGCTCTCTTAGTGAAAGAAGAGATATTCTTAATGCATCTGGTGTGTGTGCGTAATCCAAGATAACTTTAGATTTATTTTTAATATTGCCAATTTTTTCTAGTCTTCCCTCAACAGATCTTATTTTTGGAATAACTGCCAAAATTTTATTTAAACTTAGATTACTTTTTTGGGCAGCTATAATTGCCATCATTATGTTCTTGAATTGTATTTTACCTATAAGATTGAGCTTAATATTTTTGATTAAGTTTTTATATTTAATTATTAACATTTGTTTCTCACCTACAAAATAATGAGATAAAATTTTAAAATGATTTTTTGGATTATTTATAGAAAAAACATTTAAATTTCTCTTTAATGCAATTTTTTTTATGTTTCTAAATTCAGGTATCTTTTCATCAGTAATTACATTGCCTTTAATAGGTAGAAGTTTCTCAAAAAGATAGAGTTTTGCGATTAAATAATCTTTTAAATTTTTATGATAATCTAAATGATCTTGAGATAAATTTGTAAATATTCCTGAATTAAATTTTAAACCATCTAACCTATTTTGACTTAAACCATGACTTGAAGCTTCTAATATTACATCATCTACTTTCTGATTTTTAAGATAATTCAATATCTTCCCCAATTGAATTGGGTCGATGGTTGTATTGGATAAATTGATATATTTGTTGTTCGATTTAACACCCAAAGTTCCAATTGATGCAACTTTTCTTTTATTAAATTTTAATATTTGATAATAAAAATCAGCTACGGAGGACTTTCCATTAGTTCCTGTAATTGCTATTAAATTTGATGGTTTTTTATTATAAATTTTAAATGAAACTTCGGCTAATAATTTTCTCACATTTTTTGAGTGAATAATTAATACTCCATTTGGAAATTTTGTTATTTTTTTTTCAGTTACGATAATTTTTGAGCCTTTGTTTATTGCATCTAATATGAAATTATTTCCATCAATATTTGTGCCTTTAATCGCAAAAAAGACACTATCTTTTTTTACTTTTGAACTCTCAAAACAGATGCCAGAAAAAAAAGTCTTTTCATATTTTTTTCCAATATTTGGGAAATAATCTTTAAGTAACATTTAGAAATTAAATTCACTATATTTTGTGGCTAAAATAGGCCCAATTTTTTCAACAATTTGACCCGTAGCTTCGACTGTTGTCCATCCAGCAGTATTAAAAGGTGTCCCTTTATACTTTATGTTTGATCCATCTCTATAATGATAAATATAGTTTTCATTTATTTTTGGTTCATCCAACATAACGGCTAAAACAAATTTTGGTTTAGATGTTGGAAATACTGACACAAAAGAATTAATCTTCTTGTTTGAATACTCTCCATCAGCACTTTTTTCGGCTGTTCCTGTTTTACCACCAATTTCATATCCATTTACATTTGCCAGTGATGCGGTTCCATCTTTTGTTGAAACAATTTTTCTCAAGATCGGTAAAATTTCTCTTGATAAGTCTTGACTTAAAATTTTTTCTTTTTTTTCATTGTTATTATTTTTGACCAACTTTGGTTTTATTTGATAACCCCCATTAACAACAATAGAATAAGCTTTTGCTAATTGAAGTAATGTAGTTGTAATACCATGACCAAATGATGCTGTAGCAAGTGGACATTTTCCCCAATTGAATTGTATTGGTTTTCCTACTTCCTCAATATCAAAGTCAATTTTTTCTAAAACTCCAATCTTTGATAAAAATGACTTAAATTTTTCTTCGCCCACTTGCTGAGCAATTCTAACAGATCCTATGTTGCCAGAACGAACTAATATTTGTTCAGCAGTAAGATTGGATGGGATTTTTTTGTCATATTCTCTTATCGGAAATCCTGCACACATAAGAGATTTTGGTAAATCAACATATTCTGTTTCAGCAGTAATAATTTTTTCATTAAGAGCAGCGGCTAATGTGAAAGTTTTAAATACAGATCCAAATTCATAGACACCTTTGGTGACCCGATTTATATAATTTGTATCTGAGATTTTTTTTCTCTGATTTGGATCAAAATCAGGAAGAGAAACTAAAGATAGTATTTCACCATTATTTACATCCATCAAAATTGCAGCACTGCCAATGGTATTAAAAATTTTGTTGAATTTAATTAATTCTTCCCTGATTAAAAATTGTAGGTCTTTATCTACTGTTAATTGAATAGGTTCTTTACTATTTCTTAAAATTTTATCTAATGATTTTTCTAGACCTGAGACTCCGTTATTATCATTATCAATTTGACCAAGAATATGACTAAATAAGTTTTTTTCAGGATAAATCCTTGTTAATTTTTCTTCAGGTTGAATTGATTTATCACCTAGTTTCATTACCTTTTCATAATTTTCTTCAGATATTTTTTTTTCTAAGTAAAAAAATTTTTTATTTTTCAATTGATTTTGAATTTTGACAAAATCTTTATTAGGAAAAATATATTTTAAATTTATTAATAACTTTTTTTTATCAATAACTTTTCTAGTGCTTATTCCAATATCAATTGAGCTTATTGTCTTACTTAGGTATTTTCCATTTCTATCAATTATGTCTGCTCTATAAAGTTTATTGGAAGTACTAGTCAAATTTTCATTTATTACTTTTTTGGAGTCTCTAGAGCCAAGATGTACTAAGTGTATAGAAAAAATTATAAAAATTATAAAAAAGATAAAAAAAATAAATGAAACCCTATTAAATGAAATATTAATATTAGATTTATTTTTTTTAAAAGAAAAATCATTACGATTATCCTCTAAAATAATTTGCGAATTTTTATTACTCATTTTTATTAAAACTTAATTGACCTATTTCGATTTCATTATGTTTTCTAGTAATTGTTTGAATTTTCTGGATATCAAATTTTATTAATTCATTGTCAAAGTACAGGTTTTGAAACTGAAGTAATTTTTCATTAGAACTCAAATAATCAAATTCCAATCTAGTATTTTCAAAATTTTTTTTTAAATCTCTGATGTTTTCTTTTAAGACAAATATTTCATCATCAATCCTCTTTGTTGAGTTTTTAATTATTGCCGTTAAGAAAATTAAAGAAAATACAAAGAGTGTAACAAAAAATTTTTTCATAATTTTTCACCAAATCTCTCAATATCTAAAAGTGTTTTAAATTTTTTAGCTATATCTGTCTCAAAATTATAAAAATCATTTTTCTTTATTACATATCTGAGTTTTGCTGATCTTGATGGAATATTTTCTCTTAATTCTTTAGCTGATGGTGTAATTGGTTTTTTCTCAACCATCCTAAATAATGTTTCAGGTTGATTTATATTTGGCATATACCGAGATATGCTTTTTTTTTCAGATAAACTTTTAAAAAAATATTTTACAATTTTATCCTCCAACGAATGAAAAGTTACAACTGCCAATATGCCATTTTTTTTTAGTACTTTTGTTGCTGCAATTAAACCATATATTAATTCACTCATTTCTTTATTGACAAAAATTCTTAGAGCTTGAAAAGTTTTTGTAGAATTATTTGTCTTAAAACTTTTTCTTTTTTTTGATTTTTCTACCAATTCGACTAATTTTTTTGTATCAATTTTTTTTATCTTTCTTTCTTTAACGATGTTAGAAGCTATTCTTTTGGCTTCTAATTCTTCACCAAAAAATTTAAAAATTTTCTCTAATTCATGTGCATCCAGATTATTTATTGCGTCACTTGCAGAAAAATTATTTAAACCCATTTGCATATTTAGATCTCCAACAGAATTAAATGATAAACCTTTTTTTGGATCTTTGATTTGAGTAAAAGAATAACCTAAATCTAGGAGTATCCCTCTGATTTTTTCATTTTTAAGTTTGAGGTTGTCTAATTGACTAAACTTTTTATGTTTGAAAATAAATCTGTTCGGGAACTTTTCAGAAATTTTATCCGCAATTTTTTTACTTTCTATATCTCTATCAATTGCAATTACCTGAGTATCTTTATAACTTAAAATTTTTTTTGTGTAACCACCTTGACCAAAAGTACAATCAATAAATGTGCCACCATGTTGAGGGGTAATAATGCTAATTATTTCATTAAGCAATACCGGATAATGTTTTGGAGCATCCGATACCATGGTGGCTTCCATTTATTTTTTCGAAGACCATTAATTTTTTTGTCTTCGTAAAAATGCAGGTATTTCTAAATCATCCTCTTCTTGATCTTCATCTGATGATCCAAGCAAATCTTCAGATGTTGAAGCTTGATTTTCTGTATTAAATAGATCTGGTTCATCTGTATCCACACCAAATTCCTTTAAATCATTTGAAGATTCTTCAGTATTAGACGAACTTAATGCTTCTTGTGAAAAAGAAGTATCATTGTCCTCTGAGATGTTTTCAACAATATTTTCAGCTTCTTGATTTTTTAACAATTCTTCATGATACTGATTGTTTACTTCATCAACTGACTGACTATGAACACCTTCTGATACTATCTCATTTTCAAGTTTAAGTGCAGTTGCACCATCAGAAATTGGGTTGGAATTAGTATTCTGGAAATTAAAGGAGGTTGTACCTAAAGTTGTGCCAAAATCAGAATAGCCAGGATTTCGATTTTGAATACGATGTACCATGTTAATAACTGATTTTGTTTCTGGTTGTTGACCATCTAAAGATGTGGCTACAATTGAAACTCTCATTTTTCCGTCAAGTTCTGGATCTGTGATAGCGCCAATAATTAATTCAGCTTCAGGATCTACTTCTGCTCTAACCTTATTGACTGCTTCATCAACTTCAAATAATTTAAGATCTTTACCTCCAGTAATATTGACTAATAATCCTTTTGCTCCTTTTAAAGTATAATCATCAATTAATGGATTACTAATAGCCATCTCGGCTGCTTTCATTGATCTACCTTCTCCTTCAGCTTCACCAGTGCCCATCATAGCTTTACCCATTGAAGCCATAACGGATTCCACGTCAGCAAAATCAAGATTGATCAATCCAGGTCTTACCATTAAATCAGTAATACTCTGGACACCATGCATTAATACGTTATTTGAAAGATTAAACGACTCTTCAAATGTAGTTTGCTCATTAGCAATCTTAAATAAATTTTGATTTGGAATAACTATAATCGTATCAACATGTCTTCTTAGTTCTTCTAAACCTTGTTGAGCTCTTCTCATTCTTGAAGGACCTTCATATAAGAATGGTAATGTAACTACTCCAACTGTTAAAATATTCAATTCCTTTGCAGCTCTTGCAATAACATGTGCAGCACCCGTACCTGTTCCGCCTCCCATACCAGCAGCTATGAAAACCATATTCGCACCTTGTAGAATATTCACTATATCATTTAGAGACTCATCAGCAGCAGCTTGACCAATATCAAGTTTTGCTCCAGCTCCTAAACCTTTAGTCAAATTTAAACCAATTTGAATTTTAGATTTTGCTTTGCTATGTTTTAAATCTTGAGCGTCAGTATTTACCGCTATAAATTCAACACCTTGCATTCCGTTATCAATCATTTCATTTATGGCATTTCCACCTGCTCCGCCTATTCCCATGACTAAAAGCCTTGGTTGAAGTTCTTTTATTTCTGGTACCTTAAAATTAATTGTCATTATATTATCCCCCGTTATTTATTTAGTTGATGCTCCCATTTAAGGCTGGCTCGATTTAAATTAGCTTTTTTTCTTGCATTGACCTTAAATTTTTCAAATATTGTTGGTTCCCATATTTGGAATGTTTTACCCTGACCAACAAAGACCATGCTATTTTTGATTTTAGCATGTTTTAATAATTTTGAAGTAATTGAAATTCTTCCTTCGCTATCAAATTGTAAATTTGTGCTTTCTGATAAAATTGATGTTGCAAAAAAATCTCTTTTTTCCTCAAAAGGATTTAAAGAGTCTATAGAATTTGAAATTTTTTCTATTCTGTCTTGAGGCCATGCCTCTATTGATTGATTATTAAATGATGGATAACAGATTACACCATTATAACCTAAATTAGACAAATATGATCTATAACTTGCAGGCACTGACACCCTTCCTTTTTTGTCCAATTTGTTTTCGTAGGTCGATAAAAACATAAACCATAAAGTCCTATAAATCCCTTATTTGGGAATTTATGGGATATTATGGGTTTTTTTGAAATGAGTCAACAAATACTATTTATAATTGAAGTAGGTTAATTGAGGATGATAGTGAATCAAAACGTGAACATTTAGGTAATATTTATTTTCGATTAAAAAGCCAGATGAACTATAAGCCGGGTTCTGTCGTTTAAACTTACCATTTGTCTAGGCTCAAGATCTCTCTTAAGCTCAAGCAACTAACCCTGATGACGAGCCAAAGATAGCTTTTAGTTTTTCAACAATGTCATCTCTACTTAGTCTTGCTCTCAGTGGGGTTTTCCAGCGTTCATTGTTACCAATAGAACCGGTGTGCTCTTACCACACCTTTTCACCCTTGCCTTGTTAAGGCGGTATATTTTCTGTGGCACTATCCCTAGGGTCGCCCCTGCCAGGTATTACCTGGCACTGCATCTTTGTAGAGTCCGGACTTTCCTCTTTAAAATTTTAAAGCGATAAGTCGTTCATCTGGCACTTTCAACTTATTACTAAAATTTGTTATTTCAAGCTAAATTTTTATTGTTAAAGAAGGTTTTTACTAATTAATAGACACTCTTTATCAATCTTACCATTAACAAGACTTTGTCTAAATCGTCTTTGGAAAGCTAGTGTAAGGTGCTTCATATTTTTTCGAAATTTGAAACCCTTAACATCATTATATCCAATTTTATGGAGATTTTTTAAGAAAATCTTTTCCTCAATATTTGTTAAAAGATTTTCATGTCTTAAATTTTTAATTTTTTTTTGATTTAAATTGTGCCAAAAAACTAATTTTTTTTTCGCTAATATTTCCCAAGGAAATTTTTCACCAGGATCTTTTTTACGGCTCGGTGATATATCGGAATGACCAAGAACACAATTTTTTTTAATCCTATATTTTTTTATTAGAAAATAAAGTAATTTTTTAAGTGATAAAATTTGTTTAGATGAAAAATTTCTATAACCATACTGGTGGCCAGGATTAGTAAGTTCAATTCCAATTGAATTTTTATTTAATGATGTGTAATGCTTCCAGCTTGAAACACCTGCGTGCCAAGCCTCATAAAGATCAGGAACTAAATTTATTATTCCACCATTATTTTTTATCAAATAATGTGAACTAACTTTTGATTTTGGGTCTTGCAGTCTTTTAATAGCTGCAGATTCTTTTTTCATACCTGTGTAATGAATTATAATAAATTTAATTCTGTTTTTTACTCTTTTGGGTAAATTAAAATTTGGGGAATAACTTGTGGCCATTTTTAAGCCTATTTTTTGATACATTTTTATATTTAATTAATACTTATTTTACTTTATGGTCCAATATAATATAAAATTAACATGATAAAAAAATTCTTAATTATTATTTTTACAACCTTTGCGTTAACTCTAAATGTCAACGCTGGATCTGATGGAGATTTAATATTAAAAAAAAATGAACCTACAGAAGTAAAGGATTGCTTTGAAAAGATTAATAGAGTGACTTTTGCATTTAATCAAACTTTAGATGGAGTGATTTTCAAACCTGTTGCATCAATATACAGAAAACTACCTTCACCAGCTAAAACTGGAGTAAGTAATTCTTTAGAAAATATTTCCCATTTGTTGACAATACCAAACAATGTTTTGCAAGGAGATTTCAAACAAGCTGGAATTAATACTGGAAGATTTATTATAAATACAACATTAGGTATTTTGGGAATTTTTGATGTAGCACAATATCTAGGACTGACAAATTATGAAAAAGAAGACTATGGCCAATCTCTAGCAAAAGCAGGAGTTGGTCCAGGATGCTATATTGTTCTACCAGTTTTAGGTCCCAGCACAGTTAGAGATACAATCGCTTCAACATTTAATTACTTAGGTGGTGATCCTTGGTACAATGTAACGGTTAATAAAGACACTAAATATTTTAAAAATTCAGATTTTTATTATTCAAGAGGTGCATCTGGAGTTGATTTTAGAGCAAAAAATTATGACTCAATTGAAAACTTAGAGAACAATTCACTAGACTTTTATGCTTCAGTTAAAAGTTTATACTTACAAGATCGACAACAAAAAATTCTCAACTCAAGAAAAATAGTAAATACACAAGATGATAGTGATTGGGAAGAGATAAGCCAATAAAGATTTAAGTTATGAACAAAAAAAAAATTATTTTAGTAATTTTTTTTTACTTTTTAACATTAAGCAGCTCCTTCTCAATTGAGGCTGATATATTTGTGCAATCAACTGTCAACAGAGCATCAAAAATACTTTCTGAAAATTTGTCAAAGAATGAAAAGATTGACAAACTTAAAATAGTTGCTGAGGAGACAGTTGATATTAGAGGTATCGGTTTCTATACACTTGGATCTCTAAGAAAAAACCTAGATAGTGAACAAAAAAAAAGATATTCAAAATTATTCAGAGAGTATTTTCTTAAAAGCTTCTCTAGTAGGTTATCTGAGTATACAAATCCAGAAATCGATGTTTTATCAAAAGACGTTCTTAGTGAAAATTATACGATTGTAAATAGTCTTTTAAAAGGTACTTCTGAAAGACCTGAGGTCAAAATTGATTGGAGAGTTTACACTAAAAATCCAGAAAATCCCTTGATTAGAGATTTAATTATTGAGGGTTTAAGTTTAGCTAGAACTCAAAAAGAAGAGTTTGCATCTATTTTGAACTCAAACGATAATGATATAAATGCATTATTTAAAACATTAGAGGAATTTTCAAAAAATTAATAAATATTTTGGTGGGCCCGCCAGGACTCGAACCTGGGACCAATACATTATGAGTGTACTGCTCTAACCAACTGAGCTACAGGCCCAAAAAAGTCTTTTCTACTTTGTTTTATAATTTTAATCAATAAACAAATCCCATAATGGTGGGCCGTGTTGGTTACGCTCCAACTACCCCTGCAATGTCAATGCAGTACTCTACTATTGAGCTAACGGCCCAAAATAAATCTTAACTTTCTAAGAAACTTTTTAATTGTTTTGATCTACTAGGATGTTTTAATTTTCTTAGCGCTTTTGCTTCTATCTGACGAATTCTTTCTCGAGTTACGGAAAACTGTAAACCAACTTCCTCTAATGTATGATCAGTATTCATACCAACTCCAAATCTCATTCTTAAAACTCTTTCCTCTCTTGGTGTCAGGGTTGATAATATTTTAGTAGTAGCTTCTCCTAAATTTGATTTTATTGCTTGTTCAAGAGGAGCTAAAGCTTTTGTGTCCTCTATAAAATCTCCTAAACTGCTATCTTCCTCATCGCCGACGGGTTTTTCTAAAGATACTGGCTCTTTAGAAATCTTTAAAACTTTTCTAACTTTATCTAATGGCATCCTTAGTTTTTTTGCCAATTCCTCCGGAGTTGCCTCTCTACCAAATTCACTTAAAATTAGTCTTTGAGTTCTAACAATTTTATTAATTGTTTCAATCATATGAACAGGAATTCTTATTGTTCTAGCTTGGTCAGCTATTGATCTTGTAATTGCTTGTCTGATCCACCATGTGGCATATGTGGAAAACTTATAACCTCTTCTATATTCAAATTTATCTACTGCTTTCATCAGTCCGATATTTCCTTCTTGAATTAAGTCCAAAAACTGCAACCCTCTATTGGTATATTTTTTGGCAATCGAGATAACTAATCTTAAGTTAGCTTCTACCATCTCCTTTTTTGCTATTCTTGACTCTTTTTCACCCTTTTGAACTCTACTTACAAGTTTTTTGAAATCTGTTACAGACATTCCTATTTTATGACTAAATTCAATTAATCTTTCACGAATATCTTTAAACTTGTCTTTATTTTTAGAAAAAAATTGTTTCCATATTAAATTAGTATCTAAAAATTTTTTAAGATTTGGGTTAATTTCATTTCCTACGTAAAATTTCAAAAATTCATTTCTTGGAATTTTATGATCTATAGCTAACCGCATAAGGTTTCCCTCTAATGAAATTATTTTTTTATTTTCTATATAATGCTTTTGAACTAATCCTTCTAAAACTGATGGGGATAATTGGAGAGATTTGATATCTTCTAGAATATCTTTTACAATTTTTTCATAACTTTTTTCTTTTGCAGGAGAAAATATTTTTGAGGTAAGAATACAGTCTAATTTTTCTTTTTGGTATTTGATTAATTTATTATAATCTTTAGTTAATTTATAAACAGTTTTTAAAACTTTCGGTTTTATCTCTGTCTCCATTGCAGCTAATGTTGGATTAAAGTCCTCATCACCTTCGTCACCTGAATTATCATCACTCTCGGCTTCACCTGAATTTTTTTGTTTTGCACTAGGGCCAGTAGTTTCATCCTCCATGTAGTTAGTATCAATATCAATAATTTCTCTTACCAAAATCTCATCTTTTTGAAGTTTTTCATTCCACTCGGAAAATTGTTGTGCAGTAATTGGACTTTGAGATAGTGCAATTAACATTACATCTTTTCCAGCTTCAATTCTTTTAGCAATAGCAATTTCACCTTCTCTAGATAAAAGTTCAACACCTCCCATTTCTCGAAGATACATTCGAATTGGGTCATCGCTTTTCTCGATAGTTTTTCCTTCATCTTTTGAGGAACCCTCTTTTTTTCTCAAAACTTTGAAGTCTGATTTTTTTTCGACTAAAGAAATTTTTTCATCTAATATGTGAATAAAAGCTTGGGCTAAATTTTGATCAGAAAGATTTCTTTTTCCAAGAGATTTGCTCAACTCTTCATGGGTAATAAAACCCCTGTGAGTTCCACGACCCATTAATCGGGCAAATGATTTTGTAATTATTCTCTCCACACTTATATATTTGAAAAGGTGTATATAATAGCTTATTCAAAAAAATCCATAATTAATTTGGATGGATTAATTGATATTTTGCTTTTTTTTTAGCTCTTTTAGCTCATTAAATGTTGCTTCACTTAAATCTTTTGAAAACTTCGATTCTAATTCCTGGATCCTAAATTCTAAGTCATAATTATTTAAATCACGAGCTATGTCCTCTAATAATTCAATAATTTCATGATCATTGTTAGACTTTTGTAAAATATGTTTGATTGGAGCAAATTTTGTAATTTTATCAATTAATTGAGTGTCAATATCTAACTTATCAATAGACAAATCATTTTCTAATTTTAGTTTGGATACAATTTTTTCAAAAATTTGTCTATTTACCTCAGAAAATAATTTTATATCTTTAAGAAAATGAATGTAATCTCGCATCAAATTCAAGTTATTAACAATCAGATAAATTAATGAAAATTCTTTTAATTCTACGCCTGACAATAATTGACTTTCATTAAAGTACTTTTTGGTCTTCTCTAAAGATCTGGTTTTTTTTGTATAAAAGTTTTTTCGATTTTGACTTGTATATGGAGTTAATCCAGAAATTTTTTCTATGAAATATTCTAAAACGTATTTTTTTATATAATCATCTTTTATTGAGTTGGCTATTGATCTTAATTTTTTTTCAAAAATTGCAAGTGAAGATGGATTATTTTGAGTATTTTTTTTGTAATGATTAAATATAAATTGATGTATTGGTATTTTGTTTTCTTTTGAATAATCAAAAAAATATTCTTTACCATTTTTATTAACAAAACTATCTGGATCTTCTTTATCTGGTAAAAACAAAAATGATATTTGCTTTTCAGGTTTCGTATCTTTTATAAAATTTTCTGCAGCTCTTAAGGCTGCCTTATAGCCACTTTCATCACCATCAAAACAAATAATAATATCATTAAAAAACTGATTGAGAGTTAATATTTGTTTATCTGTTAAAGAAGTACCTAAATTAGCAACAGCATTTTCTATTCCATTTTTACTTAAACCAACCACATCCATATAGCCCTCAACTAAAAAAATATTTTCGAACTTATTAGACAATTTTCTCACTGAATCTAAATTGTATAAATTAGAGCCTTTTTTGAAGAATATTGTTTCTGGAGAATTAACATATTTAGCAAGAAAATCACTTTTTTCAATTATTCTTCCACCCAAAGCAATTGGCTGTCCCGAAATATTATTGATTGGAAAAATTAATCTTCCTCTAAATCTTTCAACATAAATATTCTTTTTTTCATCTAAATAAAATAATCCTGTTTCTAGCAGATCATCAATTTGATAATTTTTTTTTAATTCTCCAAATAAATTTGGACTTTTTTCTACAAAACCAATCTTAAATTTTTTAACTTGATCTTTGTCAAGTGATCTATTTTTCAGATAATCTCTTGCTTTAGAATATTTTTCATTTTTTAAAAGTTGATTGTGATAAAAGTCCACATATTCCAAAAAAATAGATGAGTATATTTTCCATTTTTTTTCTCTTTCTTCATCTTGTTTTGAAAAAATGTAGGGTTGCATACCAGCTAAATTTGCTAAGTGCTTTACTGCCTCACCAAATTTAAAATTTTGAGTTTTCATCACAAAATCAAAAATATTTCCATGTTCCGATGTCGCAAAACAGTGGTAAAATTCTTTTTCATCATTTACTGTAAAGGATGGAGTTTTTTCATTTTTAAATGGTGAGAGACCAACATATTCTTTACCTCTTTTTTTTAAACTGACGTATTTTGAGACTACTGTTGAAACTTTTAATCTTGTTTTAATTTCCTCTAAATATTCTTTTGGATATTTCATGACTACTTGTTAAGCAATTGTTTAATCAGTTCTCCTGCTTTGGAGAAATCAATTTCATCAGCATGATGTTTTTTTAATTCTCCCATAACTTTGCCCATTTCTTTTACTGAATTAGCGCCTACTTTAGATATTATATCTTCGCATATCTTTTTTGTATCTTCCTCATTTAGTTGCTTAGGTAAAAAACTTGATAAAATATCATATTCATTTTGCTCTACTTCCAAAAGATCAGACCGATTATTTTTTTTGTAAATTTCAATTGATTCGGCTCTTTGTTTCATCATCTTCTTAAATAATTTTTTAATATCGTCATCATCAGTCTCTTTTTTATTTGAACCAGATCTATTTATGATATCCAAATCCTTGATTGATGAAAGAATTAACCTGTAAGTTGAGATTTTAATTTTATCTTTTGATTTAAGCGACTTTTTATATTCAGTTTCTATGGTCTCTTTTAAGGACATAATATTTAATCTACTTTAAAGAAAAAATTCTTCAAAAGAAAAATTGTTTTTTTACAATTTTATAATACATCTCTGTTGCGATAATAAACCTTTTATTGTATTAACCTTTAACTCATGAGTTGTAATTGATCAAAAAAGCAAAAAAAAATAGCTCAAAAATTTCTCAGACACATACAGGTATTTTAGTTCTTGAAAATAAGAAAGTTTTTAAAGGTATAGGAATTGGTTATGAAGGCGTTGCAACAGGAGAGGTCTGTTTTAATACCTCATTAACTGGCTATCAAGAAATAATATCTGACCCTTCTTATGCAGGTCAAATTATTAATTTTACTTTTCCTCACATAGGAAATGTTGGGACGAACCATGAGGATCATGAGTCAGATAAAATCTGGACTAGAGGAGTAATTTTTAATTCTGAAATAACTAATCCCTCAAATTATAGATCATTTTTACATTTAGATTATTGGCTTAAAAAAAACAAAATTATTGGTATTACTGGATTAGATACTAGAAACCTTACAAATTTCATTAGAGATAAAGGGGCCCCTAAAGGTACCATTTGTTATTCAAATAAAAGAAAATTCAGTATTAACAAACTCACAAATACAACAATAAAATGGAGTGGTTTAAAAAATTTAGATCTTGCCGAGGTCGTATCCACCAGAAAAAATTATATTTGGAAAGGGCTTAAAACCTGGAAGAAAAAATTTGGATTTGAAAAAAATAAAAAAAAATCTTTGCATGTGGTTGCCATTGACTATGGGATAAAAAAAAATATTTTAAGATATTTTTCAGACTTTAATTGTAAGGTAACTGTTGTTCCATGTAAAACTTCAGCAGAAAAAATATTGAGCCTCAAGCCTGATGGAATTTTTTTATCTAATGGGCCCGGGGATCCGGCAGCAACTGGCAAATATGCGATCAATATTATCAAAGACCTTATTAAAAAAAATTTACCAATATTTGGTATTTGTTTGGGTCATCAAATTCTTGCACTTGCCCTTGGGGGTAAAACAAAAAAAATGAAATTAGGTCATAGAGGAGCAAACCATCCAGTAAAAAATTTAATTCATGATAATGTTGAAATCACTAGTCAAAACCATGGTTTTGAAGTAGTAAAAGAAACATTGCCAAAAAATATTGAGGTTACTCATAAGTCTTTATTCGATGGTAGTATCGAAGGTATAAGATTAAAAAATAAACCAGTATTTTCTGTTCAGTATCATCCAGAATCAAATCCAGGACCACAAGATAGTGTTTATTTATTTCAAGAATTTATTCATAACATAAAAAGAAATGCCAAAAAGAAAAGACATTAAAAAAATATTAGTTGTAGGAGCTGGCCCAATCATCATCGGACAAGCATGTGAATTTGATTATTCAGGAACACAAGCTTGCAAAGCTCTTAAAGATGAAGGCTATAAGGTAATTTTGATAAATTCCAATCCTGCAACTATCATGACAGATCCAGATGTTGCAGACAAAACCTATGTTGAACCAATAACTTTAGATATTTTAGAAAAAATTCTTAAAAAAGAAAGACCTGATGCAATTCTTCCTACAATGGGGGGTCAAACTGCTCTTAATCTATCTATAGAGGCAGAAAAAAAAGGGATTTTAAAAAAATATAAAATTGAACTTATTGGAGCTAATTCAAAGGCAATCTCAAATGCTGAAGATAGAAAAAAGTTTAGAAAAAATATGTTAGAGATTGGTTTAGATTTACCTAAATCTGAAATCGTAAATAACAATAATCAAGCTACAAGAGTTCTAAAAAAAATTGGTTTACCTGCAATCATAAGACCTGCTTTCACACTTGGTGGGCTTGGTGGAGGAATAGCAAAAACAAAAAAGGACTATCTTAAAATTGTAAAAAATGGACTACACGAGTCTCCTGTTAGCCAGGTTTTGGTTGAAGAATGTTTGGAGGGTTGGAAGGAATTTGAGATGGAAGTCGTTAGAGATAAGAAAGATAACTGTATCATTATTTGTTCCATTGAGAATATTGATCCAATGGGGATACATACAGGTGACTCGGTAACAGTTGCGCCAGCACTAACTCTCACTGATAAAGAATACCAGGTCATGAGAAATGCATCCATCGCATGTTTAAGAAAGATTGGGGTTGAGACAGGTGGATCCAATGTTCAATTCGCAATTAATCCTAAAAATGGTCGAATGGTTATAATTGAGATGAACCCACGTGTATCAAGATCATCAGCTTTGGCATCTAAAGCAACTGGATTTCCAATTGCAAAAGTAGCAGCAAAATTAGCTGTCGGATATACTTTAGATGAACTCAAAAATGAAATTACAAAAATTACCCCTGCATCTTTTGAACCAAGTATAGATTATGTAGTAACCAAGATACCAAGATTTACTTTTGAAAAATTTTCATCCTCTCCAGCCACTCTTGGTACTTCAATGAAATCTGTTGGTGAAGCTATGGCAATAGGAAGAAATTTTAAAGAGTCTCTTCAAAAAGCTTTAATATCATTAGAAACTGGTTTCTCAGGTCTTGATAGAATATTCAATTTATCAAAAAGACAAATTGAAAAGAAACTAAAAGAAAATATTCCAAACAAAATTTTACTAGTTGCTGAAGGTGTTAGAAAAAAAATTAGTTTAGATAGAATTTTTAAATTTTCTAAAATTGACCCATGGTTTCTAGGTCAAATTAAAGAAATTGTTGATTGTGAAATAAATTTAAAAAAAAAAGGATTACCAAGAAATTTTACAGAATTTAATAGGATTAAATCTATAGGTTTCTCAGACAAAAAATTATCAGAATTAACAAATCTTTCTGAGGATGTTGTGAGAAAAAAACGGATAGCACTAAAAATATTACCCGTTTATAAAAAAGTTGATACTTGTGCTGCTGAATTTAAATCTTTCACTCCATACATGTATTCAACTTATCAAAGAAACTTTTCAATAGTTTCAGAGTGTGAAGCACAGCCGACTAGTAAAAAAAAAATAATTATTCTAGGAGGGGGACCGAATAGAATTGGTCAAGGAATAGAATTTGATTATTGTTGTTGTCAAGCAAGTTTTTCTTTAAAAGATGCTGGTTTCGAAACAATCATGGTAAATTGTAATCCTGAGACTGTTTCTACCGATTACGACACTAGTGATCGACTTTATTTTGAACCTTTAAAAGAGGAATTCGTTTTTAATATCATCAAAAAAGAGCAAATAAATGGAAACTTAATTGGTATAATTGCCCAGTTTGGAGGACAAACTCCAATTAAACTTGCTAAATTTTTACATCAAAACAAATTACCTATTTTAGGAACTCAATACAGCTCTATAGATTTAGCGGAGGATAGAGATAGATTTAGAAATTTATTGAATAAATTAAAATTAAAACAAGCAGAAAGTGGAATTGCCAAGACTTATAAAGAAGCAATCAGGATTGCTGATAAAATTGGATTACCTTTAATGGTAAGACCTTCATATGTTTTAGGTGGAAGAGCAATGGAAATAGTTTATGAAAAAGGTCAATTAAAAAATTTTATTGAAGAAGCATTTAAAGCTGCAGAAAAAAATCCAATTTTAATTGACAAATTTATTGATCATGCAATGGAAGTTGATGTTGATGCAATATCTGATGGTAAAGAGGTATATGTAGCTGGTATTATGCAGCATATTGAAGAAGCTGGTATTCATTCTGGGGACTCTGCTTGTAGTTTGCCTCCAATATCTATTAAACCATTTTTGGTAAAGGAAATTGAAAATCAAACTAAAAAACTAGCGCTTGCTTTAAAAGTCAAAGGTTTCATGAATATCCAATTTGCAATAAAAAAAGATGAAATTTATGTGATTGAGGTAAATCCTCGAGCTAGTAGAACTGTGCCCTTTGTATCTAAAGCAAAAGGTTTACCATTAGCAAAAATTGCATCAAGAGTAATGGCTGGAGAGAAATTATTGAAATTCAATTTAAAGGAAAAATCAAAAGGAATGTATGCAGTAAAAGAAGCAGTATTTCCTTTTAACAAATTTCCAAATAGCGACTTACTTCTAGGTCCAGAAATGAAATCAACTGGTGAGGTAATGGGTTTCGATAAAAATTTTGGCATGGCATTTGCAAAAAGTCAAATTGCTGCTGCGAATTCACTTCCAAAAAAAGGTCTTGCATTTATATCTTTGAAAAACTCTCATAAGGATGAAGGGATAGGTCTAGCTAAAGATTTAATTAAATTAAATTTTAAGTTAAGTGCAACTAAAGGCACTGCAGAGTATATTCGAAAACATGGAATGAAATGTAAAATTATAAATAAAGTCAGCAGTGGAACACCTCATATAGTAGATATTTTGGACTCAAAAAAAATAGCACTTGTAATTAATACTGGTGGTGGAAATAGTGAGCATCGAATAAACGATGCTATTGCACTTAGAAGAGCAACTTTAAAAAATAAAGTTCCGTATTGCACAAATATGTCAACTGCTCAAGCATGTTTGGAAGCAATAAAATCTCTTAAAACAAAAAAATTAGATGTCGTCTCATTACAGGAACAAAAATGATATTGCAATTAAAAGTTGTATAATTTCTTTTTTCTGAGGAATAATTGCCCAAAATGAATAATCGTTAAGTTGTATTCATCAAATTTATTTTTTAAAATTTAATTATATGAGTTCAGAAGTTCGTCAATATATTATCGAGGACGCAGCAAAAAAAAGTGAAATTTTTAGTGCTCAACTATTAAATCTTCCTATTAAGAAAAAATTATTAGAACTTAAAGTTTCAGATCAAAATGAATGCAAATTTTGGAAACTTTATGACAAAACAAGTATTCATGAAGATGGCGACCAGTTAAAGGCAGTTACAGGGATATGTTTAGTATTGATTGTATTTAGTTTCATTGGCCTATATTCGAGTTTGTTAAGCTAATCATTTAACTTTCCAATCTGTAGGAAAAGTGACATAATTTACCTGAATACATCTTCTTTCATTAACAATTTTCTTTTTTTCCATACCATGCCAAGTATTAGGTCCGCTAGTGAATAAATATCCATAATTATGTTTGTAAGGAACTGTTTTAACTTTTTCTAATTTTTCATTATAAAAATCAGTGCCTAGATCCTCCGACTCTTTTGCATTATTAACAAAAATCAACCCTGACATTAATTTTTCTTTAATATCGCAATGCGGTTTAAGCCAAAAACCTTCACGATCACATATAATTTCAACTCTAACATATGAATTAGATAAATCTTTATCAATCATTTTTGAAATTGCATTACAAGTTTCCTTTGATTGAAGTTCGTTAATAAATTTTACCAAATTTGGAAATTGTAAAGCATTTTCTTTTGTGACAAAACATCTAAACTTAATCGCCTTTCCTCCAGAGGCTATTCCTTTTCTAAATTCTGCTGCACCACCATCGATAGCTCTTGTTCCATCATAATTAAGATTATGTTTACTGATGTCAGGGATGTCTGCATTTTCAATTTCTTTAATCGCTTCATCAGTTAGAGCATAATTGTATTCCCAATGATTAAAAGGAGAATCATATTTTTTTGAGTTGTTTAAAATGGAATTAAGAAAAGTCATAATCTTCAAATTTTTTTTCTATATAACCTGCAATTCTATCAGTTTCATTAAGTTTTTTATAATTCCAATTTTCAATAGTAGAATCTAAATTTCTTATAATATCTAAAGATTTAAACAACTCAAAAAATTTTTTGAAACGATAATTGTTCTTAATTGCTGGCATATCAGCTACATATATAGGTTTACCTGTAATTGCAGCCTCAGATATCATAGACGTCGAGTCGCAAGTTACTATTATGTGGTCTGCTAACTTAAGTGATGATAGATAAGCTCTTTTATCAACGTCTGAAATAATGATTTGATCCCCATTATAAAAATCTCTAGCTTTATTAATAATTCTTTGAGGGGTTCTCATTGAGGGAATAAAAATTAATTGGTAGTCATTATCAAGAAAATTTTTTTGAATTTTATAGAAAATTTCTTCAATTGAATCGTCGCTAAAATTGTAATATTTATTTGGACCACCTACAACAAGTACAACTACTTTTTCTTTTTTGATTTTTGGTTTTAAATAATTCAAATTTTCGTTTAATTCACTTTCTTTAAGATAATGAATAGCCCCTTTAGTTGATAATACATTTTCACCTTTTAGGTCATCATGTTCTGGAGCAATAACAAAATCGAAATTATTAAGAGATACCTTTGGATCTTGGATATGAATATTCATAATTTTATTTCCAAACTTTTTTTTTAAGAAAATTGAGGGAATTACACTTTTTCTTCCGCAAGAAATTACAACATTAAATTTTTCTAAAATATCATTTTTAAAAACAAAGCTTTTAATCGGCGTTATTTTTGGGGGAATCATTTTCCAAAAATTATTCAGTTCAATTTTCTCGTGTATAAAATTCAAACCTAAAGCTTTGGCAAGTCCCTCAACTTGACTAATCATGCCGTGCATACCCTCGGTCAATAATAAACCTTTTAATTTAGTCATTAATCACTATATAGCTCTCATATGAGTCAAAATCCAACTAAACACACAAAAGTGTTAATAATTGGGTCTGGTCCCGCTGGATATACAGCAGCTGTTTATGCTGCCAGAGCAATGCTAAATCCAATTTTAGTTTATGGTTCGGAGCCAGGAGGACAATTAACTACAACAACAGATGTTGAAAATTTTCCTGGGTTTGCTGACGTTATTCAAGGTCCGTGGCTTATGGATCAAATGAAAGAACAAGCAAAAGCAGTTGGAACAGAAATGATTGAAGATCATATAAGTTCTGTCGATTTAAAAAAAACACCTTTTGAAGCTATTGGAGACACTGGTCAAAAATACACTGCTGATAGCATTATAATTTCTACAGGTGCACAAGCGAGATGGTTAAATTTGAAATCAGAACAAGAGTTCAGGGGTTTTGGCGTGTCTGCGTGTGCAACGTGTGATGGTTTTTTCTTTAAAGACAAAGAGGTTGCCGTTGTTGGAGGAGGTAATGCTGCTGTTGAAGAAGCGATGTTTCTTACGAAATTTGCGTCAAAAGTAAAATTAATCCATAGAAGAGATAATTTGAGAGCTGAAAAAATGCTTCAAAAAAAACTTATGGAGAATAAAAAAATTGAAATTATTTGGGATAGTGTTGTCGAAGACGTTATTGGTGATAAAGATCCAAAAAATGTTAAAGGAATTAAAATTAAGAATGTTAAAACAAATAAAATCGACGAAATTAAATTAGATGGTGTTTTCATCGCAATCGGACATGATCCAGCTACACAATTATTTAAAAATCAATTAAGCATGGATAATGAAGGTTATTTGATAACTAAGCCAGATTCAACTGAGACTAATGTACCAGGCGTTTATGCAGCTGGAGATGTAAAAGATAAAACATTCAGACAAGCAGTGACTGCTGCTGGTATGGGTTGTATGGCAGCACTAGAGGCTGAAAAATTTTTATCACATTAAAGTGAAAAATAACCTTCATGTATTTTTAGGAGCAACAGTTGCTGATGCAGCTGCAAGACCATTACATTGGGTATACAATCAAAAAAAACTTAATTTCTATATTAAAGGTAAAAAAGACTTTACTTTTTTAAAAAAAAATAAAAGTCCTTTCTATAATATTAAAACTGGAAAAGTCTCAGGTTATAATGACATTGGACAAGTTATGTTTCAAACACTTCTAGAAAATTATGAGGATTTAGAGAAAGAATTTAAAAAGAATATTGTGAAGAATTTTGGTCCTGGAAGCAAATATTGGAAAAATTTAAACCTTAGATCAAAATATAAAAAAGTAAAAGATTGGCGTGGTATAATAAAAGGACCATGGATACACCAAAATATTATAGAAACTGTAAACAATATTAAATCAAATAAGAAAATTTCAGGTGGAGTAAAAGTTAATGAGTCTGATGGGTTTTGTGCTGCACTTCCATACTTTCTTTATGGTTATGATTTTAAAAGTCTAGAAAAAATCATAAGAATTGTGACTGCTTCAAAAATTAGTTTAAAATATGCATTAGCTAAATTTTATATAATTGATTTTGCTCTTAAAGGAGCCAAAGATCCAATTTATGAATTTATTAAAAGATTTAAAAAAAACACATCATTTAAAGTTATTGTTAATGACATTGAAAAAATAAAAAGATTAAATTCAAAATTTCATCCTATCACAATTAAAAAACTTGGTATGGCATGTAGTTATCCAGGAACTTTTAATAGTTCAATATATACAATAGTTAATTCAAGAAATTATAAAGAAGCTATATTAAAAACAATAAAGGCAGGTGGTTGCAATTGTTCTAGAGCAAATTTCACTGGAGCATACTTCGCCGCATTAAAAGGGTTAAATTCAATTCCAAAGTCTTGGATAAAAAAGACAATTCCAGCAAAAAAAATTTTAAATCAAAAATAATTATTTATTTAATCCTTCACAGAAAGATTTAATTCTCGACATGGCTTTTTTTAAATTTTTCATTGACGTAGCATATGAAATTCTAAAATATCCCTCTAAGCCAAAAGCCGATCCTTGAACGACAGCGACATTCACTTCTTCAAGTAATTTTTGGACAAAATGAGTGTCTGTTTTTAATTTTGTTTTTTTATTTAATAATCCTTTACAACTTGGGAACACATAAAATGCACCATTAGGAGTTAAACAATTAATTCCTTTTATATTGTTAAGACTTTTAACGACAAAATTTCTCCTATCTTTAAATGCTTTTGCTCTAGTTTTTATAAAACCTTGCTTTCCATTTAATGCCTCAACTGCTGCTGCCTGACTAATTGAAGATGGATTTGATGTGGATTGGGATTGAATTTTTCCTATAGCTTTAATTATTTCTTTAGGCCCAGCAGCATAACCTATTCTCCAACCTGTCATTGCGTACGATTTACTAACTCCATTCATTGTAAGTGTCCTATCTTTCAACTTTGAAATTTGAGCTATCGTGAAAAAATTAAAGTTATCATATCTTACATGTTCATAAATATCGTCACTTAAAATAAAAATTTTCTTATTTCGAATTAAGATCTTTGCTAAATCATAAATTTCTTTTTTAGAGTACCCCGCTCCTGTCGGATTAGATGGAGAATTAAGAATTATCCATTTAGTTTTTTTTGATATTGCTTTTTTTAATTTTTTTGGAGTAAGTTTAAAGCCATCTGCTTCTTTGCATTTTACTATTTTTGGTTTTCCGCCTGCTAATAAAACCATGTCAGGGTATGATACCCAAAAAGGGGCTGGTATAATTACTTCGTCACCTTTATTTAGAGTTGCCATAAAAGCATTATAAAGAACTTGTTTACCGCCTGTGCCAACAGTTATTTGATCTAAAGTGTAGTTCAACTTATTTTCTTTTTTAAATTTTTTGATGATGGCTTTTTTAAGTTCAGGTGTGCCATCAACAGCAGTGTACTTTGTGTCTCCCCTTTTTATAGCCTTGATCGCTGCATTTTTAATATTTAATGGAGTATCAAAATCTGGCTCCCCAGCACCAAGACCAATTACATCTTTTCCGGCAGCTCTTAATTCTCTTGCTTTCTGAGTAACGGCAATTGTTGGGGATGGCTTAATTCTTTTTAAACTATCTGATATTATGCTCATTGAAATATAAATTAATTCTACTACGTTCTTTAATATATGGAAAATACATATCAAGATTTAATTACAGATATTCAGAGCAAAAACCCAAAAATCAATGGAAAACTTGAGGGTGGTAAAAAATTTAAAATTAAATCTGATTTTAAACCTGCGGGCGATCAACCAGAGGCGATTAAAAAATTAGTTTATGGTGCAAATAAAGAGGAATTTAACCAAGTATTACTTGGTGTGACCGGTTCGGGCAAAACATTTACAATGGCCAAAGTAATTGAGGCCACTAACAGGCCAGCATTAATTTTAGCTCCTAATAAAACACTTGCTGCTCAGCTATATGGTGAAATGAAAACTTTTTTTCCTGATAATGCAGTAGAATATTTTGTATCTTATTACGATTACTATACTCCAGAGGCTTACGTTCCTAGATCAGATACGTACATTGAAAAAGAAGCATCAATAAATGAACAGATAGACAGGATGAGACACTCCGCAACAAGATCTCTTTTGGAGAGAGATGATGTTTTAATTGTTGCCAGTGTGTCATGTATTTATGGGCTGGGTTCTGTTGAAGCATATAGTAAAATGACTTTAACACTTCAAAAAAATTATGATTACAACAGAGAAAAAATTATTAAATCTTTAGTCGCATTACAATATAAAAGAAATGATCAAAATTTTTATAGAGGTACTTTTAGAGCTCGAGGTGAGTATTTAGAAATCTTTCCATCCCATCTAGAGGACCGAGCATGGAGATTAAGCTTATTCGGAGACAAGCTTGAACAAATTGAGGAATTTGATCCTTTAACTGGAGATAAAGTCAGAGATCTAAGTTTGGTAAAAGTTTATGCAAATAGTCACTATATCACTCCAAAGCCAACAATAGAACAAGCAATAATTAATATTAAAAAAGAATTGGAAATAACTCTTAAAAAACACAAAGCTGAAAATAAATTATTAGAAGCACAACGATTAGAGGAAAGAACAAAATTTGATTTAGAGATGATAGAGGCAACAGGATCTTGCGCAGGAATTGAAAACTATTCAAGATTCTTATCTGGTAGAAAACCTGGAGAACCACCCCCAACATTATTTGAATATTTTCCAGATAATACTTTAATTTTTGTAGATGAGTGTCATGTTACTGTTCCTCAACTTAATGGTATGTATAAAGGAGATCGATCAAGGAAAAGTACACTTGCGGAATATGGATTTAGACTTCCATCTTGTATGGATAATAGGCCATTAAAATTTGAAGAATGGGATTTAATGAGAACACAAACAATATTTGTTTCAGCGACTCCTGGTCCTTGGGAATTAAATCAGACAAAAGGGAAATATATTGATCAGGTAATAAGACCTACGGGATTAATTGATCCCCCTGTGGAGGTTAGGCCAGCTAAAAATCAAGTTGATGACTTAATGCACGAATGCAAAAAAGTTGTTGAAAAAAATCATAGAGTTTTGGTGACAACTCTTACCAAAAAAATGGCAGAGGATTTAACAGAATATCTTCACGAGAATGGTGTAAAGGTCAGATATTTGCATTCTGACATTGATACACTCGAGAGAATAGAAATAATGAGAGACTTAAGAATGGGAGTCTTCGATGTTCTTGTTGGAATAAATTTATTAAGAGAAGGTCTAGATATACCCGAGTGCGCTTTAGTTGGTATTTTAGATGCAGACAAAGAAGGTTTTTTAAGATCCGAAACTTCATTAATTCAAACTATAGGTAGAGCTGCTAGGAATGTTGACGGTAAAGTGATTTTATATGCCGACAAAGAAACTAAAAGTATTAAAAAAGCGATGCAAGAAACCGATAGAAGAAGATCTATCCAGCTTTCCTATAATAAAAAACATAAAATTGATGCTAAGACTGTTAAAAAAGAAATTAGTGACATCTTAGAAAGTGTTTATGAAAAAGATTATGTAAAGATTAGTGAAGGGTCTAATGTTGGTGGAAATTTAAAAAAACATCTTAAAGCGCTAGATAAAAAAATGAAAGAGTCTGCCTCTAACCTAGAATTTGAGGAGGCTGCCAAAATAAGAGATGAAATAAGAAAATTACAAAGCACTGAACTTGAAATAACTTTAAACCCTAAGATTAGACAATATGATGTAAAAAATAAAATATACCCAAAAGGTAGATCTACTTTGGGCATGCCTGGCACGAGAGTAACAAAAAAAAGAGATAAAAAATGGAAGCACGGAAGATAATAATTACTGGGGGTGCAACTAGAATTGGTGCAGCAATAGCTGAGAGACTTTCGGGTAAAAATATTGAGATTACCATTCATTTTAATAAATCGAAATCTAAAGCTGAGGCTCTTAAAAAAAAATTACAAAATTTTGGAACAAAAGTTTATCTAGTGAGGGGTGATTTAAGTAAAGAAAAAGATATTTTTAAAATCATCAAATTTTCAAAATCAAAAATGAAATTTTTTGATTGTTTGATAAATAACGCCTCATTATTCGAAAATGATAAGTTGGAGAATTTTAATTCAAAAAGTTGGGAGAAGCACCTTTCAACAAATCTTAAAGCTCCGGCTCTTTTGTCTAAAGAATTTTCAAAATGTATTAAAGGGAGGAAAAACAATATAATTAATATAATAGATCAGAGAGTATTCAAATTAACTCCTTATTTCTTTTCTTATACCATTAGTAAGACGGGATTATACACATTGACTAAAACTAGTGCAATGAGTCTTGCACCAAAAATTAGAGTAAATGGAATAGCTCCTGGACCAACAATTAAGAATAAGAGACAATCAGATAAACATTTTAAAAAACAATTTTTAGCTACTCCCCTCCAGAAGCAAGTCAATGTTATTGAAGTATGTAATGCTGTTGACTTCTTCATAAAAAATGGTTCTATTACTGGTCAAGTTTTGGCTATTGATAGCGGTCAAAGTTTGAACTGGCAAACACCAGATGTTTTAGGAAAAGAATGAAAAAAAATAATTTGAAAATTGTTAAAATAGACAAAAATAAAAACCTTTTTAATTATGAGAAAAAAATTCTTATTAATGAATTAATTTTGGATTTAAAGCTTGGGTATTATGATTTTGAGAAAGAAAAATCCCAAAAAGTAAAATTTAGTTTAGAAATAGATTATCAAGACAAAAAGCCCTCAAATGACAAAGATTTAAAATCAATTGTGAATTATGGAACTATCGTAAAATTGATTAAGAAACTTGTTAAAAAGAGACATTATAATTTTTTAGAAACTTTAGCAGAAGCAGTTTTTGATGAATTATTTAAAGATAAAAGGATTGCAAAAATTATGCTTAAAATTGAAAAATTAGAGATTTTAAAAGATTGCTCATCTGTTGGAATACAAATTTCTAAAATAAGAAGCCATGCTAAGTCCTGAAATTGGAAAAGAAGTTATTAGAAAAGAATTACCTTTAATACCTAAATTACCCGGTGTTTATAGAATGTTAAATTCTAAAAATGAAATTTTATATGTTGGAAAAGCCAAAAACCTTCCAAATAGATTAAAAAGTTATGTTTCTGAAAAAAATCACATAATTAGAACTGAAAGAATGCTTTCTCAAACAATTAGATTGGAAATTACAACAACCACAAATGAAAGCGAGGCGTTACTATTAGAAGCTAATCTAATCAAAAAACATAAACCCAAATTTAATATATTACTTAAAGATGATAAATCCTTTCCATACATATTTATCTCAAAACATGAATTTCCACGCATCGAAAGACACAGAGGAGCTAAAAATAAACCTGGAAAATATTATGGACCATTTGCAAGTTCTCTTGCAGTTAATAGTGCAATTAAAACTCTCCAAAGAATTTTTTTACTTAGATCTTGCACGGATAAACAAGTTGAGGCAGGTGATAAGACTTGCTTTAATTATTTCTTAAAAAGATGTGCTGGTCCTTGTGGAGGTAAAATCAATAAAGAAGATTATTCAAAACTTGTAGAAGCAGCTGATGAATTTTTAAGTAAGGGTAGATCTCGAAAAATTCAGCAAACACTTTCAACTCAAATGGAAAATGCAAGTGAAGAATTAGACTTTGAAAAAGCAGCTATAGTGAGAGATAAAATAAAATCTTTAAATATAATACAGTCTTCTTTGACTATAAGCGATGTAAATCTTAATGAAGCAGATGTAATAGCTGGTTATAAAGAATCTGGAAAAACTTGTATTCAAGTATTTTTTTATAGATCTAAACAAAATTGGGGAAATCAAGCTTTTTTTCCAAAACATGATCCTGATGAAAAATTAAATAATATTTTAAATTCGTTTGTATCTCAATTTTATGTAAATAAAGCAGTCCCAAGATCAATTATACTTAGCGAGGAAATTAAAGAAAAAAAACTAATAGAACAAACCTTAACTAAAAAAGAGAATAAACAAGTAAATATTTCTATTGCGAAAAAAGGTTCGAAATTAAAAGTAATAAACTTAGCGATTAAAAATGCGAAAAATAGCTTAAATAGAAATCTTTATGAAAATCAAAATAATAGAGAGTTATTAGACGAGATAGCAAAAAAATTTAATATTGAAAATCCTATTAGTCTAATTGAAGTTTATGATAATAGTCATATTCAAGGTACAAATAGTGTCGGAGCTTTGATTACTTATGGAAATGAGGGTTTTGTAAAAAAGAGATATAGAAAATTTAATATTAAAAATGAAGATTTTAAACAAGATGATTATGGTATGATTAGAGAAGTTTTGGGAAGAAGATTTAAAAGAGCTATTCAAGAAAAAGGTAATTACTTAAGTTTTCCAGATCTAGTTTTAATTGATGGCGGTAAAGGACAATACTCATCCGCTAGAGAAACACTTAATGAGCTAGGATTAAATGAAATACCAGTTATAGCTATTGCTAAGGGTAAATTTAGAAATAGTGGTAATGAGACTTTTTTTCATAACGGAAGAGAGTATAAATTTATGAAAAATGACCCCACTCTATTTTTTCTACAAAGAATACGTGATGAGGCCCATAGATTTGCTATAAGTGCTCATAGAGCAAAAAGAAAAAAGGGTATTTCTAAATCTATGCTAGATCAAATTGAAGGAATAGGGGCAATCAGAAAAAGAGCGTTATTAAACCATTTTGGGTCTGCAAAAGCCGTAGAATCTGCTAGCCTCGATGAAATTAAATCAGTTGAAGGTGTGGAAACAAAAGTTGCAAAAAAAATATATAATTTTTTTCACGAGTAAAAATTATGCTTAGAAAAATACCCAACATATTGACTGTCGGTAGAATTTTAATTGTACCCTTTTTTGTTTTAGCTTTCTATTTACCTGGATTTTATGGAGATCTAACTGCTTTGGTATTGTTCATAATTGCGTCGTTTACAGATTTTTTAGATGGAATGTTGGCTAGACTACTTGGAGAAGAGTCTAAATTAGGAGAGTTATTAGATCCAATAGCAGATAAAATTATTGTGGCTGCAGCACTAATTTTATTAGTTATGGATGGCACAATTAAAAATTATGAGGTTATTGCTGCAATTATAATTTTAACAAGAGAAATATTAATATCTGGTCTTAGGGAATTTTTAGCAAAAGGTAAGATTAAACTTCCTGTCTCTAATCTAGCAAAGCTAAAAACAGTTTTACAAATGGTCTCAATTGGTCTTTTGCTTTCTGGAGATACGGGAAATAAAATTATTAATTTTCAAGATTATAATGCTCAAACAATTGGTATAATTTTATTATGGCTATCAGCAGCTTTGACTCTGTTCACGGGTTATGAATATATACGCAAAGGAATAGATCACGCTATATCAGAAGACAATAAAGATTAGGCAGCCTTTTTCTTTTTAACCAAAGCTAAATAGCTCTCATTTAAATCAATTATCAAATCACAAACTTTAAATTGATACTCTGCGATAGTAGAAACAGGAGTTACTTCAGCTGCAGTACCTGTTAAAAAACATCCAACAAAATCTTTTAATTCCTCTGGTTTTATTTTTCTTTCATGCACTTTGATATTTTTAGATTTTGCAATTTGAATTACTGTTCTTCGAGTAATTCCATCTAAAAAAGAGTCTGGTATTGGAGTGTGTAGCTCACCATTTTTATCTTTGAAAAAAATATTTGCTCCAGTCGCTTCTGCGATATTATCCTCATGATCTAACATAAGTGAGTCAGTATAACCTTGTTTTTCAGCTTCATGTTTTGAAAGGGTACAAATCATATACAAACCAGAAGCTTTTGTGTCCCAAGGAATAGTATTAGGGGCGGGTCTTCGCCAGTTTGAAATATTTAATTTGATACCTTCAACCTTAAGTTTAGGATCAAAATATGAACCCCACTCCCAAGTTGCAATTGCTACATGAATTTTTGTTTGTTGAGCTGAAATAGCCATCATTTCACTGCCTCTCCAAACTACAGGTCTAACATATCCATTCTCTACTTTCTGGGTAGAAATTATTTTATTGCTCGCTTTATTAATTTCATCTTCACTATATGGTATTTCAATTCCCATTCTCTTTGCTGAGTAAAATAATCTTGAAGTATGTTCCTCTAATTTAAAAATTGAACCATCATACACACGTTCTCCCTCAAAAACACAGCTCGCATAATGTAATCCGTGGCTTAGAACATGAACCTTAACATCAGACCAATCGACTAATTCGCCATTGTACCATATTTTACCTGATCTTTTATCGTAGGGTATCATTATGAAATAAAAAAATTCTTACTGAAAAAATATCTTTGTATCTGTAATATGTCAATATAACTTACCAATAATGAAACAACTTTTATATCTAAAAGATGATCAATTAAAAGATTTGATCGAAAAGCTTTTTATAGGTTACAGAGAAACATTTTCAGATTCAAAAAAAATATTAAATAAGTATAAAATTGGCCTGGCACACCAAAAAGTCATTCATTTGCTGTCAATGTACGAAGGGATAACTATTTCGGAATTACTTAAAAGACTTAAGGTAACCAAGCAAAGCCTTAATAGAGTTTTAAAAGATCTAATTAAACTAGACATAATTATTTTTAAAAAAGATGAGCAGGATACAAGAATAAAACATGTATTTCTAAATGATAAAGGAAAAAAAATATTTAATGAAATTTTTGAAATTCAAAAAAAAAGAATTCATAGCGCGTTACTTAGCTCAAGCTCAGAAGAAGTCATTAACTTTGACAACGTTTTAAAAAAAATAATTAATGGATAATTTTGTAGCTCATATTTTAGTTGTTGATGATGATGAAGGTATCAGAACTCTTGTTAAAAAATATTTAAATGAAAATAATTACCTGGTTACAACTGCAAATAGTGCAGAAAATGCTTTTGAAAAAATACAAATAATCAAATTTGATCTAATCATACTAGATATTATGATGCCTGGAAAAAGTGGCTTAGAGTTTATTAAAGAAAATCAAAAAAAATTGGATACACCTGTGATTTTACTAACTGCTAAAGGTGAAGCAAATGAAAGAGTTGAGGGTTTAGAGGTTGGTGCTGATGACTATCTACCAAAACCTTTCGAACCTAAAGAGTTAATATTGAGAATTCAAAATATAATTCGAAAAACAAAAAAAAGTGATCAAAAACGAGTAATACAATTTGAAAATATTAAAATCGATTTAAATAAACAACTAATAATCAAGAAAAATACAGAGTACAAAATTAACAACACAGAGAAAAAAATTTTAGAAAAAATGATTAATAATCCTGGCAAAACTTTTTCACGGGAAGATATTGGTATTCTAACTGAGCTTGATAAAGAGAGATCAATAGATGTTATAATCACAAGACTTAGAAAAAAAATTGAAATTGATCCAAAAAATCCAAAGTTTTTACAAACTATAAGAGGAGCTGGATATGTTCTATGGATTGAGTAAATTTTTAAAAGATCTACTACCTAAAAGATTATTTTACAGAGCTTTATTAATCGTTGCTGTTCCAGTCATAGTTTTACAATTAGTTATTACTATTGTTTTTTTTGATAGCCTTTGGATCAAGACTAACAAAGGTATGACTAAAGCGTTAGTAAACGAAATTAATACTTTCATTGAAGTTTATTCTGATGAAATTTATAAAAAAGCTGAAATAAAAAATGTTTTTTCAGTTTACCAAGACTTAAATATAGATTTTGTAGAGAGTAAAAATTTTAAATATATTTTTGATGAAAGATGGTTTAGCCCAATAGATAGGACTTTAAGAAGAGAACTTAAGTCAAAATTTGGGAATGGAAATTATTGGTTTGATACAACTTCATATAAAGAGTTAATTGATATTAGAATAAAGTATCAATCTGGTTATTTTAAGTTTTTGGTTCCAAGAGATAGAGTGACCACTTCCTCAGCTCGTATCTTTGCACTTTGGATAACAGTTCCGGCAATAATAATGATTTTTATTTCATTAATTTTTTTGAAAAATCAAACAAGACCTATAACTAATCTTGCCAAAGCAGCTGAAAAATTTGGTCGAGGAGAAGAAATTGATGAATTTAAACCCTCTGGTGCAGCAGAAATCAGGCAAGCTGGTTATGAATTTGATAGAATGAGAAAAAGAATTATAAGACATCTTAACCAAAGATCAGAAATGTTGTCTGGAATCAGCCACGACTTAAGAACTCCTTTAACAAGAATGAAATTACAAATAGCATTTATAAAAGATAAAGAATTAAGCAAAAAATTATCCGAAGACATTAACGAAATGGAAAAAATGCTCAATGAGTATTTGCAATTTACCAGCTCGTCATACCTTGAAAAAGATGAAGAGTTTAATATTAGCGAGTTAGTTGATGAAATAGTTAAAAAATATGAAAATGAAAATATATCATCCAAAATTACACCTAGAATTTATATAAATGGTAGAAAAAACTTAATCAAAAGATGTGTTAACAATCTTATAGATAATGCAATTAAATACGCAGAAAAAGTAAATATAGGAATTACTAAAAGTAGTAACAACTTATTCATTAAAATTGAGGACAACGGACCAGGTATACCTGAGGCAGAATATGATAATGTTTTCAAACCTTTTTATAAAATTGATAAAGGTCGAGCTGAAACAAAATCAAGCGTTGGACTTGGATTATCCATAGCTTCGGACATTATCAGATCACACGGGGGAAATATAAAATTAGCTAAGTCACCAATGGGTGGTTTAGAAGCTAAGATCTTTTTGCCTTTTTAATTTTCTTTTTTTTTGTAAGTTTTAATTGATCAATTTTTTTTTCTAAATTTTCAACTCTTTTTGAAAGAACTTCAAACTCATCTTTACTTGTTAACTTCATTTTAAAAACTATTTCATCTCTTTTAGATTTTAAAATGGTCATAATTTCATTGGTTATATCTTTTGACGATACTAAGCCTTGTTCAAATAATTTAGCAAGTTTTTCAATTACAAACTTTGAGTTTTTCATATATTAATCTAATAACTTATTATAATTATAACTTATATTTAAAAATAAAAATGTTCATTAATAATTTTGACCCAGTCGCATTTCAAATTTTTTCATTTGAGATTAGATGGTATTCTTTAGCTTATATTGTTGGCATTTTATTAGGGTGGTTTTTAAGTAAAAAATTTTTTATTTCTGAACTGAAAATAATGGAAAAATTTGACGATTACTTAACTTATCTAATTTTAGGTTTAATTATTGGTGGCAGATTAGGATATGTTGTTTTTTATAACTTTGAATTTTATATCAATAATTTATTAGATATCTTTAAAATTTGGCAAGGTGGTATGTCATTTCATGGAGGAGTTATAGGAATTATAATTACAAGTTATTTTTTTGCAAAAAAAAATTCTCAAAGTTCATTTAGTTATTTAGATATTGTGTCGCTTGTTGCGCCCATGGGTATTTTTTTTGGTAGAATAGCAAATTTTATAAATTCAGAACTTTACGGCGTCGAAACTAATGTTGCCTGGGCAGTCCAATTTATACAAATAGATAATTTATATCGACATCCCACTCAATTATATGAAGCATTTTTTGAAGGTATAGTTTTATTTTCAATTCTAATATATTTCAAAAATAAGAGTTTCTCTAAAAGACCGGGTTTTATCTCAGGTATATTTTTGGTTTTTTACTCTATTTTTAGATTTGCCATTGAGTTTTTAAGAGTTCCTGATGACCAACTGGGCTATTTATTATTCAATTTAACTATGGGACAACTTATAAGTATCTTTTTTTTAATAATCGGATGTTATTTATCAATCTCTAAATATGAAAACAGACAAAATAGTTAATCTACCCTTAGACAAGTTTATAAATATCTCTCTGTATAATAAAAAGTCTGGTTACTATATAAAAAAAAATCCATTTGGCAAAAAAGGAGATTTTATTACAGCTCCTAATGTATCAAGATTATTTTCTGAAATGATTGCTATTTGGGTTGTAAGTTTTTGGAAAAGTATAGGGTCACCAAAAGAATTCAACTTAATTGAACTTGGAGCAGGAAATGCTGCAATGATGAAAATTCTTATAGAAAGTTTTAAAAAGTTTCCATTGTTTTTCAAATCCTGCAGGTTGGTAATTTATGAGATAAGTCCTACTTTAAGAAGGATACAAAAAAAAGAATTATTTAATTCAGATGTAAATTGGATAAACGATTTAAAAAAAATTAAAAAAATTCCTAGTATATTTGTTGCAAATGAGTTTTTTGATGCACTTGCAATTAAACAATTTCAAAAAAAAGGAAATCTATGGTTTGAAAAGTTTGTTAGTTTAAACAAAAAAACAACCTCTTTTTTGGAAAAAAAGATTAATATGAAAAATTATGAAAAAAAGATTAACTTTAAAATATCTAAAAAACAGAATTTTATAGAATATTCAGAGCTTGGCATTAATTATCTGAAAAAAATTTCAAAAATAGTTAAAGTGAGATCTGGAGGAATTTTGATCATAGATTATGGATATAATGAGGATAAAATGAAAAATACTTTGCAAGCAATATATAAACATGAATATTCAGATGTTTTAGCTAAAATTGGGAGTTCAGATATCACGCATAATATTAATTTTCGATTATTTGAAAAAATAATCAAGAAACTGGGAGGATTAAAACATAGTATTACAACACAAAAAGAATTTCTTACAAAAATGGGTATCCAAGAAAGAGCTGAGATGATTGCAAAAAATCAAAATTTTTTAAAAAAAGCAGATATTTATTACAGATTAAAAAGATTAACAGATGATAAACAAATGGGAAAATTGTTTAAAGTTATGTTAATAAAAAATCAAAAAAATGATTTTAATTTAGGATTTTGATCTGATCACTTCTCAAAAATTATTAAAAAACAAAAATATAAGTCATGGTTTTTTTAATAAGAATGGAGGTAAATCAAAAGGAATATATAAAAGTCTAAATTGTGGTCCCGGTTCTCATGATAACAAAAATAATATTTTAAAAAATTTAAAAATTGTCAAAAATAAAATAGGAAAAAAAACAAAAAATATTTATTTAAATCATCAAGTACATAGCAATAAGTTAGTTTTTTTAAATAAAAATTCAAAATTAAAAAAGAAAATTAAAGCTGACGCAATAATAACTGATCAAAAAAAACTTCCAATAGCTGTATTAACTGCTGATTGCGTACCAGTGTTATTATATGACTATAAAAAAGAAATTATCGCGGCTATACATGCCGGATGGAAAGGTGCATATAGAGGGATAATCAAAAATGTTATTAATTTTATGCTTAAAAAAGGGTGTAATCCAAAAAATATTATAGGAGCAATTGGTCCATCAATTACTCAAAAAAACTACGAAGTAAAAGCTGACTTTAAAAAGAAATTTATTAAAAAACACAAAAAAAACAAAATTTTCTTTAAAAATAAAAATGATTTAATTTATTTTGATTTACCAAATTATGTCAAATCTCAACTTAAATCACAGAAAATCAATAGAATTGATATGATAAAAATTGATACATTCGATAGAAAAAATAATTTTTTTAGTGCAAGAAGATCATTAAAATTAAATCTAAATGATTATGGTAGAAATATTTCAATAATTATGATTAATTAAACTTTTCATGAAATTATTAACTGGAAATAGTAATAAAATCCTAAGTAAAAATATCGCTAAATATTTAAAATCTAAACTTGTCAATTCTAGTATAAGAAAATTTGCAGATGGTGAAATTTACATTGAAATAAATGAAAATATAAGAGGGAATAGCATTTTTATAATTCAATCTATTTCTTCACCAGCTAATGACAATTTAATGGAATTATTATTATGTATTGATGCTTTAAAAAGATCATCGGCAAAAAATATAACTGCTGTAATTCCTTATTTTGGTTATGCGAGACAAGATAGAAAAGTTGTACCAAGAACATCTATATCAGCAAAGCTTGTTTCAAATTTAATTACTAAAGCTGGAGCAGATAGAGTTGTGACAGTTGATCTCCACGCTGGTCAAATTCAAGGTTTTTTTGACATCCCTGTAGATAACCTTTTTTCTACTCCAATTTTTGCACGACACGTCAAAAAGAAAATCAAAAATAAAAATTTAATCTGTGTTGCACCAGATGTCGGTGGCACAGAAAGAGCTAGGGCACTTGGTAAAATCTTAAACATTGGCTTAGCTATTGTTGATAAGAGAAGACCAAAACCTGGTCAATCACAAGTAATGAATGTTATTGGGGATGTAAAAGGTAAAACATGTATCTTGGTTGACGATATAATTGATTCTGGTGGTACTATTGTCAATGCCGCTAAGGCCTTAAAACAAAGAGGTGCAAAAGATGTTTATGTTTATATTACTCATGGAGTGCTAAGTGGAGATGCAGTTAAAAAAATTAAAAATTCGGTAATTAAAAATTTAGTTATTACTGACACGATAGATAATAGTGCAAAAACTAAAAATGTTAAAAACATAGAAGTTTTACCAATTTCTGCCCTTATGGGAGAAGCAATAAAAAGAATTTCTAATTCGACATCAGTTTCAGATTTATTCAAATAATTACCTTGATTATTTATGAACATGGGTTAAAAACCTCTGTTTTATGAATTCATTAGAAGCTAAGATCAGGGATAACAAAACTAAAGGTCAACTCAATGCTATCAGGAATGATGGTAGTGTTCCAGGGATTATTTACGGAGGTAAAGACCAAAATCAAAAAGTTTCTATATCAAAGAAATTATTAAAAACCTTGATTGAGAAAGAAAACTTTTTATCAAACATTATTACATTAAATGTAGATGGAAAATCTCAAAATGTATTACCTAGAGAAGTAAAGTATCACATCATAAGTGATGAACCTACTCATGTAGATTTTCTAAGAGTTCTCCCTGGAGTGAAAATTAAGATTGAAGTTCCAGTTAATTTTATTAATCATGAAAAATCTCCAGGTTTAAAAAGAGGTGGAGTGCTTAACATTGTAAGAAGAAAAGTTGAATTAAAATGCCCAAGCGAAAAAATACCTGAAAGTATTACTTTAGATTTAGATGGTATAGATATCGGGTCAAGTTTTAAAATTTCTTCAGTTAAACTAGATGCAGAAGTAACACCAACTATTCAAGGAAGAGATTTCGTAATTGCAACCTTAGCAGCACCAACAGTAATGAAAGAGCCAGAAAAACCAGCAGAAGCAGAAACTGCAGAGGGTGAAGAAGGTGCTGAAGGAACAGAAGCAGCTGCAGCTGAAGGAGATAAACCAGCTGCGGAGGGTGATAAAAAAGAGGGTGACGATAAAAAACCTGCAGACAAAAAAGCCCCAGAAGAAAAAAAATAATCCACTAAATTTGAAATACTAATTTTAATAGTTTATGCTTTTATTTGTAGGTTTAGGTAATCCAACTCCAGATAGTGAAAATAATAGACATAATGTTGGTTTTAGAATAATAGATTCCATCAATAAAGAGTTCGGGCTTACAAAACAAAAACCCAAATTCAAAGGTTTGTTAACAACTGGTAATATTGATAGTAAAAAAGTTTATGCCATCAAGCCCTTAACTTTTATGAATAACTCTGGAATATGTATCAGAGAACTAATCGAATATTTTAAAATTGAACCAGAAAATGTAATTGTTTTTCATGATGATCTTGATGTTGAGTTTGGAAAAATAAAAGCGAAATTTGGTGGATCAAGTGCTGGCCACAATGGAATATCTTCTATTGATAAATTTATTGGAAAAGATTACTCAAGAGTTAGAATAGGTATAGGAAAACCAAAAGGACCCATTGAAGTATCTGATTATGTTTTGCAAAACTTTGATGATGAAGAAATTATGGGTGTAGAAAAAATATCCAAAAATATAACTGAGTCACTCTCGATACTTGTTGAAAAAAAATTAGATTTATTTTCAAGCACAGTTAATAATAAATAATGAGTTTTAAATGTGGGATCGTTGGATTACCTAATGTTGGTAAATCAACTCTTTTCAATGCATTAACTAATTCCAGTAAGGCACAGGCAGCTAATTTTCCTTTTTGTACAATTGATCCAAATATTGGAGTTGTAATAGTTCCTGATGAAAGATTAAATAATTTAGCTAAAATTTCAAAATCAAAAAAAATTATAAATACCACTATCTCTTTTGTTGATATTGCAGGGCTGGTAAAAGGAGCATCTAAAGGTGAAGGTTTGGGTAATAAATTTCTTTCTCATATTAGAGAAGTCGATGCAATTATTCACATGATCAGATGTTTTGACTCTAATGATATTCAAAATGTTAACCCCTCTGTTGATCCAGTAAGAGATATAGAAATAATAGAAACAGAGATGATGCTTGCAGATCTTGAGTCTATTCAAAAAAGGTTAGAAAAAAATAATAAAAAAAATGTTGATGAGGATCAAATCAAAATTCTCGAAATAGCTATGGATTGTATAAATAATAATAAAAGTTTTGATGATTTAAAAACTCAATTTAATAAAAAGCAACTTAATCAATCTGGATTATTATCACTCAAACCTAAAATTTTTGTTTGTAACGTTGATGAGCAAAGTGTTCAGAGTGGAAATAATTACACTCAATCATTTATTGATAAATATGGAAATAATAATACTTTAATTGTTTCTGCGGACATAGAAAATCAAATAAATGAATTTGATAGTAATGAGAGAAAAAATTATATGGAAATGATTGGATTAAAGGAAACAGGATTGAATAAACTTATTAAGAAAGGTTACGAAATTCTTGACCTAGATACATACTTTACATCTGGACCCGAAGAAACTCGAGCATGGACAATTGAAAAAAATTGTCCCGCTCCAAAGGCTGCAGGTGAAATTCATACTGATTTTGAAAAAGGATTTATTCGGGCTGAAACTATTTCTTACGATGATTTCATATCTAATGATGGTTGGGTAAATTCAAAAAATAACGGAAAAATGCGATTAGAGGGAAAAGATTATATAGTTAAAGATGGAGACGTTCTAAACTTCCGTTTCAATACGTGACCATATTCTTTTCATACTAAAATAAACTAGGATTGTTAAAATAATTAAATACACGATAGCTTTAAAACCCATTCTATGTCTCGACTCTAAATGAGGTTCAGCTGACCACATTAAGAATGTTGTTACATCTTTTGACATTTGTTCAACAGAGGCTGTTGTACCATCTGAGTATTCCAGTAATCCATCTGATAACTGATTAGCCATTTTTATTTTATTCCCATACATGTATTTATTATAATAAACACCATCATCTAAAGTAACTCCAGCTGGTGGGTCTTCATATCCTTGAAGCAAAGAGTAAATATAATCTACCCCACCTCCTCTCGCTTTAACTAATACAGACATATCTGGTGGATAAGCACCTCCATTTGCTGCTTGAGCAGCTTGAACATTATCATAGGGCATTACAAATTTATCTGATAATCTGCCCGGACGAGTAAACATATCGCCATCTGAATTAGGTCCATCTTTGACTTCAAAAGATGCAGCAATAGCTTTTGCTTGCTCTATAGAAAATTCTGGTCCCCCTTTTTCAGCTAAGTTTCTATAACTTAAATATTTCATCGAATGACAAGAAGAACATACCTCTGTGTAGACTTGATAACCTCTTTGAAGTGCAGCTCGATCAAACTTTCCAAAGAGTCCTTTAAAGCTCCAATCAGTTTTTAGATATTCGACTTTTTCTGCAGCTTGAGTGCTAAATGAAAGTCCAGAAAATAAGATAATAAATGAAAATATTTTAAAAAAATTTTTCACTTATTTATTTAAACTTTCCTTGTTTTTTGCTGTAGCTAAATTAGGTGATCCACCTAGTATTGGTTCGGTAATACTTAATGGAATTGGGAGAGTTTTTTCTTTCCAACCTAAAACTGGAAGTATCACTAAAAAGTGTAAGAAATAGTATGCTGTAGCTACTCTAGCAACTAACAGATATAATCCCTCAGCTGGCATAGCACCTACATATCCCAGAATCAAAACATCAGCTACAAGGATCCAATAAAATTGTCTATATAAAGGTCTAAACACTGCAGATCTAATTTTTGAAGTATCAAGCCATGGAAGAGCTGCTAAAATTAAAATAGCAGATAACATTGCAACTACTCCTAAAAGTTTATCTGGTACAGATCTTAAAATTGCATAGAAAGGTAATAAATACCACTCCGGAACAATATGTGCCGGCGTAACTAATGGATTAGCTTCAATATAATTATCTGCATGACCTAAAATATTTGGCGTGTAAAAAACAAAAAATGCAAAAACAATCATAAACATTAGTAAAGCAAAACCATCTTTTATTACGATGTATGGATGGAATGGCACTGTATCTTTTGAAGGTTTTTTAATGTCAATTCCAACTGGATTATTATTTCCAGGTACATGAAGTGCCCATATGTGAAGAACAACTAAACCTAAAATTAAAAAAGGTATTAAATAGTGAAGTGTAAAAAATCTTGTTAAAGTAGGATTATCAACTGAGTAACCTCCCCATAACCAAGTGACAATACCCTCGCCTACTAAAGGAATTGCGCTAAATAGATTTGTAATTACAGTTGCACCCCAGAAACTCATTTGGCCCCATGGAAGTACATAACCCAAAAATGCAGCTGCCATCATTAATAAATAAATGATGATACCTATTATCCAAATTATTTCTCTAGGAGCTTTGTAAGAACCATAAAATAATGATCTAAATATATGAATATAAACAGCTAAAAAAAACATTGAAGCACCATTTGCATGAATGTATCTAATTAACCAACCATAATTAACATCTCTCATAATATGCTCGACACTATCAAAAGCCATATCAGCATGAGCAATATAATGCATTGCAAGAACTAAACCCGTTACAATTTGAGTAATCAAACAAAAAGTTAATATTCCACCAAACGTCCACCAATAATTTAAATTTTTTGGTGTTGGATAATCAGTTAAGTGATTTGCAAGAGTTAATAATGGTAAACGATCGTTAAACCATTTTCCAAATTTTGATTTCGGTGTGTATTCGTGATCACTCATAATAATTATCCAATTTTAATTGTATTAGCATTAACAAATTCATATTTAGGGATCTCCATATTTGTTGGAGCTGGTCCCTTTCTAATCCTTCCAGAGATATCATAGTGAGAACCATGACAAGGACAAAACCATCCATTGTACTCACCTTTTTGATCTAAAGGAACACAACCTAAGTGAGTGCACACTCCAAGCATGACTAACCACTCGGGGTTCACTGCACGATCCTCATCTTTTTCAGGATGTTTTAAATCTTCTAACTTTACAGATCTTGCTTCAGCTATCTCATCTTGTGTTCTTCTACGAATAAAAATTGGTTTACCTCTCCATAAAACTGTAATTGTTTTACCTGGATTAACTGCACTCACATCAACCTCAGTGCTCGCTAAAGCTTTGACTGATGCGTCTGGGTTCATCTGATCAATCATTGGCCATATCGTTGCACCAACACCAACTGCACCAACTGCATAAGTTGCTGTGAATAAGAAATCTCGTCTATTAGTTTTTTTTTCTGACATCAATAATAGTTAAATATACTCAATATTGCTTTTTTCTACTTAAATATATGATTTCATATAATATAAAATGATAAATTTACTACTGAAAGAATGACACAGAATTTGATAAATCATGGCCCTAAAATTGCTTTATTTGAACCAGACATACCTCAAAATACAGCAGCAATAATCAGAACCTGTGCGTGCCTAGGCGCAAAACTTGAAATAATAGAACCTTGCGGGTTTATGCTAAGTGACAGAAGATTTAAGCGAGTCGTTATGGATTATATGAATGAAAAAGACATAAAATTCCATCCAAGCTCAGATGATTTTTTTAAATCGAAAAAAGATCAAAGAATAGTTCTAATGACCACAAAAGCATCTGTTTCTTACACAAAATTTAAGTTTAATAAAAATGACACTATTCTTTTTGGTAGAGAAAGTGCCGGAGTTCCAAATGAAGTTCACAAAAAAATTAAAGATAGACTCAAAATTCCTATGAAAAACAATAAACGCTCACTTAATATTGCATCCTCTGTTGCAATCATATTGGCAGAAAGTTTAAAACAAACTAAATTAATCTAATATGGATTTAGAAATTAAAAAAGATATCACAAGTAATTGGTTCAAAATGCTACAAGAAGCTATTTGGCATACTATAACCAACCTTGAAAAAAAAGATGCGGATATCAAAACCACTGTTTGGAACAGAAGTAAAAAAAGAGATGAAGGAGGCGGAGAATTTAGAATTTTAAAAAATGGAAGAATATTTGATAAAGTTGGAGTAAATTTTTCTAAAGTTCATGGAAAATTCCCGAAACAATTTCAAAAAAATATTTTAGGTGCAAAAAAAAATCCCAGTTTTTGGGCTTCTGGTATTTCCGTTGTGATGCATATGAAAAATCCCATGATCCCTGCCATGCATTTTAATACAAGATATATCTGCACAACTCAGGACTGGTTTGGTGGTGGTATGGATGTAACCCCGTCAATAAAGGATGATAAGGAAAAAAAAGAATTTCATAAAACTCTAAAAAAAATGTGTGATCAACACAATAAGAAATATTATACAAAATATAAGAAATGGTGTGATAAATATTTTTATTTACCTCATAGAAAAGAACCGAGAGGTATTGGTGGAATTTTTTTTGATTATAAAAAAGATAATTTTGAGAAAGATTTTAAATTTGTTAGAGATGTGGGGATTACTTTTCAACTTATTTTTGAAAAAATCATTAGAAAAAAAATGAAGAAAAGGTGGAATAAAAAACATAAAGAATTACAATTCATAAAAAGAGGTCGTTATACAGAATTTAACTTACTCTATGACCGGGGAACAAAATTTGGTTTACAAACTGGTGGGAATGTTGAAGGTATTTTAATGTCATTACCTCCGTTAGCAAAATGGAAATAACATGGACAAAGAACCAATTACTTTTAATGGCTTAAATAAACTTAAAGATGAATTAATCTTTTTAAAAGAAAAAAAAAGACCTGAGATTGTAGCGGCGATTGCTGAAGCGAGGTCACATGGTGATCTAAAAGAAAATGCAGAGTACCACGCTGCAAAAGAAGAGCAGTCTCATAATGAGGGAAGGATTACTGAAATTAATGATATCATTGCTAGAGCAAATGTCATTGATGTTACGAAATTAAATAATGATGGAAAAGTTATCTTTGGCTCGACTGTGTTTTTAGAAAATTTAGATACTGGAGAAAAAATAAATTATAAAATTGTAGGAAAAGATGAAGCTGATCTTAAACAAAAATTAATTTATTTTCAATCACCTATAGGTAAAGGTTTAATAGGAAAAAATAAAAACGATTTAGTTGAAATAAAAACACCTGCTGGGGTCAAAAATTTCGAAATTAAAGACGTAAAATATATCTAATTGTTAACAATTTGACTTACTTGTTTATCTGAAATTTGAAAATTATTTTTCACCCATTCTTCCTCAATTATTCTTAGTTTTGCACCCAATTGTTTACCTTCGGGAATATTGAATTTTTCCATTAAAAATTCTGCGCCCACAGGCATTTTTGGTATTGTTTTATCTTTATAGAAATCGATTAATTTTTGAATATTTTCAAAATTTTTTTTTGATTTGATTAAATAATAATTAAGAATATCAGTTACAGCTTGTTTTCCATTATAATAAAAAATACCATTAAAATTTTCCTCTCTAAAAGTTTTTGGTCCAATTTTTTCCTTAAAAAAATTATCAATAATTTTAATTCTTTTTTGATCTTTTTTAGAAATATTAAATTTGTACATAAAATAATCTGCATTATCTGTCTCATCAATAATCATTAAAGATAATAGAAAGACAAAATCTGCTTTATTAATTATTTGTTTTTTTTTTGAATTTAATTTTGAAAAAGTTTTTAAATTATTCAATTCAGGAAAAACAATTAAAAATAATTCTGAGCCCAATTTATCATCAGCTAATTTTTCTAATATTTCTAAATGAGTTATTTTTTTTAACTCATCTAACAATCTCTCTTTAGATAATTTTGAGATACCACCAATATTAATTTTAAGTTTCCTAATTAATTCTGGATTATGCGGATGCTTCGAGTAATGAGCAAAAAATCTTAAATATCTTAAAATTCTCAAATAATCTTCTTTAATTCTTTTATCAGCGTCTCCTATAAAATTTACGAAACCGTTTTCTAGGTCTTTTTTACCCTCAAAGGGATCGAACAAGTTTCCTTCTTCATCCGCGTAAATGGAATTAATGGTAAAATCTCTTCTCAATGCATCCTCTTTCCAATTTTTTGAAAATTTCACTTTTGCGTGTCTTCCATCTGTTAAAATATCTTCTCTCAATGAGGTAATCTCAAATTTATACCCTTCTATAAGTGCTGTAATTGTTCCATGTTCAATACCAGTTTCGAAATAATCAATTTTATTTTCTTTCAAAACTTTACAAACCTTTTGAGGATCAAGATTTGTAGCCATATCAATATCATTTACTGTTTCTTTATTAATGATTTTTCTAATGCA
>CACNXP010000002.1 GCA_902624465.1 uncultured Pelagibacteraceae bacterium | reverse complement strand
TTACAATTAAAATTAATCCTATTATTTGTAGAACCATAAATTGCATCATTCCATAATAAATATCTTTTAAATCCCACTCAGGAACAACTCCTTTTAAGAAATAAGCTGATAGAGCTACAGGTGGTGAAAGCCAGGCGGTTTGTAAATTAACCGCGACTAATATTGCAAACCAAGTTAAATTAAATCCTAGTGCCTCAACTAGAGGTAAAATTATTGGAATAATAATCATTACAATAGGTACCCATTCAAGAGGCCAGCCTAATAAGAATATCATAACCATTATCATTGCTAGAATTAAATATTTGTTCATTTCTAAACCTAGTAAAAATTCAGTTAACAATGTTGGTGTTCCTAATCTTGCAAAAACTGCACCAAAAAAATTAGAGGCAGCAACTAAGACCATAATCAAAGCTGTGATTTCAAGAGTTTTAACTAAAGCCTCTTGAAGTTTTGGTAAAGTTAATTTTTTATATGCTAAAGATAATAAAAGAGCCCCCATTGCACCACATCCTGCTGCTTCTGTAGGTGTAGCGAAACCAAATAAAATACTTCCTAAAGCAGCAAAAACTAATGCAGCAGGAGGAACTAATCCAAGAAAGAATTCAATCCATACTTCTTTCATGCTAGCTGCCCTCATATCTTCAGGTAAAACTGGACCCAGTTTTGGATTTATCATGCATCTGATTGTTGTGTAAGCTGCGTACAAACTTGCAAGAAGAATTCCTGGTATGATCGCCGCTGCAAATAAGTCTATTACTGGAATCTCCATGATTGGCCCCATTACCACAAGCATAATACTAGGTGGAATTAATATTCCCAAAGTTCCACCTGCAGTGATTGTTCCGGCCGCAAGTTTAACGTCATATCCAGATCTATTCATGGATTTTGCAGCCATTATTCCTAAAATTGTAACTGATGCACCAACAATACCTGTTGCAGCAGCAAATATTACCGAAACAAATAAAACTGCATAATATAAAGATCCTTTTACTTTTGCTAACATCATCTGAAATGATGAAAATAGTCTTTCCATTAAACCAGCTTGTTCCATCATAATGCCCATAAAGACAAAGAGCGGTACGGCGGCAAGAGTTTGTTCGGTCATGACCATAGAAAATTGGAGTGTCATCAAATAAAAAACCAATTTTCCAAAACCTAAGTATCCAAAAACAAATCCTAGAAATATTAGTGTAAATGAAATGGGAAATCCGACAAATATTGCAAAAAGCATCACGCCTACAAGGACGAAACCTAAAATTGCCGGATCTATTAATTCAGCGATCATTTTTTACTTTCTTCTCCTGGCCATTCACCTTTTTTTGCTGCCCAGTAACTCTTTAATAATTCTGAAACACCTTGGATTAATAAAAAAATTATTCCAACTAACAAACATGTTTTGATTGGCCACATATATGGCATCCAAGTAGTATCCATACCCCTCTCACCTCTTTGAATAGACTCTCCAACAAAGCCTATTGTCATATAAAGAAAAACAATTAAGCCTGGAAAATAAAATAAAAGATATAACCAAAAATCTATTAGACCTTGGTTTTTTGTTTTAAAATTTCTGTATAAAAAATCAGCTCTAATATGTACCCCTCTAGATAGAGCATAGCCAGCGCCTAACATAAAAAGTGCACCATATAAAAAACGGCTAATATCATAAGCCCAGATTGTTGGAGCTAAAAATAATTTTCGTGCAAGCACTTCATAAGTCATTGCAAATATAAGTGGCATTAATATCCAACAAACAATATTACCAATCCACTTACTAAATTTATCAATATTTATTATAGATTTTGCCATCCATATCGGCATGTCATCAGGCATTTTTCCCGAACCACCTCGCCTTTCGGCAATCATTTCATCTGATATGTCTAATTTGCTTGGTTCGTCAGCCATAATATCTTAGTTAAAAAAATTAGAGCGGACTTTTAAAGTCCGCTCTAAAAAATCAAGATTGATTACTGATTACTTTAATGTCGCCGCGTGAGCCATTCCTAGCTTCGCATTAGACATTTGAGCACCACTCCAGAAAGGAACAGCAATATCAGCAAAGTTTTTCATTGAATTATAAACTTCATTGAAAAATTTGTTGTCTTTAGCATTCTTATTTAAAGAAGCTTTTGCTGCAGCCATATATTCTGTGAAATAATCTGAAGGTGTATCTTCTAAAATTACTCCATGTTTAGTAGTTAGCTCTTGTAAAGCTTTACCATTCTCATAGATTCTGTAACTTAAAGATTTTGCTAATGAAGCATTAGCAGCTACTTCAAGTGACTTCTTCTCATGAGCACTCATAGCTTTATAAGTTTTTCCAGTGATATAAAAGTCAGCATTTACGACTACTTGGTGTAAACCTTGTAAGTAATAGTGCTTTAATACTTTTTGGAAACCAAATGTTAAGTCTGGTTTTGGACAACACCACTCAGCAGCATCGATAGTACCTGCCTCAAGAGCTGGAAGAATATCTCCACCACCCATTGCTACAGACGCTATACCAATGTCTTTATAAGTTTGTCCTGGAATTCCTGGAGGAGTTCTAAACTTATATTTTCTAAAGTCAGCCATATCCTTAATTGGTTTTGGAAACCAACCTAAAGCTTCTGGACCAACTGGTTGAATCATAAATCCTTTGATGTCTCTTCCCATTTCTTTCCAAAGTTGGTCGTATAACTCTTTACCACCGCCATATTGGAACCATGAAAGGAATGCGATATTGTCGATACCAACTCCACCACCAGCTACTGGAGATCCAAATAGCATTGCAGCAGGATGATCACCTGACCAATAGTGTGTCCATGCGAATCCACAATCGATCAGACCTTTATCCACAGCATCAAGAGTTTCCTTAACTCCAACAACAGCGCCCGCAGGTAAAATTTCGAATTTTAACGAACCAGCTGTCAATTCAGTTACAGTATCAGTAAAGTCCTTTAACATTTTCACTTCATCAGCTTTAGTGTTAAGAACAGTCTGACATTTTAGTGTTTTTGCAGCATTAGCATTAGAAATAAATCCAAGCACTAAAACAGATGCAAATAACATTGAAATGATTTTTTTCATTATTTTCCCTCTTGTTAGTTAAATTTAACAAATACATACAATCAGAAAAACAAACCTGACACAAGTGACAATTGATTAATATGAGTGTAAAGATGATTTAAAAAGATTTATTAAAAAATTATTCAACTTATAATGGAAAACTTTGATTTTATAATAATTGGTGCTGGATCAGCAGGATGTGTTCTTGCAAATAGACTCTCTGAAAATTTTCATAATAAAGTTTTATTGATCGAGGCTGGAGGTAAAGACAATTATCCGTGGATTCATATTCCTGTTGGATATTTTAAGACAATGCACAATCCATCTGTTGATTGGTGTTACAAAACAGAACCTGATGAAACAATGAATAATCGATCAATTCGTTATCCAAGAGGAAAAACTCTAGGTGGAAGCTCTGCCATTAACGGTTTATTGTATATTAGAGGACAAAGTAGAGACTATGATGTATGGCGTCAATTAGGGAATACTGGTTGGGGTTGGGACGATGTATTGCCTTATTTTATCAAATCAGAAAATCAAGAACGAGGCAAAGATGATTATCATGGTGTTGGAGGACCACTTTCTGTCTCTGACCAAAGAATTCAGCTGCCGTTATTAAATGAATTTCAAAATGCCGCAGAAGAATTTGGAATTCCAAAAACAAAAGATTTTAATACTGGTGACAATCATGGTTGTGGTTATTTTCAAGTCACTGAAAAAGATGGTTTTAGATGTAGCACTGCTGTTGGATATTTAAATCCTATTAAAAGTAGAAATAATTTGAAGATAATTACTAATGCTCATGTAAAGAAAATCAACTTTGAAAATAAAACTGCTAAAAGTGTCGAGTATTGGCAAGAAAATGAACTTAAAAAAGTCTCTGCAAATAGAGAAGTGATTCTTTCCTCAGGATCTATTGGTTCTCCACAGATTTTACAAACCTCTGGAATAGGTAATTCAAAAAAATTAAAAGACTTAGGTATTGATATAGTTCACGATTTAAAAGGAGTTGGAGAGAATCTTCAAGATCACCTTATGTTTAGACCAATCTATAAAGTTCATGGACTAAAATCTTTAAATAAAAAGATTAATAGTTTGTTTGGAAAATTGATGATTGGGCTTGAGTATATTTTTAATCGTAGTGGTCCAATGACAATGGGTGCTAGCCAAATGTGTATGTTTGCCAAAAGCGATCCATCTTTAGAATTGCCAGATCTTCAGTGGCATGTACAGCCAATGAGTATGGATACATTAGGTGCAACAAAAAATCATGACTTTCATGCATTCACTCCAACCGTCTCAAATATAAGACCAACTAGCAGAGGTCATGTAAATATAATAGATAAAGATTCTAGAACTTATGCAAAAGTAAAACTCAATTATCTCTCAACCGACCATGATCGAATGGTTGCAGCAAAAGGTTTAAAACTAACAAGAAAAATTGTCATGGAGTCTGAGACATTTAAAAAATATAAACCAGAGGAATATAGACCTGGAATAGATATTAATGATGATGAGGAGCTTGTAAAAGCTGGATCAGAATTTACTCAGACTATTTTTCATCCTGTGGGCACTTGTAAAATGGGGCAAGATGATATGGCCGTAGTAGATGAAAAACTTAAAGTCAAAGGTTTGAATAATCTTAGAGTGATTGACGCTTCAATAATGCCAAATATAACTTCAGGTAACACTAATGCACCTACAATAATGATTGCAGAAAAAGGTGCTGATATGATACTTAGAAGTTAATGTTCACAGATTTAATTACTCCAGAACAAATTACTATTCTAACACAAATTATTTTAATCGACCTAGTTTTAGCTGGCGACAATGCAATCATCATTGGGATGGTCGCATCAAAATTTCCACTAGAACAAAGAAAAAAAATTATTTTTTGGGGTATAGGTGGTGCTGTAATTTTAAGAATTATTTTAACTTTATTAACTGCTTACCTATTACAAATTACAGGTTTAAGATTAATTGGTGGTCTTCTTCTCCTTTATATAGTTTACAAACTATATGTTGATGTTGTGAAGGGATCTAATCACGATAGTGATATAAAAGTAGACAATTCAAGTTTCTTAAAAGCTATTTGGACAATTCTGTTAGCCGACTTTACAATGAGTTTGGACAATGTTTTAGGTGTTGCTGGAGCAGCTGGAGATCATTACTATTTACTAATTTTTGGTCTAGTTTTATCAATTGTTTTAATGGCTACAGCTGCAACATTAATTTCCAATTGGATTAAGAAATATAAATGGATTGCATGGGCTGGTTTAATAGCTATTCTAATTGTTGCTATTGAGTTGATTTACACTGATATTAAAATATTATTTTTATAATGTTCTTAAAAAATTATAACTTCAAAAATAAAACTGCAATTGTAACAGGTGCGGGCAAAGGTATTGGCAGAGCTTGCGCTATAGCTCTAGCAGAAGCAGGAGCAAATTTAATAATTATTAGCAGGACTAAAAGAGATTTAGATGAGGTCTCAAAGAAAATAAAGAAATTTAAAATAAAGTGTAAATCTTATGTTTGTGATATTACAAATTATAATGATATTAAAGAAATCATTAACAAACAGTCCAAACTAGATATTCTTATCAATAACGCTGGTAATAATAGACCAGCACATTTTACAAAAGTAAAAACTAAAGATATGGAACATATGGTTAAGATAAATACAATAGCCACATTTAATCTTGCTCATCTATGTGCACTAAAAATGATAAAATCAAAAAATAGAAAAAAAACAGGTGGTGCTATTGTAAACATGTCATCACAAATGGGACATGTAGGTGGGCCGATAAGAAGTGTTTATAATATGAATAAATTTGGTTTAGAGGGATTAACAAAAGGTATGTCAATAGATCTTGCTAAATATAACATTAGAGTGAATACTGTTTGCCCAACATTTGTTGTCACTCCTATGACGAAGAAATTTTTAAAAGACAAAAAATTTAAAAGAGATATGTTGAATAATATTCCTCTTGGAAGATTTGCTGAATTATCTGAAGTAGCATCTGCCGTAGTATTTCTAGCTTCTGATGCGGCATCAATGATTACGGGCACTTCTTTATTGGTTGATGGTGGATGGACAGCAAAATAATATCTAGATTTTTATTTGTAATAATTTTTTTTACCACAACTAATATCAATGCTGTTGAATTTAAGGGAAAATTTTTACAAGGACATTTTATAGTTGGTTTAACAGACCCATCAGCTAAAATTATTATTGGCAAAAAAGAAGTTAAAGTATCAAAGGAAGGTTATTTTGTTTTTGGAATAGATAGAGATAGAAAATTTGATTTAACTATAACAAAAATAATTGACGGAAAAAAAGATAAAATCACTAAAAAAGTTTTAAAAAGAAAATATAATATTCAAAGAATTGATGGTTTAGAGGAAAGTAAAGTTACTCCTCCAGAATCTGTTTACAAAAGAATAAAAGAAGAAAATAATAAAATTGGTGAAGCAAGAGCAATTAACTCAGATTTACCTTTTTTCAAAAATCAATTTATTATGCCAGTTGAAGGTATCATTAGTGGTGTTTATGGAAGCCAGAGAATTTTAAATGGTAAACCTAAATGGCCTCATTATGGAATTGATATTGCTGCCAAACAAGGAACTATGATCAAATCATCTGGATCAGGTATTGTTACCATGGCAGAAGATGATCTTTATTATACTGGTGGAACAATAATTATGGATCATGGTCATGGCATCTCAACTATTTATTCTCATCTTGAAAATGTAATGGTGTCTGTTGGTGATAAAATAAATCAAGGAGATATAATTGGAACTGTTGGTTCAACTGGAAGATCGACCGGCCCACATCTAGATTTTAGAGTAAATTGGTTTCAGACTAGACTAGATCCTATGTCTGTAATAAATTAAATCATGCAAACATTAATTCTATTGGCTTTGGTAATTGTTGTTGCTTGGGTATTATTCAGGCCCTTTACTAAAAAAGAACTTGATAGATACAATGATAAAAACTGGCCTGATATGAATTTATAACAAGGCACTTGGCAACAAAACTCCCAGGTTAAATTTCAGATCTAGCTCGAAACCTTTCATACATAAGTCTGGCTTTTACTCCTAAATCCAAAAAAGGTTGTGGTGGTAACCAAGTTGGTTTTTTTCTTGCCTCAATAGTTTCAATTTCTTTTGTGTGTTCATTACTAGCCTTAATAGCAATTTGTTCACCAAACAAAGTCCCCACCCCAATACCTGAACCATTATAACAACCTGCAACAAATATATTTTCTTGAATTTTTTCAAAGATTTGAGAACTATTTCTGGTTCTTGAGACAATTCCTGACCAAGTTGATTGAATAATATCATCTGGTAATTGTGGAAATCTTTTTTTAATACCAATCTTTTGCTTTATAGATCTTTTTTCCAAATTATATTTGGTCATCTGGCATGGATTATGAACTTCTGCAGTATTCCTTATTAAAATTCTTCTATCTTTAGTCATCCTAATCGTTGCACCCATTGGTCTAATTGGTAAAACACCCCACTCTTTAGGTTCTCCAATTGATTTAAATTCCTTTTCATTTAAAGGCCTTGTCATGCTTGCGGTTAAGGTAATTGGAAAATTATAATTTGCCTTGATACCTAAAGACTTAAGAAATCCATTAGTAGCAAAGATTATTTTTTTTGATTTAATTGAGCCATTTTTGAAATTACAATTTATTAAACCATCAATCTTTTTCCAGTTTAATAACAATGAATTCTCATAAAGTATTACATTATCAGGCAATGTATCAATCATTGCTCTTACTAATTTACCCGGATGTAATAAAATTCCTCCTTTTGTGTGAAGGGCAACATTATAGAAGTTGGTGCCTAATCTTTTTGTAAGATCTTTTTTAAATAATAAATTATGCTCAAAACCCAATTTAGACAGGGTGTCTGAAAAATTTTCTAAGATTTTTTTATCTTCAGTGTTTGATGATGCAAAATACTTTCCACATTCGTTCCAATCACAATCAACCTGATGTTCCTTAATGAATTTTTTAACTACATCTATACCTAATTTATAGATATCAGATTTTTTTTTATAATTTTCTAATTCTTTATTAGAAGTGAAACCATCATTAAGTGTAGTATCAACCAAATAACCAGAATTTCTTGAACTTGCACCCTCTCCTGCTAATTGAGCATCAACTAAAAAAATTTTTTGATTTGGATAAAGCTGACCTAATTTTCTTGCAGCCGACAATCCTGTATAACCTGCACCTACAACTAACCATTCACAACTCAAATCAGACGAAAGTGTTTGGATATTTGTTCTTGGATTTAAATCATTAATCCAACTGCAACTATTATCGTTTACTACTTCCATAAAGAAAGATTACGATAATTGTATATTAATTGAAAGATCTAATGATAAAGACTGGACTGATATGAATTTATAGAATAAGAAAATTTTTAACCACAATCATATAAGCTTTTTTCCATTGCATCTTCTGTATGCATATTAGGTATTAATTCCGTTGAGATTCCAAACCTTTCAAACTTTTTAATAACAAAAAACTTTTCAAGCTCATGGTAATTTTCTCGATTTAAATAATCATCGATTATAATCTTAAAATTATTATTTTTATTTTTGAAGAAATTGTAAAGATATAGACCTGTCAGTTTCCTAAATCTACCATCTACAAGGATTAAATCTGGAATAATATTTTCTTTTTCAAATTCTTCTAAAATTCCATTACAATAGTTTTTAATATCTTTTTTTTCTTTATCATTAATTTTTCTCAAATCGTAATCGGATTTAAACTTGACTGGTATACAAAACTCTTTGACTACACCCAATGATTTTAATTTAATATTATTTTTTTTTAATTTTTTATTCATATATTTATAAAAATTTCTATCACCCTCAATTGCAAAATAATTTTTTTTCTCTTTTTCTGCTAATAATGTAGAGGCCCCAGTTCCATATTCTAAATAAATTTTAGAATTTTTAAGTTCTTTTTTAAAATAATCATTGGCTTGAGTGCTTCCAAAATTTATCTCATCTTTAATTGAGTAATTCAAAGGAAAAAATAAGCTATATCTTAAAGTATGTTTTATTAAATTATATCTATAATCACCTAAGATTTTTTTTAAGAAATCTATAAACAATAAGATTTTAAATATCTTTTTAAACATTAATTTAACTTTAACTTTTAAGAATTTAGAGAAGGCTGTTTCTTCATGTCTTCTTTTTTAATACCAGCTACCTTTACTGGTGCTTTCATTGCATCTCTTCTGAAAGGTTCACCTAATTCTTGATTTAAAATAACTTCTATAAATGTCGTAATACCTTTCTTTTGGTCTTCACAAGATTGTTTAATTGCTGCCGTTGTTTCTTCCATTGTTTTTACAGTTACTCCTTTTAAACCACAAGCATCTGCTACTTTTGAATAACTTAAATTTGGATCAAGTTCAGTTCCTATAAAATTATTATCGTACCATAAGGTTGTATTTCTTTTTTCAGCACCCCATTGGTAGTTTCTAAAAATTACCATTGTAATTGCTGGCCACTCTTCTCTTGCACAAGAACTCATCTCATTCATGCTAATACCAAATGCACCATCTCCTGCAAAACCAATGACTGGTGTATCAGGGCAACCTATCTTTGCGCCCAAGATCGATGGAAAACCATAACCACAAGGACCAAATAAACCTGGAGCTAAATACTTTCTTGGTTTTTCAAAAGTAGGATAAGCATTACCAATTGCACAGTTATTTCCAATGTCACTTGAAATAATCACATCTTCAGGCATTCCAGCTTGAATTGCTCGCCACGCTTGTCTAGGTGACATTCTATCTTTGTCTCTTTCTCTTGCCTCTTTGTTCCAAACTGTTCCTTCATCGTCATCTTCATGATCTAAACTTGATAATTTTTGTAACCATGCAGATTTTGTTTGGTGAATTAAATCTTTTCTTTTTTGTCTATCAGTATCTCCAGCATTTGGAGACAATTTTTCTAAAATCTGTGTTGCCACTAATTTTGCATCACCGCTAATTCCAACTGTAACTTTTTTTGTTAAACCAATTCTATCAGGATTCATATCTACTTGAATTATACTTGCATTCTTAGGCCAATAATCAATTCCATACCCTGGAAGTGTTGAAAATGGATTTAGTCTTGTTCCTAAAGCTAAAACCACATCTGCTTTTGAAATAAGTTCCATTGCAGCTTTAGATCCATTGTACCCTAATGGTCCAACAGCCAACGGGTGACTTCCTGGAAAACTATCATTATGTTGATAACCAGAACAAACTGGTGAATCTAATTTTTCTGCAAGTTTTTTTGTTTCTTCAATTGCTCCACCGATAACAACTCCCGCTCCAGATAAAATTACAGGAAATTTTGCATTTGATAAAAGTTTTGCAGCTTTATCTATTGCTTCGGCTCCACCACCTTGTCTTTCCAATCTAACTATTGGTGGCAATTCTATATCTATAACTTGAGTCCAATAATCTCTTGGTACATTTATTTGTGCGGGTGCAGAACCTCTTATCGCTTTTTCTATAACTCTATTTAAAACCTCAGCCATTCTTGATGGATCTCTTACTTCCTCTTGATAACAAACCATATCTTTAAATAAATTCATTTGTTCTACTTCTTGAAAACCACCTTGCCCCATAGTTTTATTTGCAGCTTGCGGGGTTACTAATAGTAAAGGTGTGTGGTTCCAATATGCAGTTTTAATTGGAGTTACTAATCCAGTAATTCCTGGTCCATTTTGTGCAATGACCATAGACATTTTCCCAGTAGATCTTGTGTAACCATCAGCAATTAATCCACCATTTGTCTCATGAGCAACATCCCAAAAAGTTATTCCTGCATCAGGAAAAATATCAGAGATCGGCATAAATGCTGAACCAATAATACCAAAAGCATGTTCAATGCCGTGCATTTGTAAAACTTTTACAAAAGCTTCTTCTGTTGTCATTTTTGTCATTAATAGAGCCTTTCTAAACGAGTAAATTTATAATTTTTTATAAAACTATTTGTTAATTGACGCGATTAATATATAAGATTTCTCAAAATTCAAACAAACAATTGACACTATATATATGGCTACTGACATCATAATTCACGATAAAAAGGATAATGTCGGGGTGGTTGTGATCGAAAAAATAACCCCAAAACAGGATTGTAAATGCTGGATTATGGAGGATGACAGCTCAACAGACATTCAATCAATGGATGAAATACCTTTAGGACACAAAATTGCAATGGTCGATTTAAAAGAGGGAGATACAATCTTGAAATATGGTCATGATATTGGAAAAGTAGTAAAATCAATTAAAAAGGGTGAGCATGTTCATGTTCACAATGTAAAAACAAAGAAATGGTAATTAAATGGAAATTCCAAAAAGCTTTTTAGGATATAAAAGAGAAAACGGCAGAGCTGGAACTAGAAATCACGTAATTATTTTACCAGTAGACGACATTTCAAATGCTTGTGCAGAAGCGGTTGCCAATAATATAAAAGGTACAATTGCATTACCACATTCTTATGGGCGACTTCAATTTGGAGCAGATTTAGAATTACATTTTAGAACTATGATTGGAACAGGTAGTAATCCAAATGTTGCTGCTGTTATTGTAATTGGAATTGAACCTAAATGGACAAAAAGAATTGTAGATGGGATTGCTAAAACAGGAAAACCTGTCGAAGGTTTTCATATCGAACGTACCGGGGATATCGGTACAGTTATGAAAGCCTCAAAAAAAGCGCAAGAGTTTTCTCAATGGGCTTCTGAGAAACAAAGAGAAGAGTGTCCAATGAGTGACTTATGGATTTCAGTTAAGTGTGGAGAGTCAGATACTACATCTGGATTAGCATCAAATCCAACTGTTGGAAATCTAATGGAAAAATTAGAGCCGATGGGTGTTCATTTATGTTTTGGTGAAACTTCTGAACTTACTGGCGCAGAGCAAGTTTGTGCAACTAGAGGTGCTACTAAAGAAGCATCAGAAAAGTTTATGAAAACTTGGAATGATTATAATGATTTTATTTTGAAAGAAGCAACAGATGATCTTTCAGAAAGTCAACCAACTGCTGGAAATATAGCAGGTGGTTTAACTACGATTGAGGAAAAAGCATTTGGAAATTTCCAAAAGATTGGAAATTTAAAATTTATAGATGTTCTTGAACCTGCTGAGCAACCAGAAAAAGGTCCAGGATTATATTTTATGGATACATCTTCTGCAGCAGCTGAATGTATTACACTCCAAGCGGCAGGTGGATTTAATATTCATCTATTTCCAACCGGACAAGGAAATATTGTTGGAAACCCAATTGAACCAGTTGTTAAGTTAACTGCAAATCCATTAACAGCAAAAAGTATGAGTGAACATGTAGATTGTGATGTATCTAAAATCCTTTCAAGAGAAATGAATTTATCAGAGGCGGGAGATAAACTCATTGAGACAACACTAAGAGTGGCTAATGGAAGACTAACCTGCGCTGAAGCTTTGGGTCATAAAGAATTTGTAATGACAAAGCTTTACAGAAGTGCCTAAGCCCAATTGCTCTTTAACAAAGTGTCTTCAAAATTTTTATATATAAAGAGAATTTTTCCAGGTGTTACTTTAGCATTAATCTTTTTTCTATTTTCACAAGGCATAAATAATGTTTTAGCAATTGAAATTTTTGGAACTCCAAAAAGTCCAATATCAACAGTTTTAATTGCAATTCTTCTTGGAATTTTAATGGGAAATGCTTTTACTCCAAGACCCGGTATGATGGTTGGACTAGACTTTACCCAGCAATATATTTTAAAACTTGGAATTATTTGTTTAGGAATAAGATTAAGTTTTGAGGAATTTATTAAATTTGGTTCAATTGCTATACCATTAATAATTGTTTGTATAATAGGTGTATTGATCTTGATTAAACTCTTAATTAAAAAAGTACCTATATCTTCAAAAATGTCATATCTTATAGCAATAGGCACAAGTGTTTGTGGTGCAACAGCAATTGTTGCAACAGCACCAGTAATAAACGCAAAAAAAACTGAAATTGCTTATGCTATTGCGAATATAACTTTATTTGGTGTTATTGCGATGATTGCCTATCCTTATTTTGCGGAGTGGTACTTTAATAATGAGGATCTTAAAGCGGGTCTTTTCCTTGGAACTTCTATTCATGAAACATCTCAAGTAGCTGCAGCTGGTCTAATTTATGACCAGCAATTTAATAGTCCTGAAACTCTTAACGTTGCAACGGTTACAAAGTTGATAAGAAATACTTTTTTAGTAATAATGATACCTCTATTCGCTTTTTTATATAACAGAGGCGAAGTAAAAAATAAGAGTTATTCAATTTTTGACATATTCCCATATTTCGTTCTTGGTTTCATTGGAATGATTTTAGTAAGAAACGTTGGGGACCAAATATTTTCAAATGAAAATGAAAATTATTTTATTTGGATGAATACAATTGAATATTTAAAGATTTTAGCAACAACATTTTTAACAATGGCGATGGCTGCAGTTGGTATTTCTATAAATCTTAGTGAATTGAAATCTATGGGTTATAAACCATTCGTAGTAGGATTAATTGCTGCTGTGACTGTTGGAATTATAAGTCTAATATATATTGAAACTTTATCTAAATTTTTTATTTAGATTGTTTGGCAGCTTTATTAAAATATTTTTTTCTTAAATCAGAAAGAAACCTTCTTATAAATGCAGCCGCAACTCCAAGTGCAACAGCAAAAAATATAGAGAACAATCCATAAGCTATGGGCATTTCTGCCGAAAATTTTTGCACAAGTATGGAGAGAGGAGTTAAATCTTCTTTGCTAACTTTTCCTATTCCATTCATTGCATGTTCAGCAAAAAAAGTGTCATAAGCAATAGCGATACCAACTATTAATAGCAAAATTGCTAATAGCGCTTTTAGTCCTGAACTTTCAATAGATTGACCAAGTTTTTGGCCTGTCTGTACTCCAATAATTGAGCCAACAACTAATAAAAAAACTAAAACTAAATCAATCGAGCCATAGTTGAACGCATGCAAAAATGTAACTATTATACTTACAAATATTGTCACGAACAAAGATGTTCCGGGTACTAATCTTGTTGGCATCCCAATTATATAAATCATCGCTGGAACTAATATAAATGCTCCACCAATTCCCATTATCGCTGCGATAAAACCAACAAATAATCCAATTATGATTGGTGTAAACGCACTTTCATATAGCTTTGATTTTGGAAACCGCATTCTCAATGGTAATCCATGTATCCAATAATGAACGTGAAGTTTTTTTTTTGTAGTAATATTTTTTTTGGCTTTATCTATTTCACCTAAGCTTTCAACTAACATTAGAGTTCCAATAATTGCAAGTATGTACATGTAGGCAAGTGATATTACAGTATCTATTTTTCCTATTCCTTTAAAATACGTGAAAGTATAAATACCTAATAAAGTTCCTATCGCACCTCCTATTACAATTATGAAACCCATTTTATAATCTAAAGTATTCTTTAAATAATGTGTTGTAGATCCTGAAACAGATGTCGCTAGAATATTATTTGCCTCGTTAGCAACTGCATAAGCTGGTGGAACTCCTAAAAAAATTAAAAAGGGTGTCATTAAAAATCCACCACCTACGCCAAATAATCCTGACAAAATACCAACCAATGCACTTAATAAAATTATTTCAAGAGCACTTATATGTACCTGGGCTATTGGTAAAAATACTTCCATTTAAAAAATGGAACTTTAAATTTTAATTATTTAAAAGTTAAAAAAGTTCCAACAATTATTACACCCCAGCAAGCTAAAATAGCTGAAAAGATCCCAGTCTTAATAAATGTTGTTTTGTGATTATAGATTTTTTGGGGGACTTTTTTTATATTTGAAAGGCGCATCTAATTCCTCAATAACACCAGAGTAAAAATTGTCAAACTTAATTTAAAAAAAAATGATTTTTTTGGATCAATATATTGTTGCGCCGAAGACTTTAATCTCACCATCCTCAACACCAAGCACAAGCCTTCCAAGGAACTCGCCTGGGATTTCTTTATTAGTTTGCTTAATTAGAACTGTGATATGTTCCCCTCTTCTCAAAGTACCAAATGGCTCATAAGTTTCTTTTAAATTTGTTATAAGTTTGTTATTTGCCCATTGTTTTCCAAGTTCTACCTCATTAGCTCCAAACAACATCTGAGTAGAAAAATCTCTTGTAAAGCCACCATAATCTCTCATATTTGATGATTTGACCAAATTATCCCAAAGAGGCTTACCTATTTCAAAAATTTCCTCATCAGATTTTGATAACAGATCCATAGAAATTACTCTTTAAATATAAATTATGAAGCTTTCTTTTTCTCTTTTTCATCAACGATGTGATAGACAGGTACTTTCTCTAGTGAAAATTTCCCAGTTTTTGGATCTCTTCTTGAAACAGTAAGACAATGCCAATTATCATCATCAAGTTTCATGAAATCCCCCCTGTAATAATAACCAGGCCAACGAGTTTCTTCTCTAAATAAAGTATGTTCAGTTACACATTGAGAGGTAAGAGCTCTATGTTTTAATTCCCAGGCTCTCATTAATTGATGATAATCCTCAGCACCAACATTCTCTAAATCTTCTTGAAGCCAATCTAATAACTCCAATCCTCTTTTTAGCAAATTTCCATTGGTCATATAATTTGATGTAATTCCCCCTACATACTCATCCATAATCTTCTGAAGTCTTTGTAGACCTTGTATTGGAGAAATATAACTAGGTGAAACTGTACCACCAGTAATTTCATTTTGAGCTATTGTATAATTATCTAAAGGTTTATAAATGGCCTTTTTAAAATCATCACATTGTTTATCTGATACTTTAATTCCTTTAGCTTTTTGATCCTCAATATATTTCACTGCAGCTTTTGCAGCCAATCTACCTTCTGTAAATGAGCCAGATGAAAATTTATGAGCACTACCACCAACTGTATCACCAGCTCCAAATAGACCATTTATAGTTAACATTCTATTATAGCCCCAAAAATATTCTGGTGGAGAAAGATCCTCTGGCCCACTTACCCACGCTCCTGAGCAAGTTGCATGTGAACCCATTACATATGGTTCTGACGTAGTTAATTCTGGATTTGTATATTTAGGATCAATGTTTTGTGATGCCCACACAACGGCCTGGCCGACTGTCATTCCTAAAAAATTTTCCCATCCAACTGTCTCTAAATGAGGATCTTGAAAAGCCTCTGTAGTGACCATATGAATTGGTCCACCCCCTGCAGCAACTTCTTGAATAAATGCATGATTTCTTAAACATGTTGGAGTTGGGTGGTGATCTATATATTCTCCAACTAATTCCTTAGTTTGATCATACCATTTCTTCTCATAATTTTCTCCATTAGCGTTTTGCGTATAAGTTTTTAAATGTAAAAAATAAGCTCCAACTGGACCATATCCATCTTTAAATCTACATAAAACAATTCTATTTTCCATCTGAGTCATCTTTGCACCTGCAGCAATAGGTAGTGCATAAGCTGAACCATTGCTCCATGGAGCGTACCAAGTCCTACCCATACCTTCTCCGACCGCTCTTGGTTTAAAAATATGTGAAGCTCCACCAGCTGCTACAATAACTGTCTTTGATCTAAACACATGGAAATCTCCTGTTCTCATATTGAAACCTACAGCTCCACCAATTCTATTCTCTTGAGACTCATCCATTAATAAATGGGTAACCATAATTCTATTATAAATTTTATCTGCTGATTTTTTTGCAGCCTCTGCTACGATTGGTTTGTAACTTTCACCATGTATCATGATTTGCCACTTACCTTCTCTTAAATATCTTCCGGTCTTCTCATTTTTCATCATCGGCAAACCCCACTCATCAAACATATGAACTGTTGAGTCAACATGACGAGCCATATCGTAACCTAAATCTTCTCTGACCATTCCCATTAAATCATTACGTGCGTATCTTACATGATCTTCAGGTTGATTTTCATCCCATTGCATTCCCATATAACAATTTATTGCATAAAGACCTTGAGCCACTGCTCCACTTCTATCGATGTTTGCTTTTTCAACACATATAATTTTTAGGTCTCTACCCCAATGTCTAGCCTCGAATGTGGCACCTGTTCCAGCCATACCACCACCAACAACTAATACATCACATTCCTCGTAATGAGTTTTGTGTTTTGCCATTAATAATAAACTCCCTTTTTAAAAGACTCTTTGGGGACTGATGGTAATTCTTTTTTTGTATTTAGACCTTCTGGCTCACTATATAACCTTTGTGAATTTATTTCTCCTTGATTAGGTGTATCGCCTTCAGCAAGTTTAGGAATAAATTTTCCCCAAGGTTTTGTTGTTATAGGTGAGACAAAGTTTTTTTCAGTACCATTTCTAAATTTTATTTTCCATGAGATTGTACCTTTTTCCTCTTCTCTTCTTACTCTCACGCTATGTCCCATTGGAGCAAAATCAGCGTAACCTCTTACGTCGATTGCATGATTAGGACATGCTTTAACACATGAATAGCACTCCCAACAAAAATTTGGTTCGATATTTTTTGCTCTTCTAATATTTTCATCGATGTGCATGATATCTGAAGGGCATATATCAACACAATGACCACAGCCATCGCATCTTGTCATGTATACAAAAGTTGACATAGTTTTTATTTTTCTCCTCTTTCTATTAGCATATTAATAATGTTTTGGCTCTTCTCTTTTTATACCCAGGCCAAATTGTTCAGGTGCATCTGCTGGTGGTGGTAAATTATCTCTAGATCCATCAGCTTCAGCTAAATTTTTTTGAATAGCTGCACCAGGTTTGTAAAACATATGGGCGAATTTAGACCAATAAACTCCACCAAACAAAATTAAATTAGATGCAACAAATAAAATAAAAAATAAATAAGAAAAACCCATTTGGCCGTTAAATTGAGTAAATGACCAAGCTAAACCAAATGTTGAACATGCAAGTAAGGCTAGGACAAATAAATCTGCTTTAATAATTCTATACCAAGGATGTGCCTCTGCAGAAACATCAACTCTTAAAAAAAACCAAAACCAATATCCACCTAAGCAAGTTAAAATTGCTCCAACGTGCCAAAGCATTGACCATGTTTGTGAGTTTGATTTTTCAGCGCCTGTATAGCAGAAAACTAGTATTACTGAAGATAACCAAAATAAAATTGTTCCATACATCCCAAGAACATGTGCAAGTCTCCTTTTACCAAGTCCTAGTTCCGAGGTTGTTCCAATATCTACTATTGTGGTCTTTGCAATTACTGAAGCTTTTTCTCCAACACCTAATTTTTTTGTTGCTGAAAGTTTTGCTTTCTTTGCATTATTAAAAAAGTATGTAAGGTTTTTATGATGGATCATTTGGACAATTGTTCCAACTGCAATTAATAAAATCATCGCAACAATAAAAGACTGCATTGCTAGCGGTGGAATTGTTTCAGATAAAATTGAAAAAGGATTACTACTTAACATTTCCGCCTTTTGTTAAATTTTGAATTAACTTTATATATGTTGAATTTAAAGTTCAACCTCAAACTGCGGTCAATTTGTCTTTTATAACAAGCTAATTATTTCTTTTATAATGTTGTTTGTTTGGAATGACTGATCTCACTCCACCTTGAGGATTGTCAACATCTCCATCTCTTCGAGGAATCAAGTGAAAATGACAATGTAAAATTGATTGACCCGAAACTTTTCCAATATTTGTCCCTAAATTAAATCCTTTAACTGATGAATCTTTATTTATAATCTCTTTTTTTATGGTTTTTATTAAGTCATTACATGCAACTAATTCATCATCAGATAAATCAAAATAATCTTTAATGTGTCTTTTAGGTATAATTAGGCAATGATGTTTTGAAACAGGGTAAGAATCATAACTTGCATAAGCTAGGTCGTTTTCATGAGCACATCCACTTTTTTTGATATCACAAAATAGACAGGGATTATTTGGATCTTTCATGCACTAAAATTTATAGGGGTTACATTTATCTACAACAGCATCATAGTGTTTTGAAAGATCCTTATATTTATTTAAATTTCTTCTCCTCCAACTAATTTCATTTATTGTTCTAACTGATGTAACTCCTTTCCCAGAGCCTAATAGTAATATTTCATCATAATCATGGATCTCTTTTAAAAGGATATCTTTTTTTGTTATTTTTTTTATTTTTGTTTTAAAAAATCTAAAAGTATTTCCCTCATAATAACCTTTTTTGGGAGTGAAAAACTTCCGATCTTTTACAAATAATAGATTTGAGGTTCCAGTTTCTAACACCCTTTTATTAGATACTAGCGCAATATCTGATTTAGAATTATCCATCATAGACAAATATGATAATATTTTTTTGTATTTTAGATTTTTAAATTGTGGTTTTTCTCTTTTTAATTTTACTAACTTTAAATCAAAATTCAGTTTCGGTTTAATTCTTTTTCTTAAAGATATTGAAATAATTTTTTTATTTACTGCTATTCTCAGTAAGTGATTATATTTTTTCTTTTTTAATAAGTTATTTTTAATTATCTTTAAGATGTTTGTTTTTAAAGATTTTTGTTTTATTTGATATTTCTTTAAAGATACTATCAAATTTTCTATATGATTTTTAAAAAATAAAATTTTTGCCGGTCTTCCATAAATCCACATTGTCGTAAAAATTCCATGATCATCCCAGAGATCTTGAAATTTAACCTGTTTTAAATCACTAAGTTGATAAGATTTTTTTAATAAGTAAGTTGCCATTGACTGTTAAAAAAGATTCTGGGTGAAATTGAAATCCATAAATTTTTTCTTTTTTATTTTCAAAAGCCATTGCTACTTTTGAATTTAAACATCTCATAGTTATCTCAAAATTATTAGATTTGAAAGGTTCTTTTAATTTTAAGGAATGATACCTTCCTACTTTAAATATCTTTCCTTTTTTAAACAAAGATTTGTTATTAACTACTTGAATATTTGATTGATAACCATGGTATATCTTTTTTTGCTCAATAATTTTTGCACCTTCACAAAAAAGAATGTGTTGAAATCCTAAGCAAATTCCAATCATTTTTTTTTTTCCTTTAAATTTTTTATAAATTTTAGTGGTAATTGGATAATTTTTTGGACTACCTGGTCCTGGTGAAAAAACTATTGTTGATGCCTGTTTAATTTTTTTTTCACTTACTTTATTATAATTATCGCACTCAACTTTATCGAATAAAGCAAGCTGATGAACAACATTATGAGTAAATGAGTCATTATGATCAATTACGTAAATCATTAAAATAAATCAATTAACGCTTTGGCTTTAATAAAGTTTTCGTTAAATTCATGATTGGCGTTGCTATCTACAACTACACCAGAGGCAACTGAAATTTCAGAAATATTTTTATAATTTAATATTGATCTTATAATTATATTAAATCTCATATCACCGTTAAATTTTATATAGCCAAAGCTTCCAGTGTAAATATTTCTATTTTCCTTTTCCTGATTATTTAAAAGATTAAGTGTGCTTATCTTTGGACATCCAATTACAGAACCACCTGGCATCATTGCTTTAATTATATCTAAATTTTTTATATTCTTTTTAAGTTTTCCGCTAATTAGGCTTACGTAATGAAAAAGATCTTTATATTCCTCAACAATTTTTTGTTTAGATAGCTTTACAGAACCAACCTTACAAATTCTTGATAGATCATTTCTTTCCATGTCTACTATCATATTATGTTCTTTAGTTTCTTTTATGTTTTTTCTAAAATAATTTAATGCTTTTAATTTATTCAAGTTGTTAGTTTTCTTAACAGTCCCAGCTATAGGTTTTGTTGATATATTGCTTCCTGTTTTTGTGATTAAATTTTCAGGAGAGCAACTTATTATTGAGTAATTATTATCTTTAATCATAAAAGCCTCTGGTGCTAAATTTGTACTAGATAATCTTGAAAAAAAATCTAATGGATCAATTTTTGATCGAGTTTTATATTTTGTACAAATTTTAATTTGATATGTTTCGCCGCTTTTTATTTTTTTCTTAAATCTATTAAATATTTTTCTATAATTTTTTCTATTGATATTAATTTTAAAATTTCCTGACTCATAGCTTTTTTTGTTATATCTCAGGCTATTGCTTAGTTTTATTTTTTTTTCTGGTTTGTAAAAAATACCTTTTGGAAAATTAAAATTTTTTTGTTTTGGAACTTTAATATCAATCAAATTATTTAATAACTCATATCCAAAGAAGCCAATAAAGAGATCAGTATTTTTAGATTTATATCTATTTTTTTTATTAAGAAAACTTTTTATATTTTTTTTACTTAAAATAATCTTTTGTGAAAAATTAGTAAAAAGATTAAATCCTTTTTGAGATTTATAAATTATATAGGGTTTTCCTGATTGATGTATTTCCGCTAATTGATTTAGTTTATTCAATTTATTCTGTTTTAAGTCTCAAAACTGGTTCTTCTCTAATTGGTAAATGAATTATTGCTGCAAAAATGGATAATGCAATTGCTAAATACCACGCATAGTCATATGAACCATAGGTGTCATGAAACAAACCGCCTAAATAAGCTCCAAAAAATGATCCTATTTGATGACTTAAAAATACTATTCCATATAACAAACCCAAATATTTTGTTCCAAATAGATGAGCGACAATCCCGCTGGTAGCAGGAACGGTAGATAGCCATAAAAATCCAAAGCTTGCCCCAAAAATAAACGCAGAAATATTACTTGCTGGCATGAATATAAAAAAGACAATCGATACACCTCTTAAGAAATAAATTGCACTTAAAATAATCTTTTTACTCATTTTTGCAGATAGATATCCACTTAGTAAAGAACCGAATATATTAAACAAACCTATCAATGATAAAATTGCTGCCGCAGTCCAGTCTTCGAGCCCTCTATCGATCACATATTTTGGCACATGTGTACCAACTAGCGTTATATGAAAACCACAAACAAAAAAACCAGAGACAAGTAGAACATAACTTTTCGTATTAAAAGCCTCTTTAAGTGCTTCTGAAAATGATTGTTCAGAATTTTGTTCTATTCTTTCTGAGTCAGATGGAGACCTAACAAAATATGCTGCTATTAAACCAACTATTAGTAACAAACCAAAAACATATAAAGTATAATTCCAGCCGAATTCATTTAAAGAATAACTTGTAAAAATTGGTGATAAAAAATAACCAAAAGATCCTAACGCAGTAACAAAACTCATTGCAATAGTTCTTGTAGATAATGGGAAGTGTTTTCCTACAATTGACATGGGGATACTTATTGCTGTTCCCCCAAGACCTATCCCTATAAGAAGCCCCATATGAATTTGAAAAAAAATTCCTGTATTAGGACCCGTGTAAAGAAAGAAAATACCCGCAGCATAAAAAATAAATGCTGAAATTATTGCAATATGACCACCATACTTATCAGCTATTGCTCCAAAGATTGGTCCTGTTATTCCCCACATTAACATTTGCAATCCAATAGCAAAACCAAAAGCAGTATTACTTATTTTTAAACTTTCGTTGAAGTCCATGAAAAACAAACCAAAAGTTTGTCTTACACCAAGTGATATCAAAACAACTAAACATGCAGCAAATAAAGTAACTATTGCAGTTCTAGAGTGAAAGAATTTTTCTGAGGTCATCTTAAATGTCTTAATGCTTGTTTTAAATCAGCAATTAGATCATTTGGATCTTCTAACCCTATATGTAATCTTACTAAGTGTTCATCTTTTGCCAAGTTTAAAAACTTTCTATTTCCTATTTCTAGACTTCCTTGATGAAGCGCCAAACTTTCAAAACCACCCCAACTATATCCGTAACCAAAAAGTTTTAATGAATTTACAAATTTAAGAACAGAGGTTTTATTACGAGACTTTATTTTTAACCCCATCAAACCTGATGCTCCTGAATAATATTTTTTCCACATTCTGTAGTTTTGTGAATTCTTTTTGTAGGGGTAAAGCAGTTTTACTTTTTTATTTTTTGATAAAAAAGCTGAAACTTTTTTTGCATTTTCTTGATGTTTATCAAGTCTTACGTCGAGAGTTCTTAAACCTCTTGTGATTAAATAAGCATCATCTGGACCCAATCTTAATCCTGAAATTCTTTCACCTAATTGAACTTTTTTAAATGCACGTTTATTTACAGCTAAACTTCCACCCATGACATCAGAATGACCAGAGTAATATTTAGTTGCTGAGACTATTGACATATCAAAACCTAATTTAATTGGTTTAAAAAAATAAGGTGTTGCCCATGTGTTATCTATTGCTGTAAAAATTTTTCTATTTTTCGCAATTGAAATAATCTTTTTTAAATCCTGAAAATCAAAAGTATTACTCCCTGGATTTTCAACAAATATCATTTTAGTATTTTTGGTGATGTTGTTCTTAAGAGATTTAAGATCATGAGGATTATAAAAAATTGTCTTAATATTAAAATCTTTTAAATAATCTTCTGTTAATCTTCTTGTTGGTTTATAAGTGGGATCTGAAACAATAATTTCATCCCCAGGCCTTAAAATACTAAACAGGGCCAAAAAGATAGAGCCAAAACCTGTTGGTGTTAAAAAAACATGATAAGATTCCTCTAACTTTGTTAAAATTTTTGAGAGAATATGAGTTGTAGATGTTCCTTGCCTACCATAATCAAAATGACCGCCTGTTGGATCTTTCCTCGCTTTATTTTGAGTTTTTCTAATATCTTTCATCGACTTGAAAATGATAGTTGATGCTCTTACCACTGGCGGGTTTACAGACTGATTGTGAAAATCTTTAGCTGTATGCTTTAAAAATGTTTTAAAAGATTTTGACATAAAAAATTTGATAAGCTTTTGAGACAATGCTATATCCCACTATGAAATTCAATAAATTAATGAATAGGATTAAATGAGTTACCCAAAAAAACATAGAGGCCGAAGAAAAATGGGCTCTAAAAAAAGAAGAGCTCGAAAAAAGAATAAAAAAAAGTAGATTATTCTTTAATCCAGCCACCACCTAATACTTTAAAACCTTCTTTATCAGTCTTGTAAAATACACAAGCTTGTCCTGGAGATATTCCATCTTCTGAGTTAAGTAAATTGACTTCAGCATCATTTTGGCCAATTAAATTAACTTTTGCATTTAATAATTTACCTGTTGATCTTACTTTAACAAAAATATCTTTTTCAAATTCAGTCTTATCACTTAATAGATTGACATTTTGCAATGATATAAATTTTTTACCTAAATTTTCTTTAGATCCAACTATGATTTCATTTTTTTCTGCATTTATCTTTAAAACATATAATGGGTTTTTATCTGAAACTCTTATCCCTTTTCTTTGACCAATTGTAAAATTTATTATTCCATCATGTACACCAATAACCTTACCATTAAGATCTTTGATATTGCCTTTCTTAAAAGAGTCGGGTTTAAATTTTTGAATTACTGAAGCATAATCACCACTAGGCACAAAACAGATATCTTGACTATCTGGTTTATCTGCAACATTTAATTCAAGTTTTTTTGCAATATCTCTTGTTTCTTCCTTTAATAATCCTCCAAGAGGAAATCTTAGATAATCTAATTGTTCTCTTGTTGTGTTGAATAAAAAATAACTTTGATCTCTATTTTCATCAATAGCTCTATACATGTTAGTAGTATTATTATTAGTAATGCTTTTTACATAATGACCAGTGACTAGCGCATCTGCACTAAGATCTTTGGATACTTCAAACAAGTCTTTAAATTTTACGGTTTGATTACATTGAACACATGGAATTGGTGTTTCACCTTTTAAATAACTATCTACAAAGTTGTCTATTACACCTTGTTTAAACTTATTTTGATAATACAGAATTTTGTGATCAATATTCAATTTATTTGCAACTCTTTTGGCATCCATAATATCCTGACCTGAACAGCATTGTTTTGCATTTTTTGCTTCTTTACCGTCATCGTAAAGTTTAAGAGTAATTCCAACAACGTTATACCCTTCTTTTTTCATCATGCCTGCCACGGTAGATGAGTCTACTCCACCTGACATTGCTACAACTATTTTAGTATCAGAAGGTTTTTTGTTGATACCAATTGAGTTTAATTCGCTATTCATTTGGTGGTATTTATACCCATTTCTACTATAAATAAAATGAAATGATTTTAGATTTTGAGCCAGGCGACAAAGTGTTAAATCCCAATAAAAAAGACTGGGGAATTGGGCAAGTGCAGTCGATAATCAAAGAAAGAGTGACAGTAAATTTTGAAAATGTAGGAAAAAAAGTAATAAATGCAAAAAATATAGAATTAATAAAATTAAATGAATAACGTAGATAAAAAAGAGATAGTTGAAAGTTTAATCGATACTTTTTTATATGCTGGAAAAGTTTGTCTCGAATTAAGAGACAAAGGCTTAATTAAAAAAATTAAATCTGATAACACACCAGTCAGCAATGGTGATCTAGAAGTTAATAAGATTGTTACAGAAAAAATTAAAGAAATTACTCCACATTTACCAATTGTTTCAGAAGAAACTGCTGACAACAAATCCATTAATGATTTAAAAGATTTTTGGTTAGTTGACCCAATAGACGGTACATATGATTATATTAATGATTTAGAAGAATTCACAATAAATGCAGGTTTGATAATCAACAAAAAACCAGCTGGTGGATTAATCTATGCACCTTCAAAGAAAAGAATGTTTTATTCCTATGGGGAAAATAATGCATATGAAATTGTAAATGATAAGAAAATTCAGTTAGATTGTTCTAAAAATTTTAAAAAAGATGAAATTAAATTTGTATCTTATTCAAATAAAATTAAACCAGAAATAGAGAAAATACATAAAAAATTAAATGTTAAAAAATTTGTTAAAATGAAAAGTTCTCTCAAATTTTGTGTAATTGCTGCTGGGGAATATGATGGTTATGTTGCAGAGCCCAGAGCCTGTGAATGGGATATAGCCGCTGGTCATGCAATTTTAAAACATGCGGGTGGAATAATAACAGATTTCGAGGGTAATGAGATTTCATATGGAAAAAAAAATTTTAAAAACCCAAGTTTAATTTTAAAAAGTAAAGACATTAAATATGGATGAACAACTAAGAACTATATTGATAATTATTGTATCAGTATCTATTTTTGGTTTACTAGTATTTGTTTACGTCAAAAATACTATAAGAAATAAAATCAATAAATTAGTTGAAGATGAAAAGAAAAAAAAATCAAAGTAACTTAATTATCTTGAGATAATCATCTTTTTCTAATTCCATTACCTTTTTTGAAGTTTCAAAATCGAAACCATTTCTTGCTAATAAAGAAATATCTTTTTTAAAGAACAAAGGTCTATTATCCTCAGTTCTTGCTGGTCCAATTCTTTTCTTTTTGCAAATCTTTATAGCTGAAAAAAAATCTTGATCAGAATTATCTTCATTTATTTTATTAACAGTATCTTTTATAAATTGATCATTCACACCTTTACCAATAAGGTAATTTCTTATTTTATTTATTGAATTTCCCCTGCGGATCATACTTTTTGCTTTGCTTTCTGAATAAAATTTATCATTAATAAATTTGCTTTTTTCTAAATCAGATAAAACAATATCTATTAAATTTGTAACATCTTGTTTTTTTACATTTGGAACAGATAATTTTAGATACTTTTTTAACAAATATGTTCTTAATTGTTGTTTAGATGGGGCATATTTATCTACATATGCTAAAGCAAAGTTCCTCATCTCATCTACAGTTACTTGTAAAGTTTTTCTTTTATTTCTTATAGGAATCATTGTGAGATTTAATATAATATTATTTAAAATGATCGAACAAATTTTTACTTACTTTACAATTGAAATTCTCTACTTTTGGGTGAATTTAGGTGTTTTGCCATTTTGGTTAACATTAATATTTTTTCCTCAGTCAAATTTTACAAAATATTTCGTTACTTCTATTTTTCCAATAATTTTACTTGGAGGGTCTTATATATTTGTGCTTTATAAAGCTTATTTAAATACTTATGATTTTGATAGTAATTTTGAATTATATTTGAGCATAAGTAATCTATCAAATCTATTTACAAGTAACACTTTCCTAATATTGTTTTGGATACATTTTTTATCAATCAATTTATTTGTTGGTGGATGGATTGTAAGAGACTCTCAAAAATTATTAATAGGAAAAATTCTAGTCGCGGTACCATTAATCATAACGTATTTAATTGGTCCTTTGGGTATTTTTATTTATTGGCTAATTAGAATATTTTACGCAAAAAGTATTAATCTATATGAGTAAAACAATCGATTTTTACTTCGATTTTATTAGCCCATACTCTTACATCGCTTATAAAAAAATTAAATCAATGCAGGATAAAAATAAAATTAATTTTAACTATAAACCTATTTTGCTTGGTGGTTTACATAAATTAGGCAGCATAACTGCTCCTGCTTTTAATGAACGTAAAATGAAAAATATGAAAAATGATTGTGAAATTATAGCTAAAAAAAATAATATATCATTCAAATGGAATGAAAAATTTCCAATTAATACTTTATATTTGATGAGAGGATTTATTTCAATTGATGCAAATAAAAAAAATGAATATTTTGATAGTTGTTTTGATGCCTATTGGAAAAATAACGTTGATATATCAGTAGAAGCTAATTTAAACGAAATTTTGGATAGTTGTAAAATTGATAAAAAAAAGTTTTTATTGGATATAAGTGACCAGAAGGTAAAAGATGAATTAAAAAATTTAACTGATAAGGCTTTTCAACTAGACGTGTTTGGTGCTCCAACTTTTATAGTCGACAACAAACTTTTTTGGGGACAAGATAGACTTGAATATGCTTTAGAAGAGTGCATTTCTTAAACAATCTTAAATTTACTATTTTTTATAGCCCCAAAACCACCATCAATATGTGAAACTTTTTCAAAACCCATATCTTTTAATGTTTTTGCAGCTAAAGCTGATCTCATACCGCCAGCACAAAAAAGAACCATTTCCTTATTCATATCCAGTTTACCATCTTTGAAATATGGACTATCAGGATCTAGCCAAAACTCTAACATTCCTCGGGGAATATGATTTGAACTTTCAACTCGCCCATCTCTTTCTAGTTCTCTTATATCTCTTATATCAATTAAATTACATTTATCTGCATTCATCATTGATAATGCTTCGTCTGGTGAAATTGTTTTAATTTCACCTAAGGCTTCTGTAACAAGTGTTTTTGATGATTTTATATTCATAAAACTAAATTTATTATATAGTTTTTTTAAAATCACATAAATAAAAAATGAAAAAAATTTGTATTGTTTATACTCATCATAAATTAGGTGATTTAATTTGGCAATTACCCTACATTAAAGCGATTAGTCAACATCATCAGACAAATATAGATTTAATTGTTAGAGAAAAAACCCAAGCTCAAAATATACTAAAAGACCTTAAGCATATTAATCAAATTTTCTATAATGATTTCAGAAAAGGTTTATTTTATTGGATTGATGTATTAAAATTAACAAAAATATTCAAATCAGAAAAATACGATTTTGTTTATATATTAGATAAAGTTAATAAACCTGCAATTGCTGCCAAATTTGCAAAAATTCAAAATATAATTGGACCAGGATTTAAGAATCAAAAGAAATGGCTAACAGTAAAAAATTTTCTTGATGAAGAAGATTTAAAACTAAATTATTCAGAAAGATCTCAAAAATTGCTCAAAATTAATTCAATAAATATTGAAGACAAATATCCAAATTTAGAAATTGATTTTGAAAGTCTCAAAAAAAACAATGCAGACCTTATATTTGATGGAAGGAAAATTGCTTTTGGAGTTGACTCTTTTGAGGATTACAAGATGTGGTATGAAGAAGATTTTATCGAACTTGCAGATCTCTTGTCCAAAAAACAATTATTTGATTACGTATATCTTGTTTGTAGCCCAGAAAAATCTCATATTGCAAAAAAAATAATTTCTGAGTCAAATAAAGATTATTTTATTGATTGCTCAAGTAAAGATCTACAGGGAATTATATTGGCAATAAAAAATTCAGATTTTTTCCTTGGAAATAATTCTGGACCTTTAAACTTATCTGCTGCTTTAGGTGTTAAAACCTTTGGTCTTATAGCTAATGATCCTGTGAGTGAATTAAAATATAGTAAAATTGAACCAATAACACCGCCTGATTATATTGATAATATTTGGACAAGAAAGAGAGAGGGAATGAAAAAACTTCGACCGAATGATGTTTTTGAACAAATAAAAAAAAAATTATAAAAAAAGGCCCCTGATTGACTCAAGGGCCTTTTAATTAACTTTGAGGAAGTAAATTAATCTCTTATTGCGTAAGCGATAACACCTGTCTCGGTCACGTCGGTACCTTTGGTTTCACCTTCTCTACTTAACCTAAGACCAATCGTTGCTTTCATAATTTTAAAAATGATGAATGCCACTACAAAAACAAATATGTTCACTGAAAGTACTCCAATTAACTGTGTGCTAAAGTTTGCACCAGAATTTGTTGCAGGAACTATCAAAGTGCCCCAAACACCAGCAAATAAGTGTGCTGGAATTGCACCAACTACATCATCGATTTGTAATGAAAATAATAATTTTGTTCCATAAACTACTATTAAACCACCTACAGCACCAATTAAAATTGCCGCAAAAGGAGTGGGTAATAACGGCTCGGCTGTAATTGCAACTAAACCTCCTATACATCCATTTAACATTTGTATTACATCTGTTTTTCTAAAATGTAATCTTGTTATCACAGCTGCCCCAAGTACTCCACCTGCACCAGCAAGAAAAGTATTGATAAATATTTTTGATACAGCTATTGCATCTGCAGCAGTTCCTATTGCTAGTTGAGACCCTCCGTTAAAACCAAACCAACCTAGCCATAAAATAAATACACCAATTGTAACTAATGGAATTGAAGATGCCGCAAAAGGCTTCAAAGGAGCTGGTGAACCAGATTTAGTAAATCTTCCTAATCTTGGACCAATAATTATAGCACCAGCTAAGGCAGCGGCTCCACCAGTAGAGTGAACTAAAGTTGAACCAGCAAAGTCAGAAAATCCCATTGTAGCTAACCAACCTCCACCCCACTGCCAACCCATAACGATAGGGTAAATGATGCCAGAAAGAATTGCAGCAAAAGTAAAGAATGGCCATAACTTAATTCTTTCAGCCATTGCTCCTGATACAATCGAAACTGTAGTTGCACAAAATACCATTTGGAAATACCAATCTGATCCATCTGAATATCCAGTATCTATTTTACTTCCATCTGCCCAAGGAATAAATTTTCCAATATACCCTCCTGGATCAATTCCATAAGCTAAATTATAACCAACAAGCCAAAACATTATTCCGGCTATAGAAAACAAACCTATGTTTTTTGCACAAATTACGGAAACACTCTTTGATGTAACCATACCAGATTCTAACATGGCAAATCCTGCCGCCATAAACATGACCAGAAAACCACAAATTAAAAAAAGTAGAGTATTTAAAATAAACCCTACCTCAGTAGAAACTGTTGTATCTGCCATGCCTGCACTACTCATATTTAGTAAAAAGATCATACTTATGAGTAGAGTGCTAAATTTTTTAAATAATTTTGTCATAAGACCTCCCTATTATTTGAGTTCTTATATTTTTTAATAAATTTTAAACTAACGTTGATTAGGAAAATTGGGTATGCAGATTTTGCATATAGTAACAGCCTTAACGTCTTTGTCGTTAAGGCTGTAGAATTAACTATTTATTGAATACTTCTTTTAAAGCTTTAGCGGGTAGGAATTTAACCTTTTGAGATGCCGCAATTTGAATTTGCTCACCAGTCCTTGGGTTTCTTCCAACTCTTGCTTTTCTTTTAGCCACTTTATATGTACCAAATCCTGCAATCTTTACTGAATCATCAGCCTTTAGTGCATCTAAAATAGTGTTGGTAATCGTGTCAAAAGTTCTCTCAGCATCAGCTTTACTTAGGTTTAAAGCGCCTGATAATTTGACAACTAATTGTTTTTTGTTCATTTTAGCTCCGGTTTTATTAGGTTATTTACTATCTTTATCAAAAGTATTGATAAATCAAGCCTTTTTTTAGTATCTTGCACAAAGTTATACACAATATCTAGTATAGTGAAAAAACCTTTATTTTTAGGGGTAATTTAAAGATTTGAGTTTTATTAGCTAAATAAGCCAAGATCTTTCAGATCATTAAAAGTTGTAAATATCATCAAAGTTAAGAGTAAAAACATCCCGATTCGAAAAAAACCTTCTTGCGTTTTTTGTGATAATGGACGACCTAAAACTTTTTCAAAGGCATAAAACATTAAATGACCTCCATCCAACATTGGTATGGGAAATAAGTTAATTAACCCTAAACTTATAGAAATATATGCCATCATACTGACAAATGCCAACAAACCAAACTCTGCTACTTGACCTGAAATTTTAGCAATTCTAATTGGGCCACCAAGTTGTGAAGTATCGGCCTTTCCAAAAATCATCGCACCAATATATTTGAGTGAGGAAATGCTCACGAAATATACTTCATTAGCTGCATGATATATAGCTTGAGCAGGTCCTAATTTTACGTGATTTATCTCATTATTGTATGCACTTAATTTTATTCCAACAATTCTTTTGTTTACCTTGTTTCCTAGATTGTCCTCACTTAAAACCATTTTAGGTTTTACTTTAAATAGCATCTCATCGTATGAACGTTTAACTTTAAAATCTATAAAATCATCAGTTGATAATGTTATAAATTTGGAAACATCCATAATACTTTTAACTTCATTTCCATCTATCTCTAAAATAATATCATTTTGTTTCAAACCACCAATCATTGCAGGACTATCTTTTTGTACCTCATTGATCATTGCAGGAGTAAAATCTTTTCCTGCAAAAGTGTAAATAGAAAAGAAAATTAATAATGCGAGCAAGAAGTTTGCTAATGGTCCACCAAAAACAATTAAAGCTCTTTGATAAAGTGGTTTTAAAACAAATAATTTTTTTCTGTCTTCTTCATTATATTTTTCTATCAATTTTTCTTGGTCAGCTTGAGAAAAAACATTTCTATCTCCAAAAAATTTTACATATCCACCAAGAGGTATCCAACAAATTTTCCATCTGGTTCCAGACTTATCATTCCAACCAAATATTTCTTTTCCAAATCCAATTGAAAAATCAGTTACTGCAACACCATATCTTTTTGCAAAATAATAATGACCGTATTCATGGATAAATACCACAATCATAATAAGTATCAAAAATGGCAATATATAATCTATCATCTTAGATTGATTGTTTTTTAATTAATTCTTTAATTTGATTTATCATCATATCTGGTGATTTCATTGTGGGGTATATCTCTTTAGCTTTTTCATAACTTTTAATAGCCTTATTATAATTTTTCAATTGTATATTAACAAGACCCTGCCCTGCTAGAGCGCCGAAATGTCTTTCTTCTAATTCTAAAACTTTATCAATATCTTTTTGTGATTTTTCAAAATCACCAGATAAATAAAATACAGTTGCGCGCTTATTCCAAGCTTCTGCCCATGATGGATCTAAATTAATTGCTTGCGAAAATATATCAATCGCTTGATTGTATTTTGTATTATTCACCAGGTTTGATCCTTCAGCTAATAACTTTGTCAATTTTTTATTGTTTGGATGTGTACTCCAAATTTTCCAAATTTCTTGTTCAATTTTAGAGGCAACTGAATAGTTCATTGTTTTTAAATCTTTAAATAATTTATTAAGTTCTTTTACTCTTTCATCTGCAAATAAATTGCTTAAATTAAAAAAAAAGAAAAAAAAAATAAAAAAAAATTTTTTCATAAACTTAAAAATATAATAATATTAAAACTGCTAACAAAAATAATAAAGCAGCTATCACTATAACTAAATTAATCTTTATTTTGAATTTTTGGTAAATTTTCTCATTAATTTTTTCCCAAAAAAGTACAATTAAAAAGAAAATTATTGCTGGAATTACGAATTTTAACATTTTAACTTATCTCGAATTATTGTCATTAACATAAACTGAAACGCCTCTTGTGTTTATATCAACATCAAACTTTTTGTGTAAAGGTGGAAAAGCTCTTTGAGAACAATCTAATCTGTCACATGTTCTGCACGATACACCTATTGGTATTTCAGTTTTTTTATCAGAAATATCCAGATTTTCTGTATAGACAAATTCTTTTGCATATTTTGCTTCACAACCTAAACCAATAGATAAAATACTTTTAGATTGACCATATCTTCCAACACCCTTTTCAACTGTTTTTGCTATACATACATATTTTTCACCATTAGTCATTTTACTTACGGCAGCTTGAATTACTCCTGGTCTTGTAAATGCAGAATATACATTCCACCTAGGACAAGCACCACCATATCGTGGAATTTCTATTCCAGATAACGAAAATCTTTTTGAAATATTTCCAGCCATATCAACTCTTAAAAAATGAAAAGGAATGCCGGGTAATTCTGGATCCTGTAAACAAGTTACTCTATGAGCTACTTGTTCAAAAGAAGTTGCAAATGTATTTTGTAATAATTGAAGATCATATTTCAATCTCTTACATTCATTATGAAAAAGTTTATAAGGCATAAGTATAGCTGCCCCACAATAATTTAATAATGCAACTTGGGTTAGTCTTTTTGATTCATCTGATGGAAATTTAAATTTTGATAAATAATATTCAATAATATCGTTTGCTCCCTCTTGAGCGATTTGAGCTGCTGCGTGTAATTTTTTTGTCTCTAATGAATTATAATCACTGAGTAATAATTCTTTATTTTTCTTATTAAAAACTTTTGAAAATGGCTTCGTTTCCTCAGGTATTAAATCTCTAACTTTAATTGAATATTCTTTTTTTAAAAAATCACACAAAGCTACATATCTAGTTCGATTATTTTTTTGAACTTTTTCAAAAATTTCATTAGCAAACATTTCAAGTTCAGGAAAATAATTTTTATTTTCCTGTAAAAAATCAGATATAACCTCACCAGGAAAAGAAGTTTTTCTACTATCAATTATTTTCCCAGATAAATTTTCTACTTTATTTATAATTTCATGATCTTTTTGTTTAAAATTGTCACCAAGTTTTATTAAAGCCTTTGCGATTTTAGGATTTGTATTTACTAAATCTTTAACCTCAGGTCCTAAAATATCTAAGTCATCAAATAGTTGATCATCTAAAAGATTTGAAATATCATTTTCTAAATTTATATCACTTTTACTTGTTAGATCTGATAGATCTACTCTAAGTTCCTTGCTAATTTTGATTAGTAAATCACCATCTATTTTTCTTTTACTTGATTCAATTAAATTCAAATAACTAGGTGATATATTTAGTTGTTCAGCAAATTTGTTTGCTTGAAGTCCCAATTGACGTCTAAAAGCTTTTATTTTTGGTCCAATTTTAAGATCTAATTTATTTAAATTTTTTACTTTTGAAAATTTTGAAATAGCTAATTTAGAATTATTAAGATCAATTTCATTTTCATTTTTTAAATCCGATAATTCAATTCTAAGCTCCTGGCAAATTTTTAAAAGTAATTCACCATCAATTCCTCGTTTTCCACTCTCAATTAGATTTAAATAACTTGCAGATATATTTAGTTGTTCAGCTAATTTTTTTGCTTGAAGACCGAGTCTTTTACGGAAAACCTTTAATTTTTCCCCTATTTCTTTATTAAATTTCATTAATTTGTAAATTTTGTAAATTTTAATTTACAAAAAATTTACCTAATTTACAAGTAAAATTGCTGTTTTTTGTAGATTTTGTAAATCTTGTAAATTATAAGCTATTTATGGACGAAAAATTAAAAAACAATGAAAATGAGGCTCAAATCATAAGACATGAGGATCTAGCTAGACACAATAGCAGAGGGATCTACATGAGAGATGACCATTGTGATTGGGGTTCAAGTGGAATGAAAGATCTAGTTGAGACCCTAAACGACTCAAACTAAATCATTCGTTCAACTTTAATTCATTATAACAAAATAAAAAAAGGAAATATTGATGAGTGCTGAGAATGTCTCATATGACTTAAAAAGATTTGCTGGAATCAAAAGAGATTATACACCTGAAGATGTTGATAGACTTAGAGGATCATTGAAAATTGAGTACTCTTTATGCAAACAACAATCAAAAAAACTATGGACTTTATTAAACTCAGAACCTTATATTAACACACTAGGATCATTATCTGGAAACCATGCTGTTCAGCATGCTAAAGCTGGTTTAAAAGCAATTTACTTAAGTGGATGGCAAGTTGCTGCCGATGCTAATAGTGCAGGCGAGATGTATCCTGATCAATCTTTATATCCGTATGATAGTGCTCCAAAATTAGTAGAGTCAATGAACAATGCCCTATTAAGAGCTGATCAAATTCAACATATGGAAATAATTGACGGTGATATGAAAGGGGAAAAAAGAATTGACTACATGTTACCAATAATTGCAGATGGCGAAGCTGGATTTGGTGGACCTTTGAATGTTTTTGAACTTGCAAAGAAATTTATAAAAGCAGGAGCTGCTGGAGTACATTTTGAAGACCAATTAGCAAGTGAAAAGAAGTGTGGACACATGGGTGGAAAAGTACTTGTTCCAACTGGCACAATGATAAAAAATCTTAAAGCTGCAAGATTAGCAGCTGATATCGCTGATGTCCCATTAATTATTTTGGCTAGAACCGATGCAAATGCAGCAAAATTAATTACTAATGATTATGATGATAATGATAAGCCTTTTTTAACAGGTGAGAGATCTCCAGAAGGTTTTTATTATGTTAAGGCTGGTATTGATCAAGCAATTTCAAGAGGTCTTGCCTATGCGCCATATTCTGATTTAATTTGGTGCGAAACAGCCACGCCAAATCTTGAGGAAGCAAAAAAATTTGCAAATGCAATTCATGAAAAATTTCCTGGAAAACTTTTGGCTTATAATTGCTCTCCATCTTTTAATTGGAAAAAACACTTGTCAGATAGTGAAATAGCTACATTTCAACAAGAAATAAGTAAAATGGGTTATAAATTTCAATTCATTACACTGGCGGGATTTCATACACAAAATATAGCTATTTTTGAGTTAGCTGAAAAGTATAAAAAAGAAGGTATGACTGCATATTCAAAAATTCAACAACAAGAATTTGCTCGTGAAAAAGATGGTTATACAAGTGTAAAACACCAAAGAGAAGTGGGTACATCTTATTTTGATGCTGTTTCTAATACCATAAGTAGTGGAAAAAGTTCAACTACAGCAATGGATGGCTCAACCGAGTCAGAACAATTCTAATAAAACAATTCCTCTTATATATTAGTCTATTAACTGGCCCTGAAATGGGTCAGTTAAATTTTCTGGTGATAAATCTAAATTTCCAAAAAAGATTTTTAATTAATTTCTTTAAAATAAAATTATCAGCCATTTTTTTTCTTTTTTCTGAGTCAATTATAATTTCATTAATTTGAAACTTACAGGCACCTCTAATATCAAAGTAATCTTTTTTCTCTAATTCAGGAAATTTTTCATAATAATTATTAGTAATATGTTCAATGAAAGAGTCTGGGTGTGGTTGATTATTTTCTTCAGGAATTAAAGTTGCTTTGAAATAATTCATACTAAGCGCGTGGAAACCAATTGATGATCTCTCTGTAATACCATAATTATGCCTAAAATTATGTGCTCTTTTTTCAAATGACCACCATTTGGTTTTTAAAAAAGTTTCAAACTGTTTTTTTGTATAGATCCAGAAACAACAATAATTTTCTAGGTCATTCACGATAAAACTTTGATCGTCTATTTCAAAAAATTTATCTAATTTTTTTGAAACATGAATAGTGTGCTTCTGATTAGTTTTGTTATTCATTTCATATATAAAAAAACCTAAATGAAAACCCTTATTTGCTAATAAATCTTGATATTTCAGCCAATATTGTAAATTTACTTCTGAGAACTTAATATCATGCTCCAGGTAAGAAAAATATTCATAGTCATTTTTTTGTTCTTCCATTAATGATCTACATTTCCAGGTTAAATAACCTTTGTTTAGATCAACATCACTTAACTGATGTTTGATAATTTTAGCATTTAAATTTTTATCATCCAAAAAATCATTATGTGTGTGAATAAAAATATCATTTTTAATTGAAAGTGATTTAAGGTTGATTACATTTTCTTCAAGATAATCAAAACGTCGTAAGTTTCTGTAACCTTCTTTTTTTTCGGGATTTGGATTGTAAAAAGGTATATGAATAGATATAGACATTATTTATTTTAAAATTATAAACATATTTATAACATTTAATAATGAAAAAAATTCTAATAACAGGTGGTACAGGTTATCTAGGAAGAAATTTAGCTAATTTTTATAAGAAAAAATATAAAGTTTTTCTTGGTGCTCGCAATAATAAACAAAATTTCCTAGTAAAGAATTTAACGAATTGTGAAGTAGTGCCTTTAGATGTTTCTAATATTGAATCAGTGCATGATTGTTTAAATTATACTAAACCTGATATCGTAATTCATGCAGCTGCTACAAAATTTGTAGATTTATCAGAAAAATTTCCATTTGAATGTATCGATATAAATATACTTGGATCCACAAATATTGTCCGCGCTTGTATAAACAAAAAAGTTCCAACAGTTATAGGTGTCTCAACCGACAAAGCATCACCGCCAATTAAAAATATTTATGGGTTAAGTAAGTCTTGTATGGAAAGACTTTTTTCATCAATTAAATCTTATAGTAAAACTAAATTTATTTGTGTGAGATATGGTAATGTAACATGGTCTACTGGATCTGTTCTACCGATTTGGAAACAAATGTATAAAAAAAATAAAACTATACTTACTACTGGACCTTTCATGAGGCGATTTTTTTTCTCAGTAAATGAAGCTGTAAGTTTGATTGATCAAGCTCTAAAACTTAAAAAAAAATTGAATGGTAAAATTCTTTCAGCTGAAATGAAATCTGCAAAAATGATTGATTTCCTAAAAGTCTGGACAAATAAATTTGGTGGAAAATATAAAATAATTCAATCAAGAAAAGGTGATCGACAAGATGAATATTTAATTGGTGAGGAAGAGTTGAAATATGCTAAAGAGGTTAAAATTAAGAATAGAAAGTATTTTGTAATTGATTTTAATAATGTTTTAAAAAAACCACTAAAAGAAATAGTTTCCTCCGAAAATGCTAAAAGATTATCACAGTCTGAAATTCAAAAAATTATTAAATTCGGACTGAAATCTAATGACTTATAAAAAAATAAATCATGCTTTTATAATGGCAGCTGGTCGAGGAACCAGATTAATGCCTCTTACAAAAAAAATACCTAAAGGTTTAGTTAAATTTAAACAAACCTCTTTAATAGCGAGAGGTATAAAAAGATTAAAAAAATATATAAATTTTATTCATATTTCAGTTGGTTATAAGGGGCCTATTTTAGCTAAACATTTAATAGAAGAAAAAGTTTCTTCAATAATAAATACAGATAAAAAAGGTAATTCATGGTGGATATTCAACTCTATTTTTAAAACGTTTAATTCACCAATTTATGTCTTAACTTGTGACAACGTCACAAATATTGATTTTAAAAAAATTGAGAAAGACTATTATAAGAAAGGTCAGCCATTATGCATGTTAATTCCAACAAAACCAATTAAGGGATTAGCGGGAGATTTTATTTTTAGAAAAAAAAATATTGTACAAAAACTCTCAAGAACACAAAAATCTGATATTTACTGCACTGGTATTCAAATATTAAATCCAAAAAAAATAAACGAAAAAATCAATCCAACCGATGACTTTAATATTCTCTGGAAAAGATTAATTAAGATCAAACAATTATATGTTTCAGATGTGATGCCAAGAAAATGGTACACAGTTGACAATTTAGATAACCTAAAAAAACTAAAAAAAATTTTTAAATAAATTTTTTTAAGATTTTATGCTGTAACCCCTTTTAAGTAATATTGAGACAATAATTATGCAAATTGACAAAAATAACATCATTAAACCTACACTTATCCAAATATTAAAATCTGATATTCCATAAAATGAGTATCTAAGGCCATTTATTAAGTAAACTACAGGATTAAAATAGGTAATTAATTGCCAAAACTCAGGTAACATATCTAAAGAATAAAGACTTCCACCTAAAAATACCATTGGTGTGATTACTAAAGAAGGAATAATAGACATTTGCTCGAAATCTTTGCTGACTAAACCAATTAAAAAACCAAACAATGCAAATGTAAAAGAAACAAGAACTAACAAAAAAATCATCAGGAATGGGAATTGAACTTGAACATCAGCAAAAAATTGAGCTGTTAAAAAGATTACAACACCAACAATAAGTGTTTTGGTTGCTCCAGCACTTACAAATGCCAAGACAATTTCAAAAGAGGATATTGGTGCTGCTAAAATTTCATAAATAGTTCCATTAAATTTAGGAAAAAAAATTCCAAAAGAAGTATTACTTATTGATTGAGTTAACAAAGTTAACATTAACAATCCTGGGACTATAAAAGATCCATAACTGATACCATCTATTTTTTGAACATACCCACCAATCACAGAACCAAAAACAATAAAATATAATGATGTTGAAATTACTGGTGATAAAAGAGATTGACCTAAAGTTCGTCTAAATCTATCCATTTCATGAAAGTAAATAGCTTTAAATCCATATAAATTAATTTTCATTATTTTCCTTTACTAAAGTTACAAATATTTTTTCTAAATTACTTTGCTCTGTTTTTAGATCTCTTAGTTTTAATCCAGAATCTTTAATATCTTGTAAAAGATTTGTAATCCCAGTCTGTTTTTCTTTTAAGTTATAAGTGTATGCTAAAGACATCTTGTTACTTCCAATTATCAAATTATATTTTTTTAATGAGCTTGGTACATCTTGAATTTCTTCTTGTAATTCTACAGATAAAACTTTCCGACCCATTTTTTTTATTAGCTCTTTCTTTTGCTCAACAATAATAATTTCTCCTTGATTAATAACTCCTACCCGGTCTGCGATCGCTTCAGCTTCCTCAATATAGTGTGTTGTTAAAATAATTGTTACACCTGTTTCTCTTAAAGTTTCAACAACTTTCCACATCTCTTTTCTAAGTTCGACATCTACACCAGCGGTAGGTTCATCTAAAAATAAAATTTCAGGTTCATGCGAGAGTGCTTTAGCGATAAGAACTCTTCTTTTCATACCTCCAGATAATTGTCTTAAAATCAAATCTTTTTTGTCCCAAAGGCTGAGTTGTCTTAAGACTTTTTCAATATGTTTTGGATCTGGTTTTTTTCCATACAAACCTCTTGAATATGAAACGTTATTAAAAACAGTTTCAAATTGCTCTAAAGTTAACTCCTGCGGAACAAGACCTATACGTGATCTTGTTTCTCTGTAATCCTCAATAATATCAAAGTCTTCAACTGTAATTTTTCCTGATGATGGTTTTACAATGCCACAAATAATACTTATCAGCGTTGTTTTACCTGCACCATTGGGTCCAAGCATAGCAAAAATTTCACCTTTTTTAATATTTAAGTTTATTTTTTTTAACGCCTTAAAACCGTTGTCATAAACTTTAGAAAGATTGTTAATAACTATTTGATTTTCAGACATCCGGTCAGATATATATCTATTAATTTAGTTAATACAATCAACTAATGAATAAACTTTTTAGCTTTAAGAACCAAAAAAGGTAAAAAAGTTGCGACTACAAAAGATAAAAATAATAATGATTGGGATATGAAAGGACTTAATGCTTCTTTTGAAATCAAAATACCAACTAAAAAACTTTTTGAAAAATCTGGTGAAGGAAATAATAAAAATCCACCAAAAAGTCCAATAATAATTGATATATAGGCAGTTTTTTCATCTATTTTATTATAGAAACTATAAAAAACTGTTAGCACAAATGCACAACAAAATAAGTCAGCTAACAAAAACAAATATAAAATATCGAATCCATAAGATGCTATTATAAAAGATACCATGGATAAAAATATGATTATATTTTTTGAAAAATTCAAATAATTGATTTTCTTTTTAAGTTTAAATGTTGCTTTTCCATCTACTACAATCAAGCTCGAGATAGCATTAATTAAAGTATCTATGGTTGATATAGTCAAAGCTAAACCTAATATAATGACTAAAATTGATAACATAAATGCTTGCTCACTTAATAACAAAGAAAAAAAACCAAGGTCTGGTCTTATTGATGAGTCTATTGAAAATGCAACTAGTCCTACAAAACCCATAAAAAAAACAATTGGCACAATAATTATAAAAGAAAAAATTAGACTTTTTTTTAAAGTTCTATAATCTTTTGCAGCATAAATTCGTTGCCAATTCCCTTGATGGAATAGGTTTGTTGCAGCTACTGCAATAAAAAAAGTCAAACCAGCTGTATACCCAGGTATGTAGGATCCACTCAAAAGCTGAGGGTTTGTATTTTTTACAAAATCAAATGAGAATTTTGATCCTGTATAAGATAAAATATATATTAAAGAAATTAATAACAAAAAACAAATTACAATCATTTGAATATTATCAGTTAATATTGAAACTCTTAATCCTCCATATAATGTGTAAGATAAAGTACATAAAAGAACTATTAATGCAGAAATCCAAAGTTCAGTGCCTGATATATAATTAATTAAAACTGCTACAGCAGTAACCTCAGCACATAAGAAAATAAACATATAAAAAATTGTCATCGCTAAAATAAGTTTGAATAAACTTTTGCCAAATTTTTTTCTTAAAAATTCTATTAATGTTGAGCCTTTTGGAAATTCTTTTCTAATTTTTTTTCCAAGATATATAAAAAAAAACATCGGAAATGCTGTGCCTAATGAATATCCAATTATTGCACCTAGCCCTCCCCATGAAGAAGCTGATGCTGGTCCAAACAAAACCCATGCACCCAATGCTGACGCTGTTAAGCTTGTAGTTAATGAAATAAAACCAATATTCCTATTAGCTGTAAGATAGTTTTTTAACCCTTGATAGTTTCTGGAATAAATTACTCCTATGGATAAAAAAATTGTACTTATAATAATTACAATAAATAATGCACTAGATTGACTTATAAAATATGTGTTATCCATCTTTCCCTTTCTGAATTACCGGACAGGTTCTTAGGGTTTGATCTCAGCCTATAAAGACACCCCTTGCAAATAATACTATTTTATTTTCTTGAATAAGAAAAGAATAATCAAAATTTATATCTAAAATATAATTGACTAAGATGTAATTTTATCAATCTGAGAATGGGCGTCTTTGATTGATTTTTCATAGTCTAGAGCCATCTGGTCTGCACTAATTGTCTCGACTTTATCTATACCAAAAAAGTTTAAAATAAATTTCAACCATGGAGTTAAAAAATCTTCATTACTATTTAATTTTGTACCTCCCGAGGTAATTACTAAGTAAGCTCTCTTATTTTTTAATAATCCTTCTCTTCTACCATTGGGTTTAAATCTAAATGTTTCCCCAACTCTTGCTGTTAAATCTGACCAAGCTTTTAAAGTTGCTGGAGGGCCATAATTATAAATTGGAGCTGAAATTATAATAATATCACTCTTTTTTAACTCGCTCACCAATTGATTAGAAAGTTCAAACATTTTTTTATGATTTTCATTTTGATCTTTCTCATCAATATTCATTCCCGACTCTGTTAAACCAGTAACAAAAACCATTTCCTCGTTGAGATCTCTATATATTACTTCGTCCTCAGGCTTTTTTATTTTTTCAAGTAATTTTTTTGCCAGAGCTCTTGATGTTGAGCCTTCTTTTCTTGCACTAGAATCTATTTGATAAATTTTCATAATAAATTATCCAAAATTTTGCAAAAAAGGAAAGATATTTAATAAATAATAACCTAATGCTTGTAATTGATTTGTTAATATCAGTATACCAGTAATCAACAATATTCCACCACCAATTTTTGAAATCAAATTTATATTCTTTTTAAAATTTTTAGAAAAAATCAAAAATCTCTGTATCAAATAACCAGATAGAATAAATGGTATAGCTAAACCTAAGGAATAAAAAAACAAAAGTGTTATACCTCTGTTAATACTTTCTTCTGTTGAGGCAAGTGCCAAAATAGAACCAAGAATAGGACCTATACAAGGTGTCCAACCAAAAGCGAAAGCCATACCAATTAATATTGGACTAAAAAAATTAGTGTTTTTATTTGTATGAAGTCTTTTTTCATAATTAAGAAATTTGATATTTATAATTCCTATAAGATGTAAGGATAAAAAGCATATTACTAAACCGGCACCAATTCTCAGCTCATTTGTGTTCTGAAGTAAAACTTGACCCAGAAAAGTTGATGCGGCACCGAAAATTATAAAAACAATTGAAAAACCAATTGTGAAAAGAAATATTGGAATTAAGTTAACATTTTTTTTTTCTATTAATTCATTTAGTGAATTACCAGATATATAAGAAATATATCCAGGTATTAAGGGTAATACACAAGGTGATAAAAAACTTATCAAACCTGCACCTAGAGCAATTAATAATTCTAACATTTAATAAATAAAAATTTATATTATTCCTTGTAAGGAACAACTTGATGTTTTTGGGTACCGAGTTTATCAACACCTAAAACTACTTCCTCACCTCCCTTTAAAAAATGAGGCGGACTCATATTTTCCCCAACACCTGGAGGCGTTCCAGTGCAACAAATGTCTCCTGGATGTAAACTCATGCACGAGCTCATATAAGAGACTAACGTTTTTATATCAAATATCATATGTTCAGTATTTCCAGTTTGCATTCTTTTTCCATCAACATCTAAAAACATATTAAGTTTTTGAAAATCTGTAACTTCATCTTTTGTAACTATATAAGGGCCAATTGGACCAAAAGTATCAAATCCCTTTCCTTTATCCCAAGTTAAACCTTTGTTTTTTTGAAAATTTCTTTCACTAACATCATTCACTAGAAAAAAACCAAGAACATAATCCATTGCATTCTCAACACTCACATTAATAGCTTTTTTTCCTATAACAAAACCTAATTCTACTTCCCAATCTGTATGGTTAGATCCCTTTGGAACAATAATAGGATCGTTAGGTCCTGTGATACAGCTGGTAAATTTTGAAAAAATTATTGGTTCTTTAGGTATTGGTAAATTTTGTTCTTCAGCATGATCTTTAAAATTCAAACCTATTCCAATAAATTTTGATGGATTAGAAACACAAGCGCCAATTCTAGAGTTTGACTCTAGTTTAGGTAAAGTAGAAATATCTATTTTTTTTATTTTTTCAATTGTATCAAAATTTAAAGTGTCAGGATTTAAATCATCAATAATTGAGGACAAATCTCGATAATTATTTTCTTTATCTATTATTGCCGGCTTTTCTTTTTCAATATTTCCTATTCTACACAATTTCATTTATTCTCCTTTTTAATATGTTGCTCTTCCACCACTCAAATCAAATACCGCCGCTGTGCTAAATGAATTTTCTTCACTTGCTAACCAGCATACCAAGGAAGCTAATTCATCTACTTTCGCAAACCGATTTCTTGGTATTTTAGACAACATATAGTTTATATGTTCTTCTGTCATCTGGTCAAAAATTCTCGTTTTTGCTGCAGCTGGTGTGACACAATTTACAGCAATATTTTTATCAGCTAGCTCCTTGCCCAAGGATTTTGTCAAACCAATTACTCCTGCTTTGGATGTGCTATAGGCGCTTGCATTTGGATTACCCTCTTTACCCGCAATAGAAGCAATATTAATTATTCTACCATAATTATTTTTGATCATGTGAGGAACTATAGCTCGACAACAATAAAAAGTTGCATTTAGATTTAAGTCAATTACTTTTTTCCACTCATCTAAAGGATATTCCCAAACTTTAGCATTCATACCTGTCATGCCAGCATTATTTACAAAAATATCTATTTTTCCAAATTTTGTTTCAATATCATTAATTGCGTTTTCAATATTTTTAAAATCTATTATGTCAACTTCTTGAGAATGAAAATTATTTGAATTGATTTCTTTTTTTGCTTTATCAATTGCAGACTTGTCAATATCCCAGATAATTACTTTTCCACCTGACTCTATAATTCTTTTTGAAATCGCATAGCCAAATCCTTGTGCTCCACCTGTTACAACTGCGACCCTATTTTCAAAACTATATTTATTCATTTGATTTTTTCTTTCTTAATAAAGGAAAAATTAAAGCAATTAAAGATAAAATGAAAAAAGTTACAGCTATAGGTCTTGTTAAAAATCTTAACCAGTCTCCTTCAAAGATAACTAAAGATTGTCTCAAAGTTCCTTCAACCAATTCTCCTAAAATCAAACCTATAATGACCGGCACAACTGAAAAACCATAACGTCTCATAAAGAATCCGATTACTCCAAAAAATAACATTATCCATACGTCTAGAATTGATTGACTAAGAGAATATGTTCCACAAACGGACACTGCAAAAATCATTGGCCAAAGTAATTTATTTGGAACTAAAGTTATTCTTGCAAAAATTTTGGCGCCAAAAAAACCGAATATAAAAAATAAAACATTTGCAATTAACATTGAACCAAAAATTCCATAGAGAAAATCTGGTTGTTCTCTAAATAGATCTGGGCCTGGTCTAACACCATGAATAATAAGACCTGTCAAAATTACTGCTGTTGTTGCACTTCCTGGAATTCCAAGTGCCAGCGTTGGTACCATCGCACCACCTGTAGCAGCATTATTGGCAGCTTCAGCCCCGGCAATTCCCTCTACAGAACCTTTTCCAAATTCTTCTGGATTTTTTGACCATCTTTTTGCTTCAGAATATCCAATTAATGACGCAACTGTTCCACCCTCAGCAGGTAAAACTCCAATAAAAGATCCAATTCCTGATGATCTTATAATAGTAATCCAAGTTTTTTTATAATCTGAAATTGATGGAAGTTTAACTGCTTTTAAAGCTACTCTGTTGAATATTTGGTCTAATAAAGTTGATTGAGTTAACATTTCACTTATGGCAAATAATCCAACAACGACAGGAATAAATCCTATTCCCTCAGATAATTCATTTATACCAAAAGTGAATCTATCAATTGATGTCATGAAGTCTTTGCCAATAGTTGAAATTAAAATACCAAATGCTCCCGCTATTAAATTTTTTATTGGACTTCCCTCACCTATAGATGCAAGCATCGTCAAACCAAAGATTGCTAAAGCAAAATATTCTGGTTGACCAAATTCATATGCTAATTGAGCAAGCAGTGGAGCAAAAAAAACCAAAACTACAACACTAAAGATACCTCCAATTGTACTTGATACAGTGGCCATACCCAGAGCTCTTCCAGCTTCTCCTTTTTGTGCGAGTGGATATCCATCTAAGCAAGTAGCAGCAGCAGCTGGGGTTCCAGGTGTGTTTATTAAAACTGCCGTGATTGCACCTCCATAAGTTCCAGCACAGTAAATCGCAGTCAATAAAACAATTGCTGATAAAGGATCTAATGTCATTGTAAAAGGTAAAATTAAAGCACCTCCTGTTGTAGGTCCAAGTCCAGGTAAAACACCAAGTATTAAACCAAAAAGTGTTCCAAAAATTAATACAATCATTAACTTTGAACTTAATAAAGGAGCTAGCATTAAAGATAAATTTTCCATAATTAGTTGTAATAAAGATTTGTGATAATACCTCCTGGGAATCTAAGCCCTAAAATAGTCTCAAAAAAAATGAATACTATTATTGGAAAAATTATAGCTACTAAAAATAAATAGAAAATTCTTCTTTCACCCCAAAAGAATGAAACTAAGACTGATAAAACTGAAATACCAAGAAAGAAATCTAGAGTAACACTTACAACTGAAAAAATAATAAAACTAGCTAAAGTAATATAAAAAGAATTTGGTAATTTTTTTTCAATATTCCAAGGAACTTTGATTGATAAGTAATAGACAATTAAGCTCAGTGAAATAATTAAAATTAATAAGGCTTTTGGAAATGTAGCTGGTTGAATACCTCTGTTTAAAATTGGAGGAACTTCTTCAAATGTAAATGTAAAATATAATAGAACACTCGAAGTTAATACAATAATAAAAATGACTTTAAATGAGATATTAAAAAAAAGGGGCAAACTTTTTTTGTCTGCCCCTTTAGATTTCTGTACATCGCTCATTTAATCAATGTACGAATTTTTATTACTTAATGTAACCTAAAGCTTTTAATTGAGCTGTCATTTCAGTAAGCATTTCTTCCATCTGCTTACCCCACTCATCAGCACCAACTACACTAGTCTCATCAAGACCAATTTCAGTCAAGAAATTTTTATAGTAGTTATGGCTCATAGCTTTCATCATTCCAGCTTCTAATTGTTTCACTCTGTCTGCTGGAGCACCTTTTTTAGTTACAAATCCTCTAACTGTAGATAAAGAAACTGGTATACCTAGTTCTTTGGCAGTTGGAGAGTCACCAATCTTAGCCATTCTATTGTTAGCTAGCACAACTGATACACAAAGTTTACCTTCATTGATCTCGGTCAATGCTTCACCTAAATTAAGAACACCAACATCGATATCGCCTTTGATTAAGTTTGTTTTAATCGGAGCAACTCCTTTGTAAGCAACAATAGTTGGATCTTTTAATCCACCTTTTTTCGTAAATGCGATTGCACTAACATCGTCAATACCACCTGTGTGGGTTGTTCCATACTTTAATGATTTTGATTTTTGTGTACTAATAAACTTCTTAGCATCTTTAATGTCAGATTTACAATTTACTACAAACAATTGTGGGTCATCAGTTCCTCTAGCTAATGGTTGCATATCGCTGATTTTAACTTTCGTTTTTCCTAAAGCCATTGATACTGCATGTCCAGTAGTCCAAGTTAAAGTATGGTTTCCATCTGCAGGTAAAGACATCATATAATCCATAGATGCAGCACCTCCACCACCTTTTTTATTCACTAATTGCATGTCTTGTTTTAGAACTCTTCTTGCTCTTAATAACATCATTCTAGTAGTTACGTCTGTTCCACCGCCAAAACCAGCATGAGTAATAGCTTGAATTGGATGACCATCAGCTTTTGCGGATGTAATCATTAATGGAAGAGCCACAACAAAAAATTCAGTTGCTAAAAAGGCAGCAGCTAAAAATAATTTAAAGCTTTTTTTCATTATTTCCCTCATTAGTTAATTTATAATTAAATATTTAAACATTATCTGATACAACCCGTAAAGAAAAAAATGTCAGAAAACAAAATTAATATTGGTATCTTATTAGGCGATCCCTCTGGCATCGGACCTGAACTGATATCAAAATTATTGAGTGAAAAGATAACTGATGATGTAAACATTGTCGTCATAGGTGAAAAAGCAATCCTAGAAAGTGGTGACAAAATTAGCGGAAATAAAAGTAATTTAGAGTTTGTAACTGATTTTGACCAAATTAATTTTAAAAATAACAATAAATTCTTTTTAGATTTAACAAAAGGTAAAAACCACCAATACAAGATTGCGGAATGCTCAAAAGAATCAGGGGAAAGTGTTTTACAATCGTTAAATCTTGCTCTTGATCTTGCAAAACAGAATAAGATACATGCAATAAATTTTGGACCATTTAATAAAACAAGTATGATTATGGGAGGAAACAAACATTCTGATGAACTTCATCTAATGGCTGAGAGATTAAATGTTGAAAGTTTTTTTTGTGAATTTAATGTAGTTGATAATTTTTGGACTGCTAGAGTTACTTCCCATATCCCCATAAGTGAAGTCCCTAAAAATATTAAGAAAGAGAAGATAATTAAACCCATTAAATTGATACATGAAACTATGAAATTAAATGGTATTGCAAACCCGCGTGTTGCAGTGCAAGCATTAAATCCTCATGCAGAATTTGGAGTAGAAGAAAAGAATGAAATAATTCCTGCTATTGAAGACGCTAAAAAGTTAGGTATTAATGCTGATGGTCCCTTACCATGTGATACATCGTTTATCACAGCTTTTAAAAATAAAAATCACGATTGCATTGTAGGAATGTACCATGATGCACTACAATCTGGATTAAAAGCTTTTGGCTTTGATAGAGGTGTTACAGTTCAAGGTGGTATGCCTATTCCAATAACAACACCTGCACATGGAACGGCATTTGACATTGCCGGAAAAAATCAAGCAAACTTAGAACCAACATTACAATCCTTTAAAATAGCATTAACAATGGCTAATAATAAAAAATAGTAATGCCAAAAATAAAAGATATTAAAACTACAATTTATAAATGGACAGGAGAGATAGTTCCTCCAGCTCAAAATTTTTGTACTAATCCTACAGACTTACTAAGAGAGAGCGGAGATAAAATGAAATCTTTTAGGTTTCATCAATGGTTAGTATGTGAAGTAATTGCTGATGATGGAACTATTGGTCTTGGAAATGCTGCTCTAGCGCCAGAAGTTACAAAAAAAGCAATAGATTGTTATTTAAAAAATTTAGTTATAGGTGAGGATCCTTTTGATTATGATTATCTTTGGGACAAGATGTACAGAAGTACTATGGCATGGGGACGAAAAGGAATTGGAATGGTTGGAATTTCTGCAATTGATTTAGGCATTTGGGACTTAATGGGGAAACTAAAAAATGAACCAGTGTTTAAATTACTTGGTGGAAGAACTAAGGAAAAGATTCCTGTTTATGCTTCAAAATTATATAGTCAGCCACTTGAAGACTTGCAAAAGGAAGCTGAAAAATACCTCAATGAGGGTTTTAAAATGTTTAAAATGCGTTTTGGATGGGGACCTAAAGATGGAGCTGATGGTATCAAAAATAACATTGCTTTAGTAAATGCTGTTAGAGAGGTTATTGGATATGACAACGATTTAATGCTTGAAGCGTATATGGGTTGGGATTTGGAGTATTCAAAAAAAATAATACCTAATTTAATAAAATTTAAACCAAAATGGTTGGAGGAGCCAGTTATACCAGATGACATCTCAGGCTATGCTGAATTAAATGCTCTCGGAGATATTCCTATAGCCGGTGGTGAACATGAATTTAGTGTCTTAGGATTTAAACATCTTTTAGATCTTAAAGCGATAAGTTATATACAATATGATTCCAACCGAGTGGGTGGAATAACAGCAGGTCATAAAATTAATTTACTTGCAGAAAAATATAATATCCCTGTAATTCCTCACGCAGGACAAATGCACAACTACCATTTAACTATGGCAAGTAATAATTGTCCATTTTCAGAATATTTTCCCGTTCACCAAGTAGAAATCGGCAATGAATTATTTTACTATTTATTCAAAGGAGAACCAGAACCTCAAAATGGTTATATAAATTTAGATGATAATGTACCAGGGCTTGGTATTTCTATTAACGAAAAATACAAAAATGATTTTAAGATTTTAGAATAGCTTTTATCCTTTCAATCCTAAATGAGTATATTTTACATTTAAATAATCTTTAATAGCCATTGATCCACCTTCACGCCCATAACCCGCTTGTTTAATTCCCCCAAATGGAGCTTCGGCTATTGCAACGAGCGGAGTGTTTACTGCGACTGTTCCTGTCTCCATTAATTCAGATGCTTTGTGTGCTTTTTCCATAGAATTTGTGCAGATATAACTTGATAGTCCAAGATCATGATTATTTGCTCGCTCTATTACTTCATCAAATGTTTTAAAAGATAACATTGGAACTAATGGGCCAAAGGGTTCTACTTTCATAATAGTATAATCATCTTTAACATTATCAAAGATAGTTGGTTCATAATAAAATCCTTTGTTGAAACCTTGTGGTCTTTTACCGCCTAAAAGTACTTTTGCGCCCTCTTTTTTAGTCGTTTCAACCAGTTCCTCAATTTCATTTAACCTTTTTTTTGTTGTTAATGGTCCTAGTTGTACTGAGGGATCCATGCCATCACCAATTTTAAGTTTTTTTGTCTTTTCAATAAATAAATTTATAAATTCCTCTTTTTTACTCTCCTGAATGTAGAATCTGTTAGGTGAAATACAAACTTGTCCGTTGTTTCTAAATTTTGCAGATATAGCCATATCTGTCGCCTTTTTAATGTCAGCATCATCAAAAACTATAAATGGCGAGTGTCCACTTAATTCCATTGTAACTCTTTGAACTTTGTCAGCAGCTTGTTTTAAAATTAATTTTCCAACTCTTGATGAACCAGTTATTGAAATCTTTTTTATAATATCAGATGCTATTAATTGTTGAGCGATACTAGGAGGGTCTCCTGATAAAAGATTTACTACACCTGGTGGGACACCACATTCATTACAAATATTTACCATTTCCATTACAACACCTGGGGTTATTACATCTGGTTTAATTATTACGGAACAACCAGCTGCTAAAGCTGTTGAAATTTTTCTTGCAGACAGAACTGCTGGAAAATTCCAAGGAGATAATGCAGCTACAACACCTACTGGTTGGTAATAAACATGAACTCTTGTTTCTTCAAATCTACTTTCAACAGTTTGACCATAAATTCTTTTTGTTTCTTCTGCATTCCATTCAAAAATATCAGCCGCTCCATTTACTTCGCCTTTCGCTTCTGCAAAAGGTTTGCCAACTTCTAAAGTCATCCATTTTGCTAGTACATCTTGTTTTTCTCTAATTTTGTCTGCAATTCTTCTAATTATATATGACCTCTGCCATGGTGAAGTTTTTTTCCAAACTTCCAATCCTTTTTCAGCTGATTTAAGTGCTCTGTCTACATCTTGGGATGTAGCTTTAGATGCATGTCCAATGACTTCTTCGTTAGCTGGATTTATTACTTCATAAGTTGATTTATCTGAGGATTGACACCATTTACCATCAATAAATTGACCAAATTTTTCGTACATATCTTAATCTAACATTACTAGAGGTTGTGTCTACTATGTAATTTTTACACATCAATTATCTGCAATTAGATGATACGTTAAATTATAAAAAAAAGGAGTTGAACATGAAAGCATACATAATGGGAAACTACACGGAAAAAGCTTTTCAAGGTTTTTTAAAAGATCCTACAAGTGATAGAAAAGCAGTAGTTGAACAATTAACAAAAGCTATGGGTGGAACAATGCATAGTATGGATATTGTTAGAGGTTCATATGATTTTGTAGTTATAAATGAAATGGGTAGTTTTGATGACTTCGCAGCTGTAAAGCTTGTTGTAGAAGCATCAGGTGCAGTTAAAAATTTAACTTTACTTGAAGCGATTGATTTTACAAAAGCAACAACTAAAGCAAGCAAAATAGGTTATAAAGCGCCTGGTCAATAAATTTAGATATAGCTTCCAGCTGCGGACTGGGAGTTATATTAATTTTTTTTTAACCTTGAGGAGAACTTTAAATCTTTATTGTCAAATTTTGGAGAATGCTCTTTAATATAATTATCCATAATATTTACTTTTTCATCTTCAAATTCAGAAACTTTTCTATTCTTTAGATCAACATATAAGGCAAGAACTTCTATAGTTGATGCTAAAAATTTTTTTTCTTTATTAATCATTTCCATTTTATATAAAAGTCTTTTTTTATCATGATTAAAATATACTAGATTAACATCTACCTCATCGTTAACTTTGAGTTCTTGATTATAAGTAATATTAGTTTCAACAATCATAGTACTTTTACCGGTTGTTTTTGCTGAATGTTCACCCATTTTAAATAAATTATTAAGTATATCTGCTCCAAATTTATCAAAAATCAAAAGATAATACGATACATTCATATGATCGTTATAATCTATCCAATCTTTTATTATTTTTTGAGAACTAAGATGAACAGGCATTTATATTAAAAACGATTAATTTTTTTTGTTATCGTTATCTACAATCAAACAGATTTCAGATTTTGTTAAAAACCTTCTTCCGGTGCCATTATCAAGAGAAAACATTCCTCCAATTCCTTTAACAGCGTCAATCGTTAAGTCAGTATGCTTCCACTTTTCATACTGATCACCGTTCATATAAAAAGGTACACCACCTATTTCACCTAATTTAATATCATTGTCCCCTAAAGGAAACTCACCCTCTTGAAAACACATTGGTGCACTTCCGTCGCAACAACCACCAGATTGGTGAAACATTAGTTTTTCTCCATATTTCTCTTTTAATTCAGATAACAAGCTTAGAGCAGAATGTGTTGCTGATACTTTCATTTTAAGTGTCCGGCCCATGATTTAAGAATCATGGGCCATTATATATTATTGTTAATTAAAAGAAGCCTAATTTTTTTTCAGCATAAGAAACATGAAGATTCTTATTCTGTCGATAATGATTAAGCATCATTTTATGGGTTTCCCTACCAACTCCAGATTGTTTGTAACCACCAAAAGGTGAGTGAGCTGGATAAGCATGGTAACAATTTGTCCATACTATTCCTGCTTGTATGGCTCTACCCATTCTGTGGGCTATATTACCATTTCTAGTCCATACAGCTGCACCTAAACCATAAAGAGTATCATTAGCAATTTTTAATGCCTCTGCTTCATCTTTAAATTTAATCACAGACACAACAGGACCGAAAATTTCCTCTTGAGAAATTCTCATGCTGTTATCAGCTTCAAAAATAGTTGGTTGAATATAATTACCTTTTTCCAATCCACTATTAAGCTTTGCTGCACTTCCTCCGGCAAGGACTTTAGCACCCTCTTTTTTACCAAGCTCTAGATAAGATTTTATCTTCTCCATTTGCTCTACTGATGCTTGAGCTCCAATCATAGTTTCCATTTTCAAAGGATTGTCTTGAACCACAGCTTTTGTTCTTGCAATAGCTCTTTCCATAAATTTATCATAGATAGATTCTTGAATTAAAGCTCTACTTGGACAAGTACAAACCTCACCCTGATTTAGATTAAACATCACAAAACCTTCAATACATTTATCGAAGAAATCATCATCTTTTTCCATGATGTCCTCGAAGAAAATGTTTGGAGATTTTCCACCTAACTCTAAAGTTATTGGAATTATATTTTGTGCTGCATACTGCATAATCAATCTTCCAGTTGTAGTTTCGCCAGTAAAAGCAACTTTAGCTACTCTTTTAGATGATGCTAAAGGTTTGCCTGCTTCTAATCCAAAACCACTAACGATGTTGACAACTCCCGGAGGTAATAAGTCTCCAATAAGTTCCATCATCACCATTATTGAAGCTGGTGTTTGTTCAGCAGGTTTTAATACTGAACAATTTCCCGCTGCAAGAGCTGGAGCTAATTTCCATGTCGCCATTAACAATGGGAAATTCCATGGAACTATTTGACCAACAACTCCTAAAGGTTCATGAAAATTGTATGAATATTGATTATTTGCAATTTCAGCGATTGATCCCTCTTCTGCTCTAATTACTCCAGCAAAATATCTCCAATGATCTATCACTAAAGGCAAATCTGCAGCCATACATTCTCTTATAGGTTTTCCATTATCTAAACACTCGGCTGTAGCCAATAAGTTTAGATTTTTTTCTAAAACATCAGCGATCTTATATAAAATATTTGATCTAGTAGTGATGTCTGTCTTTCCCCACTCAGGAAAAGCTGCGTGAGCAGCATCTAATGCTGCCTCAACGTCTTTATCGTTAGATCGTGCTACTGAACAGATTTTCTCATTTGAGATCGGGCTAACATTGTCAAAATATTTACCTGATTTAGGTTCTACAAATTTTCCGTTTATGTAGTTTCCATATTTTGCTTTAAATGGAAATTTAACCTTTAAATGAGAAGTATCTAATACAGATGACACTTTCATAGCTTCTGCACTCATTTTTTTTACTCCTCTTGTTTTAGTTATTGTTTTTAGCTTATTATTTTTTCTAGATTTTCTTGAACGTTTCTTAGTCGCAGACTTTTTTACCACGACTTTTTTTTTCGTTTTTATTTTTTTTCTAGAAAATTTGACCAATTTATTTTTTTTTCTTTTGGTCTTTGGCTTAGCTTTAAACTTTCTTTTAGTAGCCATAACACCATTAAACTAAGAATATTAGCTTGTGTCTATTTGTTAGAATTTTTATTTTCTACCTACAATTGTAGACATTACAACATATTGTGTTTAGAATTTAATTGAATAATATTTTCAATTAGGCAGTTAAATCAAATTAATGGACAAAAATATCTTTAAGAGTTTGAAAATCTTAGATGGTGGGATGGGTCAAGAACTTCTTGCTAGAGGTATGAAGCCAAACGGTACTCTATGGAGTACCAATGCTTTACTTCATGAAAAATACCATAAACTTGTACTAGACACTCATCTCGATTTTGTAAAAGCAGGTGCTGAAGTTATTGTAACAACAACTTTCACAACAAGAAAATCTCGTTTAAGAGATAATGAAGTTTTGGACAAATATGAATATTTAAACAAAAAAGCCGGTGAAATAGCTCTGAAAGTCAAAGAAACTTTTCCTAATGTTTTAATTGCTGGAGGCTTACCTCCTCAAAATTTAACATACGAAGCAGATGATAGAGAAGAAAATGAAATTATGGAAAATTTTAATAGTCAGGCAAAAATTCTTAATCCTTATATAGATTTCTTTTATTTTGACGTTTTGAGTAGTGTAAGAGAGGTAAAAATAGCTATGGAAAGTATTAAAGAATTTGACAAACCCTACCTAATAGGTGCACACATTTCAGAAGGAACAAATTTACCTAGTGGTGAAAAAATTACTGACTTAATTAAGAATATTAAACATGAGAATTTACTAGGACTAATTTTATCCTGTGTGTCTCCTGAAAATTATGAACTTAATCTAGATGAATTAAAGAATTTAGGTATTCCATTTGGATTTAAATTAAATGCATTTGTAACTACTAACCCCAAACCAAATTATACTGGTGCATACAATAACAGTAAAACTGGGAACCCAAACGAATTTCTTGGTGTACGAAAAGATTTGACTCCTGACAAAATGTATGAATTTGCAAAAAAGTTTAAAGATGCAGGAGCTACAATAATTGGCGGATGTTGTGAAACTAGGCCATCACACATTAAAGCTTTTTCAAAACTTAAATAAGTTTTGAGTTATCTGCTTTTCTTACAAAATAAATACCCACCACAACAGCTATTAGTGAAATTAATACTTTAATTGTTATTAATTCCTTTAAGAAAATATAACTTAAGATAGTACCAAAGATTGGAATCAAATATGATACTTGAGATTGAAAAATTAGACCATTATTAACTAAAATTCTAAATCTTAACAACCAAGCAAGGCCAGTTGAGACAAACCCCAAATATATGACAGATATTGTTGAGTCTACCCTCGGTATAGTATTCCATGGTTGCTCTATAAAACTGACTAAAGGAATTAAAATTATTACTGCCCATATTAAAATGGAACCCGTAACATTTTCATTTTTTTTCTTACTTATTTTTAAAGTCAAAACTCCACCAATTACATAACAAGTAGAACCAACAAGAATTAATATTGCTGAAAAAAAATTATTTTCATCAATTAATAAATTATCTGAAAATAGATATAATATTCCCGAGAAACCAATTAATATTCCAAAAGTTTTTATAAAATTAAATTTTTCATTTTTTGTATAGAAGTGACCAAGGACTGTTGAGCTTAATGGTGTTGTTGACATCAGAATTGCAGCTAAATTACTTTGTACAGATTTTACTCCATAGGCTATAAGAAAAAATGGAGCAACTAAGTTTATAAATCCAATTAGTGCAAACCAATGCCAATCTTTGGAAAATGCTTCAATCTTAATATTCTTAAAATAACATAATAATAAAACTGGTATTGCGCCAAAAAAAACTCTTAAAAAAGCAATAGTAACTGGACCAAATGAATAAGTTGCTATTTTAATGTTAAAAAAAGCTGAAGCCCAAATAAGTGCTAAAAAAGTTAATAAAACATAATCTAATAATTTTGGTTGTCTCATTCTACGATATCTTTAATTGAACCATTAGTTATTTCTTTTAAATTCTTATAAGTTATTTTAAATACACAATTTGGATGCCCAGCAGCTGCAAATAGATTTTCATATCTATTTAAAGAATTATCAATAAATATTTTAATCTTAGTTTGATGACCTATTGGTGAAACACCACCAATTGTAAATCCAGTTATACTTTTTACCTCATCAGCAGATGCCATGGAAGCATCTTTAATTTTTAGAGTTTTTTTTACTTTATTCAGGCTAACTTTTTTATCTCCACTCACTAGACATAAAACAAAATTATTCTCTGTTTTAAAAAGTAAACTTTTTACTATTGCACCTATCTCGCAACCTAAAGATGAAGCTGCATCTTCTGCAGTTCGTGCTGATGTTTCCAGAGCCTTGACGGTTAAATCTTTATCAAATTCTCTCAACAATTTTTCTACTCTTTTAACTGCAACTTTATCTAATATACTCATTATTCAACCTTTAATTGTTATTCTTTATTTTTAAATATTAATACACTTATGTAAAAATTGCATAGGTGATATTTATTAAAAGGGTATTATTTATTTGCTTGAATTTGATAGATATATCTATTTTCAAGTAGGAGAATATATGAGCGTTAAGGATGTTTTAAAAACAATTAAAGATAAAGAAATTGAATACGTTGATTTAAGATTTACAGACCCAAGAGGTAAGCTTCAACATGTAACCATGGATGGGAAAATGGTGGATGATGAGATGTTAAATGAAGGTATTTTCTTTGATGGCTCGTCAATTGCGGGATGGAAAGCTATCAACGAGTCTGATATGATCCTTAAACCAGACGTTTCTCGAGTAGTTGTAGATCCTTTCACATCTCACAACACCTTAAATATATTTTGCGATGTATTAGATGCAATTAAAAAAGATCCATATGAAAGAGATCCAAGAGGGACTGCAAAAAAAGCTGAGGCATATTTAAAAAAAACAGGTATTGGAGATAAAGCTTATTTTGGTCCTGAAGCAGAATTTTTTGTGTTTGACGATGTCAGATTTAAGAATGATATGAATGAAACAGGTTTTAAAATAGATAGCAAAGAAGGCCCTTATAACTCTGGAAAAGAATACGAAAATGGAAATATGGGTCATAGACCAGGAATTAAAGGTGGTTATTTTCCTGTCCCACCAGTTGATAGCGAGCAGGATATGAGAAGTGAGTATTTAAAGGCAATGAAAGATATGGGTATTAAAGTTGAAAAACACCACCATGAAGTTGCTCCTAGTCAACATGAATTAGGAATGTATTTTGGAACACTTGTTGATCAAGCTGATAACTTACAACTATACAAGTACGCAGTTCACATGGTTTCACATTCCTTTGGTAAAACAGCAACTTTTATGCCAAAGCCAGTAAAAGGTGACAATGGATCTGGAATGCACGTGCACCAATCTATCTGGAAAGGCAACACAGCTTTATTTTCAGGAAATAAATATGCTGGCTTGTCTGATTTAGCTTTAAATTATATTGGGGGAATTTTAAAACACGCAAAAGCTATTAATGCTTTTTCAAATGCTACAACAAATAGTTATAAAAGATTAATTCCAGGATTTGAAGCGCCTGTGTTATTAGCTTACTCAGCTAGAAATAGATCGGCTTCGTGTAGAATTCCAATAACTTTAAGCAAAAAAGCTGCAAGATGCGAAATTAGATTTGGTGATGCAGCTGGAAATCCATACTTAACCTTTGCTGCAATGCTGATGGCTGGATTAGATGGTATTAAAAATAAGATTGATCCAGGTACATCATTTGATAAAGATCTTTATGCTTTATCAGAAAGTGAAGTTAAAAAAATACCAACTGTTTGTGGCTCATTAAGAGAAGCAATGGAAAGTTTGGATAAAGATAGAGACTTTTTAAAACAAGGTAATGTTTTTACTGATGATCAAATTGATGCTTATATTGCATTAAAATTTGAGGAAATTCATAATTTCGAACACACTCCTCACCCTATTGAGTTCGAGATGTACTATAGTTGTTAATTATTGTCTTGTAGTGGCAACTTTGTTTTTGCCAGGACCTTTTTTAACAACATAATCCTGAGTTCCATTTGCACCAGTATTAACTGATTTAATCAGAGATCTAATAAAGTTTTTTCTTTTTTCCTTTCTAGCCTCTGAATTAAGCAAATTTCTAAATTCAAATTTATTCATAAATAAAATATACACTAGTTATGCGTTTTTAGCAATACTGCTATGCAACTTATGGGATACTAAATTTTACTCTACTTTAAAGGACTCGCCGCAACCACATCTCTCTGTTTCATTGGGGTTATTGAACACAAAAGTTGAGGAAAAATCCTCTTTTTTGTAATCCATCTCAGTACCTAATAAATACATCACGGCTGCAGAGTCTATAAAAACCTTAACTCCCTTATCCTCAATTATCTCATCATTGGGATTAAGTACTTTAGAATATTCCATTACATATGACATGCCTGCACATCCTCCAGATTTAACAGAAACTCTAACTCCTAAAGCATCTTTTTCGGCACTAGACATAATTTCTTTGATTCTGTTAGCTGCATTTTCACTTAATTTAATTATAGGACTCATTATAAATTTAACTCCAACTTAGCAGCATCAGACATCATGTCTTTATTCCAAGGTGGATCCCAAACTAATTGAAGATCGACGTCATTGATTCCCTCAACTTGCATAGCTCCTTCTTTAACTTCTTTAGGTAAACTTTCTGCAACAGGACAGTTTGGTGTAGTTAAGGTCATTTTAATTTCAGCTTTATTTCCTTTTACTTGAATATCATAAATTAAACCAAGTTCGTAAATATTAACTGGTAACTCAGGATCATAAATTTTTCTTATTTCATTTATTATTTTTTCTTTTATTTCCATTGATCTAATCCTCTGTGCTCACTTGTTTTCCATCATCTTCCATTGCAGAAATTAAAGTGTGCCATGATAAAGTAGCACATTTTACCCTCATAGGGTATTGCTTAACTCCTGAAAGACACATTAGCTTTGTTTTATCATCTTCCTCTAAAATTGAGGACTTTAGTTCTGGATTTTCTTTTATCATTCCAAGAAAATCATCTATAATTTCTTTAGCTTCATTGTCACTTTTTCCTTTAATCAAATCTGTCATTATTGAAGCAGAGGCCATTGAAATTGCACAACCACTTCCTTCAAAAGAAATATCTTCAACTTTTCTTTGATTGTTAAGTTTTAAATAAACATGCACATTATCTCCACATAAAGGGTTATTTCCTTTAGCATCTTTATTAAAATCATTAGTCTTCCTCAAATTCCTTGGATTTTTTCCATGTTCTAAAATTATTTCTTGATATAATTCTTTCAAATTCATTTTAAATCAAAAATTTTTTTACATTTGTTTATAGAATTATTTAATTGATCAAAATCACTTTTAGTATTGTAGACACCTACTGATGCTCTTGCGCTTGCTGGTATAGCAAGTTTATCATGTAATATTTGACAACAATGGTGACCAGCTCTAATAGCTACTCCATCTTCATCCAGTATTGTAGCAATGTCATGTGGATGTACTCCTTCAATCGTAAATGATAGAACACCACCTTTATTTTTTGGATTACCAATTAATTTAACTGAATTATTCTTTTTTAAAATTTCTTGACCATATTCGATTAATTCTTTTTCGTGTTTAATAATATTTTCAATTCCAATACTTTCTAAAAATTTTATAGATTTATCAAAAGCTATTACTTGAGCAGTAGCCATGGTTCCTGCTTCATACTTATTTGGGAGGTCTCCGTAAGTAATTCGATCTTTTTTTACCTCTTTTATCATTCCACCACCGCCTTGATATGGTGGAAGTTCCTCTAACCATTTTTTTTTACCATATAAAATTCCTAATCCTGTCGGTCCATACATTTTGTGACAAGAAATTGCATAGAAATCACAATCAAGATCTTGCATATCTAATTTTAAATGTGGAGCACCCTGACAACCGTCAACTACAACAATAATGCCTTTAGAATGCGCAATCTCAGTAATCTCTTTAATTGGCAATATAGCTCCAGTGACATTAGATAAATGATTAATAGCTATTACTTTAGTTTTTGACGTAATTTTCTTTTCAATATTCTCTATTGGAATTTCACCATCTTCATTAATTTCTGCAAAATTAATCTTAATATTTTTTGATTTTCTTAGATAGTGCCATGGTACATAATTTGAATGATGCTCCAATTCAGTTAATAATATTTCATCACCTTCATTTAAATATTTTTGACCTAGTGTATTAGCAACTAAGTTTAGAGCTTCTGTTGCACCTTTTGTAAAAACAATCTCATTTTTATCTTTCGCATTTATGTATTTTTGAACTGAAATTCTGGTATTTTCATACAAATTAGTTGCTGCAACTGCTAAATAATGAATGCTCCTTCCAACATTTGAAAATTCTTTTGTATAAAATTCATTTATTCTATCAATAACAACTTTGGGTTTTTGCGATGAATTTGCACTATCTAAATAAACTAAATCATTATTTTGAATCTTTTCATCAAATATTGGGAATTCTTTTTTAATTGTGTTTATATTCATTCTGTTAATCCGATCATATTTTTAATTAAGTTTCTAATTTCAACATCAGTAATTTTTTCAACTACATCTAATAAAAAACCATTTATTAAAAGTTCTTTTGACTCTTTGTAGTTAAGTCCTCTAGACATTAAATAAAATATTGAATTTTCATTTAGACTGCCTGATGCTGATCCATGTGAGCACTTAACATCGTCAGCATAAATCTCTAATTCTGGTTTAGCATTAAATTCAGAAGTTTCGTCTAACAAAATTGCTTTACTCAATTGATAGCCATCAGTTTTTTGAGCAATTGAGTCAACATATATTCTTCCTTGATACACGGCTTTTGAATTCTCTCCAAGCACACTTTTAATAAGCTGATAACTTTTTGTATTTTCAACTAAGTGATTAATTGATGTTCTTATTTCGTGTTGTTTATTATCTTTTAATGAGAAAATTCCATTCACAAAAGCTGATGAATATTCACCTTTGAGGTTACAATTTATTTCATTTTTAAAATAATCAGAACTAGCTGAAAAAATAAATGTTTCTGAAATACTATTTTTTTCCTGGTTTATATTATTATATGAATACTTTATGTTTTTATTAAAAGACTTATCAATTTTATAATTTTTAAGAATTGAGTCTTTTTTGATATCAAAATTATATAAAATATTCATAAAATTTGTATCTGTAATATCACTAAAAAAATCTATTAACTTTAATGAACTGTTTTGCTCAAGCTCGAAATCCAGTCTTAAATTAATATTTTTTGATTTCATTTTTTCATTAGTTAAGTGATATATGATTAATGGTTTTTTTATTGAGTAACCTTTTTTAATTAAAATCTTAAAATATTTATTACTAAAAGCTTTATTTAAATCAATTAAGGAATTATTATTATCAAATTTATAATCTATTTTAAAATCATCAGAAATTTCTATTTGATTTTTATCTTCATAGCTAAAATCAATTTTTTCAATTCTTCCATTTATAAAAATTATTTTATTATGTTCAAGAACATCAATAAAAATTGAAGTATCAATTTTATTAGTTGTAGAGTAATCATTGTAAAAGCTAAGTTCATTTATGCTTTTATTTATAATTTTGTCTAAATCTAAAAACTTCCAATTCTCAAGTTTTCTATTAGGAAAACCCCTTTCAATAAATTTATTTAAGTAAAATCTTTTAGTCTCAACATCTTTACTTGAAAAACTTGATACTTTTTGTATTTTCTCAAAATCTGTTTTTAATTGTTCTTTCATCTAATTAAAGTTCTCGTATCCTTTTTTTTCTAACTCTATTGCAAGTTCTGGACCACCCGATTTTATAATTCTACCATTCATTAAAACATGGACAAAATCTGGCTTGATGTAGTCTAATAATCTTTGGTAATGAGTAATGATTAAAAAAGAATTTTCCTTATTCCTCAATGTATTTACACCATCTGCAACTATTTTAAGAGCGTCTATATCCAAACCCGAATCTGTTTCATCTAAAATTGAAAGTTTTGGTGCGAGCATCGACATTTGCAAAATTTCATTTTTCTTTTTTTCACCGCCAGAGAAGCCTACATTTAATTGCCTATTAAGTTTTTCTTCATCAAATTTTAGTTCTTTAGCTTTTTCTTTTACGAGTTTTAAAAACTCAATAGCATCAAGCTCTTTTTGTCCACGAGCTTTTCTAATTGCATTTAAAGAAGTTTTTAAAAAAATATTAGTATTAACACCGGGAATTTCTAAAGGATATTGAAAGGCTAGAAATATGCCTTTGTGTGCTCTTTCCTCTGTTTCAAGTTCAAATAAATTTTTATTTTCAAATAAAATTTCTCCGGATACTTCGTAACCTTTTTTTCCTGATAAAATATTTGATAAAGTGCTTTTTCCAGAGCCATTTGGGCCCATTATTGCGTGAACCTCGCCCGGATTTATATTTAATGAAAATTCTTTTAAAATTGACTTATTTTCAACACTTGCGTTTAAGTTATTTATTTTCAACATTAACCTACGCTCCCTTCTAGGCTAATACCTACAAGTTTTTGGGCTTCAACAGCAAACTCCATTGGTAATTGCTGAAGAACTTCTTTACAAAATCCATTTACAATTAAACCAACAGCTTCCTCAGGATTTAATCCTCTTTGTTGACAATAGTGCAATTGCTCCTCACTAATTTTTGAAGTTGTTGCTTCATGAGCAATATTTGAATCAAAGTTTTTATTTTTAATATATGGAACAGTATGTGCTCCACATTTGTTTCCCATTAATAGTGAGTCACACTGAGTGTAATTGCTGGAATTTTTTGCTTTTGAATTTATATCTACTAATCCCCTATATGTCATATCAGAAAAGCCAGCACTAATACCTTTGGAAATTATCTTACTTTTAGTATTTTTACCAAGATGGATCATCTTTGTACCTGTATCAGCTTTTTGATGATTATTTGTAATTGCTATAGAATAAAACTCACCAATTGAATTATCACCTCTAAGAATACAGCTTGGGTATTTCCAAGTTATTGCGGAGCCTGTCTCTACCTGTGTCCAAGAAATTTTAGAATTTTTTCCTTTACATAGTCCTCTTTTAGTTACAAAATTATAAATTCCTCCTTTTCCATTTTCATCACCCGGATACCAGTTTTGAACAGTTGAATATTTAATTTCTGCATCATCAAGAGCTATTAGTTCAACGTTAGCGGCATGTAACTGATTTTCATCTCTCATTGGAGCAGTACAACCCTCTAGATAACTTACGTAACTGCCTTTATCAGCAATGATTAATGTTCTTTCGAATTGTCCTGTTTCTGATGCATTAATTCTAAAATAAGTCGATAGTTCCATTGGACATTTTACACCCTCAGGAATGTAAACAAATGAGCCATCAGTAAATACCGCCGAATTTAATGTTGCAAAAAAATGATCTGTTGTTGGAATAACTGTCCCTAAATATTTTTTTACTAAGTCAGGATGTTTTTGTATTGCTTCAGACATCGAACAGAAAATAATTCCATGTTTTGTTAGTTCACCCTTAAATGTTGTAGCCACAGAAACAGAATCAAATACTGCATCTACTGCTATTCCATTTAGTCTTGCTTGCTCTTGAAGGGGAATTCCTAATTTATTGTAGGTTTCTAAAAGTTTAGGATCTAATTCATCTAAGCTCTTAGGTTTATCCTTCATACTTTTCGGAGCCGAATAGTAATATAGATCTTGATAATCAATTTTAGGATACTTAGGTTTTTGCCAGTCAGGTTCCTTGAGAAGCTTAAATCTCTGGAATGCTTTTAATCTGAAATCCAACATCCACTTAGGTTCTTTTTTAATATTAGAGATAAATTTAATTACATCTTCATTTAGACCTTTTGGTGCTCTAATATTTTCAATATCAGTTGTAAATCCGTATTTATAGTCTTTTAAATTTTCGATATCTTTTTCTCTAGTATCCATTTTATAATCTTCTCTCTAAATTTTCTTTCACTAAATCATCTAAACTTTTTTTATCAAAAAAGTTATTTATATGAGTTTCAAGTTCGTCCCAAAGATTGTGAGTTAAACATTTTGTAGATTTCCCGTTGCATCCTTTTTTTGACTCTTTTTTACATTGAACAGTTTTTACTTTCTCATCAACAGCATCTAAAATATTTGTTAATTTTATTTCTTTGGCTTTTCTATTTAAAATATATCCGCCTTGAGTTCCTCTGACACTTTGAACAATTTCTTTCTTTCTCAATTTTGAAAAAATTTGCTCTAAATAATCTAAAGAAATACCTTGTCTTAAAGATATATCTCTTAGAGAAACTGGATTAATTCCATCAAATCTAGCCAGATCTACTAAAGCCATTACCGCATATCTGCCTTTAGAAGTAAGTCTCATAATTCCTTATTTTACAAGGGTATATATAAACCTGACCAAAATAGTCAAGTATCATAGGGAAAAAAAAACTAACATTTTGTCACGCAGTTGTGTTAAACCTAATTTTTTTTTGAGAATAGTAATCAATTACAATTATGGAAAATAAAATATTAGAAATATTTATCCCAGGACCCGCAGGCAGACTTGAAGCCAAATATTATAAAAGTAAAAAAAATACTTCACCAATAGCTTTAGTTTTACAACCACACCCTCAGTATGGAGGGACAATGAATAACAAAGTTGTTGTAGAAACTTTTCATACTTTTATGGAAAATGATTTTTCAGTTTGCAGAGTAAATTTTAGAGGTGTAGGAAAGAGTGATGGAGAATTTGATAATGGCCAAGGTGAATTAGCAGATGCTGCAGCTGCACTTGATTGGTTAGAGAGAGAAAATTTTGATAATTCTCAATGTTGGGTTTCAGGTTTTTCTTTTGGGTCATTGATTGCTATGCAACTTTTAATGAGGAGACCAGAGATAAATAGATTTGTCGCAATCTCTCCCCAACCAAATGTTTATGATTTTTCATTTTTGTCTCCATGTCCAACATCTGGGATAATGATTTATGGAAAAAAAGATGAATTGGTGCCTGTTGAACATGTCAATGAACTTAATAAAAGATTAAGTGCGCAAAAAGGTATTAAAGTTGAGTTTCAGTCAATTTCAGAAGCAAATCATTTTTTTTCAAAAAATGAGAACGCACTTTCAAAATCTCTTGATAAATACATTAAAAAAGAAACAGCCTTGTATTAAAAGTTTTCAACTAAAACTCCACCAGTTACCGATTTTTTACATCTAGTTGTATTTGGAAATGAAATAGGCATACCTTTTAGCGATCTTATAGCTAAAAAAGCAAAAGCTTGAGACTCAATAAAGTCTCCATCTAATTCATATTGATCAATTGAATTAAGATTTATATCATCAAAATTACTTTTTATACTCTCTAAAAGATATTTATTTTTTCTTCCTCCCCCACATACTAACCATTTGCTTTTTTGAGAATTATTCTTATTGTGAATAAAATTCATTCCATTGGAAATTAATTTGGCAGTGAAATCAGTAATGGTTGCCGCACCATCCTCTAATGAAAGTCCTTTTGCAAAAAAAATATCAAAATTTTTAATATCTAAAGATTTTTCAAAATTAGATTGTTCAGTAAAATTGTCCAAAGCCTGATTTAAAATAAGTTTGTCTGTTTTTCCAGATCTTGCTACTAAACCTTCTTTATCATACCCTTTTTTTGAATTTTTTCTCATCCATTCGTCTATCAAACAATTGCCAGGTCCAATATCACAGGCATAAATTTTTTCTTCTAAATCCAAATTATTGTATTCTATTGTAGAGGTAACATTAGAAATACCTCCAATATTAAGAATATTAACAGGAAAACCCAAATTAAATTTTTTATTTAATCCATTTGCTAAAGTGTTATGAAAGATTGGTGCTAGAGGAGCACCCTGTCCCCCATTTTCTAAATCATTTTGTCTAAAATTGTAAATAACTTTCTTTTTGGTTAGTTGAGATAGTAGCAATCCGTCACCCAATTGTTTTGTAATTTTTTTTTCTGGAGCATGAAATATTGTTTGACCATGGAAACCAATTAAATCAACTTCAGTTTTTGATAGTTCAAGGCTCTTATTAACGGCCTTAAAATGAAATAAAGTTATTTCTCTTTCTAAATCTTTGATTTCAAGTTGATATTTGTTCAAATCATCTGGACTTAAGATTTTATCCCTAATTTTAAGTATTTTTTGAGTTAATTCTTCATCATATTGAAAGTATTTATCAATTAATATTGAAAATTCTTGATTACCATCTGACCTAATTATGGATACATCTACTCCATCCGATGAGGTACCACTCATTAAACCCATTGCTGTATAAATCTTTTCCATTCTTATTTTTTTTTATCAAATAATGTATATTGTGGAACTATAGACTTATGGATAAATTTTTAAAAGAATTTAAAGATAGAGGCTTCTTCTATCAATGCACGAATGAAAATGAATTATCTAAATTAATCAATAAAGAAAAAATTAAAGGTTACATAGGTTTTGATTGCACTGCTGAAAGTCTTCATGTTGGAAGCTTACTTCAAATCATGTGCCTCAGACTTCTTCAAAAATATGGGCACAGACCGATTGTCTTATTAGGTGGAGGGACTACCAGAATTGGGGATCCTTCAGGTAAAGACAAAACAAGGAAAATTTTAACTGAAAAAGAAATAGAGAAAAATACAAAAAATATTGAAAAAATATTAAAAAAATTTTTAAATAATAACGATCCAAAAACAAAACCTATTTTTGTAAATAATTATTCCTGGCTTAAAAATTTAAATTATATTTCATTTTTAAGAGAAATAGGAAAACATTTTACAATTAATAAAATGCTTACTTTCGAAAGTGTTAAAACTAGATTGGATAGAGAACAATCTTTAAGTTATATGGAATTTAATTATATGATTCTCCAAGCATATGATTTTTTAGAGCTAAATAAAAAAAAGAATTGTTCTTTGCAAATAGGAGGTTCTGATCAATGGGGAAACATTGTCAATGGAACAGAACTTATAAAAAGATATTCTAGTAAACAAGCTTATGGTTTAACTACCCCTCTCATTACATTATCCTCAGGAGCAAAAATGGGAAAAACTGAGTCAGGTGCTATTTGGTTAGATGAAAAATTATTATCATCATATGACTATTGGCAATTTTGGAGAAATATTGATGACAGAGATGTAATAAAATTTTTAAAAATGTTCACAGATTTAGATATTGAAGAAATTGATAAAATGAAGGATGAAGACATTAATAAACTTAAAATTAAGCTAGCTAACGAGACAACTGCTATGCTTCATGGTTTAAAAGCAGCTAAAAGTTCAGAGCAAGCGGCAAAAGAAGCTTTCTCAGGAACTTCGCTCAGTTCAAATTTACCTTCAATTAAAATTAAGAAAACTGATATTGAAAATAAAATGAGTATTATAGATCTCGTGATCTTATCTAAATTAGAAAATTCAAAGAGTGAAGTCAGACGTCTTATTAGAGGAAATGCAATAAAACTAAATGATGAAATCATATCTCACGAAAATCTGATTATTTCTTATGAATTATTCAGACAAAATTATTTAAAACTTTCTGTGGGAAAAAAAAGACATTTAAAAATTGAGTTAAGTTAATTCTTTTTAATTTTTTCCAATGTTCTTGTAATAAATCTGGGTGTTAAAGTTTTGACAGGATTTACTGAAGTTTTTAAATTTTTTGGAGGGCCTTTGATCTTAAAACTTACTCCAAATACTCCCTCACCAGTTTTTTTTCCAACTAGTATTTCACCTAGCACAGGTAATGAACCAATAAAATTATTAATTGTTGTAGCTGGCACTAATGTACCCTTTAAACTAATTAATTTGTTTTTTTCAACATAACCCTCCATTAAAATAGATATTGCTGGACCAATTGCATAAATCTCGTCAATGGTCATCAAATTACCCTCATTCTTAAAGTTCATCTCAAATTCTGTGAAACGTATTCCTTCTCCAGATAAAATATCTGCAATACCTTGTAAGGATGCCAGGGTAAGAATTTTTGTCAATATAGGTAGCTCTTTTAATTTGAAATCATAAATTTTTATTTGCGAAACAGATTTTTTTGATTTTTTTGAACTATAAAAATCGAGCGATCCCTCATCAAAACCCTTTATAAATTTATATCTTTTAACAAAAGGTTTTGCCTCATCAACAAACAATGTGGTGATTTTATTATTATCAACACTATTGATTGTGAATTTAAGTTTTCTATTTTTTGAAAAACTTCCTATTAAATTAGCTTTTTGTATTTCATTTTTTTTAATTGAAATATCTCCATTAATATCTGTTAGATAATACTCACTATCTAAAAAAATTTTTTCAATATCAATTTCAAAATTACTATTTATATCTATGATTTTTGAACCTTCATCATCATTTGATAATAAGTCCTCAATAAAATTATCAGCGTTAAAACTAGACCCAGTTAAATAATATTTTTTTTTATCTTTTTTTAATCTTATTGAATTTTTTTTTCTGTCTTGATCCAGATAGTCTAAATCTACCTCATCTAATCCAGAAATTTGAAGTTTTTCATTAAAAACTAAATTTTTTATTTTAATAAAGTTTTTATCCTCATTTAGATTAAAAGATTTTATTACCAGTTCGTTATTTTTATTTTGAGACCCTTTGAAATTTAAGATAATTTCATTTTTCTCCTTTTTTTTATAATTTAAATAATCAAACTTAAAAGGGTTATCTTTGATTCTTAAAATTATATCAAAGTTTTTAGTTTTATTATTATTTGAAAAAAAATAATCTATATCATCATTATTAACTTGATAAAGTAAGTTTCCATTTCCCTTAATAGTAAAATTATTCTTTTCATATTTTAATTTTATTTTTTGATCTAAAAGAGAAATTGTTTTTTTTTGTTTTGGAAAAAATCTTTTTAATTTCAAATGATTAGGTATTATTAATTCATGAACTAATATTTCTGAGTTAATTCTGAAATTTTCAAATTTAAATCCTTTTTGTATTTCAAAGGAAAAATTATTATTGGAAGTCAATAATATTTTTTCTATTTCAAAATTTGGTAAAAATGGTTTGACTAATAAATCTATATTTCTTTTATCTAAATCAGACTTTTTATGCGCAAAGGTACCATCTACAAAAAAATCATCATTCTTTTTTTTAATTAATACTTTTTCTGAGAAAAATCCTATTTTATCAAATTTAAAATTAAGATCTTTAACTAAAAAATTATTTCTACTATAGCCAAAAATAAAGTCTAATTTTTGTAAATTGTATTTTTTCAATACATTTAGTTCAACATCTTTTACAATACCATTAATCTCATAGTTACTCTTAATATTTCCATTTGAATCAAATTCTAACTTTATATCAGCAATCAAATATCCTTTTTTAATGGCTTTTTCCATTATGAACAGTTCTGGAGTATTTTGAAACGATCTTAAAAAAGAAATTAAGTTTTTTAACTCAAGAGATTTTGATGAAATCTCTAAATTTTCAATTGAAAACTTATCTTCTATTAAGAACTTTAACGAAAGTTGTGTTTTTATATTTTCAATTTCTATTTTTCTACTTTGATTAATTAAATTTGTGCCAATTGTTTTAGCTTGAAGTTTTAATTGAAATGGATCTAAAATTAATTTTATTTCTTTTAATTCAACTTCTAAATTCTTATCAAATTTTTGAATTTTTTCTATTATTTGACTATTAAATTTATCAGTCTCGATTCCAAAAATACTTAGGTATGATATTGTAACAAATAATATAAATATTATGGCTATAAAAAGTTTAAAAAATATTTTCATTATGTTTGATATAGCGATTGTTCTAAAAATTCGTCAATTTCCCCATCTAAAATCTTATCTGGATTAGAACTTTCAAAGTTCGATCTATTATCTTTAACTAATCTATATGGTTGCAGAACATAAGATCTTATTTGATGTCCCCAGCCTATTTCAGATTTTGATGACTCGGTATTTTCATTTTCTTTTTCTTTTTTCTTAATTTCAAAATCATAGAGTCTTGCTTTAAGCATGTTCATGCATGTTTCTTTATTTTTATGTTGTGATCTTTCATTTTGACATTGAACTACAATTTTAGATGGTAAATGAGTTATTCTAACTGCGCTATCAGTTGTATTGACATGTTGACCACCAGCACCACTAGATCGATAAGTGTCTATTCTTAAATCTTTATCTTGAATTTCAATATTAATATTTTCATCCACCACTGGATAAACCCAAATACTAGCAAAACTGGTATGGCGTCTAGCACCTGAGTCAAATGGCGAAATTCTTACTAACCTGTGAATTCCAGACTCTTTTTTTAACCAACCAAATACGTAATCACCTTCAATTTTAATTGTTGAGGATTTTATGCCCGCCTCATCACCTTTATGCTCACTTATCAAAGTTGATTTATAATTTTTATTGTCAGACCATTTTAGATACATTCTCCTCAGCATATCTGCCCAATCTTGACTCTCAGTACCTCCAGCGCCAGCATGAATTTCTATATAACAATCTAAAGAATCAGACTCATTGGATAAAAAACAATTGATTTCATTTTTTTTTGCGAGTTTTCTTAAACTCTTGATACTTTCCAAAATCTCATTTTGTATGTTGGTATTATTTTCCTCTAAAGCTAATTCGTACAAATCTCCTAAATCTTTTAACTGATTTAAAGAATTTTTGTGAGAATTAATCAGGTCTTCGTACAATTTTTTTTCTTTAAGTATTTTTTTGGAATTAGACCTATTCTGCCAAAAATCAGGATTAAGAATAGTTTTATTATGACTTTTTAATTTTAAATTTATCTTATTTTTATCAAAGATACTCCTTAACTTTTTGATTTATTTTTTCTATCTCTTTTTTATAATCTGTATATTTATGATCCATTAGTAAAACTTTAATATATTATTCGCATCTAATCTATTATTATTTGAATATAGCACTTTACCATCAACAACATTCTTACTTTTATATGCCTCTAAAATTGTATCTTTAGATGAAAATTTTGCTTTTTGACCTGTTGTCGGGTCAACTACCATCATTGTAATCTCATCAGCAACTTTAAATGGTCGAGCGTCAGATTTTTTAATAGCTGATTCGATAAATTCTTTAAAAATCGGTAGTGCTGTTTTTGAACCAGTTTCAAATTTACCTAATGGCTGAGGATTATCCATTCCAACATACACCCCAATAACATAATTTGAAGTAAAACCAATAAACCATGCATCGGTGTTTTTATTAGTTGTTCCTGTTTTACCTGCGAGATTCAAATTTAGATCTCTCAATTTTTTTCCTGTACCTCTTTTTATGACACCTTCTAATAAAGAGGTAATTTGATAGGCTGTTTGTGGAGAAAATACCTGTTTAAAATTATTACCTACATCAGGAAAATCTTTACCAGTATATGAAAGTTTATCACAATTTAAGCATAATCTATTTTCATTATTTAAAATTGTGTTTCCCTCACTATCCTGAACACGATCAATCAAAATTGGTGAAACTAATTTTCCTCCATTTACAAAAGCTGAATATGCAGATGTAAGTTTTAACAAAGTTGTTTCGGCAGAACCCAGAGAAATAGATAAAAGCTCATCAGGATTTTCATAAATACCAAGATTTTTGGAGAATTCGGCAACTTTGTCTACACCTAAATCCTGTGCAATTCTTACTGTCATTAAATTTCGTGACTTTTCTAAACCAATTCTCAAAGTTGATGGTCCATAAAATTTTTTTCCATAATTTTCTGGCTTCCACATTTTTAAATCAGTTCCTTGATCTAAAACTATTGGTGCATCAAGAACTAATGAAGAAGGAGTGTAATTATTTTCAAGAGCTAAAGCGTAAACGAATGGTTTAAATGCTGAACCGGGTTGTCGCAAAGCTTGTGAAGCCCTATTAAACTCGCTATTTTTAAAACTAAATCCACCACTAAGAGCAACGACTCTACCTGTAAAAGGATCCATTACAACTATTCCACCATTTATTTTTGGTAATTGTTTAAGGCTAAACTTATTATTTCTTATATTCTTAACATAGATTATGTCTCCTACTCTAAAAAGGTCATCTAATTCTTTTTTAGTCCAAGAAATATTATTGTAATCTATAATTCCTTTAATTTTATCTTTTGTTTCTATTTCTATAGAAAATTTAGAGATTTTTTTTATTATTGCAATTTTCCAATCAATAGAATTTTCTAAATCATATTTCTCTAAACTAACAGACCAATTTTTAGAATATGGTTTATTTAACAATGGACCACGCCAACCTTTACGTTGGTCATATCTAATTAATCCATTTCTTAAAGAGTTTGTTGCTATTTTTTGTAATTCTAGATTTATTGGTGTGTTTATATTAAAGCCTTGATTATAAACTTTTTCATATGATAAAATTTCAATGATATCTTTTCTTACATCCTCAATATAATATTGAGCATCCTCTAGATAAATTCTTTTTGTTTTTTTTAATTGAATATTTTTTTTCTTTAAATTTTGATAATCTTTTTTTGTTATGAAGTTATTGTCTAATAAATTTTTTAAAACCAAATCTCTTCTAAATTTTGCTAATTCAATATTTCTATAAGGGTTATATTTGCTAGGGGCCTTAGGTAGTGCAGCCAATAAGGCTGCTTCTTCATAATCGAGTTCTTTTATCGATTTGTCAAAATATTCTAAACTTGCCGCAGCGACTCCATAGGCCCCACTCCCGAGGTAAATTTGATTTAAATATAATTCGAGTATTCTTTCTTTTGATAGTGCTCTTTCAATTCTAAAAGCCAATATAGCCTCTTTAATTTTTCTATTTAAACTTACTTCATTTGTTAAAAGAAAGTTTTTTGCTACTTGTTGGGTTATTGTTGAGGCACCTTCTAATCTTTTTGAAGTAACAACATTTTTAATATTGTTTACTATCGCTCGTAAAATTCCTTTAGCATCAACACCAGGATGAGAAAAAAAATTTTTATCTTCAGCAGACAAGAAGGCATTAATTACATTTTGAGGTATTGTTTCATAAGGAACAAATATTCTTTTTTCTCTTGAAAAATCTGCAACTAAATCACCATTCCCAGAGTAAACCTTGCTTGAGACAGGAGGTTTGTAATTTTTTAAAAATTTGTAATCAGGTATATTGTTGGAAAAATTCCACAAAATACCTAAAACAATTATTGATGAAATTAATGAAAAACTAATAAAACCAATAAATAAATTCTTTAAAATTTTGCTCATTTTGTTTCCATTATATAAGGGAATTTGTTAAAGATAAGGCATAAGAATACAAACAAAATTTTAATAATTTATGAAACAATCAAAAAAAATGTTATGGAAAAAAATTTATATATCGATGCTTCGCATCCAAACGAGATTAGAATTGTACTCAAATCAGGTGAAAAAATTGAAGATTATGAGTATGAAGGCATAAAGAATAGTCTAATCAAAAATAATATCTATTTAGGTAAAGTAAGTCGTATAGAACCATCTTTGCAAGCTGCGTTCGTTGATTTCGGGAGGGAGCGTCATGGTTTTTTATCTTTCAACGATATTCAATCTGACTATTATCAAATTCCACAAAGTGATCTAGAAAAAATAAAACAAGAAGAGGAAAGAGTCCGAGAGGAACTATCAAAAAAAGTTGAAGCTAAAGAGGAAGAAAATTTAGCTGAAGGTAAATTAGAAATTGAGGATCCCTTGGAAAAAAAGGATCCAATAGAAAAAAAAGATCCAGAAGATAAGGAAAATTCAGAAAATGAAAAAGAAAAAAAATATGAAAGTAAATTTAGATTCAAAAGATACAAAATCCAAGAGGTAATAAAGCCTAATCAAGTAATTTTAGTTCAGGTTATAAAAGATGAGCGTGGTCAAAAAGGTGCTGCGTTAAGTACGTTTATTTCCATTGCGGGCAAATATATAGTTTTAATGCCTAACACTCCTAAAGGTGGAGGAATTTCAAGAAAAATTTTTAATCCTGCAGATCGAAAAAAAATTAGAAGTATTTTAAATGAAATTGAAATCCCGAAAGAAATGGGACTGATAGTAAGAACCGCTGGAAGCAACAAAACTAAAAATGAAATTAATCATGATTTAGATACACTAATTTATAATTGGAATCAAATTAAGGAAAATGCCTTAAGCTCTATAGCGCCTTCATTAATTCATCAAGAAAGCGAAATAATTAAAAGAACCTTAAGAGATATGTATGATGAAAACACAAAAAATATAATTATTGAAGGTAATGAGGGTTATAAAAAAGCTCAAAATTTTATGAAAATGATGATGCCTTCTCATGTAAAAAAGATAAAAAAATACAGAGGAAAAAAACCTTTATTTATTGAAGAGGGTATTGAACAGAAATTAAATCAAATATTTGAAAGTGAAATAAAATTGAACTCTGGTGGTTACTTGGTGATTAATCCTACAGAGGCGTTGGTTTCCATTGATATTAACTCTGGAAGTTCAATCAAACAAAAAAATGTAGAAAGCACTGCTTTAGATACTAATCTTGAGGCAGCAGATGAAATAGCTAGACAAATTAAAATAAGAGATTTGTCGGGACTTATAATAATAGATTTTATTGACATGCTTAGTTATGGGAATCGTAGATTAGTAGAAAGAAGACTAAAAGAAAAGTGTAGATCGGATCGAGCCAGAATTCAAATTGGAAGAATATCGAATTTTGGTCTTTTAGAAATGTCTCGACAGAGATTAAGAGAAAGTGCTGTTAAATGGAATATCAAACTAACAGATGAGTCTTTTGCACTAAAAATTCTCAAATTAGTTGAATTAAAAGCAGTAATAAATAAAGCAAAATTTGTAGATTTAAAGGTTTGTAAAAAAATTTCCGATTTTCTAAAAGAAAACTTTATTGAAGATCTTACATACTTTGAAAAAAAGAATAAAATGAAAATTGATATAATATCTGATAATAGTTTAATAATTCCTGAATATATCATTGATATTAAAAATAAGTCTAAGAAAACTATAGAGCTGATTGAACATTTTGAAAAATTAAAAAATCTTGAAGAGCAAAAAGTTAACAACATTATTGAATTAAAAGACAAAAAAAAATTTAAAAAGAAAACTTTTAGAAAAAAAAAATTTTATAAGAAAGCTAGATAATTCCTGACTTTGGAGAAGATGGATTTCCGTATAATGTTTTTTTTATTCTACCAGACAAGTAAGATTGACGACCAGCAATAACTGCGTTCTTAAATGCTAAAGCCATTTGAAATGGTTTTTTTGCTTTTGCAATCGCAGTATTTACTAAGACTCCATCACAACCTAATTCCATAGCTATAGCAGCATCTGATGCTTGGCCTAATCCAGCATCAATAATTAACGGTAATTTTGTTTGCTTCCTAATTATCCTAATATTTATTTCATTGATAATACCTAAACCTGAACCTATTGGAGCAGCCAGGGGCATAATTGCACACGCGCCTGCATTCTCCAACCTTTTTGCCATTAAAGGATCGTCATTGCAATAAACCATCACTTTAAATCCCTCTTTAGTTAATACCTCAGTTGATTTAAGTGTTTCAATCATCTCTGGGAACAAGTTTTTTTTATCTCCCAAAACCTCTAGTTTAACTAATTTCCAACCACCTATCTCTCGTGCTAATCTTAGAGTTCTTAATGCTTCTTTTGAGTTAAAACAGCCAGCAGTGTTAGGAAGGTAGGTAATTTTTTTTGGATCAATATAATCCATTAACAATGGTTTTTTTTTATCAGTAATATTTACTCTTCGAACAGCAACTGTGACTATTTCGGCTCCAGACAAATTGATTGCCTTAGCACACTCCTGCATACTTTTATACTTACCAGTCCCAACGATAAGTCTAGAGCTAAAATTTTTCTTAGAAATAATAAATTTGTCTTTTTTCAATTTTAACCACCTCCAATGAAATGAACTATTTCTATTTTATCATTATTTTTAAGGTTGATGCTTTTTATTTTTTTTTTATCTACTATTTCTTGATTTAATTCAATAGCTACTTTCGATAATGGAATTTTGTTTTTTTGAACAATATTGAATAGTGTTGAATTATAATTAATAGCTTTAAATTTCCCATTTAATTTTATTTTTATTTTTTTTTTCATCGTATATAAAAGCTGAATGAATAATAAAATAATTATTATTAATGGTCCAAATATTAATCTATTAGGTGAAAGAGAACAATCACAATATGGATCGATCACTTTTGACAAACTTAAAAAAGAGTGCTTGGCAAAATCAAAAGAATTAGGGCTTTCTGCTGAATTTGCACAATCAAATATAGAGGGGGAATTGGTTAATATAATACAAAATGCAAGAGAAAAATTTGATGGGATGATAATTAATGCTGCTGCATTTACTCACACCTCAATTGCAATTAGAGATGCTTTAGAGATTTTTAAAAAACCTATTATTGAAGTACATATTTCAAATATCTATAAACGTGAAGAATTTAGAAAAAAATCTTTAATAAGTGACGTGGCTACTGGTGGAATATTTGGCCTAAATGCTGATGGTTATATTTTAGCCATAATTTCAATGCAAAAACTAATCCAACATGAAGATAGATAAAAAAATAATAAAAGAGTTAAGTGATTATTTGGATGAATTTAATCTTACTGAACTGGAGTACACTGAAAAAGATACCAAAATAAAAGTCTCAAAAAATAATATTTCAATTAACAATCAAACAAATCAAACTTTGTCAAAAGAAATAAGCTCAAATAAAAATATAGAAAGTCAAAATGATATATCTGGAATTGAAGTTACATCGCCAATTATTGGTACTGCTTACCATGCACCAGAGCCTGGAGCTAAAAAATTTGTAGAGGTTGGAAAAAAAATTAGAAAAGGTGATACTATTATGATTGTAGAGGCTATGAAAACTATGAATCATGTGCCCTCAAGTTCTGATGGAATAGTAAAAAAGATACTTGTAGCTGATGGTCAACCTGTTGAATTTGGCCAAACCCTTATCATTCTAGAATAATGTTTAAAAAAATTTTGATTGCAAATCGTGGGGAAATTGCAGTTAGAATTATTAGAGCCTGTAAAGAATGGGGAATCTCTACTGTTGCTGTTCATTCTGACGTGGATAGGGAGAGTATGCATGTTAAATTAGCAGATGAAAGTGTTTGTATAGGCTCTCATCAACCGGCTAATAGTTATTTAAATATTCCTGCACTTTTATCAGCTATAGATTTGACTAATGCTGAGGCGGTTCATCCTGGTTATGGTTTTTTATCTGAAAATGTAAACTTCGCAAAGATACTTGAAGAAAATAAAATCAAATTTATTGGTGCTTCTGCAAAACATATAGAAATGATGGGAGATAAAATTCAAGCAAAAAAAATTGCAAAAGAAAATGGATTACCTGTTATAGAGGGATCTGAAGGTGGTGTTCGAGATGTGGCTGCAGCTAAAGAGTTGTGTAAAAAAATTGGTTTCCCCGTCTTAATTAAAGCTTCTGGAGGTGGAGGAGGTAAAGGCATGAAAATTGTTAAAAAAGAGGAAGATTTTGAGACATTGTTTTCTACAGCAAAATCAGAGGCAAAAAAATATTTTGGTAATGATGAAGTTTATATCGAGAAATTTTTTCAAAATCCAAGGCATATAGAAGTTCAAATTTTAGCTGGAAAAAATGCAACAATTCACTTGCATGAAAGGGATTGTTCTGTTCAGAGAAGACATCAAAAACTCATTGAGGAAACTCCAAGCCCTGTTTTAAATGATGAAATAAGAAAAGATTTATTTAATAAAACTGTAAACATGGTTAGAAAAATTGGTTATCAAGGAGCTGGCACAGTGGAGTTTATATATGAAGATGGAAAATTTTATTTTTTAGAGATGAATACAAGGGTTCAGGTCGAACATCCTGTCACTGAAATGGTTACAGGAATAGATATAATTAAAGAACAAATATTTATTGCTTTTACTGGTGAAACAGCTCTTAAACAATCAGATATAAATCCTAGAGGCCATGCCATCGAATGTAGAATAAATGCTGAGGATCCTGAAAAAAATTTCCAGCCATCACCGGGTACTATCGGTATGTGTCATCAACCATCAGGTTTTAGAACGAGAGTAGATGGAGCAATCTTTCAAGGTTATAAAGTAACCCCTTATTATGACAGTATGATATGTAAATTAATTTGCCATGGTAGAAATAGAAGTGAAGCAATACAAAGAATGAATAGATCATTGGATGAATTTGTTATTGAAGGCATTACAACAACTATTCCTTTGCATAAAAAACTTTTGAGTCATCAAAAATTTATCAATTCTGACTTTAACGTTAGTTGGCTTGATAATGAAAAATTAGTCTAATAACAACTTACTAACCAAATATCATATACAGGGTGATCAAATGGAGTTATAGATGGGCTTGATGAAAACATCCAGTTATTAAAAACAAATACATCATCTTTATTCTTATTAGTTAGATCCCTCACTTGAATATAAGCTGTAATTTCTGGATTATCATCAAATTTAGCGTTTTTACATTTCATGCTTTTAATAAGAAGATCTTTATGTCTTTTTACTTCTCCATTTTTAAGTTTTACTAAAATATTTTTTGAGGAAATTTTATCTAAAATTTTTATATTAGTGTAATTACCTTCTAAATTTTGCTCGGAGTGCACAAAAAAAGGAAGTGCAAAAAATAAAAAAATAAGTAAATTTAATTTAGTCCTTCCAGGACTTGTATTTTTTTTGAGTAACATTTTTATTTTTATTTGGATAATAAGCTGAATCTGTGCCAGTTAAATTCTCTTGATGAGGTTTTTGCCAATCATATTTTTTTAGTTCATGATTATTTTCTATTTTATTATGAGTGAAATGTATCCAAGAATACCACTCAACAGGTATTTTTGATGCGTCAATTTCTGCAGCATAAATCACCCATCTTTTTCCATTTTTGGACTCGTAATATTTATTTCCCAAATGATCTGTTCCTGCTAATTTACCAAATAAGATTGTTTTTAGTCTGGTTCCAAAAGTGTCTCGATTCCACCAAGTGAAAATTTTTTTTATAAATGTCAACATAATATAATTTTTATTTTCAATTTCAAATTGTATAAATTAAATTAGACTAAAATTTGTTTTTGTATATAAATTAATTGATTCATTATTCAAATAAAATTTAAAATAACGACTGAGGTTAAATGGCAAAATATTTAGTTGAGACATATTACACTTGTACTTTTAAAGTAAATCATTATTTAGACGACATCAATGAAACTGAGCTTAAAAATTTGGAAAAACGCGACGATGGAAAATTTGAAGTCCTTGACGTAAAACTTGATAATAGAAAAACCAAAAGTTTAGATCCAAATAACAAAAAAATTATTGAAAATAATAAAATTGATGTAGTAACCACAAATAACCAATCATCATCAAAACATTTAGAGAATATAATCAAGTCAAATAACAATAATTCGGAAAAATCAGGAAAAAGATTTAGTATGCCAGATAGAAGAAAAGGCTACATTCAAAAAGCAACTATTGGTGATCATAAAGTATATTTACACACTGGTGAATACGAAGATGGAAAAATTGGAGAAATTTTTATTGATACAAGCAAAGAGGGTGAATTAGTTAAAGCTCTAATGAACAATTTTGCTATAGCAGTGTCCTTAGGTCTGCAATATGGAGTTCCACTGGATGAATTTATAAGTGCTTTTGTTGGTACAAAATTTGAACCTTCCGGTAAAGTTCATGGAAATGATAGAATTTTAACCGCAACGTCAATTCTAGATTATATTTTTAGAGAATTAGCGATTTCTTATCAAAATAGAGAGGATTTAGCTCATACACCTTCAATTGGTAATTCAGAAATTTCAAATATTGATGAGCAAAACTCAGATGATCAAAATCAACTTTTGAAAATAGTAAAAGATATTACTAGTAAAGGTTTCGTAAGAAATAACTATAAGAAAAATTTAGTAGATTTATCAGATGTAAAGATAAATCTTAAAGGTAAAAAATAATCTATTTTTTTATTTTGAGAGCTAGATTAAGCTCCTTTAATTGTTTCTCATCTATTGATGAAGGAGCATTCATCATTAAATCTTGAGCGTTTTGGTTCATTGGAAACATAGTTACTTCCCTAATATTTTTTTCGTTTGCCAAAAGCATTATTATTCTATCAATTCCAGGGGCAATTCCTCCATGCGGAGGCGCACCATAGCTTAAAGCATTAATCATTCCACTAAATTTTTCATCAACTTGATCTTTATCATAACCAGCAATAGCAAATAATTTATACATAAGTTCAGGAATATGATTTCTTATAGCACCAGATGATAGTTCAATCCCATTACAAACTATGTCGTACTGATAAGCTAACATGTCCAAAGGTTTTTCAAAATTAAGTTTTTTGATTTCTCCTTGCGGCATCGAAAAAGGATTGTGGCTAAATTCAATTTTATTAGTTTGATCATTTTTTTCAAACATTGGATAATCAACTATCCAACAAAATGCAAAAATATTATCATCTATTAAATTTAAGTCTTTTGCAATTTTGTCTCTAGCCAAGCTAGTTATTCGCTCTAAATCCTTTTTTTTACTACAAGCCATAAATATACTATCTCCAACTTTTGCACCTGTTTTTTTCATGATTTCCTCTAAAGACTCTTTTGAAAAAAATTTACCCACTGGTCCTTTTGCAGAAATCCCATTCTCAATAGTGAAATAAGCTAGGCCAGAAGCTCCCTCATCTTTGGCCCATCTATCAATATTGTCAAAAAAACTTCTTGGTTTATCTTTCGTATTCTGAGTAACAATACATCTTACATTTGAGCCAGACTTCACAAGTTTTTTAAAGATATCAAAAGAAACATCCTCTCTTATAAAAATTTCTGTTATGTCTTCAATTATCAGTGGATTTCTAAGATCGGGTTTATCACTTCCATACTTTAAAAGAGCATCTTTATAGGAAATTCTTGGAAATTTTTCTGTTATAATTTTTTTTTTTGAAAATTTTTTAAATGTGTTAACTAATAATTGTTCAACAACTTTAAAAACGTCCTCTTGCTCAACAAAAGACATCTCTAAATCTAATTGATAAAACTCACCTGGACTTCGGTCAGCACGAGCATCTTCATCTCTAAAACATGGAGCAATTTGAAAATATTTATCAAAGCCTGAAACCATTATAAGTTGCTTAAATTGTTGAGGTGCCTGCGGCAAAGCATAAAACTTACCTGGATTCAATCTACTTGGCACAAGAAAATCTCTTGCTCCCTCAGGACTTGATGAAGTTAATATTGGTGTTTGGAACTCTAAAAAACCAAATTTATTCATTTCATTTCTAATAAACGAAATAACTTTTGATCTCAAAATAATATTTGCATGAATTTTTTTTCTTCTTAAATCTAAATATCGATATTTTAATCTGATTTCTTCAGAATATTCTTGATCGCTAAAAACAGGCATTGGCAATTCTTTGCACTTACCTAAAATAATAAAATTTTCGATAGTTACTTCAATCTCTCCTGTTTCTATCTCTTTATTAATTGTATCATTTGATCTATCAATTACTTTACCCTCTACTTTAATAACTGTTTCAAGTTGTAATTTTTCTAAATCTTTGAAGTTTTTATTTTCTTTATCTACTATACATTGTGTAGTGCCGTAGTTATCACGTAAATCTAAAAATAAGAGATTTCCATGATCACGCTTCTTATTAATCCATCCTGAGAGTAAAATACTACTCCCAACATTTTTTTTTCTAAGTTCGTTACAATTGTGACTTCTATATTTATTCAATTATTCTCCCAATACCTCTTTAATTGTACTTAAATTTATAGGTCTTTTTTTTTTTAAACTTACTTCGTCGATTTTATATATAAAATCAACTATTTTTCCATATGATCTGTCAATTCTTTTAATAATATAATCAATTAATTTTTTATCTATTGATATTTGACGATCAGATAAGTTTTTTAAAACTAAAGCAAATAAAAGTTCATCATCAGGTTTATTAATATTTTGTAGTAAAAAACTTTTTGATCTGGATTTTAAATCATTCAACTTAAAATCAATATTTACAATGGAACTTTCAGATGTAACTATTAAATATTTATTGTCTTGTTCAACTATATTACAAAGAGTAAAAAATAAATTTTCATTAATCTTTTCAGACACATTTTCTAAAATAATATTTTGGAAGATCTTTATCTTTTTAAAATCATAATCACTTAATAAATTAGCTTCAATTTTAGTTCCTTTATATTTTTTTAAAAAAATATTAATTAAATGTGTCTTTCCAGAAAATTTTTCACCACTAATATTGAGAAAATTTTTTTCCCATTTGGGCCATTTGTTTAATAAATCAAATATTTGTTTATTACTTTTTGATACATAAAAATCATCTTCTTTAAAATTACCATCGTATTTAAATTTGATAATTTCTTGATTTATATTTTTCATTTTAATATCCACGTCTTATTCTGAGTGCTAAAAACAAAATTTTTATCTTTCATTAATTTCAAAAATATATTTGGAGTACCATTAAAAACAATTTGATAATAAATATGGTTTTTATCAAATTTTAAAACAAAATAATCATATATCAAATTTATTTCATTTAATATTTTTTCAAAATTTGAAACTTTTAAATTATCATCAGCATCTAATTTAACAAATATCGGGAGTTTAATTGAGGTATTAATTCTATTGAAAATTTTCCAGTGATCTTCGTAAATTATTTTTAATTTATCTATTAAATTTGCAATATCATCCTCATCATTAAAATTTATATCAGAAAATGAAAGATTTTTTAAAACTACTTTATTTTCAATTGTTATTCTCGATAAAATTCTAATATTTTTGTTATTTTTAAAAACTAAAGTTACAATTGAGTCATCTAAATTATATTTCCTGGTAATCTCTTCAAAATCATATTTTTCAATTGTCTCATAATTTTTTTTTATGAGATTTAAATCTTCTAAATCTTCTGTTGGCAAAAGATACTCGAGAAGATGAGATTTTTTATTGTACTTATTCCAGTTGTTAAATAAATTATTTTCTGAAAAGGCTATCAAATTATCATTATTTTCCTCGATTATAATTGGAAACAATAAGAATTGTTTTTTATTTGGAACTGATGGGAATACATTTTTATTTTCTAAATAATTGAAAATCTTTTTTTTATTAAAAGTAACACCCAAATTTACATAATAAATCTCATCTATAAACCTTTCCTCTTTGACAGAAAAAGACTCGATCATTCCTTTTATTTCAGCTAATTTTATTCCTTTAATTATTGCTTGATCTGAAGAAACTGTAATAGTTGAGATTAATCTTGAAAAAGCTTTAATAAAACCGTCGTCTATAACCTTATTTTTATCAAAATTTATTTCAAACGGCTTTGAAATTTCAATATTATTTACATCGAAAGATTTTGCCTCAACTTTATCTGTGGAAAAAAAAAATATATTTAAAGATAGACATATAAAAAAAATATATAAAAAATATGAAAAATTTTTAAATCTAATTATCATACTTAATAATAATGAATAAAAGTCTATTAACATACAAAAAAAGTGGAGTTGATATTAAGGCTGCAGATAAGTTTATAAAGTTCATATCTTTAATTTCATCAAAAAAAAAGGGCAAAAAAAAGTTTAATAATATAGGTGGTTTTGGTTCTATAACAAATATACCTGATAATTTAAAAAATCCAAAAATTGTAGCATGCACTGATGGAGTTGGCACTAAAATAGAAATAGCAAATCTTTTAAAAAGGTTTGATACTATTGGCATCGATTTAGTTGCGATGAGTGTAAATGATTTAATAGTCCAAGGTGCAACCCCCCTTTTTTTCTTAGATTATATTTCGATAAACAAAATTAATTTACCAAAACTAAAATCAATCATTAAAGGAATTGTTAAAGGGTGTAATATATCTGGTTGTGATTTAGTTGGTGGTGAAACAGCTGAAATGCCTGGTACATATGAAAAAAATAAATTTGATATTGCTGGTTTCGCAGTTGGATTAGTTGAACAAAAAAAAATTTTAAATAAAAGTAATATCAAAGAAAATAACATTATTTTAGCAATTCCATCCAGTGGCTTACACTCTAATGGCTATTCATTGGTTAGAAATATTATTAAAAGAAAAAACATAATAATAAATAAAAATATTTTTTTAAAAAAAGAGTTACTAAAACCAACTAAGATTTATGTTAAAGAAGTTTTAAATCTGATTAACAGGAAACTAATTAATGGCTGCGCAAATATTACCGGTGGGGGTTTACCAGACAATATCAAAAGAGTTATTCCAAATAATCTTTGTGCAGAAATTAATTTAGAAAAGATAAAAACTTTAAAAATCTTTAAATGGTTAAAAAAAAATAATGTAAATGACTACGAAATGTTAAGAACTTTTAATTTGGGCGTTGGTTTTTGTCTAATTATAAATCCAAGAAATTTAAAAAAAATTAATAAATATTTTTCTAAAGATTATAAACCTTACGTGATTGGCAAAATATCGAAAAATTCAAAAAAAATAAAATTGAATGGAAAAATTAATTGGTCCTAAAAAAATAAGAACAGCGATTTTTATTTCTGGAACAGGAAGTAACTTAAAAAATCTAATTAAATTTTCTTTAAAAAAAGTTTCTCCAATTGAGGTAAATTTAATTATTTCAAATAACGTAAGAGCAAAAGGACTCAAATTTGCAAAATTGTATAAAATTAAAAAAAAAGTTTATAATTATGATAACAAAAAAACCTCAGAAAAAAGAATATTAAAAGACCTTAAGTCAAATGACATTAAACTAATATGTCTTGCGGGGTTCATGAAAATTTTATCTAAAGATTTTATTAAGAAGTTTAAAGGAAAAATTTTGAACATACATCCTTCTTTATTACCAAAATACAAAGGGTTAAACACACACGATAGAGCAATTCAAAACAAAGAAAAATACTCAGGATGTACAGTACATTTAGTTAACTCAAAACTTGACTCAGGAAAAATAATTCTTCAAAAAAAGGTTAAATTATCAAAAAAAGAAACACCCTTATCTCTTCAAAAGAAAATATTGAAATATGAGCACATCTTATATCCAAGGGCTATCAATAAGTTATTTGCTAATCTTTAAAGAAAAAATCGATTTCAATTTTTGCATTTTCAACACTATCCGAACCATGTACAGAATTTTTATCTATTGAAATTCCATACTTTTTCCTGATAGTTCCATCCTCTGCGTTTTTCGGATTAGTTGCTCCCATTAGTTTTCTATTGTCAACTACAGCGTTTTTTTTCTCAAGTATCATTGCAACAATTGGACCAGATGACAGATATGAACATAAATCATTGTAAAATGGTTTCGTTTCATGAACTTTATAAAACTTTTCAGCCTCTGATTTTTCTATCTGGATTTTTTTTTCTTTAGATATATTAAATCCATTTTTTATAAACATTTGTTTAATTTCATTATCAAGGTTTCTTTCCACTGCATCTGGTTTAATGATTGATAAAGTTTGTTCAATATTACTCATAATAATCTTCAACTAATTGATTTAATAATCTAACTCCAAATCCAGTTGCACCTTCAGAGTTTAGGGCACCTCCATATTTTGAAAATGCCATACCTGCAATATCTAAATGTGCCCAAGGAGTTTTATTAAAAATGAATCTTTGTAAAAATTGTGCTGCGGTGGTTGAGCCAGCTCCTCCAACATAATTAATATTTTGCATATCGGCATTTTTAGAATTAATTAACTTATCATAATTGCTATCAAGTGGCATTCTCCACACTCTTTCTCCAACTTTCTGGCCTGCATCAAATAATTGTTTGGACAACTTATCATTATTTGAAAAAAGTCCTGCAAATTCAGAGCCCAAAGAAACTATAATTGCTCCCGTTAAAGTTGCTAAATCAACAATAAATTCAGGCTTATATTTTTTTTCTGTATAAGTAAGCGCATCGGCTAAAACTAATCTTCCTTCAGCATCTGTATTCAAAATCTCGATTGTCTTACCACTATAAGATTTAACTATATCACCAGGTCTTTGAGCGTTACCACCTGGCATATTTTCTACTAAACCAACAACTCCAATTGCATTTATTTTTGCTTTTCTTAGAGCTAGATTTTTCATTAAACCTACAACAACAGCTGAACCAGCCATATCATATGTCATATCTTCCATAAATTTTGCAGGCTTAAGAGAAATACCACCAGTATCAAAACAAACTCCTTTTCCAACAAATGCTAAAGGTTTCTTTTTTGATCTTGAACCTTTCCATTCTAAAGTAACAAGATAAGACCCTCGTATACTACCTTGTCCCACGCCCAGAAGTGCATTCATACCAAGCTTTTTTAATTTCTTTTTATCCAATACGTTTACTTTAAGACCAAATTTTCTTAGCTGTAATAATCTTTTTGCATATTCATCTGGATGAAGAATATTTCCTGGTTCTGAAACGAGATCTTTTGTTAAATTTGTACCTTCAATTAGAGATCTATATTTCTTATTTCTATTAAATTGAAAAGTTTTGTTTTTGTTTAAGATCTCTATATCGAATTCTTTTTCTCTACTTTTAGATTTATATTTATTGAATTCGTATGATTTTAATTGAAGGCCATGTGCAAATTGATCAAAAAATAATTTATTTTTAGGAAAACTACTCCTTATATTTTGTTCATAAAAAGTTGTTTTTAAATATAAATTTGATTTTAAATACACATAAAATTCAGCTCCAATTTTTTCAATGTCAAATGGAGATTGACTATCTTTAATTTTTATCAAAATAACTTTTTGCGAAGCATTTATATCTAATGATAAAAAATTCTTATCACTTAACTCATTAGAGCTAATTGACTGATTTATAAAACTAGAAAATTTAGATATTGGAAGTTTACCGAGATCATTTATTTTAAAATTTTTATTGGTAAAAAAAACATGATTTTTTACTGATTTTTGATTTAAACTATTTTTAATACTTATTTTTATTGACATTTTTTATATATATGTACTTTGAGTTGTATATAAATTGTAAACTAATAATTGAAAATATATAAGTGTATTTCGATAGATTTCAATGAAAAAAATATTATTTCGAAAACTTCTTTTTGATTGTTTAATATTTTTTACGATAACTCTTTTTTCTTCAAGCCTTATAATATGGGTATTTCAGGCAGTTAATTTTCTGGATATAATAGTTGAGGATGGACGAAATTATTTAGTTTATTTGAATTTTTCGCTATTAAATTTTCCAAAAGTAATAACTAAATTAATTCCATTTATATTATTTTTAAGCTTTCTTTATATTATTGGGAAATATGAATTTAAAAATGAATTAATTATTTTTTGGAACTTTGGCATAAATAAAATTGAACTTATAAATTTTTTTATAAAATTTTCTTTTTTCATAATGTTGCTTCAAATATTTCTTACAGCTGTTATTGTACCAAAAAGCCAAGACCTAGCCAGATCATTCTTAAGATCATCATCAATTAATTATTTGGAAAATTTTATCAAGCCAAGGATATTTAATGATGCCGTAAAAGATTTAACAATTTATAGTAATTCGAAAGATAAATTTGGAAATTTAAAAGAAATTTATCTCAAAAAAGGATCTGGAGAAAATTTTCAAATAACTTTTGCAAAAGAGGGAAGGTTTAAACAAATAGGTAATAATCAATTTTTAGAATTGAATTTTGGAGAGACAATTAGTGTAATAAACGACAAAATTACAAATTTTAAATTTAAAAAAACTGATTTTAATTTAAATAATTTTGACGATAATTTAACTACATACAAAAAAACCCAAGAGGTAGCCACAATAGATCTTATTAAATGTTACCATAACTTAATGAATTTCAGCATTCTCAAAATTAACAAAGATTTTAAAGTTGAAAATTGTAGGGTTGATAATATTGATAATATAATTAAGGAATTATATAAAAGATTAATAATTCCATTGTATATTCCTGTATTAATACTTGTTTCTTTGTTACTAATATTTAAATCTAAAGAGAATATAAATTATTCAAGATACAGAGTCTTAATTTTTTTGATCGGTTTTAGCACAATTATTCTTTCAGAAATGACAATAAGATTAATTAATGCTGATTTTGTAAAAAATATTAAATTTTTTGTTATACCTATAATTTTGCTAATAAGTCTTTATTTAAATTATTTAATGCAATTTAAGAATATAAAAAACACAAAATGAATACATATACGAAATTCTTAGTTAGAACATATATAATGTCTTTCTTAAATGTTTTTTTTATCTTTTTTTGTCTAATATATATACTTAATCTACTAACAGAGTTGGAATTTTTTAAACAGCAAGACGTTAATGCATATTTTCCACTTTATTTATCTCTTATAAATACACCAATGTTTGTTTTTGAGATGTTTCCATTTATTTTTTTAATATCGACACAATTTTTTTTCAATACTCTTTTTACAGACAATGAGATGAATATCTTTAAATACTCTGGAGTAAAAAATACAAAAATATTTTCTATTCTAGCTGTTACAACATTTTTTATAGGTATTATAATAGTTTCCATTTTTTATAATTTGTCCTCTAATTTAAAAAATCTATATCTAGGATTAAAATCAAATTATACTGAAGATAAAAAATATCTGGCAGTGATAACTAACAATGGTTTATGGATTAAAGACATATATGAGGAGAATATATTAATGATAAATGCTAGCTCATTTAATAATAATGAGCTTATTAATACTTATATTTCTGAATTTGATAAAGATTTCAAAATTATAAGAAATATTAAAAGTCGAAAAGTTGATATTACCAACAAGGAATGGATAATTAAAGATGCTGAAATTTATATTCAAAATAATAAAGAAACTGTTAATAACCTTAAATTTAGAACTAATTTTGATTATAAATTAATACAAAACCTATTTTCAAATATGTCCTCTTTATCCTTCATAGAATTACTTGAAATGAGAAAAAATTATAAAAGATTTAATTATTCCTTAACAGAAATAGATCTACAATTGTTTAAATTGATCTCTTTTCCTCTTTATTTCATTCTGATGTTTATTTTTGCTGCAATAATTATGATGAATACAAAAACTTTTAAAAGTAAAGGTCTAAAAATAACTATTGGCCTTTTTTTGTCAGTAATAATTTACTATATCAATAATTTTTTTTATATCCTGGGTACTTCTGAAAAAATAAATGTACTAAGTTCTGCCATAATACCACTAATAATTCTAACAATTATAAATTTTTTTTTCATGAGAAATATAAATGATAAATAAAACTTTAATATTCTTTTCAATTTTATTTCATTTAATTTCATTTAATCTTTATGGTAACGAGGAACTTAGTTTTGATGTGACTGAAATAGAAATTTTAGATGGAGGGGACAAAATAATTGGTAAAAATAGAGGTGTCATAAAATCTAATGATGGAATAGTTATTGAGGCAGATGAATTTGAATTTAATAAAATCAAAAATATTCTTCAGGCTAAGGGAAATATATTAATTAAAGACCAAATAAATAAATACAATTTTTCAGCACAGAATATCATATATAATATTAATGAAGAGAGAATAGAGCTTAGAGGAAAAGCAGAAGCGTCGATTGATTCCAATTATAAATTTAGCTCTCAAGATATCATTATTCTGAAAAATGACATGATAATCAGTTCTGATGTAGGAGCAACAATTTTAGATAATATTAATCAGACACGATATGAAATTGGAAAATTCAGTTACTCACTTAAAGAGGAAACATTAAAAGGTGAAAAAATTTTTATTCATACGAAATATAACCAGCCTTTCAGTGATAAATATTTTTTTAAGAGTGCAATTTTTAATCTTAAAAATCAAAATTATATCGCCCAAGATATAAATATAGATTTTAAAAAAGATCTATTTGGTAATAAAAATAATGATCCAAGATTTAAAGGACTTTCTTCTTCAAGTAATGATGGTATCACAACAATAAATAAAGGTGTATTTACAAGTTGTAAAAAAAATGACAGCTGTCCACCATGGACTATTCAAGCTGATAAAATTACTTACGATCAAAATAAAAAACAAATGAATTATGATAATGCTTTTGTAAAAATTTATGATATTCCTGTATTATATTTTCCAAAATTTTTTCACCCAGGTCCAACAGTCAAAAGACAAACAGGTTTTTTGGTACCTCATATAAATAATTCAAATATTTTAGGCTCGTCTTTGCAATTACCATATTTTTATGCTCTCTCAAATAATCAAGACTTTACCTTTAAACCAACATTTTTTGATAAAGATATTTTTATGTTTCAAAATGAATATAGACAACAAAATGAAAATTCATATTTTATTGCTGATCTTAATATTGTGGATAACTATAAATCAAAAATATCAAAAGAAAAAAATACGTTAACACATTTATTTTCAAAATTTCAGATAGATTTAAGTTATGAAAGCTTTATCGAAAGTTCATTAGATTTTTCATTTCAAAGAGTAAATAATGATACATATCTGAAAGTCTTTGACACTAATATAGTAAATACAGACTTGAAGCCTGACAACTTCGATACTTTAACTTCTGATATAGATTTAAATCTTGAAAATGAAAATTTTTCATTAAATACAGGCTTCACTGCCTATGAAAATCTGTCAAAACGTAATAGTGATCGTTATCAATACGTTTTACCCTACTACGATTTCTCAAGAAGTTTCTTTAAAAATAACAATTTTGCTTCTTTTAATTTTGTTTCTCAAGGGGATAATATTTTAAAAGATACCAATACTCTGAGATCTAGAATGATTAATAATTTAGATGTTCAGAGTTACGGTTATTTTAGTGAAATTGGATTTAAAAATAATTTTAATTATTATCTAAAAAATACAATTTCAGCAGGTAAAAATAACACGGAGTATGATTCTAGTCCGCATATAAAATTCATGAATATATTTGAGTTGGTTTCAAGTTTTCCACTTATTAGCACTGGTGATAACTACTCAAATTACTTGGATCCAAAAATATCTTTAAGGATTAATCCATCGGATATGAAAAGTTACAAAAATGAAAATAGACAAATTAGAAGTGATAACTTATTTAATATTAACAGACTAGGTCTAATAGACACTCTTGAGTCTGGAAACAACTTAACTTTAGGATTTGATTTTAAAACAGAAAATATTGATAATATAAATAAATATTTTGAATTTAAACTTGGTAAAGTTTTAAGGACAAAAACTAATAGCAACTTACCAACAAACAGTACACTTGATAAAAAGAACTCGAACTATTTTGGGAAAGTAACAAATACTCTTAATGACAACATAAATCTGAATTATGAATTTTCTATTAATCATGATCTAGATGAAATTCAATATAGTTCATTAAGTACGACCATTAAGAAAAATAATTTTGTCACTACTTTTAACTATATAGAGGAAGAAGGTGCGGTAGGGAGTACAAACATTTTAGAAAATGTAACAACTTTTAATTTTAATGATCAAAATTTTATAACATTTAAGACAAGAGAAAATAAAGAAATAGATTTAACTGAGTATTATGATCTAATATATGAATACAAGAATGATTGTCTTGTTGCAGGCATAAAATATAACAAAACATTTTATAAAGATAGAGACTTAGAACCAAGTGAAGATTTTATGTTCAGCATAAAATTAGTTCCTTTGACTGCAGTAGAACAGAAATTTTCTAATTAACGAGATGTATTTAAAAAAAGAATTAAAAGTATTTTTCATATTATTATCATTAATACTTTACTTCCAAACTTTGAACGCTATTGAAAATAGAATATTATTTAAAATTGATAATGAGATAGTTACTACACTAGATATTTATGAAGAAATAAAATTTTTAAAAGCATTTAATCCAGAAGTAAATACTTTGGCTGAAAAAGAATTGTTTGAAATTTCTAAAAATTCTATTCAAAAAAATATAATTAAAAAAATTGAATTAAATAAATTTGTTGAAGAATTAAAAGTTAATGACAAATTTCTTTTAAAACTTATTGTGAATAAATATCCTAAAATTGGAATAGACTCACTAGAAGAATTTGAAGCTTTTTTAAAAAAAAAAAATTTAGATGTTAAATTGATAAAAGAAAAATTTTATATAGAATTAATATGGAATGATTACATATATCAAAAATTTTATAATAAAGTTATTGTTGATAGAGAAAAAATAAAAAAAGAAATATTAAGTAATCCTAAACAAGAAAATCAAAGAGAACTTCTTCTTTCTGAGATAAACTTCGGTGCTACGAGCAAAATCGATTTTGAAGATAAGTATAAAAAAATTCTTTCAGACCTAGAAAAAATAGGTTTCCAGAAAACTGCAATGATATATAGTAATTCTGAAACTGCTTCTAATGGTGGGCTTATTGGATGGGTTAAAGAAGATAATTTAAATTTAACAATTAAAAAAATAATTTCTAATTTAAAAATTGGTCAAGTTTCAAAACCAATCAGAACAACATCAGGATTCATTATCCTTAAAATTGAAGATGAAAAAGAGTATTCAGCTAGTTTAAATATAAATGAAAAAATTGAAGAAATTGTAAAATTTAAAACTAATGATCAACTTTCTCAATTTTCTAATATGTATTTTAATAAAATTAAGAAAAATTTAATAATAAATGAGTTATAAACCTATAATTATAGTTGCAGGGGAACCAAATAGTATTTTTTCTGAAATCTTTTTTAAATCAATAAAGATTAAAAAATTTAAAAGTCCCATAATTTTGATTGCATCTTATAATTTAATAAAACTTCAAATGAAAAAATTAAATATAAATAAAAAGATAAGATTAATTAAATTGTTAGATTTGAAAGATACAAATTTGAATAATAAAAAAATAAATTTAATTGATGTGACTTTTTACCAAAAAAAAGCGTTTAATAAGATTTCAAATAAATCTAATGATTACATAAAAAGATCATTCGATATCGCGCTAAAAATTTTAAGTAAAAAGATTACTAATAAATTTATAAATGGTCCTATTTCTAAAAAATTTTTTTTAAAAAAAAAATATTTAGGCATCACAGAATATTTAGCATCTAAAACAAAAACTAAAAATTTCGCAATGTTGATTTACAATAAAAAATTATCCGTATGTCCTTTAACAACTCATTTGCCTATTAAAAAAGTTCATCAAAAAATTAATAAGAATATAATTAAAGAAAAAATTAAGTTAATCGATATTTTCTTTAAAAAACATTTGAAAAAGAAAGCTAAAATAGCAGTTACAGGTTTAAATCCTCATTGTGAAAGTATTGATATTTTTAATGAGGATGAAAAAATTATAAAACCTGCAATCAAAACTTTAAATAAATCAAATATTAAAGTATCTGGACCATATGCTGCTGACACAATTTTTTTAAAAAACAATAGAAAAAAATATAATGTAATTATTGGGATGTATCATGATCAGGTGTTAACACCTATTAAAACTTTATTTGAATATGATGCAATTAATATCACTTTAGGATTACCATTCTTTAGAATTTCTCCTGATCATGGTCCAAATGAAAAAATGATGGGAAAGAATAAATCTAATTCTTTAAGTTTAGTTTCAGCACTTACATTTTTAGATTTTAAAAAGTGATTAAACCAAAAAAAAGTTTAGGTCAAAATTTTTTAATAGATCAAAATATTTTAAAAAAAATTGTTTCATTAATAAAAATAGAAGATAAATTTGTGCTTGAAATTGGCCCAGGAACAGGAAATCTGACTTCTTATATTTTAGAAAATAATCCAAAAAAACTTATAGTAGTTGAAAAAGATAAATTCTTAGTAAATGATTTAAAGAAAAAATTTGAGAATAAAATAATAATAATAAATGATGATATTCTAAAGATTAATGAAAAAAAATTATATAATGAAAGGTTAATTGTTTTTGGAAATTTACCATATAATATTTCAACTGAAATATTAGCTAAATGGATAATAAATCTTGAAAATACAAATTTTTGGTTTGACTCTCTAATACTAATGTTTCAAAAGGAAGTAGCAGATAGAATTTTATCCAAGTTTAATTCATCAAACTACGGAAGATTAACAATTTTAGCTAATTGGAAATTAGAAATTGATAAAATCTGTGATATTAAACCTCGTAGTTTTTCTCCGAAACCTAAAGTTGATAGTTCACTATTATTTTTTAAACCCAAAAAATTTTTCTATCAGTTTAAAAACTCTAAAAACTTAGAAAAAATAACAAGAATTTTTTTTAATCAAAAAAGAAAAAAAATAAAAACACCTTTTAATATATTATTTAAAGGTAATGTTAACGTCCTAAACAAACTAAATATAGATCTAAACTTAAGACCTCATAATTTAAGTCAGGATATTTATTATAAATTAACTGAGGAGTACGAAAAACTATGATGTTAGTTTTTCTATATGATTCCTGATAAAATCTTTATCATAATCTTTTGAACTTTTTTTTATTTCAGCTTGTATTAAGTTGTAAATCTTTTCATAACAATCATTTAAATTATTATTAATAACAACATAATCATAATTTATCCAATGCAATACGTCATGTTCAAATTGTTTCATTCTCTCATCAGCTATTAATTTATCTTTCATATCTCTATTAGATAGTCTCTCAAACAATACTTCTTTGCTTGGAGGTAAGATAAAAAAAGTTATTAACTTATAATCTAATTTTTTATTTTTGATTTGATCAGCGCCCTGCCAATCGATATCAAAAAGTACATTTTTTCCGTTATCTAAATTATTTATGACTGGTGTTCTTGTTGAGCCATAAAAATTATTAAAGACTTTTGCGTATTCTAAAAATTCTTGATTTTTAATTAGCCTTTTAAATTCATCTTCATTAACAAAAAAATAATCCTTATTGGGGATTTCATTTGGTCTTGGCTTTCTTGTTGTATGTGAAATAGAAATTTCGAAATTATCTAGTTTTGATAGTAAATTTACTAATGTAGTTTTTCCTGCTCCAGACGGAGAAGATAAGATTATCATTACCCCATCATTATCTATGGGCATTTAAAATCTAATTTGCTTTTCCTTCAATAAATTTTACAGCATCACCAACTGTTAAAATTTTTTCAGCTTCGCTATCAGAAATCTCCGAGCCAAACTCTTCCTCAAAAGCCATAACTAACTCAACTGTATCTAAACTATCTGCTCCTAAATCGTCTATGAAACTTGACTCCTCTGTTACCTTAGCTTCATCAATACCTAGGTGATCGGCAACAATTTTTTTAACCTTACTTGAAACATCTTCTGACATATTGATCCTTTTTTGTTTAAATTGTTAATAGTTTAAAAACCTGGTTTGTCAAGCCATATACATACCTCCATTAATATGAATTGTTTCACCATTAATGTAATTTGATTGATCAGAGGCTAAAAAAAGAACTGCATTAGCAATATCTGTAGGTTCTCCTAGCCTTGCAGATGGTATTTTTGATATGATTAATTCTTTAAATTTTTGATCCAGCTTATCTGTCATAGCTGTTTTAATGAAACCTGGCGAAATACAATTTATATTAATATTCTTTTTAGCATACTCAATGGCTAAACTTTTTGACATAGCAACTATACCAGCTTTTGATGCTGTATAGTTTGCTTGGCCTAAATTTCCAGTATGGCCAACAACAGATGTAATATTTACAATTTTTCCTGATTTATTTTTAAGCATCTTTTTAATAGCAAATTTACTCAAAAGGAAAGTAGATGTTAAATTTATATCAATTACTTTTCTCCACTCATCTAAGCTCATACGAATTGCTAAATTATCTTGGGTTAATCCTGCGTTATTAACAATACAATCTAGTTTGCCCCCAAGTTGTGTTGTAGCATTTTCGATAAATTCCTCAATTTTTTCACTTTTAGAAATGTCAAAAGTTAAAATCTTAACATTTTTAATGTTTGACTTTAATTCTTCTAATTTTTCAGTTTTTGTTCCTGTGGCTAATATATTTGCTTCAAACTCACTCAATTTTTTTACTATCGAATTACCTATTCCACCTGATGCACCGGTTACAATGATATTCTTATTTCTTAAATTAATCATAACTTTAAATCTTTTATATCACTCTCAGAATTGATTGTATTAGTTTTTACGTTCTTATCTATCCTTTTTATTAAACCTGTTAATACTTTTCCAGGTCCAATCTCAATGAAATGATTTACTCCATTATTAATCATATGATTTACACTTTCTCTCCATCTAACTCTATTCTCTATTTGGTCAATTAAAAGTGTTTTAAGCTCTTCCTTATTTAAAATTTCTTTTGCGGTCACATTTGATATCAACTTATTTTTTGAATCTTGAAAATTTAATTTTTGAATTTCATTTCTCATAATTTCAGTAGCATTGTTCATAAGTTGACAATGAAAAGGGGCGCTAACTGGTAATTTCATGTTTTTAACGTTTTTTGATTTTAAAACATGGATTAATTTTTCTATGTCACTATTTCTTCCGCTTAAAACAATCTGGCCATCAGAATTATCATTTGCAATTTGTGCTATAAAATTATTCTTATTTTCACTCAAAAGATCTTCTATTGTTTCAACTTTTGAACCTAAAACAACCAGCATACCGCCCTCTCCTTTTGGGACAGCATTTTGCATTGCATCACCCCTAATTTTTAAAAGTTTAATAGTATCTGAAAAACTCAGATAATTGGCAGCACATAAAGCTGAATATTCTCCTAGTGAATGACCAGCAAAATATTTTGCGTTATCAAGATCCACATTGAATTCTTTTTTCATTACCTGAAAAATTGAGTAGCTTATAAGAAATATTGCTGGCTGAGTATTTACAGTAAGATCTAGTTCATCTTTAGGTCCCTCTAAAATTATTTTTGATAGACTGGTGCCCAATGAATCGTCAGCCTCCTTAAAAAGATCTTTTACTAAATTATAATTTTCAAAAAAATCTTTTCCCATTCCAATTGTTTGGGAACCTTGTCCTGGGAATACTAGTGAAAACATCTAAAAAATCCTATATTTTTTATTGTTTTTGCTATTGTAATTAAAGATTTATAATAGTATATCCTCATTTTTTATTAAAGAAATTAAATGAATTTATACGAGCATACTATAATTGCAAGACAAGACACTTCTCCAAGTGAAATAAAACAATTAACCGAAAAATATTCAAGCATTATTGAAAAAAATGATGGTGAGATAGTAAAAACTGAAAATTGGGGTTTGTTAAATTTATCATATTTAATAAAAAAAAATAAAAAAGGAAGCTACATTCACTTTAAATTTAAAGGCAAAGGAAATGTAATTAGTGAACTAGAAAAGAATGAAGCGATTGATAAAAAATTGTTAAGATATTTGACTGTAAGAGTAAAAAAATTTGATCTTGAAACAAATTTTTTTTCAAAAAAAGATGAGTATGAAAAAAAAGAAACTCCTAATAATTAGTTATGCCTAAAAGACAAAGCGGAAATAAAAAAAATAAACAAAGTAATTTTGCAAAATTAAGCATTTTTCAACCTAATAAATATAAATTTAAGAAAAATTGCCCGTTATCAGTCAAAGGTGCTCCAAAAATTGACTATAAAAACATCAAGTTATTAAAAAGATACGTATCAGAAAATGGCAAGATTCTTCCATCAAGAATAACTAATGTAAGTCAAAAAAAACAAAGAGAATTATCTTTATCAATAAAAAGAGCAAGAAATTTAGCTTTATTATAAATGAAAGTAATATTACTAGAAAATATTAAAAGAGTTGGATCTATAGGGGAAATTATAGATGTTAAGAGAGGTTTTGCCAGAAACTTTTTGATCGCTAATAAAAAAGCACTATATGCTTCAAAAGAAAATATAAATCAAGTTGAAAAAATAAAGACACAATTGTCCAAAAAAGATAATGAAAAAAAACAAGAAGCAAAAAAAATAGCAGAAAAAATTAATAAAAAAGAATTCATTGTAAAAAAACTTTCTACTGAAAATAAGGAGTTATATGGTTCGGTCAAGCCAACAGAAATTTCCAAAATTATTAAAGAAAAAGAAAAATTAGATATAACACCATCAATGATTCAACCAGTTAAAGAAATAAAATCTCTTGGAAAATTTAAAGTAAAAGTGTCTTTACATTCTGAGATTGATGCAGAGATACATATTGTAGTTGAGTCAGCGGAGACTATTCAATAATTATACAATTTTCTCCCCAATTAATAATTTAAATTTATTTTGAGTAAAATTGACATAAAATGAGGTGTGGAGAATAATCTATCGATAGTTAAAGACAAATTTAAAGAATTACCAAATAATATTGAAGCTGAACAAGCGGTAATTGGTTCTATACTTGTTTCAAATGAAATTTTTGATGAAATTAATATTATTATAACCAGTAATAACTTTTATGATCCAATGCATCAAAAGATTTTTGGAGCAATTGAAAGTTTAATTTACAAAGGATTATTAGCAAATCCTATAACTTTAAAGAATTATTTCGAAGATGAAAAAGATGAATTAAATGTTCCAGAATATTTAGTAAAAATTACAAAATTTTCAACTTCTGTAAGACAAGCAATCGAATATTCAAAAATTATCTACGATATGTTTGTTCGAAGAGAACTTATCAAGATTTCTGAACAAACGATTGACGATGCTAAGTTGGGTAATCTTGATACAAGTGGACAACAAATAATTGAAAATTCAGAAAAAGAATTATTTAAATTAGCTGAAAAAGGATCTTTTAGTTCTTCTTTTATAAAATTTGATAAGGCATTAAAAGATACAATTGATATGGCCTCAGCTGCATATAAAAATGATGAAGGTATAGTTGGAGTTCCTACTGGACTAAGAGATTTAGATGATAGATTGGGAGGATTGCACAAATCTGATTTGATTATTATTGCAGGAAGACCTGGTATGGGGAAAACAGCGCTAGCTACTAACATTGCTTTTAATGCAGCTCAAAAATTACAAGAAAGTGGAAAGAAATCCTCCATTGCTTTTTTTTCATTGGAAATGTCATCTGAACAATTATCTACTAGAATTTTAGCAGAACAATCTAGAATTAAATCAAATGATATAAGAAGAGGTAAAATTTCTGATGAACAATTTGATAAATTTATAGAGACTTCAAAAAATATATCCGAACTTCCACTTTATATTGACGAAACACCAGCAATAACAATTGCAGCAATGAGTAATAGAGCAAGGCGAATAAAAAGAACTCACGGTCTTGATATGATTATTGTTGATTACATTCAATTAATGAGAGGAACCTTAAATTATAAAGATGGACGAGTTCAAGAAGTATCAGAAATTACTCAAGGTTTGAAAGCGATTGCAAAAGAATTATCAATACCTGTGGTTGCTCTTTCACAATTATCAAGACAAGTAGAACAGAGAGATAATAAAAAACCCCAATTATCTGATTTGAGAGAATCTGGTTCGATAGAGCAAGACGCCGATGTGGTAATGTTTGTATATAGAGAGTCTTATTATTTAGAGAATAAAGAACCAAAACCAGCAACTATAGAGCATGCCGAATGGCAAGCAAAGATGAATGAAGTATCTAATCTGGCAGAATTAATTATTGGCAAACAAAGACATGGTCCAACTGGAAATGTATTTCTAGAGTTTGAGGCAATGTTTACTAAATTTAAGGATACTCAAATTAACTAAATTCCAATATAAAAGGGTAAGATGATTACCCAATTTTATCAAAATACAATTCTAAAAAATCCAAAGGTAATATTGATATTTTTGGTTATAGCCCTATTTACTTTTGGATATTATTCCAAAGATTTTAAATTAGATGCTTCATCAGAGACATTACTAATTGAAGGAGATCCAGACCTCAAATATCTCGAAGAAATTACAAATAGGTATGGGTCAAAAGAGTTTTTGATATTAACTTATACCCCTAATGAAGGTATGATTTCTGATGTTTCTATAAACAATCTTCTCAGTTTAAAATATAAAATTCAAAGTTTAAAATGGGTTCATAGTGTTATTACACTTTTAGATATTCCTTTATTAAATAATTCGGATGCTCCTTTACAAGAAAGATTAGAAAATTTTAAGACTTTAAAAGATGAAGACATAGATAAAGAAAGAGGGTTTAAAGAGATTTTAAGTAGCCCCGTATTTAGAAATTTTGTTATTAGTGAAGATGGGAAAACCTCTGGAATCATAGTAAATATTAAAAATAAAAAAACAATAGAAAATATTTCTGATAAAACAAAAAAAGAGATTGAAGCTCATAAAAACTTAATAAAAAAACAAAATCATCAAAATATTCTTGAAATTAGAGATGTCATTAAAAGTTACAATAATATTGGAAAAATAAATTTAGGTGGGATTCCTATGATTGCCGACGATATGATGACATTTATTAAAAGTGATATAATAGTTTTTGGATTGGGTGTTTTATTATTTATTATAGCAACATTATGGTATGTATTTAGAAAATTAATTTGGATTATCGTTCCGATAAGTAGTTGTTTTTTTTCAGTAATAATCATGACAGGCTTGCTTGGGTTATTAGGGTGGAAAGTTACAGTTATTTCATCAAACTTCATTGCATTAATGTTAATTTTAACAATGGCGATGAATATTCACATGAGTACAAGATTTTTACAAATTAAAGAAATTCATCCAAATAAAAAAGTTATAGAGCTGATTACTTTAACAACTAATAAAATGTTTTGGCCAATTTTATATACTGCTTTAACAACTATTATTGCTTTTTTATCCTTAATCTTCAGTGAAATTAAACCAATTATAGATTTTGGATGGATGATGACACTAGGTTTAATTACTTCATTTATTATTACATTTACACTACTTCCATCTCTTATAAATTTTATGCCAAAAGATAAGATTTTTTTAAAAAAACAAGAAGAGTCAAAAATTACCTCTTTCTTAGCCCAAGTTTCTTTAAATAATCATAAAACTATTTTTACTTTTACTATTATGGTAATCATTCTTAGTTTAATCGGTATAAGCAAACTAGAAGTTGAAAATAGTTTTATAAATTATTTCAGTAAGAAAACTGAAATTTATAAAGGCATGAAACTTATAGACGAAAAATTAGGTGGAACAACTCCGCTTGAAGTGATTTTAAAATTTCCGAAAAAAGAAATTAAAAAAACTGATAATGAGGACGATTTTGAAGACTGGGGTGATGAGGAGAATGAAAATGATGATAAATATTGGTTTACCAAAGATAAAATAGATAAAATTTCCTCTGTTCATAACTATCTAGATGATTTGCCTCAAGTTGGAAAGGTTTTATCCTTTTCATCAATAATTGATGTAGCAACAATGCTAAATAATAATAAGCCTTTAGGAACATTAGAAATGGGTGTCCTTTACTCAAAAATACCTGAGAGTATTAAGACGGAAATAATTGACCCATACATCTCTATAAAAGATAATGAAGCAAGAATTAATCTAAGGATTATTGACTCCCAAGAAAATTTGAGAAGAAACGATCTCATAAAAAAAATTAATTACGACTTAAAAAATAAATTAGGTTTAAAAGAAAGTGAGTTCAAACTTGGTGGTGTTTTAATTCTATTCAATAACTTACTCCAAAGTCTTTTTAAATCTCAAATACTAACTTTAGGTTTGGTGATGATAGGAATATTTGGAATGTTTGTAATCTTATTCAAAAATATTAAACTTTCTCTAATTGGTGTAGTACCAAATTTTATTGCAGCTTTTTTTATATTAGGAATAATAGGTTTACTGGGTATTCCATTAGATATGATGACAATTACAATAGCCGCAATTACAATTGGAATAGCTGTTGATAATAGTATTCATTATATTTATAGATTTAAGGAAGAGTTTAATACCTCGAAAGATTATAATAAAACTCTTATTTTGTGCCACTCTACAGTTGGTAAAGCGATTTTAAATACCTCTATAACAATAGTTTTTGGATTTTCGATTTTGATTTTATCAAAATTTATACCCACAATTTATTTTGGTGTTTTTACTGGATTAGCAATGTTATTAGCTATGGTTTCAGTTTTAACGTTGCTTCCTTCTTTAATATTACTAATCAAACCATTTGATAAATAACTAGATGCAAGATTTTGTTGTAGATTTTTATAAAACTACAAACGTTTTAGACATCATATATTTAGTAATTACAATTTTTACATTAATTGGATGTTACAAAAGAGGTTTTGTTTTAAGTATTCTGTCAATGGCTAAATGGTTTCTAGCTTACATAATTACATTGATAATATTCCCCAGAACAAAACCTTATTTGAAGGGCATAATTGATAACGAGTATGTTCTAGATATAGTTTTAGGTATTACTATATTTGTAATTGTTATATTTCTAATTCTAATGATTAACAGAGGTATTAGAAAAGCTGTCCAATTTACTGGTCTTGGCAGTTTAGATACAATGTTTGGATTCTTTTTTGGATTTATTAAGGCTTATATTATCTCTGTGTGTATTTTCACAGGTGCACACATTGTCTATAATCACGATAAATGGCCAGTAAATTTAAGTAAATCATTAATCTTTCCATATTTAGAAAAAGGTAGTAATTATTTACTGGAAAAATTTCCTGATGAAAAAACATATCAAAAATCTAGAGAGAAAATTAAAAATATTTAATCCTAAGCTTAAAGAAGAGTGTGGTATATTTGGAATAAGCAATACCAAGGATGCTTCTGCACTAACTGCCCTAGGACTTCATGCTCTACAACATAGGGGTCAAGAAGGATGTGGAATCGTTACCTTTGATGGGAAACAATATTTTTCTGAAAAAAGATTTGGTTTGGTAGGTGATAATTTCAATAAAGAAAAAATATTAAAAAAACTTCAAGGGGATTATGCTATTGGACATAATCGATATAGCACTACAGGCGAGAATACTCTTAGGAATATTCAACCTTTCTTTGCGGATACCAATGCTGGAGGGATTGGGGTAGCTCATAACGGAAATTTAACCAATTCTATATTTTTAAGAAAAAAATTAGTTGATGAAGGTGCAATTTTTTACACAACGTCTGATACTGAAACAATAGTTCAATTAATTGCTAAGTCAAAACGAACAAAAACTATAGATAAAATTGTAGATGCAATTTTTCAAATACAAGGTGGGTATGCTTTGGTAATGTTAACTCAAACCTCATTGATAGGTGTTAGAGATCCTTTTGGTATAAGGCCTTTAGTGATCGGAAAATTAAAGAATAGTTATGTGCTAGCATCTGAGACATGTGCTTTAGATATAATTGGAGCGAAATTTATTCGAGAAGTTGAAAATGGTGAGATTGTCTTAATTGAAAATAACGAATTAAAGAGTATTAAACCATTTCCGCCAAGAAAAGTTAAGCCTTGTGTATTTGAATATATTTACTTTGCGAGACCAGATAGCATGCTTGACGGAAAAACTGTATATGAGCATAGAAAGAATTTTGGTTCTGAGCTTGCAAAAGAAAACGATATAGATGCCGATATTGTTGTGCCAGTGCCAGACTCTGGAAATGCAGCAGCTTTAGGTTTTGCACAATCACTCAATATGAAGTTTGAGCTTGGTTTGGTCAGAAATCATTATGTAGGAAGAACTTTCATTGAACCAAGTCAGAAGATTAGAAGTTTGGGCGTTAAATTAAAATTAAATGCTAATCAATCAACTATTCAAGGTAAAAGAATAATTTTAGTTGACGACTCATTAGTACGAGGAACTACGTCTCATAAAATTGTCAAAATGCTATATGATGCTGGTGCTAAAGAAGTTCATGTTAGAATTGCCTGTCCAGAAATAAAATTTCCTGATTTTTATGGTGTTGATACACCAACTAAAAAAGAATTGCTTGCTGCTAATAAAAGCAACTCAGAAATCTGTGAGTACATAGGTGCAAAATCTTTAAAATTTTTGTCAGTAAATGGTATGTATCGAGCAATCGGTTTTGATGGAAGAAATGAGAGTTATCCTCAATTAACTGATCATTATTTTACTGGAGACTATCCTGTAAAACCTATAGATGAACTTGGTGATAATAAAATCACACAATTATCATTGTTAAATACTGCATCTAATAATTAAATGAAAAAAGTAAGTTTTACTGAAATGAAAAATGGTACTAAAGAAGATTATCTTTTTTTAGATAAACATGAAAAAGATTTCGCCAGTAAAACTGCTGATAGAATATTAAAATTTATGTCTGGATTAACTGAAACTTTAGAGGGTTATCAGGTATCAAGGCTAGAGCACTCACTTCAAAGTGCTACAAGAGCCCATAGAAATGGTGAAAGTGAGGAGATGGTTGTAGCCTGTCTGTTACACGATATCGGTGATGAACTAGCACCAATGAACCATTCTGAGTATGCTGCTTCAATTTTAAAACCATATGTATCAGAAAAAACTCATTGGATAATTGAAAAACATGGAGAATTTCAAATGTATTATTACGCTCATCATTTAGGTGGTAATAAAAATATTAGAGATAAATATAAAGATCATAAATATTTTCAAGATACAATAAATTTTTGTGAAAAATATGATCAAAATTCTTTTGATCCTAAATATGAGTCTTTACCATTGGAATTTTTCAAACCAATTGTAAAAAAAATTTTTTCTAGAAAACCATATTCTTCTCTAAATAAGAATTAAAAAAAACTAATACTAATGATTACAAAAAAAGAGCAAATAATTGAATATTTCAAGTCTGGAATTAAAAATAAAAAAGAATTTAAAATTGGTATCGAACATGAGAAATTTCTATTTAATAGTCAAAATAATAAGAGAATTGATTATCAAAAAATAAAGGAGATGTTCTCAGCTCTGCTTGAATTTGGTTGGAATCCAATATTAGAAAACAAAAATATTGTTGGTTTAAATAAGGGTGGGAAAAATATTACTCTTGAGCCAGGTAATCAAATTGAATTGTCTGGTGATAAACTAACTAATATTCATGAAGCATGTGCAGAATCTTATGATTACTTATTTGAGCTTAAACAGGTCACGAAAAAACTTAATATAAAAATTGTTAGTGCAGGTTTTGATCCAATATCAAAATTAATTGAAATCCCCAATAATCCAAAAAAAAGATACAAACTGATGACAACAGATATGCCCTCGGGTGGAAAATTAAGTTTAGATATGATGTATCGAACCTGTGGAACACAATTAAATTTAGATTACAGTTCAGAAGAAGATTTTAAAAAAAAATTTAAAATAGTTAATTCCCTGGTGCCTATTTCAATTGCTTTATTTGCTAATTCATCAATAGTTGAAAAGAAAAAAAGTAATTATTTATCTTACCGATCAAAAGTATGGCAAAACACTTACCGAGGTGGTTTACCTAAATTTTTTTTGGAAAGCTTTGATTTTGAAAAATATGCAGATTTTGTTATTAATTTTCCAAT
>CACNXP010000001.1 GCA_902624465.1 uncultured Pelagibacteraceae bacterium | reverse complement strand
TTGAATTCATTTCTTATGTCTAAAATTAAGTTATCTGCAAAAGAAGTTCCAATTCCAGCAGTTATTCCTCTAAAATCCTCAAGACCTTTTTTTTTGATTTCAATTATTGCTCTTCTATTTTTATAATTCCAATATGGACCAGATGAATAAAGCTCTTTATCAATTTTTTTTTCATCTTTTATCAACAAATTAAGCAGCATAAAATACTTATTATTTTTATAGGCATTCTGTTTTTATACCAGATACCCAATCTGTAATGCCTATTATTCAGCAGCTTGTTTCATAGAGAGTTTTACTTTTCCTCTATCGAAACCAATAACTTTAACTTTTACTTCGTCACCTTCTTTCACTACATCAGTAACTTTAGCAACTCTTTTATCTGCAAGTTCTGAAATATGGACAAGTCCATCTTGTTTTCCTAAAAAATTAACAAATGCACCAAATTCCATAATCTTCATAACTTTACCTGAATAAATTTTATTAAGTTCAGCTTTGGCGGTGATGTCTTTAATCATTTGCATAGCAGTGTTTCTAGACTCTTCATCTGGAGCTGCAACTGTTACGACTCCTTCGTCATTTACATCGACTTTAGCACCTGATTTTTCAACAATCTCCCTGATTGTTGCACCACCTTTTCCGATAACAGCAGCAATGTCTTTCTTATCAACATTAATTTTTTCCATTTTTGGAGTATGCTTTCCAACATCAGATCTTGATGCTGATAATGCTTTATTCATTTCTCCTAAAATATGAACTCTCCCATCTTTAGCTTGGCTTAATGCTTGCTCCATAATTTCAAAAGTAATACCGGTAATTTTGATATCCATTTGTAGTGAAGTAATTCCATCTTTAGTTCCAGCAACTTTAAAGTCCATATCGCCTAAATGATCTTCATCACCCAAAATATCTGACAACACACTAAAATCATCACCCTCTTTAATTAAACCCATTGCTATACCTGCAACAGGTTCTTTTATTGGTACTCCCGCATCCATTAATGCAAGTGATGTTCCACAAACAGTAGCCATTGATGAAGAACCATTGGATTCTGTAATTTCTGATACTACTCTAAAAGTATAAGGAAATGACTCTTTTGAGGGTAATGAAGAGTGAATAGCTCTCCAAGCTAATTTACCATGACCTATCTCTCTTCTGCCAGTTCCTATTCTTCCTGTCTCACCAACGGAAAAAGGTGGAAAATTATAATGAAGCATAAACCTTTCTCTTTGTAATCCATCTAAGCTTTCAATTCTTTGCTCATCATCAGATGTACCTAATGTGGCAGTTACGATTGCTTGCGTTTCGCCTCTGGTAAACAAAGCAGAGCCATGTGTTCTTGGCAAAACACCAACCTCACATGAGATTGGCCTTACATCAGACAAACCCCTACCATCAATTCTATTTTTATTTTTTAAAATATCTGTTCTGACTATTGTTTTTTCAAGATTTTTTAGTTCAGAATTTACATCAAGATCTGTATAGTTTTCGTCTTCCTCATAAAGTTTTTTTGCTTTATCAGTAATTTCTGAAATTTGATTTGATCTGTCTTGCTTATCTCTTGTTGCGAATGCTTTTTTAAGATCTGCGGTAAAAGTTTCCTCGAGTTTTTTCTTTACCTCAGATAAATCTTTCTTTTCAACAGTCCACTCAGGTTTTCTACATTCTTTAGCCAATTCCTCTATCATATTAATCACTGGAACAAATCCTTCATGACCGAATTTTACTGCATTTAACATCTCTTCCTCTGTCAACCCGCTTGCTTCAGACTCAACCATAAGCACAGCATCTTTTGTACCAGCAACAACTAAATCTAATTTTGATTTTTCAAGTTCAGTTTTTGATGGATTTAAAATATATTTACCATCAATATATCCAACTCTAGAGGCACCAACAGGGCCCATAAATGGCATTCCTGATATAGCTAAGGCTGCAGATGATGCAATAATTGATAAAATGTCTGCCTCATTTTCTTTATCATAAGAAATTACAGTTGGTAACAACTGGACTTCATTTTTAAATTCATCAGGAAACAATGGTCTGATCGGTCTATCAATTAATCTTGAGATTAATGTTTCACTTTCAGTTGGTCTTGCTTCCCTTTTAAAATATCCACCAGGAATTTTTCCTGCTGCATAGTATTTTTCCTGATAATTTACAGATAATGGAAAGTAATCCATGTCTGGATTCACTTTTTTTGCTCCAACAACTGTTGCTAAAACTACCGTTTCCCCACATGTTGCGATAATTGCTCCGTCTGCCTGTCTTGCTACTTTACCTGTTTCTAAACTTATTTTCTTCCCTGCTACTTCAACTTCCTTCTTGTATACTTTAAACATTTCATTTCCATTTCGTTTCGTTCGTTTCGTTCCATTCCATTCTATCTATCTTGACTCTTATTTTCTTAAATTCAATTTCGACAAGACATTCTTGTAAGAATCTACCTTATTTCTTTTAAGATAATCTAACAATTTTTTTCTTCTATTGACCGCTCTCAATAATCCAACAGATGAATGTTTATCTTTTTTGAATTGTTTGATATGTTTTGAAAGCGTTTCAATTTTTTCTGTTAACAAAGCAATCTGGATTTCTGACGATCCAGTATCTTTTTCATGCATTGCTAACTCTTGAGCTTTTTTGTTCATACTTTTTTTTTCCTATTTATTTGTTTGTTTAATTAAATTCTCTATTTTTTCAGCATACTCAAAAGACTCATCTTTTCTAAAAAGTAATTTTGGTAAAAATTTCATTACTACTTTTTGAGATAAAATTTTTCTTATTAAATATGAGTATTCTTTTAAAGTATTAACAGTTTTTTCTGCATTTTTTCCTCCAAGAGGAAGTACATATGCTTTGGCTATTTTCAAATCTTGACTCATTCTGACTTCAGTAACTGTTATAGTATTTGTTTCTAAATTCGGAACTTTAGCCTCATTTCTTATAAAAATCATGCTTAAAGATTGTTTAATCATTTCACCCACTCTTAATTGTCTCTGCGAAATTGGTTTACCTATTCTATCCGCCATTAAATTGTCCTCTCTTTAGATGTAACACTAAAAGCCTCTATAGTATCATTTTTTTTGAAATCCATATAATCTTTGAGTGCAATTCCACATTCTTGACCATTGTTAACCTGTTTTACTTGGTTTTTTTCTCTAAACAAACTTCCAACTTTTCCTGTAAAAACTATTGAACCATCTCTAATTACTCTTACGTCTGAATTACTATTAATTTCTCCATCAGTTACTTTAGAACCAGCAACTTTTCCAGCTCCTGAAACTTTGAAAATTTCTAAAATTTGCGCAGTCCCAATTACTTTTTCTTCTACATCAGGAGTTAATAATCCAGACATTCTTTTTTTTACGAAATCTAAAACCTCATAAATGATATTGTATGATGAAATATCTATTTTTTCATTTTCAGCAAGTTTTTTAGCTTCCTTGCTTGGCTTTACGTTAAACGCTATCAAAACTGCATTTGAGGCCTTTGCCAAAGTCACATCTGTTTCAGTTACCATTCCAATATCTGCTAAAATTATCTTTGGTTTTACCTCATCATGCTCAATTTGACTGATGGCATTTTTTATTGCCTCCGAGGATCCGTGAACATCTGACTTAATTATAAGATTTAATTCTTCGGTGGACTTATTAGAAAAAGCAGACTCTTGAGTGGCAAATGTTAAAGGATTTTTACCATCTTTACTCTCTTGTGCTCTATTTTCGCTTAAAGTTTTAGCCTCTTTCTCATCATCTAAAACTATAAAATCATCTCCAGCTTTTGCAGCACCATTTATACCAAGTATTTCTACTGGAGAAGATGGTAGAGCTTCATCAATATTTTTTCCCTTATCGTTAATAATAGCTCGGATTTTACCCCATTTAAGACCACTTACAAAAAAATCTCCTTTTTTTAAAGTTCCTGTTGTGACAATTATTGTTGCAACCGGACCTCTTCCAATGTCAATTTTGGACTCTAAAACAACTCCAGTAGCTTTTGAGTCAAAATCAGTTTTAAGATCTAGGATTTCAGCTTGAAGAATAATTGCTTCAATAAGTTTATCTAAGTTGAGTTTGGTTTTTGCTGATATTTCTACCATCAAAGTCTCTCCTGACAAGTCTTCAGCTATTAACTCATGTTCAAGTAATTGATTCTTAATTTTTTGTGGATCAGCCTCTGGTAAATCACATTTATTAATTGCTACAACTATTGGTACATTAGCGGCCTTTGCATGCTTTATTGACTCAATTGTTTGTGGTTTAACACCATCATCTGCAGCAACAACTAGAACAACAATATCCGTTAATTTTGATCCTCTTGCTCTCATTTCAGTAAAGGCTGCATGGCCTGGTGTATCAATAAATGTTAATTTATTTGATTGATTATCTATCTGATAAGCACCGATATGTTGAGTTATTCCACCAAATTCTCCTGATACCACATTTGCACTTCTTAAAACGTCTAGAACTGAAGTTTTGCCATGATCCACATGACCCATAACTGTTATTATCGGTGGTCTATTTTTTAAGTTTTCAGTCCTTGAGGCTTTAATTTTTTGAATTATCTCCTCTGCTTTTTCTTCTCGAATTGGATTGTGACCAAATTCTTTAACTAAATACTCCGCAGTATCAGCTGCTAGGTTTTGATTTATTGTAACATTAACCCCCATTCCAAACATATGTTTAATAATATTACTAGATTGCTCTGCCATTCTATTTGCAAGTTCTCTTACAGTAATAATCTCTGGAATATTTATATCTCTTTTAACTGGTTTTAAATTTTCTTGAACTTCCTCTTTAGTTAAATTTCTATTTTCTTTTTGTCTTGCTCTTTTTACAGATGCTAAACTTCTTTCTCTTGCTTCAATTTGATCACTTAAAGCTCGAGAAACAGTTAATTTTAATTCTCTTTTTTTAGTTCCAGATTTTGAGGATTTTTTATTTTTATTTTCATTTTCCTCTTTAAGTCTCTTAGTAGCTCTTTGCTCAGCTAGTTTACGTCTTTCAAAATCGCTTGTTAGAGGTGGTGTTTTGGGGATATAATTTGGTTTACCAAGAGTTCCTTTGTTGCTAGTAAAATTATTTTTGATCTTTGATGTGTTTGATTTAAATGAACCGCCTCTACTATTAAATTTACCAGTTTGTTTTTCGATAACTACAGAATTTCTTCCAAGATTTTTTGCTTTATCTATATTTTTGATGGACTTTTTGGCTATGCCACCTGATATTGTTAATTTCGTTTTTTTTTCCATAGCTCATCTCTCAATTTTCATAAATAATTTTTCTTGCAGACATAATAAGTTCATCTGCTTCTTCTTTTGATAAAGCAAAATCTTCTAAGTAACCTTGAATTTTTACTCTTTCACCCTTCACTACATCATATCCACCGGTTAGCTCATCTGATGCTAAATCGGCAAAATCTTGGAGTGTAAGGATTTTTTGATCACCTAGAGTAACCAACATTCCAGGAGTTAACCCTTTTAAATTAATAAGTCCATCATCCAAACCTAATTCTTTAATCCTCTCAGAGATGTCCTCTTGATCTTTTTGATGAAACTCTTTGGCTCTTTCTATCAAAGCTTTTGCCGTCTCTTCTTCTATACCTTCAATTTTCAATAAATTTTCCGCCGAACTATCTTTTATATCGTCAATAGTAGAATAACCCTCAGCCACAAGAAGTTGTCCAAGTGTTTCATCTAGCTCTAAATTCTTAACAAAATTTTCTGTTTTCTCCTTAAACTCTAATTGACGTCTCTCTGAGTCTTCCGCGTCTGTCATAATATTTATCTCAAAATTCAAAAGTTTTGTGGCTAACCTAACATTTTGCCCTCTTCTTCCTATAGCTTTGCTCAAATTTTCCTCTGTAAGAATCACGTCTAATTTTTTTCTTTCCAAATCTACATTTACTCTTTGAACTTCAGCTGGTGATAAAGCATTGGAAACTAAAATTGCGGGATCTTCAGACCAGTTTACTATATCAATCTTTTCACCTTGTAATTCGTTTACAACTGCTTGAACTCTTGAGCCTCTCATTCCAACGCATGCACCGACTGGATCCAACGATGTATCAACTGCTTTAACACAAATTTTTGCTCTACTTCCTGGATCTCTAGAAGATGACCTAATTTCAATCAGACCATCATAAATTTCAGGAACTTCTTGAACAAAAAGTTTTTCCATAAATTTTGGGTGAGCTCTTGATAAAAAAATTTGTTGACCACGAGGCTCTCGTCTTACATCAAAACAATAAGCTTTGATTCTATCTCCAGCTTTAATATTCTCTCTTGGTATAATTTCATTTTTTTGAATTATTGCTTCTGTTCTCCCAAGATCTACGATTACATTTCCAAACTCTAATCTTTTCACTATTCCACTTAATATCGTGTCTTTTTTATCAATAAAATCATTAAATTGTCTTTCTCGCTCTGCCTCTCTTACATTTAAATTTATTACTTGTTTAGCTGTTTGGGCAGCTATTCTTCCAAAGTCAAATGAGGGCAATGGTTGTAAAACTTCATCTCCTATCACTTTGTCTCTATTGGTCTCATTCAGTATAATTGCGTCCTCTAGTTTGATCTCAGTGTTTGTATTTTCTGGATTTTCTGTAACTATCAATTTTCTAAAAATTTCAATATCTCCATTATCTCTATTAATCATTACCTTAATCTCATTATCCTGGCCAAATTTAGATTTTGCTGCTTTAGCAATCCCAGTTTCCATCGAACTAATTATAAGTTCTTTATCGATCGATTTTTCTAAGGCTACTGCCTCTGCAATTCTTAATAGTTCAAGTTTATCTGCTCTTTTATTTAACATAATTTTGTTTACTCCAAAAAAAAATGGGCCAGAGCCCATTTTGATAATTCAACAATGTAAATGCATATATAAAAGTTTTTTTTTATTTTTCAATAAAAACTATTTTAAGAAAATGTCAGATTTGTTGATATTTTCCCAAGAAAAAGCACCTTCTGCTTCTGGCTCTCTTCCAAAATGCCCATATGCAGAAGTTTTTTCATATATAGGTCTATTAAGCCCCAACATTTCTCTTATTCCTCTTGGGCTAAGATCAAAATTTTCTTTAATCTTATCTTCAACAAATTTATTTTTATCCAAATCACTATCAAAAAGATTTACATAAATAGATAATGGTTTTGAAACACCAATAGCATAAGCTAATTGAATTAAACATTTGTCAGCAATTTTCGATGCAACAACATTTTTGGCAATATATCTGGCTGCATAAGCTGCAGACCTATCAACTTTAGTTGGATCTTTTCCAGAAAAAGCTCCTCCACCATGTGGAGCAGCACCACCATAAGTATCTACAATAATTTTTCTACCTGTTAAGCCGCAATCTCCATCAGGACCTCCTATTACAAAATTTCCAGTTGGATTTACATAGAATTCATCTTCATTAAAACCCTCCAGGAAATTTTTGGGTATAGAATTTATCAAATATGGTCTTAATAATTCTCTAACCTGTTTTTGGTTAACATTTGCAGTATGCTGAGAAGATATTACAACTGATTTAACTTTTGACGGTTTACCATTTTCATATTCAAAAGTTACCTGACTTTTAGAGTCTGGTTCAATATTTTTTAATCTACCTGATTTTCTATCTTCTGCCATTAACCTTAAAATTTTGTGAGAAAAATGAATTGGTGCTGGCATTAAAACATCAGTTTCATTACAGGCATACCCAAACATAATACCTTGATCTCCCGCACCCTCATCTTTATTTCCGGTAGAGTCTACACCCATAGCAATGTCACTTGATTGTAAATGAAGATGACTTTCTATTTTGGTGGCTTCTTTCCAAGTAAAACCATTTTGATCATATCCAATATCTTTAATGCACTCTCTTACCTTATTGATTAAATCATCTTTTTTAATTTCTGGTCCCCTGACCTCACCAGCTAATACAACTTTATTGGTAGTTGTGAGAGTTTCACATGCAACTCTCGAATATGGATCGCTAGATAAATAAGTGTCTACAACCATGTCAGATATCCTATCCGAAACTTTATCTGGATGTCCTTCTGAAACAGATTCACTTGTAAAAAGAAAATTTTTTAAATTACTCATTTTTGATCCTATTAAATGAAAAAGTTAATAAAATATACAACAAAATGAATATGAAAAATATTTTATTTCCATATTGCGAAAACAATGTTTGTTTTAATTCTCTTATGTTCTCTAAATCAATACTACCAGAAACTCCATAATCTAATTTATTCTCTATATAACCTAGTGGATTTATAATTGCTGCCATTCCATTATTTGATGATCTGATGACATATTTTCCATTTTCAATTGCTCTAAATTTACTATGTATAAAATGTTGTTTTGGTCCAATTGATTTCCCAAACCATCCATCCTCTGAAACATTTAATATAAAATCAAAATCAAAATTTTTAGTTAAATTTCCACTATAAATAATTTCATAACAAATCAACGGTAAAAAATTAAGTTTTTTGTTACCATCTTTGAGTTGAATAATATGTCTTTTATCACCTTTATTAAATGACCCAATATTGTTTGTAATTGTTTTCAAACCAAATTTGTTAAGAATATTTTCTGCAGGAACAAATTCACCAAATGGTACAAGGTTAATCTTATTATAATTGTCAATTAAATTTAGTTTATTATCAAATATTGAGAATGAATTATAATAATCATAATTATTGTCTAAATTTTTCCTACTTGTTATTCCCAAACCAATTAAGTGATTTTCATTAAAATATTTTTCAAATATATCATTGTACAAATCTAATTGATCTTCGTAAGTGTTTGGTATTATTCCTTCTGGCCATACAAAAAAAATCTTTTTTTCTTTATCTGGTAAACTATTTGAAATTAGCTCATTAATCACACTCTCTGCATTTATATTTTTATAGTACCTATCTAAACTTATATTTGCTCCAATTACTCTAACTGCAAAAGGAAGTTCTTTTTCTTTACTATTATAAAAATTTTTTTTTAAAAATTCCCCCAATGCAAAAAAAGTGATGGGTAATATCAGTAAAAAGATACATACAACCACTTCTTTTTTGGATTTTCTGAATATGAAAAGAGCGGGGGACGTAAAAAAACTTACCACTATAAGATTTAATGAATAAGTTCCTATTATTGACAAAATACTCAGGAAACTATTAATTTCAGAGAGACTATAAATTATCAAGTTCCAAGGGAACCCAGTCAATATTGTTCCTCTTATAAATTCTATTAAACCAAATAAAAGAGAGAATAGGAAAAAAGCACTTAATATATTTTTTGGTTTGTATAAATAAAAAATAGCAATACATAATGCATAAAATAAACCTAAGAATGCTGGGATTACAATTAAAGATATGGGAATTAAAAAATTAAAACTTTGATCAAAACTTAAGGATATAGTTAACCAATACAAACTGGACAAAAAATAACTAAAACCGAATAGCCATCCATAATAAAAGAATTTTTTTACTCCTTGTTTAAACCTCTGAAGTAAAAAAATAAAGAAAACACTAAATGTAAAAAAATTTAAAAAAAAAAAATTATAAGGAGGTAAACTTAAGGAAGTTAAGCTTCCTAAAAAAATTATCAATAAAGTCTCAGATATAAAATTTTTTTTCAATTTAAAATGGAAGTTTTTTCTATTGATTTAAAAATTTTTTTTTCTTCATTTAACATCTTGTTGTAATCTTTACTTTTTTGATGATCATGTCCCAATAAATGTAAAAAACCATGTATAAAAATTTTTATTGTTTTAATTCTAAATTCATAAAGATCTAAATTTTTTGGCTTATTCATATAATTAAAGCTTATGATTATATCACCAAGATAATTTTCTTTTAATTTTTTTTGTTTTTTATTAAACGGAAAAGAAAGTACATCAGTATGCTTATTCTTATTTCTAAATTTTTTATTTAAAATTTTTATTTCTTTATTATTTGATAATAGCAGAGTTAAATAGATTTTTTTGTTGATAAATCTATATTTTTTTGGGAACTTGTTACAAATTTTATTAAAAAATAATTCTTTTTTTTTTATTTTTTTTGACCAAGAATTTTCCTCTGAAAGCACATTAACTTTGATCATTATTATTGTACGCTCTCACAATTTTTGAAACTAAAGGATGCCTCACAACATCTGAGTGATCAAAGTCTATAACTGCAATTTCGCTTAAATGCGATAATATCTTTTTTGATCTTTCTAAACCTGACATTTTTTTATTAGGTAAATCTATTTGAGTAGGGTCGCCATTGACAACTATTTTTGAATTTTCGCCTATCCTGGTAAGAAACATTTTGATCTGTGTATCAGTGGCATTTTGAGCTTCATCTAAAATCGCAAAAGAATTTTTTAAAGTTCTTCCTCTCATAAAAGCTAAAGGAGCAATTTCAATGTCACCAATTTCTATCATTCTCTGAATTTTTTCAAAATGAAACAAATCATACAATGAATCATACAAAGGACGTAGATATGGATCAACTTTCTCTTTCATATCTCCTGGCAGGAATCCCAGTCTCTCACCTGCCTCAACCGCAGGTCTAGAAAGTATTATCCTCTCTATTTTTTTTTCTAACAACATTGTTAAACCTACAGCAACAGCCAAAAAAGTTTTTCCTGTGCCAGCAGGTCCAGCAGATATTATTATTTCATTTTGCCTCAACGCTCTAACATACTCTTTTTGTTTTTCTGACCTTGGAATTATAGATTTTTTAGGAGTTTTGATTATATCAGTAACGTTGGTATTTTTTACCTTTTCATTTATCATAAATTGATCAACTGAGGATAGAATATCTTTTTGTTCTATACTACCATTATTTTTAAATTGATTTGCAAGAAATTGAATTGCATTCTTCAAGATTTCATTTTTTTCTGAAGTTGATTTGATTAAGATTGAATTTCCTCTGGAATAAATACTTGAATTGGTTATTTTTTCTAACTCTTTCAAATTTTGGTTAAATTCACCGACTACTCCCATCAGGAGATCATTCTCGTGAAAAATTACACTAATTGAATTATTTTCTGAATAAACAAATTTTAGCGATGAATTAATATCTTTTTTAATAGTATTACTCAAACTTAAGCCACTTTTTGTTCTGAGTTATCTAAGCTTTTACCAAACAATGTATTTTGATTACTGCGATTTATTTTTACTTTTATAACATTTCCCATATCTAGATCATTACCATCAAAAATAACTGAAGTCATGTACTCTGAACGACCAAAAAACTTTGTTCCACCATCTATTTTATTTTCAACTAAAACATCTATTTCCTCACCCTCAAGTGATTGATTCATATTAATTTGATTGGTAAATAGCTGTTTTTGAACTTTTTCTAATCTTGTAAGAGAAATTTTTTTATCAATTAACTCAAAATTTGCAGCTACTGTTCCTGGTCTTGGACTAAATATGAATGAAAAAGAATTTATAAATTTAATTTTTTTAATTAAGTCACAAGTTTCATTAAAGTCCCTCTCATCCTCACCCGGATAGGCAATTATAAAATCACTCGAAAACTTTATTTTTGGGTTAATTTTTTTAAGTTTTTCGTAAGTATTTACATAATCACTTATCTGATGTTTTCTATTCATTGACTTTAGGATCTTGTCAGATCCACTCTGAACAGGCAGGTGAACTAAAGGCATTAATTTCTTTGAAACACCATATACATTGATAAGATCTTCTGTCATATCCCTTGGGTGGGAGGTTGTGTATCTAATTCTTTTTATTCCATTTATCTTTTCTATTTCTAAAATTAAATCTGATAATCTGTAACTCCCATAATTATAAGCATTAACATTTTGACCTAGAAGTATTATTTCACGAACTCCATTTTCTGATAAATTCTCTGCTTCCTCTAATATTTTTTTGAATGGTCTTGAATATTCTGGGCCTCTTGTAAATGGTACTACACAGAAATGGCAAAATTTATCACAGCCCTCCTGAATTGTTAAAAATGATGAAATTTTTTTTGATGAATTCTTTATATTATCTAAATAATCAAATTTTGTGATGGCATCAAATTCAGTTTCATCTATTTTTTTTTGTTTAGATAAAAATTCTTCAATTTTTTCATTTATTTTATGATAAGCTTGCGGTCCAATAACTATATCAATATAAGGTTCTCTTTTGATCATTTCCTCATTTTCAGCCTGAGCAACACAACCAGCAACTATTACGATTGGTTTTTCTTTTGTTCTAAAATTTTTTTTTACCCTTCCAATCTCATGATAAACTTTTTCTTTAGCTTTATCTCTTATGTGACATGTGTTAAGCAAATAACAATTAGTTTCCTCTAAATTTTCAGTTTTAACAAAACCTATTTCTCTCACAGTGTCAAAAATTCTATTGGTATCATATTCATTCATTTGACAACCAAAAGTTTTGATAAATATCTTTTTACTCATCTTTTGAGTTTACTTTAACTCCATATAACTCAAGCTTATGATCTACTAACTTATAACCATATTTTTTTGCAACTTTTTTTTGTAACTCTTCGATTTCTTCATCAACAAATTCTATTATTTCACCAGATTTTATGTCAATTAAATGATCATGATGGCTTTCTATCATTGCTTCATATCTAGCCTTACCACCTTTGAAGTCATGTTTGGTTAAAATTCCTGCCTCTTCAAAAAGCTTAACTGTCCTATAAATTGTGGCTATACTTATTTTTGGATCAACTTTTGATACACGACTATATAATTCATCAACATCTGGATGATCAGAATCACCATAAGCGGCTTTTGATTCTGAAATAACCCTCGCTATAATTCGCCTCTGCTCAGTTAACTTTACTCCTTTAGATAGACATTGTTGTTCAATTGTATCTGACATAATTGATTTTAACCCAAATAAACAGGATTAATCAAATTTTTTTCAACTTTCAATTTATCGCAAAGTTTTGGGATATTTTCATATTTAACCTCATTTTTTTCACTAAAATCTTGAAAACTAAAACAATAATAATCAATTTTATTGGTTAAATGAAAAGCTTTAACAATTGATAAGGAATTTCTTATCCCCGCAAAACTTCCTGGACCTCGATTAACATAAATCTGAGAAACTTCATCTAGATTTAATTTTTTTTTATTAAGAAAATCATTTATTAAAATTGATAATTTTTCATAATTTATTTTGGAATTTTCATGTGTAATGCTGTAATTAATATCATTATTAATGATCATTAAAAAAATTTTATCTTTAGCAGCATCTATAATTAGCTTATTCATTTTACAATTTATATTTCTAATTAATTCTATTTCACAAGAGAATAATATCAAATCTTATTCTAAAGATAGTGGTGTTTTATCCTTAATGTATCATCGATTTAATGAAAATAAATATCCTTCAACAAATATAAGAATGGATGTGTTTGACGAACAAATGAAAATTATTAAAAATCAAGGGTATGAATTTTATAATCCTAACAATTTTTTAAATGAATTTAATAAAGTAAAAAAGGATAAGAAAATTTTAATTACAATTGATGATGGATTTAAATCATTTTATAATGAGGCCTGGCCATATCTAAAAAAAAATAAAATTCCATTTATCTTGTTTGTGTCTACCGAACCTGTGGGTAAAAGAGGGTATATGACCTGGGATGAAATAAAAGAAATCAACGACTCAGAATTAGGCTTTATTGGGCACCATTCTCATACACATGAATATTTAATTAACATGACTGAAAAAGAATTTATCGACGATATAGAAACAGCAACTAAAATTTTTAAAAATAAATTGGGGTACGTCCCACCAATATTTTCATATCCTTTTGGTGAATATTCTCTTTTTATGAAAAATTATATATCAAAAAATTTTGAAATTGCTTTTGGACAACACTCTGGAATAATTGATAATAATAAGGATAAATTTGAATTACCAAGATTTCCAATTAATGAAAAGTATGGAGATTTAAAACGGTTTAACTCACTAATAAATTATAATCCCCTAGAATACAAATCTCTTAAACCAATAGAAAAAAAATTAGCATATAAAGATAATCCACCTAAATTAATTGTTGAATTTTTCGATGATCAAAAAAACATTAAAAACATTAAATGTTATTCAAATGATGGAGGTTCATGGAGCCAACCAAATTTAGTGTTTGAAAAAAATATTCTTTATATCAGTTTCGAGTCTAAATTTTTACCAAGACGTGGAAGAATAAATTGTTCCCTGAATGATAACGGCAAGTGGCGTTGGTTTGGAACTCAATTTGTTGTAATGGAAAATTAAATTAAACTTTCAAGCTCTTTGCTCGAAGGAAGTAACTTAGCATCATCAAAATCTTTTAAATTGTTTTGATTAATAATTTTTTGCAAAACTTCCACATACTGATTTCCAGTTTCAGCATAATTTTTTAAAAATTGAGAAAGAATTAAACTATCTAAAGGTTGATCATTATCTCTTAGGTGTGCTCTTGCTAATCTAAAATTTTTATATGATCGATGGGTATTTAAATTTCTTTGATAAGCTCTAACTGAGGCTTGTAATACATTAAATTTCATAACTTTGTGACCTTTATTCTCATCTGCCTCTTTGGGTTTCAAACCCTCACCTGACCAAGTCCATTGTCCAAAAAGTGCGTTGCCTTCTTGTGCAAATCTTGATGTTCCCCATCCTGTTTCTTTCGCAGCTTGAGCTAGTGCTAAAGAAACTGGTATTTCATCCATTCTGATTTTAAGTGTTGTTAAATCTTTGGATGTTACCCCATATTGTTTGTATTTTTTTTCAAGCCATTTTTTTTCTAATTTAGTATTATTGCTTTTATTTATAATTTTAAATAAAGTCTTTCTGTCTAATCTAATATTATTATTTTCTTTTAAAACTAAAGGTAAAACAATTTGAATAAAGAACTCTTTTCTTTTCTTGGTGCTTTCGATCATTTTAATTTCACCAGGAAGTAAAGTTAAAGCAACAGGCTTAACTAACTTTGTTTCCCTTACATCATCTAGTTTATAATCGGTGTCTTGAAATAATTGCTTAATTGTAGATGCATTTAATCTTACTGTGTCTGTTTCAAGATCATTTAGGCTAAAAATATCAATTAACAAATCTTTTTCATTTAAATCTGCCTCATCAGACTCAAAACCCTCTTTTTTATTAAGTGTATAAGCTAGTATAGCTTTTGAATTATTTTGGAATTCTTTATCTTCTAAAAGTTGCTGATTGGCAAAATTAATTATTGATGGAATATGATAAAATGAAAATACAACAAAAATACTTGTTAAAAATATTCTTGGGATTGCACCAATTCTTCTATCATCAAAAAACTTAAATATTTTCAAGTTTTTTCTTCTCATTCTAACAAAATAAAATTTTGACTTAAAAAAAATTAGTTGATTTAAAAATTTAAGATTTTTTGATTTAAAACTTAACATTTAAAGAGCCTCAACCTTCTTAACTTCTGGTAAATAATGACAAAGAAGATTTTGAACACCCTGTTTTAATGTCATAGTTGAACTAGGACAACCTGAACAACTACCTTGGAGCTGTACTTTAACTATACCATCTTTAAACTCCTTAAATTTAATATCTCCACCATCTTTCGCAACTGCAGGTCTGATTTTTTCATCTAATATTTTAACTATTTTTTTTTCTATATCTTTTAAATTTTCATTATTTTCAATTAGGGTATTTTCAACAACACATTCTTTTCCACTTGAATAAAAATCATTGATTAAAGAAATTACTATATGTTTAATTTCATCCCATGATGTGTCGTCATATTTATTTATTGAGATAAAATCTTTACCCAGAAAAATACCTTCAACACCATTTATGGATAACAAATTTTTAACTAACTCATTATTAGTTTGATCTTTTTGTGTAATTTCAAATGACCCTTTATTTGAAACACTCTTACCAGGTAAGAATTTTAAGGAATTTGGGTTCGGTGTTATTTCAGTCTGTACAAACATGATTTATATATAATCAATAATCGTAAAAATGAAACTTGTTAATAAAAAAATCCTAAAAACCAACAAGTTCTTGGATTTTTTTAACCTTTTCCGAAGCTATTTTATCTGCTTTTTTAGTTCCCTCTAATAATATTTTATCTAAATATTTTTTTTCACTTAATAACTTTTTTATTTCAGATGATATTGGACTAATTTTATCAACCATAACTTGCGATAAATCTTCTTTAAATTCCGAAAAATTTTTTCCAGAAAATTTATTTATTGCATCCTCTAGTCTTATATCCATTAAACTAGAATAAATACCCATCAAATTCTTTGCTTCGGGTCTTTTTTCTAAATCTTCACCAGTTGACGGTAACGGTAAAGTATCAGTTTTTGCTTTTTTAATTTTATTAATCATTTCATCTTGATCGTCTGTTAGATTTATCCTGCTCAGATCTGATAATTCGGATTTACTCATTTTTTTGGTCCCATCTCTCAAGCTCATAATTCTTGAAAACTCTTTTTGAATTAGTGGCTCGGGTATTTTAAAAAAATTTTCAGCATTAAAATCATTATTAAACTTTTGAGCTATATCTCTACAAAGTTCTAGATGTTGCTTTTGATCATCTCCAACAGGCACATGCGTGGTGTCATATAATAAAATATCTGCAGCCATCAAAACAGGATAAGAATAAAGACCAATACTTGCTTTTTCTTTATCTTTTCCTGCTTTCTCTTTAAATTGGGTCATTCTATTAAGCCACCCCATTCTAGCAACACAACTTAATATCCAAGCTGTTTCTGAATGTGCACTCACTCTTGATTGATTAAATATAATACTTTTTTCAGGATCTATTCCACTAGCAATAAAAGTTGCTACAGTTTCATAAATGTTATCTTTTAATTTTTTTGGATCCTGAGCAACTGTAATAGCATGAAGATCAACAACACAGAACACACACTTATTTTGATCTTCATTATTAAGTTTTACAAAATTTTTAATTGCTCCCAAATAATTTCCAAGATGAAGATTTCCAGTAGGTTGAACACCTGAAAAAATTTTTTTTCCCATAGTTAATACTTTAGTTTAATATCACCATATTTGAAAGCTTTGATAAATAATGAAAAAATCAAATAAAATATAAGACTTAAAAAAGCTGAAAGTATCAAATAAAAAGATTTAAAATTATAATCATAAATCAATTTATTTTCAAAAATCAAAATTAAATATTTAAAAAATAATCCCATTAGTATAGATGCCAGAAGTATTTTTATTAATTTGGCTATAAATAATTCATTAAAACTAAATAAATCTTTGTTTTTTAAGTAAACAAATAATATTATTGCATTAAACCATGATGAAATCGTCGTAGCTATAGGAATGATTATAAAACCAATGTCTCTGAAAAAATAAAGACTTATTAATATATTTAAAATTACTGAAATTAATGAAATATAAAATGGCGTTTTTGTATCCTGATTTGCAAAAAAGAATGTCGAAAATACCTTAATTAAAGCAAAAGCAGGCAATCCTAATCCAAAATAGTAAAGTGCGTTTGCCGAGTTAAATACTGACACCTCATCAAAAGAACCATAACCAAATAATGCTGAAATAATTTGTTCTGATCCTACAATTAAAGCAACAGAGGCTGGTAAACTTAAAAACATACTAAGCTCAAGTGCTTTATTTTGTAGTAAAAGTATCTTTTTTTTTTTTTTTAAAAAAACATGTTTAGAAAGTTGTGGTAAAACAACCACTCCTATTGCAATTCCTGCGATTGCTAGGTTTATTTGATAAATCCTATCAGCATAGTACAAATAAGATACAGCACTGGCTTGAAAGGAAGCAATTATAGTACCGACAAGAATATTGATTTGTGTAACACCAGATGAAAAAATACTAGGTAAAAGTTTTTTGAAAAAAAATTTAACCTTATTATTAATTTTGAAATTAAAGTTAAGTTTTATAAAATAAAATTTTTTTGCAAATTGATACAAAAAAATAAACTGTAAAAATCCTGCAATAGAAACTCCATATGATAAATAATAAACTAGTTCGTCGTTAAGAAATTTGCCAAAAAATAAAATTCCAATTAAGACTAAATTAAGGATTATTGGAGCTGCAGAGGCAGCAGCAAACTTATTGTGAGAATTTAGAATCGCAGCGAAAAAAGAGGATAGGCTTACAAACATTAAAAATGGCATAGTTATTCTAGTAAGATTGACAGCTAACTGAATTTTTTCTGAATTATCAACAAAACCTGGCGCTATCAACCTTACAAAAAACGGCATGAAAATTTCTATAATTAAAACTAAAAACAATAGACCTAAAAATAATAAATTAAAAATTTCGTTAGCAAATTTTTGTGATCCAGATTTTTTTTTTACTAATTCTGAAGTGTAACTTGGTATAAAAGCTGCATTAAAAGTTCCTTCTGCAAACAATCTTCTAAAAGTATTAGGTATTCTAAATGCCACAAAAAATACATCTGCTAAAAAACTTGTTCCAAGAAAAATTGCTATCAAAACATCTCTTAAATAACCAAGTAATCTACTGATAATAGTATAAAAACCAAAAGTCCCTGTTGACTTAACTAAATTCATAAATCATATTAGTCTTAATTTTACCCCATTTGTACACCTAATTAGCATAAATGAAAAAAACAAAAATTGATCACTACACAGATAAAGAAGCTTTAGATTTTCATAAACATAAAAAGCCAGGTAAGATTGAAATATTCTCATCAAAAAATATGACCACAAAAAGAGATCTAGCTTTAGCATATTCTCCTGGAGTAGCAGCTCCTGTAAGAGCAATCAGTGATAATCCTGAGGCTGTGTTTGATTATACAAGTAAAGGAAACCTTGTTGCAGTAATCAGTAATGGCTCTGCAATTTTGGGGATGGGAAATTTAGGTGCGTTAGCATCTAAACCAGTGATGGAAGGTAAGGCTGTTTTATTTAAAAGATTTGCTGATATTGATTCAATTGATTTAGAGATAGACTCGGAAAATCCAGATGAAATCATAAATAGTATAAAAAATTTTGCTCCAAGTTTTGGAGGTATTAATCTTGAGGATATTGCTGCTCCTGATTGTTTTATTATTGAGGAAAAGCTCAAAGAAGTACTTGATATACCTGTGTTTCATGATGATCAGCATGGAACTGCAATTATCACAACTGCAGCTCTAATTAATGCTTTGGACATTAGTAAAAAAAAAATTGATAAAGTTAAAATAGTTGTAAATGGCGCTGGAGCGTCAGCTATGGCTTGTGCTAACTTATTTAAAAAGACGGGTGTACCCCAAAAAAATATTACAATGATAGACAGAACAGGGGTCATTTATAGAGGTCGAGATAATTTGAATCAGTGGAAATCAAGTCATGCAATTGAAACAAAAGACAGAGCTTTAGATGATGCTATTACTAATGCAGATGTTTTTTTGGGATTATCTGCAAAAGGAGCGTTAACTAAAGACATGGTAAAAAAAATGGCAAAAAATCCAATTATATTTGCCTGTGCTAATCCTGACCCAGAAATTACACCTGAGGAAATTGAAGAAGTAAGAGATGATGCAATTATAGCAACTGGAAGGTCAGATTACCCTAATCAAGTAAATAATTTAATAGGGTTTCCATATATTTTTAGAGGTGCATTAGATGTACGTTCAAAAACAATTAATGAGGATATGAAAATTGCAGCTGCACATGCAATTGCAAAACTAGCTAAAGAAGATGTGCCTGATGAGGTAATTGCTGCAATGGGAGGTGAAAGACCTCACTATGGAAAAGATTATATTATACCATCAACATTCGATCCAAGATTGATAAGTGTTATACCAGCTGCAGTTGCCAAAGCTGCTATTGAAACTGGAGTGGCAAGAAAGAAAATTGATAATTTTGAAATCTATAAAGACCAACTAAAACAAAGATTAGATCCAACTGTAACAATTATGCAAGGTGTAAATAGTTATATAAAGAAAAAACAAAAAAAAGTTGTTTTTGCTGATGGTGAAGATGAAAATACACTTAAGGCTGCAATTGCTTTTAAAAACTCTGACTTAGGAATACCAATTTTAGTCGGAAAAGAGGAACTTATTAAAAATCAAATAAAAAAAATAGGTTACAATGAAAATTTTGATATTGAGATTGTAAACTCAAAAGACACCACTAAAAGAGAAAAATATGTAAAATATTTATTTAAAAAACTTCAAAGAGAAAAGGGAATGTTGGAATGGGATTGTGATAGACTTGTAAGAAACGATAGAGTTATTTGGGCATCATGTATGGTTGCATGTCAAGATGCAGATGCAATGATAACTGGAAATACAAGAAGATATTCATCTTCACTAGAAAAAATTATCAAAGTTGTTGATCCTAGACCAGGAGAAATTATGTTCGGATTAAACCTAGTTGTAAATCGGGGTAAAACAATCTTTATTTGCGATACATCGGTAATAGAATATCCAGACGCAAAACAATTGGCTGAAATGGCAAAATCAGCAGCTAGGGTTGCAAAATTATTTGGTTTTGATCCGAAAGTTGCTTTTTTATCTCACTCTACTTTTGGAGAGCCAGCTACAGATAGAACAAAAAGACTGAGTGATGCTGTTGAAATTTTAAAAAATGAAAAAGTTGATTTTAAATTTGATGGTGAGATGCAGCCAGATGTTGCTTTAGAGGAAATGTATAAAGAACTTTATCCGTTTTCAGAAATAGTTGGTAACTCAAATGTTTTAATTATGCCAAGCCAACATAGTGCTGCTATTTCATATAAGATGATTAAGTCAATGAGTAGAGCAAAGGTAATTGGACCTTTATTAATTGGTTTGGGTTTACCTATTGAGATAGCACCTTTAAGATCATCAACGTCAGATATTTTAAATTTAGCTTCTATTGCAGCTTATTCAGCTGATGTAATTGATTATAAAAAAAATTAGTTAGTTTTAATTCTCAAATTATCTACTAACAAAATACTAGCAATCACATCATCAACATCTAAAATTTCTTTTGCCTCTGTAATCACAAGATCCTTTTCATCTTTTGTGAGTGAAATTCCGTAAATATAAATTTTCTTTTTATAGGTATCTATTTGATAGTTAGTTGCCTTAATTTCTTTATTTAAAATTAATGCAGTTCTTAATTGTGAGGTTATTAACAAATCTTTAGCTGATTGTTTAAAATTAAATGCCTCTTTTATTTTAATATCATTTCTAACTGACCTTACTCCATCGGTTTCCCATGCAATTTTAGTTAATTTTAATTTTTCCTCTGGTTCATCAACTTTTCCAGTTAAAAAAATTCTACCATCTAGAACTTTTGATTTTACTGATAAAAGATAATTTTTATTCATTAGTAAAATTCTCGCCGTTAAATTTTTTTGCATTAAAGAGTCATCTATCTGAGTTCCCAAAGATCTCGGGTCGATAGCCACACTTACACCTGTTCCAAAAATTCCTGAAGAAGATACACCTGCACATCCATTTAAAATCAAACCAAAAAAAAGTACGATGAGAATTTTATTTTTCATTTTTAATTTTCAAACAATAATTATAGATAATTTTTTTTGAAATATTATTTTTCCAAATTATTAAATCTGTTATTTCTTTAATACTTAGTTTATTTATCATTCTTCTAATCAATCTTTTATCTGATTCATCCAAAGTTTGTGAAGCTTTTTTGTCATGAATTTTTTCTGATATAACAATGGTTAATTCACCTTTTAAATTACTCTTTAATGGCTCTAAATCTTCAACTTTTGATCTTTTATACTCCTCATAAAACTTTGTCATTTCTCTACAAATTAAGATTTTTCTACCCATAAAATTTTTTTTAATTAAAGGAATAATTTTATTAATTTTCTTTGGAGAAATAAAAAAAACAATTGAACTATTTAATTTTGATAAAGTTTCCAAATCCTCTTTTAATATTTTGTCCTTTTCAGGAAAAAATCCGTAAAAGAAAAACTTTTCTGAAAACCCTGATATTGAAACTGCTGATATAACAGCAGAAGCACCAGGTATAGGAATAATATTTATATTATTTTTAATGCACTCATTAACTAATATAAAACCTGGATCAGAAATGCCTGGGGTGCCAGCGTCTGAAATTAGAGAAATAAGTGATCCTTGATTAACTAACTTTATAATTTTAACAACATTTCTTTTTTCATTAAATTTATGATTGGCGATTAAATTTGATTTGATTTGATATTTTTCTAACAAATTTTTAGAAATTCTAGTATCTTCACACAAAATGTAATCTGAAATTTTGAGAGTTTCTATGGCTCTAAGACTAATATCATTTAAATTACCAATTGGAGTTGAGACTAAATATAGACTTTTTTTGAACACTCTATCAGCAGATTTTAAATTTTCAATCATATTTAGTATTAAAATATTATAGTATCATTAAAATGATAAAAATTTTTAGAATTATTTTAACATTAATAATTATTTACCTAACAAATCATTCATTTGCGTTTTCACAAAGTGAAAAAATTAAAATTGGGCTTCTTGCACCTTTATCTGGTGAATATAAAGAATTAGGAAAATCAATAATTAAATCAACCAGAATGGCCTTAAATGATATTGGAACGGACAATATTGAAATTTATCCTATGGACACTGGTATTGATCCTAATCAAACTTTAGAATCAGCTACAAAGTTAAAAAATAGAGGGATAAAGATTTTTATTGGACCAATTTTTTTTAAAAGTTTGATATATTTAGATGAAATTCAAAATGTAGTTTTTTTATCATTAACAAATAAAACCAATGATCTACCAAAAAATGTGATAAGCAGCGGAGTAAATTCTTTATCGCAGTTAAATGCAATTAAGAATTTTTTAGAATTAAGTGAGGCAAAAAAAACAATCTTTTTAACACCTGACCTTGATTATAAAAATGAAATAAAAAAAGCCATAAAACAATCGAAAATCAAAATTTCTAAACAATACTCTTATGACAGTGAACCAACTAAACTAACAAAGCAAATCGAAAAAATAACAAATTATGAGGTGAGAAAACAAAACTTGGCTAATGAAATTTCAAGAATTGAAAACTCAGATTTATTAGACAAAGAAGAACAAATCAAGAAATTAGAGAAAAAATATACAATTGGAAGTGTAAATTTTGATTCAGTTATTATATCTGATTTTGATGAAAATCTAAAAAGTGTAATTACTTCTCTTATCTACACCGATGTATCACCAAAAAATAAATTATTTATAACTCTTAATCAATGGTTTGATGAGAGTTTATTTTTAGAGGGAGATATCCAGCCTTTATATTATCCCTCAATCAACAAAAAAAATTTAGAGGCATTTAATAAAAAATTTACAGATACCTACAATTCAAAACCAAATCATCTAAGCTTATTAAGTTATGATCTTTTAGGTTTGATTTATTACTTATCTCTTAAATCTGATTTTTCAGATATAGAAAATATTTTTAAAAAAGAAAATTCTTTTAAAGGTAAAATTGGAATTTTTGATGTTAAAAATAACAAAATTAATCATAGATTAAACTTTTATAAAATTGATGAGGGAGAAATTAAAGAAATTTTCTAATCTTCTTAAAAGCATCAGACCTATGGTCTAATTTATACTTTTGAGATGGTTTCATCTCTCCAAATGTTTTTATTTTATTTTTAGGAATAAATATTGGATCATATCCAAACCCATTCTTGCCCTTGGGTTCTTTGGAGATATACCCCTCAACTTTTCCAACAACACAAGCAATTTTTTTATTTAAATCACTTATGGATAAAGCACAAACAAACCTGGCATTAATTTTTTTATTTCTCCAATTTTTATCTTTTTTATCTAATGCCCTATAAACTTTTTGAATTGCCTTATTAAAATTCAAATTTTTTCCAGCCCATCTTGCTGAATAGATTCCTGGTTTTTTGTTTAAAATATCAATTTCTAATCCAGAGTCATCAGCCAAGCATATTAGATTTGTTTTTTTTGAAAAATATTGAGATTTGATGAGAGAATTTTCTTTAAAAGTCTTGCCTGTTTCTCTAGGGCTCTTTAAATTAAACTTTGAGGTAGGAAATGTTTTAATATTAGCTGGTAATAAATCTCTTATTTCCTTTAATTTACCTTTGTTATTTGTACCTATAAGGAGTTGTTTAATTTTTTTTTTTAACATCTGGAAATTTGATTTTTTCTTACCATATATGTCCATATGGAAAAAGATCAAAACCATGAAAATACAGACAAAGCATCTGAGAAAGATCAAAAAGATTTAGATCAAGATGAAAAAACTGAAAATTTAGAAACCAATAATAAAGAACAAGACCAAGAACAAGAAAAAACACCAGAAGAGAAAATTTTAGAGTTAGAGGATAAACTTGCAAGGTCATTTGCTGAAATGGAGAACCAACGAAGAAGGTTTGAAAAAGAGAAAGAAGATGCTTTTGAATATGGAGGGTTTTCTTTTGCAAGAGAAGCTCTAAATTTGATAGATAATCTTGAAAGATCAAAACAAATTTTATTAAAAGATGAAACTTTAAAGGATACTGAAGCTTTAAAAAAGACACTCGAGCATTTTGACATTATTAATAAAGATTTAATTTCAATTTTTTCAAAAAACAAAATTAGGCCTATTGAATGTCTTAATAAAAAATTTGATCCAAACTTTCACCAGGCAATGATTGAAATAGAAGATGATCAAAAAGAACCCGGAACAATTGTTCAAGAAATACAAAAAGGATTTACAATTAAAGATAGATTATTGAGACCGGCTCTAGTGGGCGTGGCCAAGAAAAGTGAAAAAAAAGACGAAAAAAATGAGGAAAATAAAGAAAATTCTGGAGGTAAATAATATTTAAATGAACTTGTAGAATTCAATTTCAACCCTATATGAGGAGAATAAATAACTAATATGAGCAAAATAATTGGAATAGATTTAGGAACAACAAACTCTTGTGTGGCTATTATGGAAGGAAGCCAGGCAAAAGTTTTAGAAAATGCAGAGGGTGCAAGGACTACACCTTCGGTTGTTGCTTTTACTGAAGAAAAAGAAAAATTAATAGGACAACCTGCTAAAAGACAAGCAGTAACAAATCCTGAAAATACAATTTTTGCAGTTAAAAGATTGATTGGTAGAAATTTTGAAGACCCAACTGTTAAAAAAGATATTGAAGCTGCACCTTTTAAAATTGTAAATTCTGAAAAAGGTGATGCATGGATTGAAGCTAAAGGAGAAAAATATTCACCTTCACAAATTTCTGCTTTTATTCTCCAAAAAATGAAAGAGACTGCTGAAAAATATTTAGGTCAAGCTGTTACAAAAGCAGTAATAACAGTCCCTGCATATTTTAATGATGCACAAAGACAAGCTACAAAGGATGCTGGAAAAATAGCTGGGTTAGAGGTTTTAAGAATCATCAATGAACCAACTGCAGCTTCACTAGCTTATGGTTTAGATAAAAAACAAAATAAAAAAATTGCAGTTTACGATTTAGGTGGTGGAACATTTGATGTATCTATTCTTGAATTAGGTGATGGAGTTTTTGAGGTAAAATCTACAAATGGTGATACTTTTTTAGGTGGGGAAGATTTTGACAATGCTGTGGTAGAATATTTAATTTCTGAGTTCAAAAAAGATAGTGGTATTGATTTAAAAACTGATAAGTTAGCATTACAAAGATTAAAAGAGGCAGCTGAAAAAGCAAAAATTGAACTTTCAGCAGCTGAACAAACAGATATTAATTTACCATTTATAACTGCTGATAAAACTGGTCCTAAACATATTAATTTAAAAATGACTAGAGCTAAGTTAGAAGCTTTAGTTGAGGACTTAATAGCTAAAACTATTCCACCATGTAAAACTGCTTTGAAAGATGCCGGAATTTCAGCTAGCGAAGTTGATGAAGTGGTAATGGTCGGAGGTATGACTAGAATGCCAAAAGTCATTTCTGAGGTAAAAAATTTCTTTGGTAAAGAACCAAACAAAAGTGTTAATCCAGATGAAGTGGTTGCAATGGGTGCTGCAATTCAAGCTGGTGTTTTACAAGGTGATGTAAAAGATGTTCTTTTATTAGATGTAACACCATTATCCCTAGGAATTGAAACTCTAGGCGGTGTATCTACAAAACTTATTGAAAAAAATACAACTATACCTACAAAAAAAAGCCAGGTGTTTTCTACTGCAGAGGATAACCAGCCAGCTGTCTCTATTCGAGTTCTACAAGGTGAAAGAGAGATGGCAACAGATAATAAATTACTTGGTAATTTTGAACTAGTTGGTATTGCTCCAGCTCCAAGAGGAGTTCCTCAAATTGAAGTCACTTTTGATATAGACGCTAATGGAATTGTGAATGTGTCCGCAAAAGACAAAGGTACCGGCAAAGAACAAAAGATTCAAATTCAAGCTTCTGGTGGATTAAGTGATGAAGAAATTGAAAAAATGGTGAAAGATGCTGAAACAAACAAAGAAGCAGACAAGAAAAAAAGAGAGTCCGTGGATGTAAGAAACCAAGCAGACACTTTAATTCATTCAACCGAAAAAAATCTAAAAGAGCATGGATCTAAAGTTTCAGATGCAGAGAAAAAAGCAATTGAAGATGGGTCAAATGCATTAAAGGAATCTCTTAAAGGTGAAAATATTGAGGATATTAAGAAGAAAACAGAGGCATTGGTACAAGCTTCAATGAAACTAGGAGAAGCTATTTACAAGTCACAACAAAGCACAAAACCAGATTCTACCAAAGATGATGGAAAAGATGAAAAAGGAAATAAAGACGATAATGTTGTTGATGCGGATTTTGAGGAAGTAAAAGACGAGAATAAAGAAAAAAGCGCTTAACTGACATCTATTTGTCCAGGTTATATACATGGCTAAAAGAGATTATTATGATGTCTTAGGAGTGAGTAAAAGCGCAAGCCCTGACGAACTAAAATCAGCCTACAGAAAATTAGCTGTTAAATATCACCCTGACAAAAATCCTGGGGATAAATCTGCGGAAGATAAATTTAAAGAGGCCAGTGAGGCTTATGGTGTGCTCTCTGATAAATCAAAAAAAGAAAACTACGATAACTTTGGACATGCTGCATTTGAAAATGGTGGCGGTGGTAGAGGTGGTTTTAGCGGTTTTGGTGGTTTTAGTGGTGCAGATTTCTCTGATATTTTCGAAGATTTTTTTGGAGATTTTGGTGGTGGAGGCAGAAGAAGTTCAAGAAGAAGCTCAAATAACAGAGGTTCAGATCTAAGATATGATTTATCAATTACACTAGAGGAGGCGTACACTGGAAAAAAACAAAACATTCAATTCTCTACGTCTGAAAAATGTAATACTTGTAAAGGAAATGGTTCTAAACCAGGCTCAAGTCCAGATAGATGTACCTATTGTGGAGGAAATGGAAGAGTTAGATCTAATCAAGGTTTCTTTACAGTTCAACAAACTTGTCCTCAGTGTGCAGGAAGTGGTGAGGAGATTACCAATCCATGTGGGGATTGTAATGGACAAGGAAATAAACAAACAAACAAAAAAGTATCTGTAACAATACCCAAAGGTGTAGATGATGGTACGAGAATAAGACTTGCTGGCAAAGGTGAGGCTGGGACTAGGGGGGGTACTAGTGGTGATTTATATTTATTTATTAATGTTAAATCTCATGAATTATTTAAAAGATCTGATGTAAATTTATTTTTTGAGTTCCCAATTTCAATTGCTGATGCAGCTCTTGGCACAACGATAGAAATACCCACAATTGATGGAAAAAAAGCAAAAATCAAAATTCCAGATGGAACCCAAGATGGTAAACAATTTAGATTAAAAGGTAAAGGTATGCCATTCATGCGAAGAGGTGATTTTGGTGACTTATATGTTCAAGTTAAAACTGAAGTACCAGTATTCTTAAATAAAGAACAAAAAGATTTGTTAGAACGATTTAGAAAAATAGAAAATGAAAAATCAAACCCAAGTATAAAAAAATTTTTTCAAAAAGCTAAAAATTTCTGGAATGGTTAAATAATGAGATTAGAAGAAATAGTTCCTGCTATTTTTCTTATAGCAGTTTTAATTTTAGTACTTCCTAGCTTTTTAAGATCAAATTCGAAATCAAAACAATTTTTTTATAATTTCCTTATTTGGTCTATAATTGTCACATCTATTGTGATAGTTTCATATTTTATATCTGAATAAACTAAATGAATATTCTTATTGAGGGTTGGCGTGGTATTAACCACTCATATGCCTTGGTTAATCAATGGCAGATAAAAGAATTAATAAAAACTTCGAATATATATTTTAAAGATATTCCTTTCTTTGATAAAAATTGGAACTCTAAAAAAAATGATAGTGGTTTAAAAGATGAAATCAAAAATATAATCAATGAAATCCAACCACCTTCAAAAGATATTGAATACGATTTAACTTATAGAATTTCAGCACCTTTTAATTTTGATACAAAATTTAATTCTAAGTTATTATTCGTATTTGGAACTACAGAATATAGAAATCTTAATAAAAAGAATTATATAAATGGCGAACCAGCTCAACTTAAAAAAGAAAATAATTTTTTTATACACACACCTTCTAACTGGTCCAAAAAAGGCTTTTTAGATATTGGTTTCAGAGAAGACCAGATTATAGTTGTTCCTCATGGTATCGATTTAGATACTTTTGGTTCAATTTCTTTTGATGAAAAAACAATTTTAAGAAATAAATATAAAATAAAAACTGATGATTTTGTTTTAACGAATATAAGTGCAATGTTTACAAACAAAGGTGTTGAAACTTTAATTGCTGCGTATGGAATACTAAAAAAGAAAAATAAAAATCTTAAACTAATTTTAAAAGATCAAAGCACTTTATATGACAAAAAAGCAAATGAAGTTATTAAGAAAGTTTTTAATTCAAATTTTAGTAAAAAATACAAAATTTTTAATGATGAAATGTATAATGATATTATTATTATTTCAGAGAATCTAAACTTTAATGAATTAAGAGGCATTTACTCAATTACAGATTGCTACGTATCTCCATATATAGCTGAAGGGTTTAACCTGACACCTCTAGAAGCTGCTGCTTGTGGCACACAAATAGTTGTAACAAATAAAGGATCTACTGATGACTATTTTGATAAATGTATGGGTTTTAAAATTGAAAGTGAAGAAAAAAAAATAAACGACAGATATTCTCTTTCTCCAAAACTTGACTCATTAATTGAAATTTTGAGTAATATTATTAATAAACCTGATGAAAAAAAAAATGTAAGAAGTAAATTTGTTCGTGAAAACTTTTCTTGGGAAAATGTAGTGAAAAAATTAAAAAAAGAGTTTGAAAACAAATTAAGTAAATGAAATAAGAAATCATGAAAAAGATTAATATAGCTATCACAGGATGCATGGGACGTATGGGGCAACAGATAATAAAATCTGCAAAATTAAGTAAAAATTTTAAGGTTGTTTCTCTAACAGAAAGCAATGAGATAAACAAAAGAATTAATGGTATCAAAATAGATGTTAATAATGAAAATGCATTCAAAAAAGCAAATCTAATAATAGATTTTACAGTCCCTAAATGTACCTTGGAGGTATTAAAAATAGCATCTAAATTGAAAAAAAGAGTAGTTGTGGGAACAACAGGATTCACAAAAAAAGAGGATTATTTAATTAAAAGATTTTCAAAAAAAATACCAATTTTAAAGGCTGGAAATATGAGTTTAGGTATTAATCTCTTAATGTATTTGACTGAAATTGCCTCAGGTTCACTGAGTAAAAATTTTTTAAGTAAGGTGTTTGAAATTCATCATAAACATAAAAAAGATTATCCTTCAGGCACTGCATTGATGTTGGGTAGAGGGATAGCAACAGGGAAAAATAAAAGCTTTTATACCTTAATAGGAAAAAAGTTCTTAAATAAAAAATCATTTCCCTATGGAAACAAAATTAATTTCAATTCTATTAGAAGAGGTGAGATTATTGGTGAGCATGAGGTAAAATTCTCAAGTGGCAAAGAAATAATCACTTTAAATCATGAAGCTTTTGATAGGGCTCTTTACTCTGAAGGAGCACTATCGGCAGCCAGTTGGTTAATGAAGAAGAAACCAGGTCTTTATTCAATGAGAGACATGATGAATTTTAGATAATGAATGAAGTACAAAGAGCGAAAATAATTTTTAAGATTTTAAATAAAACGTACCCAAAAATAACAGTCCCGTTAAACAGCAAAAACGTTTTTACTTTATTAATTTCTGTACTTCTTTCTGCACAATGTACTGATGTCAATGTAAATAATGTGACTAAAAACATTTATCCGAAGTATTATAAACCAATTCATTTTGTAAAATTAGGAAGAAAAAAAATTGAAAAATTAATCAAAAAAATTGGTATTTTTAGAATTAAAGCGAAGAGTATTTACAACCTATCAAAAATATTAATTGATAAACACAATGGTAAAGTTCCAAAAACGTTTGAAGAATTAGAAAATTTACCAGGGGTAGGTCATAAAACAGCTAGCGTTGTCATGTCTCAAGGCTTTGGGTATCCTGCGTTTCCAATTGATACACATATACACCGATTAGCTCAAAGGTGGGGTTTAACAAATGGAAAGAACGTTGTTCAAACTGAAGAAGATTTAAAAAGATTATTTCCAAAAAAAAGTTGGAATAAACTCCATCTTCAAATCATATATTATGGACGAGAATATTGTAAGGCTAGGGAATGTTATGGGGTAACTTGTAAAATTTGCACTAGTTGCTATCCTAAACGAAAAAAACCAATTAAAACAAAGAAAGCATAAAATGAGAGTACTCGGGATTGGAAATGCTATAGTTGATGTAATTTGTAAAGTTGATGAAAATTTTATTGAAAAAAATAATCTTACGAAGGGTACAATGAAGTTATTTTTTGATGAAATAGAATTCAAAAATCTTTTAGGCACTTTAAAAATTGAAAAATCTATTTCAGGAGGGTCAGTTGCTAACTCCATAGTTGGTTTATCACAGCTTAAAAATGATGTTGGTTTTATCGGAAAAATATCTGATGATATTTTTGGGGCAAAATATGAGGCGGGACTTAAAAAAGAAAATGTTAAATATTTCTATAAAAAGAAAAGAGAGACTCTTCCTACAGGTACTTGTCTGATTTTAGTTACTCCAGACTCTGAGAGGACAATGTGTACTTTTTTAGGAATAGCAGGAAAAATTGATGAAAATGATGTGGACGAAGAAATTATAAAAAAAAGTGAATTAATTTTTTTAGAAGGTTATTTATGGGACGAAGGTGAACCAAAAAAAGCATTTGAAAAAGCAATTTCTAATTCTAATAAAGTTGCAATGTCGTTATCAGATCTCTTTTGTGTAGAAAGACATAAACAAAATTTTTTAGACTTAGTAAAAAAAAAATTAGATTTAACTTTCGCAAATGAAAGTGAAATAATGGCATTAATCAATACTAAAAATTTCGATGAAGTCATAACTTTTGCGAAAGAAATAAAAAAACATGTTGTAATTACTCGTGGAGAAAAAGGTGCAATTTCAATTAATGGTGATGAAATCACTGAAATAAAAGCAAATAAAAATCTCACAATTAAAGATTTAACAGGTGCTGGAGACCTTTTTGCGGCTGGTTATTTACATGGTTTTATAAATAATTTGTCTACTAAAAAATGTTTAGAACAAGCAACCAAGTTATCATCAAAAGTAATTCAACAAATTGGCGCAAGACTTTAATTTTTTATTCTTTTAAAACTTCCTTTACCTTTTTTAGGTTTAATTACTCTAGGCTTATATTTTCTTGAAAAAAGATCTTTAGCAAATCTATTTTTCTTTTTTAATTTTGTAACCATTTTTTTTACTAATTATAAAATCTTCATCATTAAAAGTTTTTGAAATTTTTTTTCTCAAACGATAAATATGTGTTTCAACTGTATGAGTTTCTAATTGAGATTGATATCCCCAAACTTGGGTTTGTAATTCTTGTATCTTGACTTCTTTTGCAATTTTAAAAAGATATACTATTGAATTGATCTCTTTTTCTGTAAGTTTAAGTTTATTTTCTCCAAAAGACATTACACGTGAATTCAAATTAAAATTATAATTACCAATTGTGATATCAGATTGTTCGTGAAATTTTTTTTTAATAAATTCAATATTAATTTTTTCTAGTAGTTTAAAAATTGGTATAGGAAAATCGTTAAAAACTATTTGATTATTTAGACCTGGTATTTCTTTTTTAGTAAATACTAAATAATTGGCTTTAGAATTTAGATCAGTTAGTTTTTGTTTATTTGCCTTTTCAAAACTAAGATTTATATCTTTTTTAATTTCAACTAAAATCTTATATAGTTCATCAAATTCATAAATTATAAGATTATGATTATTCATCTAACTATAGAATATGATAATTTACTTAAAAAATAAACACACTCTTGAAGTGGACGATTTTAGATTCAGGTGCTCTATTGGTAAAAATGGTAAAAGTAAAAAAAAAAAAGAGGGAGATAAAAAAACTCCAATTGGTTGTTTCGGAATTGAAAATTTATACTACAGATCTGATAGGTTTGAAAAACCATCTACTAAATTGAAGTGTATTAAAATTAAAAGAAATATGGCATGGTGCGATGATCCATTCGATCTTAAAAATTATAATAAGTTAATTAAACTTGAAAAAAGGATTAAATGTGAAAAGCTTTACAGAAAAGATCATAACTATGATTTATTGATACCAATTAAATATAATTATTTAAAACCCATAAAATTTAAAGGTAGCTGTATTTTTATTCACCTGACAAATGATTATAAACCGACACTGGGTTGTATAGGCATCAAAAAAAAAGATCTTTTAATAATATTAAAATTAATTAACAAAAAAACAAAAATAAAAATTATTTAATTTCTTTGGCCAAATATGTTAGATCCAATTCTTACATATGTAGCACAATTTTGTATTGCATTTAAATAGTCTGAAGACATCCCCATGCTTAACTCATCAAAATTTAACTTTTTATTTAATTCATTCATTTCTTTAAAAAAAATTTCTGATGGCTCATTTAACGGTGGAATACACATTAACCCCACGACCTCTAAATTCAGGGTTTTACAACAAGAATAAAATTCTGCCACGGACGATTTATTCACCCCAAATTTTTGTTCCTCATTTCCAATATTTACCTGAATAAAAACTCTTACTTTTTTCTTTTGTTTTTGTTGTTCATCAGCTATTTTTTTTGCAAGTTTTTCACTATCTACAGAGTGAATGTAGTCAAATAATTTTACAGCTAATTTAACTTTGTTAGTTTGAAGCCCTCCAATAAGGTGTAACTTTATATTATTGTTACTTAATTTGGTTTCACTCCATTTTTCGATTGCCTCTTGAACTTTGTTTTCACCAAAATCTAGGTGTCCATATTCAATTAATGGTAATATCTTATCCATGCCGAAAGTCTTTGAAACAGCTATAATTTTTGGTACTTTATAATTTTTTTTATTAGAAATATTGGAGTTTATTTCTTCTTTAATATTAATTAAATTTTGAACAGTTTGATGCATATTAAATTATTTACCAAATATTACTTTATAAATTCTCTTGATACAAATAATTTACAAAAACAAGATAAGGAAACAATAATTATTTATAGAAATTATTCTTCTTCAAATATCAATATAGATAAACTTATAAAGCTTAAAAATTTTTTAAGGAAAAAAGGAAATAAATTTTTTTTAGCTAATAATTTTAAATTAGCATTAAAACTTGGACTAGATGGAGTTTATATACCCTCTTTTAATAAAAATTTTAATCATTTGGCATATTCTACTTTCCTTAATTTCGCTGTTGTAGGATCTGCTCACAATCTTAAAGAAATTAGAATAAAAGAACTTCAACAAGTACAAAATATTTTTATATCTTCAGTATTTAAAAAAAACAAAAATTACTTAGGATTAAATAAGTTTAAAATTTTAGATAAATATACAAAAAAAAAAGTTGTTGCCTTGGGTGGTATATCCAAAAAAAATTTAAAAAAAATTGAGTTAACAAATATCTCTAGTATTGCAGGAATTTCATATTTTAAATAAAAAAAAAGGCCCCTAAAAAGGGGCCTCTTTTAAATTTGGTTTCTAATTAAATTAGAATGCAAATGAAAGGTTAAACTCGTATGACTCAAAGTCACTTGCAGCTGTACCTCTCGAGTTATCTGTTTCGTTGATAGCACCACCAAGTGTCATTCCACCCATAGTGTATGAAGCAGAAATACCAGTAGACTCTTGGTCATTAGTACTATTAGCTGTATCAAACTCCATAGTATGTGTGTGATATCCAATTGACATATCATCATTTACTGCGTACGTGATACCCCAACCAGTTGACTCTTTACTTGATGACTTAGTGTCATGGTCTTCTTCTGAGAATTGGTAACCAACTGTTACTCCACCTGTCGCATACTTCACGTATCCAGTAGTTTTGTTTGAGTTTTTACCACCAGCAGCAACTTCATTGTCAGAAACTGCAAAACCAACGGTTAAACCTTCAACCATTTCAGGACTCATCGCGATTGCGTAGTCAGTGTAAGATGCAGCAGCATCACTTCCACCAGAGTTTTGGTAAGCAACTGTTAAAGTTGCACCCGCAACACTTGGAGACGTGTAGATAAACATGTTAGCTCCACCGCCACCACCAATCACCTGAGGTGAACCAGTAGTCGCTGCTCCGTCTGTGTCTGTAACATCCCAAGACTCTTCATAAGCATTTGGCATTACGTCATCTACAGCACCGAAAGCAGATGATGAACCTGAACCATTAAACTTTAATGATCCCCAGTCACCTGATAGTGTCATGTCGTAGTCATCTAATGCACCATTATCGATTTCATAGTAAACAGCTACACCAAGACCATTGTCTGTCTCGCCGCTTGCGTTGAAACCAAGACTATCACCCATTGAGAAATCGTTACCTGTTGTTCCTCCATTTTGGTGTGGTCTGTCCATAGTTATCGACGCGCTACCTGATACTGAAAATTCAGCAGCATGAGCAGCAACTGTCGCCAGAGAACCAGCTAACGCTGATAATCCGATTTTCTTTAAATTGTTCATATTAATTACTCCTTTGTAATTGTTTGATTATTAATAATAAACATGAGCAAATTATCATTTTTAGCTCTAAAAACTTGAAATTTTCCTGTTTTTTTTAATAAATTTGAATGGTGTTGTAATTATGCAACACAATTTAAATGAATATTTTCAAATAATTAATATTTAGATGTATATTTATTTTAATTTCATTTTAAAAACTTTAATGTTCAAAATAGTCAAAAACATAAAATTTGTCTTAATTGTAATCATATCTTTAAGTTTAACTTCATGTGCCAAAGAAGGTTTCTTTAAACCAGGAGATGCGAGAAAAATTTCACCTGACCCAAGAGAAAGAGTTAAGAAAAATTTAGAAGAGGGAAAAGGCTTTAGAATTAATGATGCTATAGGAGGTCGTGGAAAAGGTACAAACTTTGAATTTGCAAGCTCAAATGAATTATGGCGAGCATCACTTGATGTTTTAGATTTTATGCCACTAACCTCTGCAAATTATAGTGGTGGTATTATAATCACTGATTGGTATTCTGAACAAGGTAGTACTGGAGAGGCAATTAAAATTACGATAAGATTTTTAAGTAATGAAATAAGATCAGATGCAATCGATGTAGATATTTTTTACAAAAAATGCATAGATACAACGAATTGTAAAATTAATAAACAAGATGGACAACTTAAAAAAGAAATTACAAAAAAAATTCTAGCAAAGGCTGCTGTCTATAAAAAAATATCAAAAGATAAAAATTATAACCCTTATCGTATGTCATCTCCAGAATAATGAACAATAATAGTTTCTAAAGATTAAACATCACTTGTAATGAGCAGATACAATTTCAAATCGGTAGAGACAAAATGGCAAAGTTATTGGGAAAAAAATAAAAGTTTCAAAGTAAAAACTGATACTTCGAAAAAAAAATTTTATTGTCTTGAAATGTTTCCTTATCCATCAGGAAAAATTCATATGGGCCATGTAAGAAATTATACTATAGGTGATGTTCTTGCTCGTTATAAGTCTCTACAAGGATTTAATGTCCTACACCCTATGGGATGGGACTCATTTGGTATGCCCGCTGAAAATGCTGCAAAACAAAATAATCTAGACCCAAAAAAATGGACGGAAACAAACATATCAAATATGAAAACTCAATTAAAAAAACTCGGTTTATCGATTGATTGGGATAGAGAAATTTCAACTTGCAGCAAAGATTATTATAAACATCAACAAGCCTTTTTCTTAGAATTATTTGAAAAAAAACTTGTTTACAGAAAAGAAAATTACGTAAATTGGGATCCAGTAGATGAAACTGTTCTTGCAAATGAACAAGTTATAGATGGTAAAGGCTGGCGATCTGGAGCTATTGTTGAGAGAAAAAAATTGAGCCAATGGTTTTTTAATATATCTAAATTTTCTCAGGAGTTGTTAGATGGTTTGGAAAAATTAGATAACTGGCCAAACAAAGTAAAAACAATGCAAAAAAACTGGATTGGAAAATCTTTTGGATGCGAGATTGATTTTAAAATTGAGGGAAACTTACCTGTTAAAAATATTAAGTGTTTTACTACCAGGCCAGATACACTTTTTGGTTTTTCTTTTTTGGCATTATCAGTAGACCATGAAGTCTCTAAATTTTTTAGCGATAACCAGGATTTTTTGAGTTTCAAGGAAGAGTGTACGAAAACCGGTACTACAGAAGAAGCTATAGCAGTTGGTGAAAAAATTGGGTTTAAAACAAATCTTGTTGCTGTAAATCCTCTCAACCCAAGACAAAAAGTGCCTGTTTATTTCGCTAACTTTGTTTTAATGGATTATGGATTTGGTGCTGTTTTTGGTTGTCCAGCGCATGATCAAAGAGATTACGACTTTGCAAAAAAATATGATCTCGAAATAAAGACTGTAGTTCGACCAGATGACCAAGATGAAAATTTTAAAGTACTTGATGAGGCATATCCAGGTGCAGGTGTATTAATTAATTCAGATTTTCTTAATGGTCTTAAAGCACCAGAGAATTCTATAATTGAAACAATTAAAATTTTAGAAGAAAAAAAATTAGGAAAAAAACAAATCAATTTTAGATTAAAAGATTGGGGTGTATCAAGACAAAGATATTGGGGATGCCCTATTCCTATTGCATATGACGAAAATGGAAAAGTTCATCCAATTCCCAAATCGATGTTGCCAGTTGAATTGCCAGAAAATATAGAATTAAATACTAAAGGTAATCCGCTTGATAGTCAGAATAATTGGAAAGAAATAAATATAAATGGAAAAAAAATGTTTAGAGAGACTGACACTTTGGATACTTTTGTTTGCTCATCTTGGTATTATCTAAGATTTTGCTCACCAACAGAAAGTGAATATGGATTTAAAAAAAATGATATTGATTACTGGATGCCTGTTGATCAATATATTGGTGGTGTAGAACATGCAATTTTACATTTGCTTTATTCAAGATTTTTTATGCAAGCATTGTCACATAATAATAATAGTTTTAATATTTTAGAACCATTCAGTGGTTTATTTACACAAGGGATGGTGTGTCATGAAACTTATAAGGACCCTGATAATAATTGGATCAGTCCAGAAGAGATTGAAAACATAAATGGTAAAAAGTATCTCAAAAAAGATAAATCCAAATTAATTTCTGTTGGTCCATCAGAATCGATGTCCAAGTCAAAAAAAAATACGATAGACCCAGAAAATATCATTGCTAATTATGGTGCTGACGCAGCAAGACTTTTTATATTATCTGATAGTCCTCCAGAAAAAGATGTTCAGTGGTCTGAAGAAGGTATTGTTTCATCTTTTAAATTTATTCAAAAACTTTGGAAATTAAATGAAAAAATAGTTGATGAAATTAATAAAAACAATAATGCAGACTACGATGATGAGATTATAAAATATACTAATAAATATTTAAAAAAAGTTCACGATAATCTTGAAAGTTTTAGTTATAATAAAATTATAGCTAACTTGTATGAGATGTACTCATTTTTGAATAAACAAATTGATAAACCATACGCAAAACACACTCTTTTTGAAAACTATGAAAAAATTTTAATTGCAATGACACCAATTCTTCCCCATTTTGCCAATGAATGTTTAAGTGTTATTAAAGCTAAAAATTTTAAATGGCCTAAATATGATGTCTCCATGCTAAAAGAGGATACTATTAATATTGTTATACAAATTAATGGTAAAAAAAGAGGTCTTATTCATACTAAACCAAATATTACTGAAGAAAAACTCTTTCAAATAATTAAGAATGATGAGAAAATAATGAAGTATTTTGATCAAAAAAATATAAAAAAAAAGATTTATATTAAAGACAAACTTTTGAATATAATAATTTAATGCTAAAAAAGATTTTTTTTATAATTCTATCTTTAAATTTATTAAACCACTGTGATTACACACCAGTTTACTCAAAACTAAATAAAGTAGATTACAAAATCGTAATAACAAGTTTTTCTGGTGATAAAGATGTAAATAATTTAATTGCTACAAATTTAAAAAGAACTAGCAATGAAGAATCTGACCAAATCATAAACGTTATTTTTAATACAAAGTATAAAAAAAATGTTCTTGCCAAAAATAGTGCAGGATCAATAACTGATTATCAAACTGATGTGGTGACGACATTTATAATTAAAAAAGATGATGACTCTGAAAGTTTTTCAGTAAATGAGAAATTTAATTTTAAAAAAATGACCGACAAGTATGAAGAAAAAAATTACGAACGGAATATTAAAAAAAATCTTGCAAATTCAATATCAGAAAAACTAATTCTTAGATTGGCTGTGATTAAGTGATTTACAAAACATTCCAATTAAAAAAAATCCCGGATAAAGCAATTTTCCACCTATTATATGGAAAAAATGAGGGTTTAAAAACTGATTGTATTAATCAAATTTTAGCGAAAAATGATGGAAAAGTTTTTAATTATGAGGAAAAACAAATTAAAGATGAAATTGAATCATTTTATGAAAATATATTATCTGGTTCATTATTTGAAAGTAACAAAATAATAATAATAAACAGAGCGTCTGATAAAATTTTTGAAACTATTCAAAATTTGATTAATAGAAACATAAAAAATATCATTATCATCATAAATGCAGGTATTTTAGAAACACGATCAAAACTAAGATCTTTGTTTGAAAAAAATGAGGATTTAGTTTGTATACCTACATATCCAGATAATAATGATACTTTATCTAAATTAACCACAATTTTTTTTAAAAAAGAAAATATACCTATATCCCAACAAAACATAAATATCATTGTAGATAAATGCAATGGAGATAGACATAATTTGAATAATGAACTTAATAAAATAAAAAATTATACATTAAGTAAGAAAAAAATTTCATCTCAAGAAATTTTAAGATTAATCAATTTAAGTGAAAACTTTGAAATATCAGAGCTAATTGATAATTGTTTAGCACAAAATAAAAATAAGATAATAAATATTCTAAATGAAAATAATTATAGTACAGAGGATTGCATAATAATTCTTAGAACCTTTTTATCTAAAACAAAAAGAATTTTAAAACTTGCGATAGAACTTGAGGAAAACAAAGATATAAATAAAACAATAAACTCAGCTAGACCACCTATTTTTTGGAAAGACAAAGAAATTATAAAAGTTCAACTTAATAAATGGAAAACTAAAAAAATTAAAGAGCTAATAAAAAATATTAACAATGTTGAGTTAGAAATTAAAAAAAATTATAATAATTCAATTCTTATAGTTACAAACTTTATTTTAGAAAAAAGTCGTTCAGAAATTAATAATTAGATTTAATAATATCAATTATTTTGTTTAGTTGCTCAATATCATGATAAACAAAGGTAATCGTTCCTTTATTTTTCTTATTATTCTTAATTGAAACATTTAAGCCAATCTTGTCAGAAATCGATTTTTCAAGATTTAGAATATTTGGATCATTAGATTTAATATTTAAACTTTTTTTCTTTTTAAAAATTTTGACAAAAGTTTCTGATTGACGAACTGAAAGTTTTTTTTCAATTATTTTTTTTGCAACAAAACTTGCATTTTCGAGACCAACCAATATTTTTGCATGGCCAGCTGAAATTTTTTTTGTTTCTATTAAGTCTAATACATCGCTTGGTAAAGTTAGTATTCTTAAACAATTTGTTATGTAACTTCTACTTTTACCAATAAATTTTGATACTTTTTCTTGATCATAAGAAAAATCATTTATTAATCTTTGATATCCTTGAGCTTCTTCTAAAGGATTAAGATCATTCCTTTGAACATTTTCAACAATTGCAAACTCTAGAGATTTTAAATCATCTGCTTCAGTAACAACAACTGGTACCTCATGAAGACCAGCTTTTTGAGCAGCAAGCCATCTTCTTTCTCCTGCAATAATTTCATACTTCAAATTTTCATCAGATTTTCTTACAATTATTGGCTGAATAATACCCCTCTCCTTTATTGATTTTTCTAAATCACTCAAACTATCTTTGTCGAAAATTTTTCTTGGCTGAAATTTATTCGGATACAACGCACTGATTGATAATTTGTTAGTTGTTTGCTCTACCTTAGTTTCACCAATTAATGATGATAATCCTCTACCTAATCCCTTTTTAATCTTATTCACTAAGCTGCACTCCCTATTTGATTTTCTTGGTTTATAAATTCATCTGCAAAACTATAATATGATTTACTACCAGGGCAATTTTTATCATAAATTAAAACTGGCACACCATGTGAAGGTGCTTCGGATAATCTTACATTACGTGGGATCACTGTTTGATATACTTTTTCCTTAAAATAATCTCTTGCTTCCTGCTCAACCTGAGAAGATAATTTATTTCTTCTATCATACATCGTCAAAAGTATTCCTTGAATTTCTAAACCAGGGTTTAAATTGATTTTTATTCTATCTATTGTTTTCATCAGTTGGGTTAAACCCTCTAACGCAAAAAATTCTGTCTGAAGAGGGACTAAGAGAGAGTTTGAACATACCAGTGCCATCACTGTCAATAAACTTAGAGATGGTGGGCAATCTATAAGTATGTAATCGTATATTGCTCCAGAATCATTTAAATAAGCGGCTAATTTTACCTTTAGAATAAATGCCCTATCTCTGTCCCCGGCTGTTTCGACCTCTAGACCAGATAAATCGACATTTGAAGTTATTAAATCAAGATTATCAAATTTTGTTTTTTTAATTACCTCTGAGATAGACCTAGTTCCATTTAAAATACCATAAATAGTTTCGTCTGATTTTTCTGAATTAGATAAACCAAGACCAGTTGTTGCATTCCCCTGTGGATCTAAGTCAATAACTAAAATTTTTTTTCCTTGTTGTGTCAGTGCGGAGGCAAGGTTAATTACAGTGGTTGTTTTTCCAACCCCACCCTTCTGATTTATGATTGAAATAATTTTCATCAAATTTTTTTTTCCATATTTTTTATATTTAACAAAAATGAATCTTTGTTTGTTAAACTTTTTTTTTCCTCATAGTCTAAATCCCAAATTTTAAGAGTTTCATTTAAAATTTTTCTCCCACTTTTGCCCATGAATAAAATAATATTTTTATATTTCCGAAAATTTTTTTGAACTAAATCAAGAATTATTGGCATTGGTTTAAAAGCTCTGGACATAATCGTTCCAGTTTCAATATCTCTAAGTTTAAAAATATCTTTTTGTATTATTTCTGTGTTTAGTTCCAATTTTTCAGAGACATCTTTTAAAAAAACACATTTATGATGACTTTTTTCATAAAGTTTTATTTTCATGCTTTTTTTTAATTTCTTCATTAAGATTGCTATGATTAGTCCAGGAATACCACCCCCAGAACCTAAATCTGAGGTTGTATTTACTTTTAAATCAATAAAATCAACTATTTGCGCTGAATCAATAATATGTCTTTGCCTTATAACCCCTTGATCAGAGTTTTTTCTACTAATTATGTTAATTTCCTTATTTTTTTTTTGAATCATGCTTATAAGGCTCTCAAGCTCATTACAAGTTTCACGTGAAACTTTAAATTTTGTAATTTTAGAGTAATTTTTAGAAATTATCGAATCCATTAAGCTATATGCTTAATAGACTTTCTTTTTACATGTGACAACAAAATATATACGGCTGCCGGAGTAATTCCGTCTATTCGTAGAGCTTGTCCCATAGTTTTTGGTCTTATTTCCTTGAATTTAGACTTTACTTCGTTCGATAAACCAGAAAATTGATCATAATCAATATTATCAGGGATAATTAGATTCTCATCTCTTTTGAATGCTAGGATATCTGCATTTTGCTTCTTTAAATAACCTCTGTAGTGACAATTGATTTCTATCTGTTCATCTATTTCAGAGCCAAAATTCTTAATTTCAGGCCAAATTTTACGTATTTTAGTCATATTAGCATCCTTTTGGCCCAAAATTTCTTCTGCAGACCTTAAAATACCATCTTTCGCGATTTTTATGCCGTGTTTTTGAGCTTTTGTCGGAGATATACTCAAACTAGACATTTGAAATGAAATTTCACTCATTTTCACAAATTTATCCTCAAATTTGAATTTTCTTTCATCAGATATTAATCCGATTTTAATCCCTTTGTTAGTAAGTCTTAAATCAGCGTTATCTGCTCTTAGACTTAATCTATACTCAGCTCTTGATGTAAACATTCTATAAGGCTCTGCAACACCCTTTGTGACTAAATCATCTATCATTACTCCAATATAAGCATCTGACCTATCAAGAATGAATGGTTCTTTACCAATAAATGATAATGCTGCGTTTACACCCGCAATAAGACCCTGGGCTGCAGCTTCCTCATATCCTGTAGTTCCATTAATTTGACCAGCTAAATATAAGTTTTTAATTTTTTTAGTTTCTAGTGTTAAAAAAAGCTCTCTAGGATCGATATAGTCATATTCTATAGCATATCCTGGTCTAATCATTTTAACACTTTCTAAACCATTGATATTATTGAGTATTTCAGATTGTACTACCTCAGGTAGAGAAGTTGATATACCATTTGGGTAAATTATATGGTCGTCAAGCCCTTCGGGCTCTAAAAATATTTGATGTCTTGTCTTTTCAGCAAACTTAACTACTTTATCTTCTATTGAAGGACAATATCTAGGACCTACTCCTTGTATGCTGCCGGAGTACATTGCACTCTTAGATAAATTTTTTTCTATAATCTTATGTACCTTTTCATTTGTATAAGTCATAGAACACGAAACTTGTTTATTCGAAGTAGAATTAGTTAAAAAAGAGAAGAAGTAAGGATTTTCATCAGCTGCTTGTTTTTCTAAATTTTTGAAATTTATTGTCCTTGCATCAAGTCTTGGTGGAGTACCTGTTTTTAATCTTCCTATTTTAAATTTATATTTTTCTAATTGTTCACTTAAACCAGTGCTAGGTTTCTCATTATATCTACCTGCAGGGGTGCGCTCACCACCAATATGAATCAATCCATTTAAAAAAGTACCAGTTGTTAAAATTATTTTACTACACTTAATCTCTTTACCTTTTAATGTTAAAAAGCCGTTTATAGCATTATTTGAGAAAATAAATTTTACTACTGGATCAGAAAAAATGCTTAAATTACAATAGTTTACAAGTTTTTTTTGCATAAATTGCTTATATAAGCTTCGATCAGATTGAGTTCTTGGACCTCTAACGGCTGGTCCTCTGCTTCTATTTAATAACCTAAATTGTATCCCTGATTTATCTGCAATCTCTCCCATAATGCCATCTAATGCATCTATCTCTCTCACTAAATGACCTTTGCCCAAACCACCAATTGCGGGATTACACGACATCTCACCAATAGTATTTTTATCATGAGTAAACAGAGCAGTATTCACACCTAGACGAGCTGAAGCAGCGGCCGCCTCACAACCAGCATGACCACCTCCAATTACAACAACATCAAATGAAAATTCATTTTTCATGGTGTGAATTTATATTTGAAAAAAAATTTTACAAGGTTCTTATTTTCCAATGCAAAAATCGTTGAAAATACTACCTAATACTTCCTCTACGTCGACTTTTCCAACAATCATACCTAAATGTCTAGTAGCTAACCTCAAATCTTCAGCAGCTTTATCAAAATCTTTTTTACCATTTTTTTCTAAAAAATTTCTTAAATTATCTGAACACTGAACTAAGTGTTGTCTATGTCTTTCTCTAGTAATTAATATATCTTCATTTATAATAAATTTTGTTTTTAATCTGTCTTTGATTTTTGAAATTAATTTATCTAAATTTAGGTTCTCCTTTAATGAAACGATAACATGATCTAATTTTGTTACTTCAGTGTCTAATTCACCCTGAATAAGATCTGACTTATTCACGACTAAAATTGCATTATCTTTTAATAAATCATTCAAAAAACCTTTTAATTCAATACTTTTTGCATCTACTACCACTAATTTTAAATCAGCATTTTCTGCCCTATCTAAAGATAATTTTATACCTTTTTTCTCAATTTCATCTTTAGAATTTCTAATACCTGCTGTATCTGAGATAATAACTGGATAGCCATCAATATTTAAATGTGTTTCTATTACATCCCTTGTTGTTCCTGCAATTTCAGAAACTATCGCTACATCTCTATTCGATAAATTATTTAATAGTGAGGATTTACCAGCATTTGTTGGACCGACAATAGCAATTTTAAAACCTTCACGTATTATTTCACCTACCTTTTGATCGTCTAAAATTTTTTCAATTTGATTTAAAACTTCAGTAGAATTTTTTTTAATTAGTTGAATATTTTCATCCGGTAAATCCTCTTCTGGAAAATCTATTTTTGCTTCAACAAAGGATAAAATTTTTAATAACTTTTCTCTCAAATTATCAAATTTTTCAGCTGATTTTCCTTTCATAGTTTTCACAGCCTGCAATCTTTGTATTTCAGTTTCTGCTGAAATTAGATCAGCTATGCTTTCAGCTTTAAGTAAATTAATCTTACCATTTTGAAAAGCTATTTTGGTAAATTCCCCTGGTTCAGCTAATCTGAAATTTTCTATATTAGACAATTCATTTTGTAATGCTAAAATAATTGCTTTGCCTCCGTGAACATGAATTTCAACCATGTCTTCACCTGTATAGCTCTCAGGCCCAGGAAACCATATAATTATGCCTTCATCAATAAGTTCAGAAGTGTTGATATTATTTATTTTCCGAAGAGAAGCGACTCTAGGTAAAGGGACGGATTTTCCTGTGAGCAAAGTTATTGCTTTAGATGCATCTGACCCTGAAATTCTAATGATAGCAACTCCAGATATGCCTGGACCTGATGATAAAGCATAGATTGTCATATTTAAATTATAATTACTTAATCTAAATATTGAAATTAAATATTTCTACTTAACAATCCCTTCTAGCACCTCAAAAAAACTCTTTGAATAATCTTTTGTATCAAATAACGGACTTTTTATTGCGTCCAAAAATATGGAATTTCTTATACTGATATAATCATCAGTATTATTTATTAAATTAACAACCTTTTGAACATAATCATCTTCGTCTTTGGCAATTAATCTCTCCATATTTAGATTTTTATTTATAGACTCCCCACATCTCGAATTAAAATTATACCCGGTCATTGTTATAACAGGAACACCCATCCAGATGGCTTCAAATGAAGTTGTAACACCATTATAAGGGAATGTATCAAGGGCGATATCTATAAGATTATAATTATCCAAATGATCTTTAAGTTTTTCCGCTCGATCTATAAATTTTACTGATTCCAGCACACCTTCTTTTTGAAATAACTCTTTAAGTCTTTTTGTTGCAAGTCTTTTTGATGATGTTTTTAAAACTAGTTGTGAGTTATTTATTTTTTTCAAAATTTTTGACCAGGTAGAGACAACACTTGGGTTTATTTTATCGAAATTATTAAATGAACCAAAAGTAAAATATTTATTTTTAATAAATGGGGGAGGGTTTTCTTCTCTTTCAAAATCATAACCACAATGTGAGTTCCAGATTTTAGGCAAGTATATTACTTTTTCGCTATAATATTTTTCCTCACCTGAATGAATTAAATTAGGATCTGAAATTATAAAATCCATATTTTTTAATCCGGTGGTATTACAGTATCCCATCCATATAATTTGATTTTTAGCCATCCTGTTTTTAAACAATTCTAAACGTTGTGTTGAGGTGTAGCCCATTAAATCAATGATAATATCTAATTTCAATTTTCTAGCTTGATTGACTGCGTCTGTATTGTTCAGTTTTGATATATTGATTGTTTTGTCAACTAAATGCTTAAAATTTTCTGTTAACTGGTCTTCTTTTGGATTACTTAATAGCAAAATAATTTCAAATTTGTCTTTATCATAATTTGAAAGAATTGTTTTTAAAAAATAAGTAATGGAATGACCTTGAATTATATCTGAAGACAAAAAACCTAACCTAATTTTTGAACCGGATGTTTGTGAAATTTCTATTAATTGATTTTGTGGAATTATGTCTAAGTTTTCATCTACAAATCTACCATAATTATAAAAATCAGACTGACTCCACTCTTTATCGAAACATTGCCAATAACCATAATTACATAAATCAATAACATTAAATTTTTTAGTTTCAATAACTCTACTAAAATGAAAGATTAATTTTTTTGCATCATTTAATCTTCGATAAACCATAGCCATTGCCAGATTGACCGGTTTATGATTTATACAATATTTTTCTGATGTCTTATAAAATTCAAGAATCTCAGTAAAATCAAACTCATAATCTTTATCTAAATCAATTAAAAAAACACTATGTGTTATAAAATTTGCAAGAGCATCTATGGCATGAATAGTATTTTTTTCTTTTAAATATCCAAATTTAAAATCTTTAATTGCTGAATTAAGAGTTTCTTTATTTTTATTATTGTTTACATTCTTGCTTAAACCCAACAAATTACACAAAAAAGCTGATCGTTCCTCTTCTATAGTCGATGAAGTAATTTCAAATACCACCTTAGAATATTGTCTACTTTTAAATAATTCTGTAGCTTTTATCTCTAATTGTTGAATAGATTCCATAGGTAAATTTAGACAAAAATCTTCATCAAATTAAACATGGGTATTATATAATCAATTGGATATTTAATAAAAGTTTATTATTTAATTATTTCCCTAAGTGAACTAAAGAAATTTTCTGAAAATTTTTTTCCATCAAACAACGGACTTTTAATTGCATTTTGAAATAGAGATTTTCTTATTTTTAAAAATTTATCTCTATCATTAGATAAACTCACAGCTTTAGCGACATATTCTTTTTCATCTTGAGCAATTAAATATTCCATATTTAAATTTTTATTTATGGACTCTCCACATCTAGAATTAAAATTATATCCCGCCATTGTCAAAACAGGTACGCCCATCCATATAGCTTCAAAGGATGTGGTAACACCGTTATATGGAAATGTGTCGAGTGCTATATCAATTTTTTTGTACAAATTTAAATGGTCCTCCAAATTGTCAATTTTTCGATGGAAAATTACTGAGTCTATTACACCACTTTTTTTGAACGCTTCTTGAATTCTATACAATTTTCTTATTTTATTTGCACATTTTAAGATTAATTTAGAACCTTTATTTTTTTTTAAAATGTTTGACCAACAATTAATCACATTTTCATTTATCTTAGCAGGATTATTAAATGAACCAAAGGTTATATAATTATTCTTTATAAAAGGTGGAAGATTTTCTTTTCTCTCAAAATCAAATCCACAATGGCAATTCCATATTTCTGGTAAGTATAAAATTTTTTCAATATAATATTTTTCCTCGTTTTTGAGAACAAGATTGGGATCGGTAATAATATAATCCATATTTTTTAATCCAGATGTATTACAATAACCCATCCATATTACTTGTTTTTTCGCAATTCTATTTTTATAAAACTCTATTCTATTTCGTGATGTGTAACCCATTATATCAATCATAATGTCAAGGTTATGTTGTCTTATGATGTTAAAAGCTTCAAGATCGTTGAGTTTTCCAACGTTAATTGTTTTGGATACCAAACTAGCTATTTCTTCAGATGTACTATCTTCCTTAATTTGATTGATAAATAAGATTATTTCAAATTTATCTTGATTATAATTTTTTAATACAGTTTTCAAGAAGTAAGTCACCGAATGAGCATTTTTTATATCAGATGACAAGAAACCTATTTTTATTTTTATATTTTTTTTATAAGATAATTTAACTACTTTTTCCTGAGGATATGTTCTCAGATTTTCATCCACAAACTTACCATATTTAAAAAAGTCTGATTGTCTCCAGCTGCTATCAAAACATCTCCAGTATCCGTAATTACATAAATCTTGAACAACGAATTCTTTAGATTTTATTATTTTCTCAAAATGAAATACCATTTCCTTATAGTCACTAAGTCTCGAATACATCATTGTCATTGCAATGTTAATTTGTCTTCGATCCTTAAAAGGCTCAGGTAATGCTTTATAAAAATTTACTATTTCCTCAAAATCTACATCGACTTCCTCAAAATCTTCATCGATTTCCTCAAAATCGCTCAAAATTGAACTTGCAACAACTAAATTAGTCAAAGCATTAAAACCATTTTCACTGGTTTTTTCTTTAAGGTATCCTTTCTTAAAATCATTTACTGCTAATTGTACTTGATCTTTTTTTTTTTTATTTAGGGAGATCCTGCTTATACCCAATAAAACAAATAATCCTGCAGTTCTCTCCTCTTCTTTAGTATTAGTGGTTATTTGAGAAATTATTTCAGAGTATTTTTTTTTTTTAAATAAATCTTGAAGTTCTAATTCTAAATCTTTCGCTGATACCATTACATGTATCTAGGCTGGCTTATTCATTGAATTAAAAAACTCAGCATTATTTTTAGTATCTTTTAATTTTGAATTAATAAATTCAATTGCATCCATAGTACCCATTGGAGCAATTATTCTTCTTAATACATTCATTTTTTGAAGGTCATTTTTATCGAACAACAATTCCTCTCTTCTGGTACCTGATTTTGTAATATCAATAGCTGGGTAAATCCTTTTGTCAGCTATTTTTCTATCAAGAACTGTTTCACTATTACCAGTTCCTTTAAATTCCTCAAAAATCACCTCATCCATTCTGCTTCCAGTATCTATTAATGCAGTAGAGATGATTGTTAGTGATCCACCTTCCTCAATATTTCTTGCTGCACCAAAAAATCTTTTTGGTCTTTGCAGGGCATTTGCATCAACACCACCTGTCAAAACCTTTCCAGAACTTGGTATTACAGCGTTATAGGCTCTTCCAAGTCTTGTGATTGAGTCAAGAAGTATAACAACATCTTTCTTGTGTTCTGTTAATCTTTTTGCTTTTTCTATAACCATTTCAGCAACAGCAACATGTCGTTGAGCAGGCTCATCAAATGTAGAACTTATTACCTCACCTTTTACAGTCCTCTGCATATCAGTAACTTCCTCTGGTCTTTCATCAATTAATAAAACTATTAAATAACATTCGGGATAATTTTTCGCTATTGAATTTGCTATACTCTGCAGAATCATGGTTTTACCAGCTTTTGGAGGTGAGATAATAATTGATCTCTGACCTTTCCCAATAGGACTTACAAGATCAATGAGTCTTGGTGTTAAGTCTTGTTTTTTATCTGGCTTTACTTGCTCTACTTCCATAACAAGTTGTTTGTCTGGATATAGAGGTGTTAGGTTATCAAAAGCAATTTTATGTCTAGATTTATCAGGTTCTTCAAAATTAATTTTACTTACTTGTAATAATGCAAAATATCTTTCTCCTTCTTTTGGGGCTCTAACTGGTCCCTCAACTGTATCGCCTGTTCTTAAGCCAAATTTTCTAATCTGACTTGGACTTACATAAATATCGTCCGGACCAGGTAAATAATTCGACTCCATCGCTCTCAAAAAACCAAAACCATCTTGAAGTAATTGAAGTACACCAGCTCCAGTTATTTCCTCTTTTTCTGCAACCTTTTTTAAGATGGCAAAGAGTATTTCTTGTTTTCTTAAGGTACTCGCATTTTCTATACCAAGCTCTTCAGCTTGTGTAATAAGTTGTTCAGATGATTTAAGTTTTAATTCTTGGATGTTCATGAATAAATTATTAAGGATTTAATAATATTAGTAATATATATACTATTGCAACTTTTACAAGAGTTTTACTTGATTTAATAAAAAACCTGAAAAATTCATAGTTTTAAGTCATTTTCTAAGAGTTTAAATATAATTCTCTTGCAAAATTATCTACTTTTGACCAATCGGTAAATTCATATGATTGCGAGGTGTCTGTTGGGCCATTGGTTAAAAACATAATAAGTTTAATAGCATATTTATCAAAAAGACCATAATTTGGATAATCTACTTTACCTGCAAATACACCAATTTTCTTTGGTTTCCATTTAGAAACTTTAAGAAATTTTTTTACATAAGGATTGGTTTCTGGTGTGTTTTTTTCAGGTTTTCTTGCTACTACATTTACTGAAAAAAAAACGCTATTTTTTTGTTCCAAAATATCTTTATTCAAGTTTATAAATTTATAAAGGTTTTTTGAATATTTTCCATATCGTATACTTGCCCCTATAACAATTTGGTTAAATTTAGATAAATCAAATTTAGTTGCTTCAAATAAGGATATAGTTTTAGTAGCATTAGTATTACCAAAAAAATTAGCTAACCTTTCACAAATATTTTTGGTATGACCATCGGTGCTTGAATAAATAATTAAAGTTTCTGGCATTAGTATTGCACTAAGATTTGTTCATTATTTGTTGGGGCATTTTTTCATAATATTTTTTCTCAAGCTTATATTCTATATCCTCTTTATCTTGAGCTGATCCCTCTGCTTGAGTAAAAGTATATTTTGCGAAATCTTTACACCAATTCTTATTAGTATTAAGACATTCAACGGGATAAATATTTCCACCTAATTCTTTTGCTTCATTAACCAATTCGTGGCCTAGTTCATCTGTAGTTTCCAAGCAATCTGCAACAAAACTTGGTGAATAAATTGCAATTTCTTTTTTTCCCTCCGATATTAAGTTTTTAACTATATCTTCAGTGTAAGGGGTTATCCATTCCTCTGAGCCAAATCGACTTTGAAAACTCATCATGCATTGATCAGGCTTTATATTTTTTAAATTTTTGGTAATTAGACAGAATGTTTCATAGCAGTGTCTATAATAATCATCACCCTTATTCACAATCCTTCTTTTTTGCATCCCATGAAAAGTAATTATCAAGCTATCAATTTTTTTACCTTGGCTAATTAATTCACTTAATTTTGTATCAACCTGACTAACAGAATTATCAATAAAGGCATGGGTTCTATGAAAATTTGTAATTACTTCAAAAGTAGGGATCTTTACTCTTTTGGACAATTCTTTAGCTAAGGCATCTATTCCTGAAGCAATTGTACTTTCGGAGTATTGTGGGAACATAGGTATGACAAGTAATTTTGTAGCGCCGACGCCTTTCTTCAAATCCTCCTCCCAACTATCATAGACCTCATTTACATATGGTGGTGATAATAGAAAAGCATGGTTTACTTCTACGTATCCCTCTGGATCAATCTTCTTAAGTTCTTCACTTACATTTTTAGTAAAATCTCTAGTGTTAGTAATTAAAGGAAAGCTCTTACCATCCCAAATTCTAGCATATAACTTAGCAGATTTTTGTGGTCGGAAAGGTAGGACAAAAAAATTTAAAATTATTTTCCAAATCCATGGATTAATATCTATTACCCTTGGATCTCCTAAAAATTTGCGTAAATATTTTCTTAAAGCCTTTGCTGTTGGCGCAGAAGGTGAACCAAGCTGAACAAATACAACTTTGGTTTTCCTTTTGGGGTGCGAATAATTCATATCTTAATAATCTTTAACCATTTTAACCAAATACTCCATCATAGTAGGGTTGGTTTCTGGTAAGACACCATGTCCCAAATTAAAGATATATGGATGATCTTTAAATATATCTAGATATCTTTTTGCCTCTTTCTTTAAATTTTCTTTATCGGTTAGTAAAATTTTGGGATTCATGCCTCCTTGGACAGGTATTTTTATGTTCTTTGCAATTTGAACAGGGTCAATTTCATAATCAATACAGATAACATCTGGCTGAATAATATCGCAATATTTTTTATAATCTTTAATCCCTCTAGGGAAACATATTACTGGTACATCAAGTGTTTTAGTAAACTCCACTAAAGAAAATGTTGGATTATAAACATATTTATCAAGATCTTTATTATTTAACAATCCTGCCCAACTATCAAAAATTTGAATAATTTCAGCACCACTATTTATTTGATTTTTTATATGTATCTTTAAAAATTTTTCTATTATTTTTAGCATTTCTGTTATTAACACTTTATCTTCAAAAAAGTTTTTTTTTAAACCTTGTTTAGGTGATTTTTTATTCAACATATAAACTAGTAATGTCCATGGTGCACCAACAAAACCTATGGTGCTTTTATTTTCAGTAAGTTTATTATTTTGGACTAGTTCGATCGCTTTATAAACTGGATTTATTCTTTCGGTAAAAAAATTTGCTGTAAATTTAGACATTTGATTGAAATTTAAATCACCAAGAATAGGACCAACATTTTTTACAAATTCTACTTTTTGGTTTAATCCATAAGGTAAAATTAATATATCAGAAAAAATTATGGCAGCGTCTAAATCAAATCTTTTAAGTGGTTGAAGTGTTATTTCAGCTGATAAATCAGAATTTAAACATAGTCTTATAAAATTAGTATGTTTTTCTCTAATTTTTCTGAATTCTGGTAAGTATCTTCCAGCTTGTCTCATAATCCATATTGGATTCAAATCTGTTTTTTTATCTTTAATAACTTTTTTTATGTCAGACATATTAATAATATAATTTATTAAGTAATATTTGTAGTATGAGTTGTGAAATGCGTGAATTAAATTTTATATACATTTTATAAACTGGTTATTAACATTTAAAGCTAAATTTCCGATATATATATAAGTAATATTGAAGCTTATTACCAATATTTCAATTTTATGAAAAACTTTATACAAATGTTTAATAATGTTAATAAAAGCCATGTTTTACAGCACAAATTTTAGATTTGCTGAAAAAATCAAAGTTGTTTAAATAAAACAAAACTATTAACACTTTATACATGAGTAATACTTATCAAATTTATTTAATATCGGACTCTACTGGAGAGACTTTAGATAGAATTTTTACAGCAATAAAAGCTCAATTTAAAAATATAGATTATAAAGTTCACACATATTCATTTACGCGTACAGAAAATCAAATTTTAAAAATATTATCTAGTGCTCATAAAAATTCAAACCCTATAATTTTATATTCAATTGTAGATAGTGGACTTGCTAAATATCTTGCAAAAAACAGTGAAGAAAAAAAAATTCCATGCTTTGGTGTTCTGGGGGATCTTATTTTAAGCTTTTCAAAACTTCTCAATCAAAAAGCCTCTCACCAGCCTAGTGGTCAATACACACTGAATGATGAATATTATAAGAAAATTGAAGCGATCCAATTTACAATGAACCATGACGATGGTAATTTAATTAAAGATATTAAAAAATCAGACATAATTTTATTAGGAGTAAGTAGAACAAGTAAGACGCCAACCTCAATATATTTGGCAAATAAAGGTTTTAAAATATCAAACATACCTTTGGTAAATGAAAAATCTATACCTGAAATTTTAAAAGAAAAACCTAATCTAACTTGTGTTGTCGGTTTAAGCACAGAACCAGATAGGCTAGCTGACATTAGAAAGAATCGAATGAATTCACTAAAGGAGTCACAGAACAAATCTTACACAGACCTATCTAAAATTAAAAAAGAAGTTGATGACGCTAAAAATACTTTTAAAAAATATAAGTGGCCAACAATTGATGTAACTAGAAAATCCGTCGAAGAAACTGCCGCTTCAATTATAAAGATATACGAAATTTATAAAAATAATGGTTAAAATCATCCTTGCCTCAAAAAGCAAAGTTAGAAAGCAAATTTTGGATAATAATAATGTGTTTGCAGAAGTGCAAAATTCTAATCTAGACGAAGATATTGTTAAAGAGAGCTTACTTAAAGAAAAAGCATCCCCTGAATTAATATCAAAAAATTTAGCTGAATTAAAAGCAAACAAGGTTAGCCAAAAAAATCATGGCCCTTTAGTGATAGGCGCTGATAGTGTAATAGATTTAGATGGTGAATTAATATCCAAACCCATAAATAGAGATCAAGCTTTAGAAATTTTAAAAAAACTAAATGGAAAAAGACATCTTCTTATCAGTTCAGTTTGTATTTCCCAAAATGGTATTATGGTTTGGAATTACACTGATAAAGCAACTTTAACAATGAAAAAATTTAGTTTAAATGAGCTTAAAAGTTATTTGTCAAAAATCACAGATGAAGCATTGTATGCTTACAATGTATATCAAATTGAAGGGGAGGGTAGAAAATTATTCTTAGATATAGAAGGAGATGAAGATACCATTATGGGATTACCGATAAAAAAAATAAAAAAATATTTAAGTAATTACAAATGAAAAAATATTTAGTAATAGGAAATCCAATTGATCATTCTTTGTCTCCCAAACTTCAAAACTGGTGGCTAAAAGAAAATAACATCGATGCTATGTATGACAAAATTAAGTTGGAGAAACACGAAATTAAAGATTTCATTCAGGATATTAAAAAACAAAAAATAGCTGGTTGTAATGTAACTGTCCCTTTCAAAAAAATGGTTATTCCTTTTTTAGATAAATTAAGCCCAGAGGCAGAACAGACCCAATCAGTAAACACAATCAATTTTGAAAATGGTGATCTAGTTGGACATAATACAGATATAGCTGGTTTTGATAGTGCGATTAAAAAGTTAAATTTTAGTTTAAAAGGAAAGAAAATTTTGATTTTGGGGGCTGGCGGTGTAGTGCCGTCAATAATTTTTGCATTAAAAAATATGAATGTTCAAGAGATAACAATTAGTAACAGAACCAAAGAGAAAGCAGAAAATTTGAGAGTTTTATTTAATAATATTAAAATTTTAGAATGGGGAAACTTAACTGATTTTCATATGGTAATAAATGCCACAAGTCTTGGTTTAAATAATGAAAAAATAAATCTAAATTTTTCAAGTTCGGAAAATGATAAATTATTTTTTGATGTAATTTATAATCCTCAAGAAACTCAATTTTTGAAAAAGGGAAAACAATTAGGATACAAGACTGAAAATGGAAAAACCATGTTTGTTTACCAAGCTCTGGAAGCATTTAAATTATGGCACAAGATAGAACCAAAAGTTAACACTGATACATTTAAGCTTTTAGATAATGATTAGAATTGGAATTTTAGGAGATATAGGATCTGGAAAAAGTTTTGTAGCAAAGTCATTTGGCTGCCCAGTATTTAATGCTGATAATGAAGTTGGAAAATTATATAAAAAAAATAAAAAAATTTTTAAAGAACTTAATAAGTCTTTACCTAAATATATCACTCAATTTCCAATAACAAAACAAGAGGTAACAAAGACAATATTAGCAAATAAAAATAATTTAAGGAAAATTATTAAAATTATTCATCCTGAAATAAGAAAAAGGATGAATATTTTTTTAAAGAAAAATAAAAAAAGTAAATTAATCATTTTAGATATTCCTTTATTACTTGAGAATAAAATTAATAAAAGAAAAGATATTTTGATATTTGTTCAATCTAATAGAACTGAAATTCTAAAGAGATTGAAAAAAAGGCAAAATTTTAATTCAAAAATTATGAACAGATTTAGAAAAATACAACTACCACTTGACTATAAAAGAAAAAAATCAAACTTTATTATTAAAAATAATTTTACAAATAGATTTATTAAAAGACAGATAAAATATATTCTTAATCAAATTTATTAAATGAAAGAAATAATTTTAGATACAGAAACAACAGGATTGTCTGTTAAAGAAGGTCACCGAATAGTAGAGATAGGATGCATTGAGTTAGAAAATTTTACCCCTACAAACAATAACTTTCATTGTTATTTAAATCCTGAGAGAAAAGTTTCTGAAAAAGCTTTAGAAACTCATGGATATACAGATGAATTTTTATCAAATAAAAAAAAATTTAAAGAAGTAGCAGATGATTTTTTACTTTATATAAAAGGAAAAAAACTGATCATTCATAATGCTGAGTTTGATCTGTCGCATTTAAATAATGAGTTGAAAATAGCAGGTAAAGATTTGATTAAAAATGAAATAATAGATACTGTTGTTTTGGCAAGAGATAAATTTCCAGGATCTTCTAACAGTCTAGATGCACTTTGTAAAAGGTATAGGATTGATAACTCTAAAAGAGAAAAACATACTGCCCTTATTGACTGTGATTTGTTGTCTAAAGTTTATATTAATTTAATAGATCAGAAAGAACCAAAATTAAATTTTAACAGCGAAAATAGTGGTGTAAATGAAATTATAAAAACAAATATTTCATATTTTAAGAAAGTTATAAAACCCAGTGAAAAAGAAAAAAAAGCACATGAACAATATTTAAAAATTAATTTAAAAAAAAATTTTTTTTAGTTAAATTTTTTATTGTAGAGTTCCTCAAAATCTATTTTTTTCAAAAATTTTACATTAGGATAACCTGAGATGTGTAAAAGGGTCAGTAATGCTTTTTCAATTTCAGGAAATATTTCTTTTTGAACATCACATAATACTATCTTTTGAACAATATTCTTATCTTTTACTTCCTCATTTAGTTTGACAATAGAAGTATATGTCATTTCAAAATGTGATTTCTTTTTAGCTTCACTATCATCATGGAATTTGAGAATAGTATCTACTTCAATAACCTGAGCCTTTAAAGCTTTTGAGGTTATTTCAATATTAAGTTGATATTTAGAGATAAAATCTTTTACGTATAGATATGTTTCGAAGTCAGGTGTTTCACCTGAAACATCTTTCATAAATTTACTCATTATTTTATAGTTTTCGCTCATCATCTTCCTCTATATCTTCAAATTCACCTTCTATATATGGTTTTTTAATTTTTGTCTTACTCTTTAATTTGTTTATAAATTTTCCAAAAAATAATTTTCTTGTTAAAGGAAATATTAAAAGAAATCCTAAAAGATCAGTTGCAAATCCAGGAATTATCAAAAGAAGTGCTGCAAATGTTATGGCAGCACCTGAGATTATTTCATAAATTGGTGCTTCATTTTTTACTAATTGTGAAAAACCGGATCTGAGAGTATTTAACCCTTCGTATCGTGCATAAAACACTCCAATTATTGCTGTGATAAATATAAGTGATATCGTGTTAAACGCACCTATTTGACCACCAATCTTAATAAATAGATAAATTTCTACAACAGGGACTAAGATAAGGGTAATTAATACTGAGTTCATTTGTCTTTAATTTAATTGCTAGTTGAAATTATTCAACAGAGTAATTAAATTGCTAGTATGAATTATAGTTTTGAATACATCGATATTATACTATTAGCTATGATAGCCGGATTTATCTTTTTAAGATTAAGAGGTATTCTTGGAAAAAGAACTGGTTTTGAGGGAAAAAACCCTCAACAATTCCAAGAAATTTTAAAAGAAGTTCATCAAGAAAGTAATTTAAAAAAAGAGGAGAATTTTGACAAAAAAGCTCAAAGCGAATTTTTAAAAGGAGCAAAGATCGCTTATGAAACTATCATTACTGATTTTAGTGACAATGATAATAAGTTAATAGCCAGCAAACCTTTACTAAGTAAAGAAATTTATGACGAGTTTAACAAAGCTCTTAAAGATAGAGGTGACAGAGGCCATTATGCTGAAATAACATTTATTGGAATAAAATCAGCAGACATAAAAGAACACAAAAAAATCGATAAAGCTCTTCAGGTTACAGTAGATTTTGTAAGTGAGATCATTACTTGTATAAGAGATAAAGAGAAAAAAATCGTTTCAGGAAGTCCTGATAAGATCAAAACTATTTATGACACTTGGACATTTTCTAGAGATATGAGATCAAACAATCCAAACTGGTTGTTGGTAAATACTCTCAACTAAGTGAATAGTAAAATTTCAGAAAAAGACAAAAAAACTTGGGAAGAATTTTTATATAAAAATCAAAAATTGCCAAATAAAGATATTGAACAAATAGAAACTCAAGTTAAAAAAACTAGAACATTGGACCTTCACGGCAAAAGTCTTGAAGAGGCAAATCAGACTGTTGAGAACTTTATAAAAAAATCTTTTAAAGATAGAGTTCGAAAATTAATAATTGTTACTGGGAAAGGTCTTCACTCCAAGAATGACAAAGACCCATATGTTTCGAAAGACTTAGGTATTTTGAAATATTCAATACCCGATTTTTTAAGTAAAAATTCAGATTTGATGAAAATGATTTCAAATATCAGTGAGGCAAGTATAAAAGATGGTGGAAGCGGTGCTTTTTATATTTTCTTAAAAAAAAAATAATCTATATATGATTGGAAATTCAATTATATAATAAATTAAATAATGATTGTTTGGTTAGCTTCATATCCTAAAAGTGGAAATACTTTTGTAAGATCTTTACTTTCCTCATATATATTTTCTAAAGATGGCAACTTTAATTTTGAATTATTAAAAGAAATTAAACAATTTCCAGATAATTCATTATTTAAACAATTGGGTGTTGATATAGAAAATGAAGATGAAATGTACAAAAACTATATTAATTCTCAAAAATTATTTAATGAAAAAGATTCTATTAGATTTTTAAAAACTCATAGTTGTTTTGTTAATACCAATAAATTTCAATTTACTGATAGACACAATACCTTGGGTGTTATTTATATTGTAAGAGATCCTAGAAATATTGTTACTTCATTTTCACATCACTTCCAATTACAACCTGAACAAGCTCTTGAAAGTTTATTATCTCACCAGTATCTTGGTCAGACCTCTAAACATCATTGTACAACTTATATAGCTTCTTGGAAATATCACTTCAATTCCTGGAAGGTTTTTAGGAGATTCAATAAATATTTATTGGTTAGATACGAAGATTTAATAAATGATACTGAGAAAACTTTTTTAAACATTTTAAAATTTATTGCCCATCTTGGTCGAGTTAAATTTACATTAGATAAGGAAAAATTTGACAATACTCTTAGAACAACAGGATTTGACAAAATGCAGAAACTTGAGGCTAAAGAAAGTTTTGCTGAGGCAAAAGAGGATAAAAAAACTGGTGAAAAAATAAAGTTTTTTAATATGGGAATTAAAAATGATTGGAAAAAACTTCTAGACAAAAAAATAAGAGAAAATTTGGAAAAAGAATTAGAAAATGAAATGAAGGAACTTAATTATTTATAATGCTTTAAAGTATAAATTTTGACAAATCTGTATCTTTTACAAGATTATCCAAATTTTTATTTATATATTCCTTATTAATAATTATTTTTTCACCAGCTCTGTCTGTTGCCGTAAAACTTATTTCATCTAGTATTTTTTCAATAATAGTATGCAGTCTTCTTGCTCCTATATTTTCAACAGTTGTATTAACTTCAGAGGCTATATTGGCGATTGCATCAATCCCATCTTCAGCAAACTCTAAATCTACATTTTCTGTTTTTAATAAAGCAACATATTGTTTAATTAAACTAAAATCCGGTTCCTTAAGAATTCTTTTAAAGTCCTCACTCGTTAAGGCCTCTAACTCAACTCTAATAGGTAATCTACCCTGAAGTTCAGGTAATAAATCTGAGGGTTTAGCGAGTTGAAATGCACCCGATGCAATAAATAAAATATGATCTGTTTTAATAGGACCATATTTCGTGTTAACCGTTGTACCTTCGATAAGAGGTAATAAATCTCTTTGTACTCCTTCTCTTGATACATCTCCACCAACTCTATCGGTTCTGCCAGAAATTTTATCAATTTCATCCAAAAAAACTATTCCATTGTTTTCAGTTGAAATCTTAGCCGCTTTAATAATTTTGTCCTGTTCAATCAATTTATCAGACTCATCATTAATTAAAATTTCATGAGACTCTTTTACAGTCATTTTTTTCTTTTTTTCTTTTGTGCCCATTGACTTTCCAAGCATTTCTCCAATATTGATCATGCCAACATTTGCTCCTGGCATACCTGGAATTTCAAAGGATGTTCCACCTCCACCAGTATCACTTACAGCTATTTCAATTTCATTATTGTCTAAATCCCCATCTCTTAATCTTTTTCTAAAACTCTCTCTAGTAGCCGTGCTTGCCTTTTTTCCAACTAAAGCATCTAAAACTTTTTCTTCTGCCATCTTTTGTGCTTTTGCATAAACTTCTTTTCTTTTTTTTACTTTTTCCATTGAAATAGCAATTTCAACTAAATCTCTTACAATTTGCTCAACATCTCTTCCGACATAACCAACTTCTGTAAATCTTGTTGCTTCAACTTTTACAAATGGTGCTTCAGCAAGTTTTGATAATCTTCTAGAAATTTCAGTTTTACCAACTCCAGTTGGTCCAATCATAAGTATATTTTTGGGCAATACTTCATTCTTCATTTCACCTTTTAAAGCTTGCCTTCGCCATCTATTTCTCAGAGCTACAGCAACAGCTTTTTTGGCTTTATTTTGGCCTACAACAAATCTATCTAACTCTGAAACTATTTCTCTTGGTGATAATGAACTAACTAAAGTTTCATTATCTTTAGAATTTTTATCTTTTGGAACAAGAGGTGTAACGTTAGATTTTTCCATTATATTTTTTCAACCTTAATATTATTATTGGTAAAAACACAAATTTCTGAAGCAACTTCAATAGCTTTTTTTGCTACCTCTTCAGCGCTCATATCTGTACCCATTAAAACTTTTCCAGCTGCCAAAGCGTAATTTCCACCTGAACCAATTCCAATTACATCACCCTCTGGCTCTAGAACATCTCCAGTTCCAGAGATAATATAACTATTATCTTTGTCACCAATAGCCATTAAAGCCTCTAGTCTCCTTAAGTATTTATCTGTTCGCCAATCTTTTGCTAATTCAACAGCTGCTCTTGATAAATTTCCAGCATGTTTTTCTATTTTTGCTTCTAATCTTTCAAATAAAGTTAATGCATCTGCAGTAGAACCTGCAAATCCAGCAACAACATCTCTTTTCTCAATTTTTCTTACTTTTGATGCAGTACTTTTAACAACAGTATTTCCCATGCTAACCTGACCATCGCCAGCAACTACTACTTCATTATTTTTTCTTACTAAAACAATTGTTGTCATAGCTTATAAATGGATACTAAATCTAATAGTTCAAGCCCAGGTTTAGTATTATTGCCATAATTGGATAATATATGTATACCTCTTTTTAATTATGAAGCGTAAAGGTAAAATTAGTCGAAAAACAAAAGAGACCAGTATAAGTGTTGATCTCAACATTGATGGTAAAGGTAAATATAAGATCGATACTGGAATAGGATTTCTTAATCACATGCTTGAGCAATTATCCAAGCATTCATCAATTGATATGAGTATAAAAGCTAAAGGAGATACGCACATTGATCTTCATCACACAACCGAAGATACAGGTATAGCAATCGGCGAGGCTTTGAAAAAAGCACTAAAAAAATCTGTTGGTATTAGAAGATATGCTCATGCGATGATACCTATGGATGAAACTTTATCACGTGTTGCAATTGATATTTCAAATAGACCTTATCTAATTTGGAAAGTAAATTTAAAAGTTGAAAAGCTTGGTGAGATGGATACAGAACTTTTTAAGGAATGGTTTCAGGCTTTTTCTCAAGCAGCAGGAATTACTTTGCACGTAGAAAATATTTATGGTGATAATAGTCACCACATCATTGAGTCTTGTTTTAAGGGATTAGCAAGATCATTAAGAGCCGCATTAGAGATAGACCCAAGGAACAGTAAATCAATTCCGTCTACTAAAGGCTCATTATAAAATTAATGAAAGTTACTATTGTTGATTACAACTCGGGCAATATAAGCTCGGTGATAAACTCATTTAAAGAAGTTGCCAAAGATAAGGTAAATATTGAGGTTACTGCTGATATAAATAAAATTAAGTCTAGCGATAAAGTGGTTTTACCGGGGCAGGGTTCATTTAAAAGTTGTGTAGATGCTTTGAATAAAATCAAAGGTCTAACTGAAACTTTAAATGAATTTGCAATAAATAATAAAAAACCACTTCTTGGAATTTGTGTTGGTTTACAAATGTTTGCTGATATTGGTTATGAGGAAACAGAAACCAAAGGTTTAGGTTGGATTCCTGGCAAAGTTTCAAAAATAGATAACCAAAATGGAAAATATAAACTTCCTCACATAGGGTGGAACCAAATTAATATTGTTAAGGAAAGTAAAATTTTTGAAAATATAGAAAATAATTCACACATGTATTTTGTGCATAGTTACGAATTTTTACCAAATGATAAAAATGTAATTTCAGCAACAACAGATTATTCAACAAATATTGTTTGTTCTGTTGAAAAAGAAAATATCTTTGGGACACAGTTTCATCCAGAAAAAAGTGATAAATTGGGGCTAAAAATAATTGATAATTTTATGAATATTTAGATTTGATGAATAAATTTTCAATAATAATTTTTTGTTATATCTTTCTTACTTCATGTCAAAATATTCAAAATGTTGAAAAAATAGAGAAAAAAAATACGACAAAAGAATTTACAATTTCAATTGAACCGAACTTAAAAACCAATAAATGAAAATATTTCCAGCAATTGATATCAAAGATAAAAAATGTGTAAGGTTAGTAAAAGGAGACTTTGATAATAAAACTGAATATGAGATGTCTCCAGCTGAACAAGCTAGCAAATATAAAGATCATGGCTTTAAAAATTTACATATAGTTGATTTGGATGGAGCTTTAACTGGCGAAACCACTAATTTAGATATCATCCAAGATATAGTAAATAAATTTGACCTCAAAATTGAGGTTGGTGGGGGTGTTAGAAACTTTGAAAGTATTCAAAAGTATACTGATGCTGGAGTTGAAAAAGTAATTTTAGGCAGTGCTGCAATAAAAGATAAAAATTTTTTAAAAGAAGCGTGCGAAAAATTTCCAAATAAAATTGCCTTAGGTTTGGATGCTAAAGATGGATTTTTATCAGTATCTGGTTGGAAGGAAAATTCTAATCAATTAACTTTAGATTATTTAAAAGAAGTAAATGATTATGGTGTTAGCAGACTTATTTATACAGATATCAACCGAGATGGTATGAAGCAAAGCCCAAATTTTGAAGAGACTTCAAAAGTTGCAGACAAATCAAATTGTCCTGTAATTATTTCTGGTGGTGTTTCATCAATAGATGACATTAAAAAAGCCAAAACTTTAAAAAATATTGAGGGTATAATAGTTGGCAAAGCTATTTATGATGGGGATATAAAGTTAGAGGATCTGGTAAAAGAAGATGCTTAAAAATAGAATTATTCCTTGTTTAGATGTCAAGAATGGACGTGTAGTTAAAGGTATTAATTTCGTTGATTTGAAAGACGCTGGGGATCCAGTTGAACAAGCCAAAATTTATTCCGATGGCGGAGCAGACGAAATTTGTTTTTTAGATATTACTGCTTCAAACGAAAATAGAGGTACAATTTATGAGGTAGTTGAGAAAACATCAAAAAAATGCTTTGTTCCTTTAACTGTCGGTGGGGGAGTAAGAAGTACAGATGATATCAGTAAATTATTAAATTGTGGTGCAGATAAAGTTTCTATAAATACTGCTGCTGTTGAAAATCCAAAAGTTGTTTTAGATAGTTCAAAAAAGTTTGGTTCACAATGTATTGTTGTTGCAATTGATGCAAAGAAGAATGGCGATAAGTGGGAAATATTTACCCATGGAGGGAGAAACAATAGTGGTCTTGATGCTTTGGAGTATGCCAAAAAAATGGAGGATAATGGGGCAGGAGAATTACTTGTAACCTCGATGGATAGAGATGGAACACAAATAGGTTATGACGTTGATTTAATGAGGAAAATTTCATCAAGAGTAAATATACCTTTAATTGCTTCTGGAGGTGTTGGTAACCTAGATCATTTGGTTGATGGAATTAAGTTAGGAAATGCAAGTGCAGTATTAGCAGCCTCAATATTTCATTATGGAAAACATTCAGTACAAGAGGCCAAGGAATATTTGGACTCAAAAGGAATTCCTGTTAGAATTTAGAATGTTAAGCTCACTAGAAAACCTATTTAAACTTGCGCGTGAAAGAAAACAAAGACCAGTTGATGGGTCTTATACTAATAAATTACTATCAGATAAATTGCTTAGTAAATCAAAAGTTCTAGAGGAAATAAATGAACTAATTGAGGCTGTAGATAAAGATACCAATAAAATACATGAAGCCGCTGATGTATTTTATCATTTGATAATATATCTTGAGGCACATAATATTAAGATTGAAGATATTGAAAGTGAGTTAGAAAAAAGAAAAAAATCTGATGAGTAAAATAAAATATATTGTTATTTTATTAATTTGTTATGGACTTTATAAGGGTTATGTTGCTTTTACTGATTTTGAGATAGGTGTTACTGACAGGGTTACTCAATTAGAGGAAGCATCTGATTTTGAAAGACAAGGTGAAGTTATAGCTCTAATGATGTATTTGGGTGATCCTCCTCAATTAAATGAACATTTATTGGTTAAGAATAAATCGAAATGTTTAGAAATGAAACAAATAGCAGAAGAAACATCTTTTGCATATTACGAATGTGCAATTGTTGATGCAAATCTAAAAGGTGGAAAAATAACAAGTATAAATGAAGAGATTGAAGTTTTGCAATGACCTACAATGACAATAACATTTTTGCAAAAATTTTAAGAGGTGAAATTCCTTGTAAAAAAATTTACGAAGATGAGTTTGTATTATCTTTTCACGATATAAATCCTCAAAAAAAAATTCATGCATTAGTTATACCAAAAGGAAAATACATAGATTTGGATGATTTTAGCAACAATGCTTCATCAGATGAGATGGTAGGATTATTAAAAGGCATCAATAAAGTAGCAAAGAAACTTGGTATTTCAGTCGATACAGGTAAAGGATATAGAGCCTTAGCAAATATAAATGAGCATGGCGGTCAAGAAGTGCCTCATCTTCATTTTCACTTATTTGGTGGTGAACCAGTTGGTAAGATGGTGCAGTGAATAAAAAAGTAGAGAGAAATTATTTAGAAATATCTTATTTAGAGGATTTGAAGGACTCCTCTAACTTATCAGACCATTATTCTATAAATTTAATTGATCCTGTCGATTTTCAATTAAATAAATTTTTTTACAAAAATATTGGCAAAAGTCATCATTGGGTAGACCGATTGGTGTGGAGTGAAAAACAATGGTTAGACTATGTTTCTGATAAAAAAGTTAAAACATATGTATTAAAAGATAAGGATGAGCTGGCAGGTTATTTTGAATTAATCTTGCATGCAGATAAAAAGGAGGTCGAGATAGCCTATTTGGGTTTGTTGGAGGAATACCAAAATAAAAAATTAGGTTCATATTTATTATCAGCTGCAATTAAAAATTCCTTTAAAGAAAAACCCAAGAGAGTTTGGGTTCATACATGTTCATTAGATCATAAAAATGCATTAAATAATTACATTGCTAGAGGTATGAAGGTTTTTAAGACAGAAACTGTAGTAATTTAAATTAGTTTTGTTGAGGAAGTTTAAATATTTCTTTTTTCAATTTTTGATTTCTTTTAATGGAAGAAAGATAGGTAATACTCACATTTTGATAAACATCTATTGTTTGCCACCCAATCAAGTTGTAAGTTTTCTTATCAAAAAATAGATTTATCTCATTTTCATTTTCTACAAAATTGAAGTTTATAAAATCTTCATCTACATTTCTTTGATCTAAATTTGCTATTTTTTTTAACAAATAATCCTTATCAAGTATCGTATCTAGTGGGGTTTTTTCAAGTGGATAAAAGTAATAACTACTCAATGTCTTAATAACTAGTGATTTTCCATCTGCAACTAAAACTTTTTGATTGCTTAAATTGTATTTACAATAAATTTTTTTTGGATATTCAACTACACAGTTTCCATTTTCAATTTTGCCATTAATATTTTGCTCAAAGTCGAATGATACATTTTCAATATTCGTGAATTTTTCAATTATATTTTCTTTTACTGATGCTGAGACACTATAAATTATTGAAAAATAAATTAAGACAAAAAGCAATTTTTTCATTTGAGAACATCTCTTTTTCCAACATGATTTGCTTTACTAACTATTCCCTCAGCCTCCATCATATCAATTATTCTTGCAGCGCGATTATAACCAATTTGAAGCTTTCTTTGTAAAAATGAAGTTGAAGCTTTTCCCTCTGTTTTAATTATTTCAATAGCAGTATGATATAATTCATCTTTTTCACCTTGATTTTTTGATTCATTCAATTCCTTTTCATCAGCAAAATTAAGGATTTCATCTACATAGTCAGGTTCTGCTTGAGACCTTAAAAAGTTATTAATTTTTTCTATTTCAGTATCTGAGACAAATGGAGCATGAATTCTTACAATTTTATTTGCAGATGACATATATAGCATATCCCCTTTACCTAATAATTGCTCAGCTCCTTGTTCACCTAAAATTGTTCTACTATCTATTTTAGAGGTGACTTGGAAAGAAATTCTGGTTGGAAAATTTGCTTTAATGGTACCTGTTATCACATCAACACTTGGTCTTTGAGTGGCCATAATAATATGAATTCCAGCAGCTCTGGCCATTTGTGATAATTTTTGAATATAATTTTCAATTTCCTTTCCTGCTACCAACATCAAATCAGACATTTCATCAACTACTACTACAATGTATGGCATTGGTAGTTTATGTTTTGAATTATAGCTATCAATATTCCTAACTCCCTCTTTGGTCATCAGTCTATATCTACTTTCCATTTCTTTAACTACCCATCCGAGAACCGATGCAGCTTTTTTGGCTTCTGTAATAACCGGACAAAGTAGATGTGGAATACCTTCGTAAGTAGAAAGCTCTAACATTTTAGGATCAATTAAAATAAATTTACATCTTTCTGGAGTATGTTTGTAAAGAAGAGACAAAATAATTGTATTAATACAAACAGATTTTCCTGAGCCTGTAGTACCAGCAATAAGCAAATGAGGCATTACAGACAAGTCTCCGATTATTGGAATGCCAGAAATATTTTTTCCTAGAGCAATTGGTAATTTAATTTCTTTCTTTTTAAAGTTTGAATTATCTAGAATTTCACTGAGATATACATTCTCTCTATTTAAATTTGGAAGTTCTATACCTATGGTATTGCTTCCCGGAATAGTTGCTATACGTGCTGACTCTGAGCTAGTATTTCTTGCAATGTCATCAGATAGATTAATTATTTTAGAAACTTTGATACCCGCAGCGGGTTCAAATTCATTTAAAGTAACAACAGGACCATGACTAACTTTTTTAATTTTTCCATCAACACCAAAATCTAAAAGAATTTTTTCTAAAAATTCTGGATTATTACTTTCATTTTTATTAATGTTTTCTCTTTCTCCTTTTGTTGGAGTTTTTAATAGATCGATTGACGGAAGAGAAAATCTAGTTTTTGAGGACCTACTACTTTCAGCTTTAATAAATGGTAAATCTTCCTGTATAATATCTTTAATTTCATCTTGAGGAATAAATTCATTTATAAGCTCATCTTTGCTTGTATAGTTTTTAGAATTTTTTCTAAATATAAAATCTGATATTTTTTTAATACTTAAAATAAAATTTTTTATATTAAAATTTATACTTAAAATAAAAAAGAGAAGAGTGAATAGAATAAGTATATAGTATGAAAAATCTTCATATTGACTCAATAAATTAGCGAAAAAGTTTTCTGATAAATAATTACCAACAAACCCACCGCTTCCATTAACATAAAGTGTAAAATTTTCAGAATAAAATTTTGAGAAAAATAAGGATCCAAACAATGCGTAAATTGTAACAAAAAAAGTATTTTCTATAACAACTAAAATTTCTTTTTTTCTAAAAATATTTAAACCTGTGAAGATATAAGTAATAGGTAATAAGTAACCTATTAAGCCTATAGATTGGAAAATAAAGTCTGAAGTAACACTACCTTGATAACCTAATACATTTTGAATAATAGTATTTTCTGGGAAAATAAAATTCGGGTCCTCTGGAGAATATGATACTAAGGCAATTAAAATTAAAACTCCCATTATAAGAACAAAAATACCAAAAATTTCTATTAATCTATTTGTTATGTACGTGAGTGCTGTATTTGAAAGTTTTTTTATATCCATATAAGATGAATCAAATTTACCACTTTGTATCATCTAATTTTTATTGTTAAAATTAAAAATTAATATGAAACTTTGTATTCTAGGTGGTGGATTAACTGGATTGAGTCTAGCAAAATCTTTAATTAAAAAAGGACTTTCTGTTGATATTTTTTTAAGTAAAAAAAATTTAGATATCAATAAAAGTCGAACAATTGGTATATCAAATTATAATTTAATATATTTCAATAAAGAAATACTAGATATCAAAAAATTATTGTGGGATATAAAGAAAATTGAAATTTATTCGGATAATCTAAGAAATGAAAAAATTTTAAACTTTGAAAATAACAATAAGACCCTCTTTGCTATAATTAGAAATTATCAATTACAAAGCAAATTATTCACAAGTTTAAAAAAAGAAAAATTATGCAAACTTAAAAATAATTTCAATTATAAACTTACAGATTTAAAAAAATATAAGTTAATAATTAATTGTGAAAATAATAATTATTTTTCAAAAAAGTTTTTTGCAAGAAGCTTAAAAAAAAAATATGATAGTTTTGCGTATACTACAATTTTAAAACATAAAAAAATTAAAAATGATTCAGCATCTCAAATATTTACAAAAAATGGACCTTTGGCATTTTTACCATTATCTGAGTTAGAAACTTCTGTTGTTTATTCAATCAAAGGTAAAAAAAATATTAATTTAATAGAGTTAATTAAAAAATATAATACTAAATATTCAATTACAAATTTTGGCACTAGCAATTTTTTTGAGTTGAAATCCTCAAATTTGAGAACTTATTATCATAAAAATATTTTAGCTTTTGGCGATTTATTGCATCGTCTCCATCCTTTAGCTGGTCAAGGTTTTAATATGACTATAAGAGATATTCGAGATTTAAGTAAATTAATTGAATTTAAGTTAAAGAATGGATTAGAATTAGATAACTCAATTTGTGAGGAATTTCAAAATAAGACTAGACATAAAAACTATTTATTCTCTAGTGGAATTGATTTTGTCTACGAATTTTTTAATCTTGAAAGTAAAATGGATAATAATATTCTTAGTAAATCAGTAAGACTTATTGGAAGAAATAAATTTCTAAATAGATCTTTTAAAAATATAGCTAACAAAGGTTTTGAAATTTAGTATTACTGGACAGTTGTATTATTATAATTGTCAAAAGAATATGTAGTTAAAATTTCTGAAATTTTAGTTTTTCTAAGTTCTAAATTTTTAGCTTCTAATAAAATTTGTTTTTCTTCTAATGTAAAAGGAGATGCCATTGCGAGAGCATTTATTGTTTCATCTAAACTTTGTTTTTCTAATCCTTTCCAATTAATAATAAATCCTCGTTTTTCAAAAAGATTTTTCAAATCTTTAAATATTAATTTTAAATCAGAAAATTGTAGATTTTCACTCTGATAACTTAGATCTTCATAAAAATTATTGAAATCTATAGTGCATTCCCTGTATTTTTTATTTGATTTTACCTCATTTATTTTTTGAAATCTGATTACACCTTTCAGTTCTATCAAAAATTGACCATTATCATTTTCCTTAAAACTTGTAATTTTGCCCATACATCCAATGTCATATAATTCAGGGGCAACTTCACTTTTTTTTGAATTTTTGGGTTGTATCATCCCAATGAGCTTGTTTGACTTCATACTATCATTAATCATATCGACATATCTTGGCTCAAATATATTTAATGGAACAGTAGTTCTTGGAAAAATGATAAAATTACTTAACGGAAAAACTGGTATTATTTTTGGTAAATCTTCTTTTTTCATAAGAAAATCATACCATAACTACTATTTCATTAATTAAAAAAAATGACACACTATATTAAATTTTTTATAATTTCTTTTTAAAATTAAACCATGCTGTTTGATAATTTGAAAAATACAATGTAGCATTATTAGCATAAGCAAATTCGTTTACTAAGTAACCTTTACCTCCCACAAATGGCTTTGGCGCGGGATGTTCTGTTATTAAAGACATTTTTTCATCCTCAATCTTCATAGGAGCAAGTATTGGCGCATCATCAATTACAATTAATGTTTCCTCAGATATATAATTAATTATTGCTGTTATCTCTTTTAAATGATGAGCTGCCGATCTATCAGATGATTGCCAATCAACATCAAATGAGTCTAGATAAAACAAAGAAATTTTTTGGTTTTCCTTTTTTAATTTTGGTAAAAGTTCATTTAAATATTTGACACTATCTCCAGTATGTATTTCAACATTATCACTTACCACAGACCCACAAACCTTCGTGGCTCTAGGGTTTATATCTACAGTGTAAACTTTTGACTTTTCTTCCCTAAATTGAGTATATTTATCAAAGAGTAAGGTGCTTTGCCCATCACCCTCAAAATTATCTTTAATCCTAAGACAACCTGTTTCAACAATATTTATTGGTCCCTTGATATTGTCCAAATATTGAAAAATTTTAGTAAAAGATGTTTTCCTAATTCCTAATTTATCTTTAATACTTTCGAAGAATTCACTAAATTTTTTGTTATTCATATAATTTTTAAATTTATAATTTAAATTAATTTATGACACACTCTAAGCCTAGTTTAAAATAAATTTTGTCATTTTGGCTATTGCTTAATTTTTAAAAAACTACTAATTTAAGAATAAATACTTTGCGGGCGTAGCTCAGTGGTAGAGCGTCTCGTTGCCAACGAGAAGGTCGAGGGTTCGATCCCCTTTGCCCGCTCCATTTTAAATAAATGCAATAAAAAATTTATTTAGATGAGGATATAAATTAAATGAGTGAACTATTCGATAAAAAATGTGTTCCTTGTGAAGGTGGTGTACCTGCACTTGATATAAGTGAAATACATAAATATCAAAAAAAAATTGATGGATGGGATGTTATTAAAAATGAGAAAAATATATATTTTTTAGAAAAAAAATTTACATTTAAAAACTTTGTTGAGAGTCAAAAATTTGTAAATGAAGTAGGTAGAATATCTGAGGAGGAAGGTCATCACCCTGAAATTTTATTTGGATGGGGTTATGCAAAAATAAATATTTCAACTCACGCGATTGAAGGATTATCTGAAAATGATTTCATCTTAGCTTCAAAGATTGACAAGATTTAATGTCTAAAATGTCTTGTTTTAGAAAAAATTAAAATAGTATCAGTTTTATCTGCAAACTTTATAATTTCTTTATCTCTGATTGATCCTTTGGGTTGGATTACAGCAGAAACACCCGATTGAATTAATTTTTCAATACCATCAACAAATGGAAAAAAAGCATCAGATGCAGCAACAATTTCTTTTTCATCTTTTTTGAACTTTCTCATTTTATTTATTGCAATTTCACAGCTATCAAGCCTACTAGGTTGTCCGGATCCGATACCAACTGTTGTTTTATCACCAACGAGTACAATAGCATTAGATTTAACATGACGGGAAATATTGAATGCAAATAATAAATTTTCAAATTGTATTTTGTTTGGCTTTTTCTTTGAAACAACTTTGAAATCTTTTTTCTTAAAAACAAGATCATCTTGGGATTGAATTAACATCGTGTCTGATACTGAATTCATTCGAAGAACATCATCAAAGTTAAAGTTTGTCGAATCTATAATTCTAACATTCTTTTTGGATTTTAGTAATTTAAGGGCACTTGTTTCAAAACCATTTGCAATAATTACTTCTAAAAAAGTTTTGTTCAATTCAACAGCTAAACTTTTATTAATTTTAAAATTGCAAGAGACAATACCTCCAAATGCGCTTACAGGATCACATTCAAATGCAGATTTATAACTGCTTACTTTGTCCTTTAAAATAGAAACTCCACAAGGGTTAGCATGTTTGATAATTACAGTGCCTATATTTTTTGGTAGACTTTTGGATATTGTTAAAGCAGAAAAAATATCATTGTAATTGTTATAGCTTAATTGTTTTCCATGAATTTTTTTTAATTTGAAATCCTTATTTTTAGAGTAAATAGCAGATATTTGGTGAGGATTTTCCCCATATCTTAATTTCTCGATTAGGTTTCCATAAATAATTTTTTTTTCTGTAAAATTTTCACTTGAGACTGAATTGAAGTAATCTGAAATTATCGAGTCATAATATGCTGTTTCATTAAAAGCTGAGTGAGATAACTTTTTTCTAAATTCTAATTTTGTTCCACCCTTAAATCTTTTTAACTGATCCATCAATGTTGAATATTGTTTGATAGATGTTATTACTGCAACGTCATTGTAATTTTTTGCAGCACTTCTTACTAAGGCAGGACCACCAATATCAATTTGTTCAATTATTTTATTGTGATTTTTTATTGTGTTTAAAGTTTTTTCAAATGGATAAAAGTTGACTATAACCAAATCAATATTTTGGAAATTATTTTTTTTTATTTCTCTTTTGTGAGAATTATTGCTTCTTTTATTTAAGATTCCTGCATGAATTTTGGGATGAAGTGTTTTAACTCGTCCATCAAGAATTTCATTAAAACCAGTATATTCAGAAACCTCAAGGCATCGATAACCTAATTTTCTAATTGCTTTAAATGTACCCCCTGAACTAATAAGTTTAACATTATACCTGCTTAAAGTTTGTAATAATGGTTTTAAGTTTGACTTATCTGAAACAGAAATTAAAGCTGCTCTTATCCTTTTTACTATATTTTTTTTATTTGCCATTTAATATCTTCAGTATGGTTATTTGAAATCCCAGAAATAAATATATTTTGATTATCAATATATGAATTTTTATTACCGAAATATAAACCATTATCAATATTTATATCATAATTATCACAAGTAAATTTCCAACCTTCATCATCCAACTCAATTAATATTGATTTACCATCCTGAGTTTTCATTAATTTTACGTCTGGTTCTACATGAAATCGAATATCAAATTTATAATTTTTATTAATCTTTTTTATAATTTTATCGCAGCCAACAAAAGTTTCTTCTTCAGGGTAAAACTCTATATTTCTTTCATGAATAGTATTATATTTTTTTTGGTATCCGTCATGAGAAGCATTTATTTTCCAATAGTTTTTTTCAAAAATTGTTTCTTTTTTTGTGATTTTTAAACCCTTCGTAACAAAAAAAGATTTATCGCTGTTTGTAAATTTGCAGGAGGAATTATCATCAATTACTAATGTATTCTGAGCAGCACTTGATCTTGATAAATGATTAAGTTTTATATTTGTTTCGTTATGATAGCCACAATTGCTAATTAATTTTTTTCCATTAGAAATTATTTCAAAAGATAAAGCTCCAGATTGGTAATCCCTAGAAAAAAACAAATTTGGTGAAGGACCAGCATCCATAGTAAGACACATCTTCTTATTTCTCAAGATTATATATCCACCATAATCTTGATTGTCATTTTTGAATTTATAACCTTGTCTTTGAAGATAATTATCAAAATTATTATTATCTGAAATATTATTACCATTGTAAAGAATATCACTTTTTAGATTTTGCCAAACAAAAGCGTAACCTTGTCCAAGATAGTAAATTGTTTCATTGATATGTTCTGGAATATTAACTTGAGATTCTTTAAACCACTCTCTGATTAAAATATAATATTTCAAATAAAATATTAATTGTTTAATACTTCTTGATTTAGGAAAACCAGAATTATCAAGAGTAATTTTAGATATCTTTTTTAGTAAATTTGAACCATATGATAAATATTTTTTTTCATCCTGGTAACAAAGTCCAACTAATATAATAGATGCACAACCTATTAATTTATCTTCAATAAACTTTGATTTATTGATTTCATTTATAATGTGATTGGTTTGTTTTTGTATCATAGTGTTGAAATCAATTTTATATTGTCCGTTACTATCTTCATAAGTAAGATTATGATTTGATAGCCAAGCAATAATTCTTTTTGCAGTTAAATCGAAAATCCAACTTTTTGAGTTGTATTTATGATTTAAAGTTATCCAGTTTTTTATAACTGATTGTGTATTTTTTTTTGAAGATTTAAGATCCAAACTAAAAAGCCAATAAAAATTATTAAGTTTTCTTAAATTTTTTTTGGTAATTTCTTTGTTATCCCAAATTTTATTTAATGCAAAATCTTCGATTCTTAATTTTTTTTTTTGATATTTAATTAAGGATGAAAGTAAATGTGGACTAGGTTTATAAATAAAATTTTGATTATAAACTTTGGAAATTTTTTTATCGTACAGACTAGAATGTAAGTACAATTCTCGTATCTTATTGAAAATATTTAAAAAAAATCGATTTATATAAATCATGAAATTATTTTGATTTTAATAATTCAATATTTTTTTTTATATCTCCATTATTACTTTTAAAAATTGTCGTTCCAGAAACAAGTATATTTGCTCCTGCATCTATCGCCTCTTTTGAATTATCAAAATTAATACCTCCATCAATTTCAATATCAAAATTGAGATTTTGAATTTTCTGTATTTCTTTTAGTTCTTTAATTTTTACTAAAACTTCTGGCATAAATTTTTGACCACCAAAACCGGGGTTAACACTCATTATTAAAACTAAGTCAATTTCGTTCAAATGTTCTCGAATTACATCAACTTTAGTTTCAGGATTTAAAGATACCCCAACCTTTTTATTTAATTGTTTAATCTTTGAAATAGATGAACTTAGATCATCTGTAGCTTCTGGATGAATAGTAATAATATCTGCACCTGCATCAGAATATGCATCTATATATTTATGTACTGGAGAAATCATTAAATGGACATCAAATATCATTGATGATTGTTTTTTTAATGCTTTTATAACTGGAGGTCCGATGGTTAAATTTGGAACAAAATGCCCATCCATTACATCTACATGAATCATATCGGCCCCAGCATCTTCTAAACGTTTTATTTCGTTTCCTAATTGACTAAAATCAGCAGATAAGATTGATGGTGATATTTGTATTTTTTTCATTGATAACTAAATTACTAGTACCAATTTTTAAAATTTAATTGAATTAAAAAATTGATAAATTTGTCTTGAAATTTCACTTTCCAAAGGAAAAGATAACATTCCCATGACAGAATAACCCAAAATCCATGGCATTAAATAAAATCTTATCATAAAGAAAAACCAAGCAACATATAGAGGAACTATTGGTTGAATGATAAATTGGGGCGTAATTGGTTTAAAAATTCGTAGTAATGGATTGGTAAATTTTACGAATACTTTCATAAAAAAAAATTGAGAGTCTTCTTTTTGAAAAATATTCATTGCAACTCTACCAATTAATGTCCACATTATTACTCCAAGTATGTAATCAATGATGTACACCATTGGGTGAAAATTAGCCGACATTTAAGAATTTATATTGGAAAAAGACTTGAATTAAAAGGGGCGAAATTAATCGCCCCTTTAAATAATTATTTAGTGTTGTTTGCCAAGGATCGATTTACCTGATGGTACACGAACCTCATCAACCATTCTCTGCGTAGCAGCGCTTGGTGCTGAAGTCATTAAACTTACAACTACCATTGCTACTAAGCTGACAGCTGAACCAAAGATACCAAACGTTAACTGCGTAATACCTAAGAATCCACTTCCGCCGTTTCTTACCCATATTAGGTAACCAGCACCGGAAATTAATCCTAAAGCCATACCAGCTATAGCACCTTCTCTATTAGCTCTCTTCCACCATACACCAAGTACAAGTGGGAAGAACAATCCAGACATCGCAAAGTCAAAAGCCCAGATAACCGAACCTAAGATACCTTGGATTTCCATTGCTGCAATAGTTGCTCCAGCAAAACCAATTACTACAAGTAATACCCTTGCAACAACTAGTCGTTTTGCAGTCTCAGCTTTTGGATCGATGATTTTATAGTAAACATCGTGTGAGATTGCATTTGCAATTGCTAGAATCAAACCATCGGCTGTTGACATGGCAGCCGCCATACCTCCAGCAGCAACTAGACCTGAGATTACGTATGGTAATCCAGCTATTTCTGGAGTTGCTAACACAACGGCTTTACCACCCATGAAAAACTCATTTAATTCAAGAGTTCCATTTCCGTTAAAGTCGCTTACAAACATTAAGTTTGCTTGGTTCCAGTTTTGATACCAATCTATCGATTGAACTTCTGAAATTGATTTACCAATAATACCTGTCGGTAGTGATGGATCAATCAATGACAACTTAGATAGTGTCGCTAACATTGGAGCAGAAGAATAAAGTAGGAAGATAAAGAATAAAGACCAACCTACTGATTTTCTAGCTGCTTTTACACTTGGCGTAGTGAAATATCTCATCATCACGTGAGGCAATGAAGCTGTTCCCATCATCATTGCTAGTGCTAATGAAATAAACGCCCAAGGCGTTGCATTCACTGCTGAGTGAGCTTTAGTTATTCCAGCCAAACCTTTTGGCACTTCTTTTAGATTTTCAGCAGAGTTTTTTACAAAACCAAACTGAGCTTCTAATTCAGCAATTCTTGAAACTTCATCAGCTAACATGAAGTGTGGGAAGAAACCCGCACCCATTTTGTTACTGATCCAGAATACTGGTAATAAGTAAGCTATGATTAGTACAATGTATTGTGCAACCTGTGTCCAAGTTACTCCTCTCATACCACCTAGCATTGAACATAGTAAGATACTTACTAAACCAACATATACAGCGTATTGAAATGGAATATCAAGTGCAACAGATGCTATTGTACCTGTAGCGTTAATTTGAGCAGTCACATAGGTAAATGAAGCAACAGTTAAAACCACTACTGCAAGAAACCTTGTTAAATTACCACCATATCTTGTACCAATGAAATCTGGAACTGTGTAACAGCCAAATTTTCTTAGGTATGGTGCTAATAAAGATGCGACTAATACATATCCACCAGTCCAACCTACAAGCAGCGCCATATAGCCGTAACCTTTGAAATAAATACCTCCAGCCATTGCAACGAATGATGCACCAGACATCCAGTCCGCTGCAGTTGCCATTCCGTTGAACACGGTTGGTACTTGTCTTCCAGCTACGTAATACGCATCAGCTTGAGCTGTTCGTGATAGATAACCAATTATAGCATAGATGGCCACAGTAAAAGCAACGAAACAAATACCAATTGTTTTTGCTGTCATACCCATCTGCTCGGCAATTGACATAATGATTATGAAAGCTAAAAAACCACCTGTATAGATTCCATAAACCTTAGGCAAATTGTCTATAAAATTACCTTTTATCATTAGTCATCCCCTCTTTCTGAAAAGCCAAACTCTTCATCAATTTTTTCCTGTCTATTTGCAAACCAAAAAATTAGTATTACAAATATTCCAAGAGAACCCTGACAAGTGAACCAATAAGTTAACGGGTAACCAAACGGACCAGTAACTTCGTTCATTTCAGCTCCAAATAGGAAGATGCCAATTGAGAATACAAACCAGATTGCTAGTGTCATGAATAGCAAACCTCTGGATTTTTCCCAGTGTTGTTCTTGTTTTGACATTTATACCTCTCTCTTTTTAGTTATAACTGGCGAAAACCATAACCATTATGAAGAAGATTTAAAGTGTTAAAATTGCTCTAATTAACAACCTTTTTGGGATATAAATATGAAAAACAGCATATTTTATGGGAAAATATAAACTTACCTGGAAAGACCTTACTTGGAGAGACTTTAAGATATATCTATTTGCGCTTTTTAAGGCATTTGTCCCGAAGAAAAAAATTAAATCATTAGACGAATTGGAAGAATTTATACAATCTAAATCAGCTTGGGTATCTCAAGTCACCTTGTACGGTTACTTAAAAACCAGAATGGGAACTAGATATGTTCTTCATTTTGAAAATGATGAATTCATGAAGTCAGTGAATCTAGCTAAGTGGAATATTTATGCTGTAGCTTTACAAGACCTTACATTTTTCACTTTCTCTTATCTAAAAGCGGTGACACAATATGAGGACACTAGTAAGGCTAAAGAAATTTTTTTTAAAATATTAGATGATGAGATTTCAAACAAAATGCCCTTAGATATAATTGAAAATACAAAAAAAAATTTCAATGAAAGATTAGAAAAAATAAATTGGGAATCCTATCATAATGATCTTCCTTTTAATCCGAGTGCTTTATCTTTGTACAAGTGGGCTCCAATTGCAGAAGAATTAAAAACCTTAGATCGTAAAATAGTTTTGAACTCAGTAATTCTCAAATGGGGTGTTGTTAAAAAAGAATTTATAGAGCGATTAGGTTTTTAAGTATTTTTTCTATTATCGACTAAACTATCAACAACTGTTGGATCAGCCAAAGTAGTAGTATCACCTAATTGACCGTGTTCATTGGCGGCAATCTTTCTAAGAATTCTTCTCATTATTTTTCCAGACCTTGTTTTTGGAAGTCCTGGAGTAAAATGTATCAAGTCAGGAGTTGCTAGTGGACCTATTTGTTTTCTCACCCACAATTTAAGTTCTCTTTCAAGATCACCTGTTTCAGTTTCACCCGCATTGAGAGTAACGTAGCAATATAAACCATTACCTTTAATGTCGTGTGGATAACCAACTACAGCAGCCTCAGCTACTTTGGGATGAGCAACAAAAGCACTTTCAATTTCAGCAGTACCCAAGTTGTGTCCCGATACAATGATTACATCATCTACTCTACCAGTGATCCAGTAATACCCATCTTTGTCTCTTCTACATCCATCCCCAGTAAAATATTTTCCATCAAATTGAGAAAAATACGTATCAATAAATCTTTGATGATCACCATAAACAGTTCGCATTTGGCCTGGCCAAGACTGAGCTATACAAAGTCTTCCCTCTCCTGCACCTTTTATTTCTTTTCCATCCTTATCGACAAGAACAGGTTTAATTCCGTAAAAAGGTTTTGTTGCTGATCCAGGTTTTAATGGTATAGCTCCTGTTTGAGGGGCAATTAAAATTCCACCTGTCTCGGTTTGCCACCAAGTATCTACAATCGGGCACTTTGAGTTTCCAACTGTTTTGTAATACCACATCCAAGCCTCAGGATTTATAGGTTCTCCCACTGTACCTAACAATTTTAGAGATTTTCGAGACGTTTTATTAACTGGATCATCACCCTCTCGCATTAGAGCTCTGATAGCTGTTGGAGCAGTATAGAAAGTATTTACTTTAAATTTATCAACAATCTGCCACCATCTTGAGCTGTCTGGATAATTTGGTACTCCCTCAAACATTATTGTAGTAGCTCCATTAGATAATGGTCCATAAATAATATAACTATGACCCGTCACCCAACCAATATCTGCGGTGCACCAATAAATATCTTTAGGCTTATAGTTAAATATGTATTGATGTGTCATGGATGCATAAACCATGTACCCACCAGTTGTATGTAACACACCTTTCGGTTTACCCGTAGATCCAGATGTATAAAGAATAAATAATGGATCTTCCGCACTCATTTCTTCAGGTTCACAATGATTTGGAACATCTTTAATTAAATCATGATACCAAACATCTCTGTCGTCATCCCAATAAACATAGTTTCCTGTTCTTTTAACAACAATACATTTTTTAACATCAGGACAATTACTTAGAGCTTCATCGGTTGTTGCTTTCAATGGAATTGTTTTTCCACCTCTAACTCCTTCATCAGCAGTAATGATGTATTCTGATTTGCAATCATTTACTCTTCCAGAAATAGACTCTGCTGAAAATCCGCCAAATATTATGGAATGTATGGCTCCTATTCTTGCACAAGCTAACATCAAAATAGCCAACTCGGGTATCATCGTTAAGTATATTGTTACCCTGTCTCCTTTCTGTATCCCTAATTTTTTAAGACCATTTGCTGCTTTTGAAACTTTTTGATGTAGTTGTTTATAGGAAATTTTTTGAGTATCCTTAGGATCATCACCTATCCAAATAATAGCTGTTTTATCTTTTTTATCTTTTAAATGTCGATCAATACAATTAGCAGACGCATTTAATGTTCCGTCTTCAAACCATTTTATTTTAACTTCATCTTTACTATATTTGACATCTTTAATTTTTTTATATGGTTTTATCCATGTAATTCTTTTTCCTTCTTTTTTCCAAAAAGCATTATTATTTTTGATAGAGTCGGTATATTTATTCTGATATTGAGATTTATTAATTAAACCACTTTTCACCCACTCTGGTTTTGTTTTAAAAATTAATTCTTGTGTTGAGCCTTCATTATTAATTTTAACTTTTTTATTATTAATTTTAATCTTTTTTTTTCTTTTAAGAATTTTTTTTCTTTTTTTAACCCTCTTTTTTTTTGAGGTCTTTTTTCTTGATTTAGATTTTTTATTTTTTTTAGGCATAAATATTATTTCTAAATCTTACCCATGTTATTTAAAATTTTCCAGCTTTTAGAATCTATTGGCATCACAGATAGTCTGCTTTGTTTAATCAGTGATAAATGGCTTAATTGCTTGTTTTTCTTAATATCCTCGAGACTTACTGACTTATTTAATTTTTTTAGAAACTTCACTGTTACAGCAACAAATCGACCAGATTTATCTGTCTTGTCTAAATATGCTTCCTTGACAACTTCAACAATACCAACAATTTCTTTTCCTATGTTTGAGTGATAGAAAAAACATTGATCTCCCTTTTTCATTGATTTTAAATTTTTGGCAGCTTGATAATTTCTTACTCCATCCCATGGAGCACCTTTAATACCAGCTCTTTTTTGTTGGTCAATTGACCAAACATCAGGTTCTGACTTTAGTAACCAATATTGCATTAAAGTTTAACTCCAGCACCTTTTAAAAATAATGCTTTTTCATCTAAAGGCCACCTCGGTTTTGCTGGGTGATCTAATTTATTAAATTGTTTTAATTTGTATTTTTCTAAACCTACCATTGCTATCATTGCAGCGTTATCCCCACATATTTCTATTGGTGGAAAAATACCTTTATAATCATTTTCTTTACATAGATTTAGTAGCATTGTTCTTATCTTTTTATTAGCAGCAACACCACCAGCAACAACAAAAGTTTTTTCTTTTAGATAATTTTCTTTTTCAAATTCACTAAAAGCAACTTGTGTTTTTTTTTTTAATATTTCTTCGATTGTTTTTTGAAAAGAAGCTGCCAAATTAAATTTATCTTGCTCTGTTTTAATCGTTTTACTTATCTTAAGGATTGCAGTTTTAAGACCAGCAAATGACAAATTACAACCACCCTTATTGATAATAGGTTTTGGTAAATCATAAGAATTAGGATCACCTTTTTCTGCCAAAAGCTCGATTTGGGGTCCTCCAGGAAATTCTATTCCTAAAAGTTTTGCAGTTTTATCAAAAGCCTCACCTAGTGCATCGTCAATTGTTGTTCCTAGCCTTTTATATTTTCCAAGACTTTGAACATTTAAATATTGTGAATGACCACCAGAAATTAATAGTAAGAGGTAAGGATAATTTAAGTTTGAAACAAATTTTGGGCTCAACGCATGTCCTTCTAAATGATTTACAGCTATAAATGGCTTATTTATTGAAGAGGCAAAAGCTTTTCCAAAACTTAAACCTACTGATAAACAAACGATTAGGCCAGGACCTGCAGTCGAAGCTACAGCATCAATCTCTTTAATTTTTATTCCGCTGTCATCCAAAGCTTTTTTCACGATTAAATCTATTTTTTCGATATGAGATCTGGCTGCTAACTCTGGAACTACACCTCCAAATTCTTTATGGACATCAGTTTGGCTAGAGACAATGTTTGATAAAATTATAGGTTTCCCTTGATCATTCTCAGTTATAACTGAGGCAGCTGTTTCATCACAACTAGTTTCAATTCCAAGAATTAAGGGTTTTTTACTCATACAAATAGTTTTTAATAATTGTACATTTCCAATACAAGAAAGAAATAAATTTATTTATGACTAAAAAAATTATTATTGGTTCAAGAGGTAGTAAATTAGCATTGCTGTATGCTCAAAAAGCTAAAGAACAAATAATTAAAAAAACTTCTTTAGGTACAAATGATATAGAAATTAAATCTATTACAACAAAAGGTGATCAGGTTCAAAATATTAGATTGTCTGATATAGGTGGTAAAGGATTATTCTCGACCGAAATTGAAAAAGAGTTAGAGAATAAAACTATCGATATTGCAGTTCACGCATTAAAAGATATGCCAGTAATAGAAACTAGTGGTCTTAAAACAGACTCGTTTTTAGAGAGAAACGACCCGAGAGAAATTTTGATAACCAATGATAAAAAAAAATTTAATGATCTTAAGTTGAAATCAATTGTAGGAACATCTTCATTTAGAAGGGAATTTCAAATTAAGAAATTAAGATCTGATCTAACATGTAAAATAATTAGAGGAAATGTGGATACACGAATTAAAAAATTAAAAGATGGAAATTATGATGCAATAATTTTGTCTTATGCAGGGATTAAAAATTTAAATCTTGAGAATGAAATAGCAGAAATTTTTTCAGCGCAAGAAATTATACCAAGCGCCGGACAGGGCATAATCGCACTCCAATGCCGTGAAAAAGATAAAGAAGTTATTTCAATTTTAAAAAAAGTAAATCATGAAGAAACTTATAAAAGAGCTCATGCAGAGAGAAACGTTCTTAAAGTTTTGGAAGGGGATTGTGAAACTGCAATAGGTGTTTATTCAAAAATAAAGGGAGAGACAATTGTAGTTGAGGCAGAACTTTTTTCACTAGACGGCTCTCAAAGATTTTATGAAAAGAAATCTGACAAGATTGATAAATTTAAAGAAATTGGTAAAAAAATTGGACAAAATTTAAAAATTAAATCAAATAATTCTTACAAAAAATGATATGCATATTTTATTAACAAGACCACTAGAAGATTGCTCAGAGATGATTTTGAAATTTAAATCATTAGGTCATCAAGTTTCTCACATTCCACTGATTAATATAGAAAAGGTTAAATATGAAGAAATTAAATTTTCAGACTATGGAGGAATTATTTTTACTAGTGCAAATGCTGTGAAAAATTTAGATCAAAATAATATAGATAAAAAAATAAAATGTTTTTGTGTTGGTAACTTTACTGAAAAAAAGGCTAGATCTTTAGGATTCCAAAATACAATCGCCGCAGAGGGTAATGTCTCAAATTTAAAAGAGTTAATTTTGCAATCTTACGAGACAAAAAGTAAAAATTTACTTTATATCAGCGGAGAAATTATATCTGTTGATCTAGATCAACAACTCATGAAAGAGGGTTATGGAATAAAAAGGGTGATTAATTACAGAGTAAAACATAATCAAAAATTCAATGAAAGTTTCGTAAAAGATTTAAAATTGAATATGCCTGATATGGTTTATATTTACTCACAGAACAGTGCTCAAAGTTTTTTGAGTTTTGTCAAAAATTATCAATTTGAAAGCTTATGGATGAACACAAATTTATCATGTATTGGTGAGAAAACTTCATCTATATTGAATGAAATTAAATGGAAAAAAATATTTCTTTTTAATCCTGGAGAAGAAGAGTTTTTGTTATATAAAATTTAACTATGGAATTATTTAATAATTTTTCTGAAATATTTTTATCAGTATGGAACAAAGGTATTTTGGGTGTTGATATTTTTCAAATATTAATTGGACTAGGAATTTTTTTAATATTTTTAATCTTTAGGGGTTTGATTAGTAAACTTGTTATTAAAAAATTAGAAATTATCTCAAAAAGAACAACAAATAAGTTGGATGACACTTTTGTAAAATCTTTAGTTGGTCCTGCACGATTTTTACCAATTGTTTTAGGTTTTTTTATAGCAAGTTACTATATGACGTTTTCTATGGAAGGTAGAGAAATTGTCGATACTATAAACAGAACTCTAATAACCATATTAATTTTTTGGGTTATTCATCAGATTATAGAACCAGTCTCATATATTTTAAGTGGTCTTGATAGACTATTAACACGAGAACTCATTGGATGGATTATTAAATCTTTAAAGATTTTGATATTCATATTAGGACTTGCAGCAGTCTTAGAATTATGGGGAATAAAGATTGGACCAATTATTGCAGGTTTAGGATTGTTTGGAGTAGCAGTTGCACTGGGTGCACAAGATTTGTTTAAAAATTTAATCTCTGGAATTTTGGTATTAGTTGAAAAAAGATTTAAAATTGGTGATTGGATTTTAGTTGATGGAATAATTGAGGGTATTGTTGAAAAAATTGGTTTTCGATCAACAACTATCAGAAAATTCGATAAATCATTAGCAATAATTCCAAATTTTCAATTTGCAGAAAATGCTGTAGTAAATGTGAGTGAAACTTCAAACTGGTTAATTAGTTGGGTTATTACTCTCCAATATGACACCTCGGTCGATCAATTAAAAAATATAAGAGATCAAATTGAAGATCACATAAAAAAAAGTGACGATTTTGACACTAATATAGGAATTGCAGTTAGGGTCGATAAGTTTTCAGATAGTTCTATAGACATGTATGTGCGTTGCTTCACAAAATCAGATAGTTGGAACGAGTGGCTTTCAGTAAAAGAAAAACTTGCAATTGCAATAAAACAAATTGTTGAAAACAACAAGGCCTCTTTCGCATTTCCGAGTTCTTCGATTTATATTGAAAAAAAATGATTGCTATCTTTTATTTGGTTTTACAATTATTAAAACTTTATTCGTATGTAGTGATTGCCAATGTTATTATCAGCTGGTTAATCGCTTTCAATGTATTAAACACTCAAAATAGATTTGTTTATGCAGTTTTAGATTTTACCTACAGATTAACAGAACCATTTTTAAGAAGAATAAGACGATTTTTACCAAATTTGGGTGCATTAGATATTTCTCCAATTATTTTACTGCTATTGATTTGGTTCATAGAAATGTGTATGAAGCTCTACATCGCACCAATAATATTCTAGGATTTATGATTTTAATTGATGGTAAAAAAGAAGCAGCATTATTAAGAGAACAGCTTAAAAAAGAAGTATCTGATCTTAAAAACAAGTATAATAAAGTTCCAGGTTTAACAGTAATTCTGATTGGGGATTTAACCCCTAGTCAGATTTATGTTCGAAACAAAGAAAAATCTGCTACCGAAGTTGGACTTAAATCTGATGTGATTAAATATCCAGATAGTGTTGAAGAAAAAGTTATTTTAAAGAAGATAGATGAACTAAATAAAGATAATTCTGTGTCAGGTATTTTAGTTCAATTACCATTACCAAAACATATTGATAAACAAAAAATTATTGAAGCGATTGATCCATCAAAAGATGTAGATGGATTTCATCCAATGAATGTTGGAAATCTTTCATCAGGATATGAGAGTTCCGTTCCATGCACACCATTGGGATGTTATTTGTTAATCAAAAAGATAGAACCTAACTTAAATGGTAAAAAAGCAGTTGTAGTTGGTCGATCCAATTTAAATGGTAAACCCATGACTCAACTTTTACTAAAAGAAAATTGTACTGTTACAATAACACATTCTAAAACAAAAGATTTAAAAGCAGAGTGTCTAGAAGCTGATATTATTATTGCGGCTGTTGGTATTCCTGAGCTAGTAAAAGGTGATTGGGTTAAAAAAGATACAATAGTGATCGATGTTGGAATTAATAAAACTGAAAAAGGTATTGTTGGCGATGTTGCATTTGATGAAGTTTCAAAAAATGCCAAAGCACTCACGCCTGTTCCAGGTGGAGTTGGTCCAATGACAATCGCATGCTTGCTAAAAAATACGATCGACTGTTTCAAAAGATCGCAAGCATAATATTTAATTCAATAAATTTTTTTTGATAAGATAGGCTATGAAAAAACCTAAATACCCCTATAGAATTGCAATTCTTATGCTTATACTGACAGTTCCACCAATTGGCGCGACGCAATTAGGCTGGTATTTATATGATAAACAAACTGGATTTGATTATGGTATGATAGTCGGAACATTTTCAGTGGTTTATGCTGCATGGTTGATGTATGAAAAAAATTGGCGAGAAGATGATGAGGATTAAATTGTGGAAAAAATAATTTTTTTTGGATTAGCGATACCAATTTTAGCATTTGTCCTTTACTTGGGCGGGACAGCTATCATGAAAGGCTTTGAGGCCAAAAGAGAAAATAAATCTAATGAGAGCTTAGAAGATCAAGACTATGAAAACAACTTATCTGATAATAATGATAAGTTAACAGATGAATTGGATAAATTAAATCAACTCCTTAAAGATGGTGTTTTAACTGAAGAAGAATTTAAAAAAGCCAAAAAGAAAATCCTAGATAATTAATTATAATTTATTTTTTTTAATTGTGAGATTTTATAATTATATTTTCTAACGTTCTACTAATTATTTTTGTCCCCTTTTCATTTGGATGTATGCCATCACTTAGATTAAACTCAGGTTTCATAGCCACTCCCTCAAGTAAAAAAGGAATAAGTTCTATTTTAAATTTTTTTGCTAAATCAGGAAAAATTTTATCAAATTTTTTTTTATAAGTGAAACCATGTGAGGTTGGTGCAATCATTCCAGCAAGGATAATTTCAATATTTTTATCTTGTGCAATTTTAATAATTTTTTCTAAATTACTTTTAGTTTCTTTTGGCTGGATGCCTCTTAACATGTCATTGGCGCCTAAGCACAAAATTATTAGATCTATATCTGGTTCTGTTAAAGTCCAATCAGCTCTATTTAATCCTCCTGACGATGTACTACCAGAAACACTGCCATCAACAATCTCAATATTGTAACCTTTTGCTTCTAAATTCTCTTCTAAAACCACTGGTAAACTTTTATCATCAGATAAACCATAACCAGCCATTAAACTATCACCAAATAATACAATTTTTTCGATTGCATATGCATTAATGGTTAGTAGACAGATAATAATAATTTTAATAATAAAACTTTTGCTCATGAGTACTCTTCTTAAATTAAAAAAAATAAATCTTAAATACCAAACTGGTAAAGATAATATCAGTGTTTTAAAAGATATAAATTTGACCACAAAAAAAAAAGAAACTATTTCAATAGTAGGTGAAAGTGGCTCAGGAAAAACAAGTTTAATCATGTTAATTGGCGGTTTAGAGCGTCCAACTTCAGGCAAGATATACTTTCAAGACCACGAAATTACAAAATTGAGTGAGGACGAAGTATCAAAAATTAGAAAAAAAAATATTGGTATAATTTTTCAGTCTTTTTATTTAATTCCAAATTATACAGCCCTAGAAAATGTAACCTTAATTCTTGAATTGAATAAATTCAAAAATCCTGAGAAAGAAGGAAAATCTCTTTTAGACAGATTTGGCTTAAAACATCGACTAAATAATTTACCCAGTCAGTTATCTGGAGGAGAACAACAGCGTGTCGCTATCGCGAGAGCTATTGCTATGAAGCCAGAGCTAATTCTAGCTGATGAACCTACAGGAAATTTAGATACAGAAAATTCCGATATGATTTCTAAAATTTTATTCAGATATGTTAAAGAGGAAGGTTCTTCATTAATTATGGTAACACACGATCTCAAACTTGCCAATCAGGCAACCAGAAAAATTAAAATTAAAGATGGAAAAATTAAATAATTTTTATCAATACAAGTTTATCCTTATATATGCTCTAAGAGATTTAAAAAGGAACTATAAAAAAATCTCAAGTATAATTGTCACTCTGTTCATAAGTCTTTTTATATTAAGTACAATATTTACCATTGAGGATAGTTTAAAAAAAGAACTCAAAGAAAATGCTAAAGAGCTTTTAGGTGGAGACTTAGAAATTGATTATAATAGAAATCAAGGAAATATAGATTTATTAAATAAAGTTAAAGAGTTTACAACTATATCAGAGATGGTTGAATTCAGCACAATGCTTTCGACAACAAATCGAAAAAAAAATAAATCTTTATTCACTAGAATAAAAACTGTTGATCAAAAATATCCTTTATATGGTGAGTTAACTTATGAACCTGCTGATGCTTTTGAAAGAATGCAAAGTGAACCTTATACAATTTTAATTAATGAGAGTTTATCAAAAAGTTTAGATATCAAAACAAATGAAATTGTAAAAATTCAAGATCAAGAATTTCTCATTATTGGTAAGATAAGATCTGTTCCAGATGTTAGTGGATTTGTTACTTTTGGAGATTGGGTTTTAACAGGTAAACAAACATTAGAAATTTTAAAACTTAACGGAATAGGAAATTTTTTAAATTATGAGTACAAAGTAAAATTTAATAATAATGATGACCCAGAAATAATTATAAAAAAAATTAAAAGTATTTTTAAAGACGATCAAAAGGTAAAAATTAGATATCCAGAAAATGCAGCAAGTGGATTAAAAAGAGTAATTGGTAACTTTTCACAATTTTTGTCTCTTGTCTCAATAAGTGCGATGCTAATTGCTGGTATTGGAATTGCTAATACCCTTTTGTCTTTTATAAATCAAAATAACTTGTCTATAGCAGTAAGAAAGGCACTGGGTTTCTTTTCTGGTAATATTAAAAAACTTTATTATCTCCAATTGGTAATATTATTATTTATAATTACTATTTCGGCGTATTTAAGTAGTCTATTAATTGTGCCATTAGCAGACAAATATTTGTCAAGTAGCTTTGGACTTAACATAAATTTATTTTTTTCTTTTTTAAATTTTTTAAAAATTTTTTTAATAGGTTTATTAGTTTTGGTAATTTTTTCAATTCCTACAATAAGTTCTATCGATCAAGTCAAAGCTTCAAGTTTATTTAGAAATGTATTCCAAAACTTACAATTTTATTACTCAAAAAAATTAGTTGGTATGAGTATTATTATGCTATCGATTTTGATTTTAATGTTTACTTATAGGTCAGAAAATCTTGCTTATAGTCTAGGGTATTTTGGGGCATTTTTTATTTGTTTGATTATCTTTTTTCTACTTTCAAAGTTAATCATATTTTCCTTAAAAAAGTTTAAATTTAATTCGAGTATTTCTCTAAAAGTATCTATAAAAAATATTACACAATCAAAAAGTATTACACCTATAACAATTATGTCTTTAGGCCTGGGTGTTACATTACTTTTGACCTTGGCATTAGTTGGAACTAATTTTAAAAGAGAGATTGCAAAATCAATACCTGACATTGCTCCTGATTATTTTTTCGTGGGTATTCAAAATGGAGAGCGTGAAAAGTTTGAACAAAGAATTTTATCAATGGATCCCGGTGCAAATATTGAAATTGTGCCGATGGTTTCTTCAGGAATAGTAAAGATTAATGGTATAAATCCAAACACATATATTACACCTGAAAATGATAGTTATTGGGTTATTGGCAGTGAAAGGAGATCATCTTGGACACAAGAAGTTCCAGAGGATAATCTAATTATTGATGGTAAGTGGTGGGATTTGTCTAAACCAAACCAACTTCAGATATCATTAGATGCTAAGGTTGCAAAAGATTTTAATATTAAATTAGGGGATATATTTACTTTAAATATCTATGGTAGAGAAATTGATGGAGAAATAGTTAACTTTAGACAAGTTGATTATAGAGATCTTAATATAAATTTTGCAATGCTCTTTAATCCTGATTTTGCAAAAAATATTCCTCATGAATATTTGGCAACTACAAAGTTCTATAGTTTAAATAAATTTGATGAGACAAAAATGCTTGAAATTTTCCCTAGTTTATCAATGATTAAGATTGCTGATTATTTAAATAAAGTAACAAATATATTAAATAAAGTTTTCATAGCAGTCATCGTCATATCAACAGTCACCATTGTTATTGGTTTAATTGTAATATCAAGTGCAATTATGGTTCAAGGAAAAGTAAGAGAATATCAAAATTTAGTTTTTAAAATTTTGGGCTTTTCAAGAAAAGAAATTATTTTTTCATCGCTAATTGAATTTACAATCATTTTTATGTCTGTAATAATGATTGCAGTTTTTTTTGCTGTAATTGGTTCAAAATTTATTATTGAAGATATATTTGAATTACTCTGGAAGTTTGATCTAAAAATTTTAATTTATCTTGGTTTATCAATTGGTTTAATAACGTTAGTGTTAATATTATTAACTAATATCAAATATTTAAATCCAAAGGTTTATCCACTTATAAGAAATCAATAATTACTTAGATTTATTTAGCTTTTTCCATCAGCCAAAGGTTATCACCTGCTAAAAAGTAAATTTTTCCATTTTTTGGATGCACCTGTATATCTCTAATTCGTCCAATTTCATCTTTAAAAATTATATCTTCTTTTATGTTGGATAAATCATTGAAGATTAGTTTTCTTAAGGATTGATCTTTTAATGATGTAATTAAAGCATGACCATTCCATTCATTAAATTCTTTTCCTTCATAAATTGTAATCGCACTTGTTGCAATTGAAGGCACCCAATATTGAATCGCTTTTGTAAAGCCAGGTTTCCACTTTGGACCAATCGGAAATCCAGAATAATTTTTTCCTCCCCAGCCTAATATTTTCCAACCATAATTTTCACCTTTTTTTACCTCACCAAACCAATCACCACCTTTGGCACCATGGTTACTCATATAAATTTTACCATCATATGATGATAAAGTTAGACCTTGAGGATTTCTTATACCTATTTGATAAATTTCAGGTAGCCAATCTGGCTTATCTACAAATTTAGGATTGTCCTTTGGAATACTTCCATCAAGATTAATTCTTATAATACTCCCAGGATGTTTTGAGGGGTCTTGGGCAATCATGCCTTTACCTCTTTCACCAGCAGAGGCAAATAAGTAATTATCTTTAATCGCTAACCTTGAACCAAAATGATAACCAGAGTCAATAGGAGGTTCTGCTCGAAAAATATTTTTAAAATTTAATTTTTTTTTATTAAAAATTGCTTTTGCAATAGAGGTACTTGTTTTCCAATTTCCTCTATTTTCAGTGTATGAAATGTAAATATAATTATCTTTAGATAAAACATCTAAAAGACCGCCCTGTCCATGTTCTAGAAAATTTAGGTCATGATTAACTTCAACTGCTTTTTTTTGGATTATATCTATAATCTTTATTTTTCCACTTTTTTCAGTAATAATTAATTCTTTATTATTTAAAAAAGATGAACCCCATGGGTCGTTAAGAACAACTAATTTTTCAAATTTTAAATTTTGAGCAAATGAATTTTCTGAATTGAATAGAAAAAATATGATTAAAAAAAAAATTTTTTTCACTTTACGAAAGCTTTGATCTTCCGCCATCTACTGCAATAATTTGTCCTGTTATCCATGAGCTATCTTCGGTGATTAAAAATTTAGCTAATGATGCTGAATCTTTTCCTTCACCCAATCTTTTTAAAGGATGAGCCTTTGCAATTCCATCTGCCAGCGCTTTATTTTTTAACATGGGTTCAGCAATTTTTGAATTTGTTAAGCTTGGTGCAATACAATTAACTCTTATATTGGGAGCAAATTCAGCTGCAAGTGAAACTGTTAAACCTTCCACAGCTGCTTTTGTTGATGCAATAATTGCGTGATTGGTAAATCCTCTTTGAGCAGCAACAGTTGAAAATAAAACGATTGAGCCCTTATTCTTCTTTAAACTTTCCTGGTATCCTTTTATAACTTCAACAGCAGAGTAAAGATTTAATTTCATACATTTTATGAAATCTTGTTCTGTTACCATTCTAACAGGTTTTAAATCAATTGAGCCAACACAATAAGCAACGCCTTTTACTTCAGAAATATCATTTTTAACTTTTTCTATAAATCCCTCTTCCAAAACATCTGCGATAGTAAAAGAACACCCTAATTTCTCTGAAATATTTCTAACTTCATTTTCATCTCTACCCACTAAATGAACATTATTTCCAGAATTTACTAATTGTTCTGCTAAGCTCGATCCGATTGAACCTGTCGCACCAAAAATAAGATATTTTTCTGACATAAAAAATTTAATTAGTTATATTTAATTATGAAGTTATTTTTTATACTGGGCAATCAATTATTTCCATCAAAATACTTAGACCGCTTCAAAAAAGACCACCTTTTTTTCATGGCTGAAGATTACGAGTTATGTACTTATGAAAAACATCATAAACAAAAAATTCTTCTATTTTTATCATCAATGCGATCCCATGCGGACGTGCTTAAAAAAGATAAATTTAAAATTGAATACTCTAAAATAGAGGATAAAGAATTCAAAGATAGTTATTTAAAAAAGCTTAAAAAAGTAATTAACTCAAAAAAAATTAAGGAAATATCCAGTTTTGAAGTTGAAGATAAGTTTTTTGAAAAAAAAATAAATCAATTTACCAATAAAGAAAAAATAAAATGGAATATTATCCAGACACCAATGTTTTTAAATTCAAGAGAGGATTTTAAAAAATATTTATCTAAATCTAAAAAACCATTTATGGCGACTTTTTATAAAGATGTCAGAAAAAAATCTGGAATATTAATGGGTTCTGATGGCAATCCCACTGGAGGTAAATGGAGTTTCGATGAGGATAATAGAAACAAATTACCAAAAAATATTTCAATTCCAAAATTTCCAAAAATAAATGAAACTTCTCATACTAAAAAGCTAAAACCTATTGTTGAAAAATTATTTAAGGATCATCCTGGAAGTACCAAAAATTTCTGGTTTGCCACAGAATATAATGATGTTTTGAAACTTTTAAATTTCTTTATTAAAGAAAAATCAAATTTATTTGGTGATTATGAGGATGCAGTTGATCAGAAAGATAATATTTTATTTCATAGCGCACTAAGCCCTTATGTAAATTTAGGTCTTATCACTCCAGAATTTATAATAAAAAAAATTTTAGATTTTCATAAAAGTAAAAAAATAAGACTAAATTCTTTAGAGGGGTACGTTCGTCAAGTAATTGGTTGGAGAGAATTTATGAGAGGAATTTATCAAAGTTATTCTAATGAAATGGAGACAGGAAACTTTTTTAAACAAAATCGTAAAATGAAAAAATCCTGGTATGACGGGACCACTGGATTACCACCATTGGATTATGCAATTAAGAATGCATTAAATTATGGATGGTCTCACCATATTGAAAGACTCATGATTTTATCAAACATCATGAACCTTTGTGAGATTAAACCTACTATTGTTTACAAGTGGTTTATGGAGATGTTTGTGGACTCTTCAGATTGGGTGATGGTTCCAAATGTTTATGGAATGGGATTGTTTAGTGATGGTGGAATCTTTGCAACCAAACCATACATTTGTGGATCAAGTTATTTTATGAAGATGATGGATTTTAAAAGAGGTGATTGGTGCAATATAATGGATGGTCTTTATTGGAGATTTATAGATCGAAATAGAAAGTTTTTTTTAAAAAATCCAAGACTTTCAATGATGGTAAGAATTTTTGACAAGATGAAAACTGATAGAAAAAAATTGATTTTGTCAGCTGCAGATAAATTCATTAAAGAAAATACAATTTAGTGAAAAAAGAAAATTTACCAATTAAGGTTTGTCCAATATGTCAAAGGCCATTCAAATGGAGAAAAAAATGGAGACTTAATTGGGAAAAAGTAAAGTATTGTTCAAAAAAATGTTCATCAAAAAAATAAAAAATTTTTATAAATACTTAATTTTATTTTTATTCATAATTCTCACAAATAATGCTCGTGCAGAATTTTTTGAGGATCTATCAAAAATTATTGAGAATAATGAAAAAAGACTTAGCTATGGTATTTCTGTGACGGATTTTAATATGGATGGAAATAATGAGTTTGTAGTTACAGGTTTTGGTTTTCCAAATTTAGCGTTATCTTTTCAGAGTGGAAAATTAATAAATATAAACCAACAAAAAATTTTTTCAGATTCTTTAAGGAAAACCATAGGAGTTGCTGCTTGTGACATCGATAAAGACGGCTTTGAAGAAATCTACTTTTTAAATACTGATACATATAGTGGAGTTAAAAAATATTCAGACAGATTATTAGATTTGGAGAAAAATAGTTTTTTTGATTTATTCGAATTAGAGAAAAATAAAGAAAATTTAAATTTAACTGCGGGTAGATCAGTAGTTTGTGTTGATAGAAAGGGAAATGGTGAATATGGTATTTACGTTGCTAACTATGGAGGGCCAACAAGATTTTATGAGATAGAAAATGATTTGATTAAAGATAAAGCAAAGGAATTAAATATTGATAATATTACCGGTGGAAGAGCAGTAATTTCAGGACATATTCTTACTGAAAGAACAGATATATTTGCAGCAAACGAAAGAGGGGCAAATTTTCTTTTCAAAAATGATAATGGAAGTTTTGAAGATGTGGCGTTTGATTATAGGGTCGATGATGTAATCCAAAATGGGAGAGGAACAACCTTATCAGATATATATTATCGTGGAAGATTGGATATTTTGAGTGGTAATTGGCTTGGTTATCATAGAGCGTATGTTTTAGAAAATAATTCATTTAAAGACATAGGAAATAAAGATTTTGATGAACCTTCAAGGATAAGAACAATAATTTCCGCAGATTTTGATAATGATGGTTATGATGAAGTTTTCATGAACAATATAGCGGAACCAAATAAATTATTTCGTATTGAGGATAATGGAAAATTTGAAGAGATAAAATTAGAGACAGGTTTAGAGGCTGAAGGATTTGGAACTGGGGCCGCAGTTGCAGACATTGATAATGATGGAATTTTAGAATTATTAGTTTCTCGTGGTGAAAGTAAAGAGCAACCATTAACTCTGTATAAAGCAAAAGTTAAAAAAGATAGTAAATATTTAAGGATAAAACCATTGAATAAATTTGGTGCACCAGCAAGAGGGGCCACAGTAACATTAATATCCAATCAAAGAAAACATTCAAAAACTATTGATGCAGGGTCAGGTTATTTATGTCAAATGGAGCCTGTGGCACATTATGGAATAAGAAAAAATGAAAAAAATTTTAAATTAGAAATAAAGTGGACTGATGGAAAAAAAAAATTAATTGATATAAATAAGCTTAATCAAACAATTACTATAAAGCAAAAATGAAAAAAATTTTCAACCTAACTTTATTTTTAATCCTAATATTATTTCAGCTCAAGTTGTTTGCTGAGGAAAGAAACTATCATAAAGAGTTAATAACTGATTGGTCTAGAATATTTCCTGATCAAAATAGAAACGCAGCTGGTCCCAAATTTTTTAAATATATTATAGATAAAAAAATTACCTATAAAGATTTTATTGAATTTAACAAATTATATTGTTCCGTTTCAGGATCATTAATTGATCCAAATAGTGAACCAGATTTTTTATTTGTTAATGAAAGTGAAACTAATGTTAAAATTTGTGGAAATTATTATAAATGCTGTATTCCTTGTTCGTGTGATATCATGAAGTACTCCAAAGTTCAAAAAATGAAATATAAATTTGAGGATGGCATAAAAGAGTTTTTTGTTTTTACAATTAAAAATCCTTGTAATAAAAATGATTTTCCAAATAGAGTTAATAAAGATTATTTCTGCGATGGAAAAAAAATTAATGATAAACAAGTTTATAATCTTAATGACCGAATTGTAATTGGTTTATTACATGATGGAAGGAACTGTAATAAAGACGAGATTGATTTTGTCAAAAGTCACCAAGTCACCGGCAGGTATTGCGATTTAAGAAATAACACACCATTGGAAAATTTAGATGCTGGAATGGGTGATATATTTATAAAACTTGCAAGATAGAATTTTTGAAAAATTCAAAAATAAATACAAAAAATAGTTAAATATTGTTAAACGATTAATTCTGAGATAAAAATTAGATATTGAATATTATCATTTTGCAGCACATTAAAATTGAGGATCCAGGTTATATAAAAGATCTTATGTTAGCTGATGGATTTAACCTAACTACGATCGAGCTTGATGAAGGTGAAAAAATTCCTAATGATCTAAGCAAATTTGACGGAATGTTCTGTATGGGTGGTCCGATGGATACTTTTATGGAAAAAGAATATCCTTGGCTTGTTGAAGAAAAAAAAAGAATTAAAGAATTTGTTGTTGATTTAAAAAAACCTTATTTAGGTTTTTGTTTAGGCTGCCAGTTATTAGGTGAGGTAATAGGAGGTAAGGTCGTGAAGTCCAATCCTGCAGAAATTGGGATGATGGATATAAAATTTACTACAGAAAAAAATCATGACAATTTATTTTCGAAATTTCCTGATAAAATTAAAAGCTTGCAGTGGCATTCTTACGAAGTTCAAGGAATTGAAAATAATCAAGATATAACCTTATTAGCTTCATCTCCAATTACTAAATACCAAATATTCAAATATAAAGATTATGCTTATGGCATCCAATTTCATATTGAGATTAAAGACACGACAGTTAATGAATGGGGATGTGTACCAGAATATAAAAAAGCTCTTGAGGATCAATTAGGAAGTGGAGCATTAGAAAAATTTGACCAATCTGCAAAAGATAATATGACAGATATGAATAATTATTCTAAGATTCTTTATAATAACTTTAAAAAACTTTTATGAATAATAAAATTTTTGAGTGGGCAGGAGTTATTACGGCAATTTTATATTCTTTATTTGTAGCTATGAATATCGGTATAGAGTTTTTTGGTTTTTGCTTACTACTTATATCTGCAATTCTAATTGGAATTTGGGCTTATCGAGGTGGTCATAGAGGAATATTATTTTTACAATTCTTTTATGCTACAGCCGGGATTATTGGCATGTTTAGATGGTTTTAGTTAAGTGTTGAAATAATTTTTGGAATATAATTTTTAAAGTTAAAGAAACCTTTATTACAATATTGCCAAGAGTTTTGATCAAGTTCTCTATAAAGGAAATTGATTTTAAAAGTATTTGAATTCAAATAATCTAAATTTTCCCCAATAGTTGGATACAACCCGACTGCTTTTTCTATCTTTTTAATTTCGCTAATATCTATAACTTCACAATCAATAGATTGATTTTTAAATCTTTCTTCCTGGTCTTGAATAAGTGAAGACTTAAATTTAAGAACTTTTTCACTAAGTTTGATGCATCTATTTTCATTTTTATTCGAAATTATATAAAATTTTTTAAATTTATTATTTTGAAAATCACTTGTTTCAAAACAGAGGTTATTCTCAAATATTATCAAATTATTTTGATCAATATTTTCAGGATTAATAAAATCCTGTTTTAAAATTGAGTATTTTTTTTCAGAAATCTTGGGTGGAGCGTTTTCATTTAATTTAATATTACTAAATCTATTATTAGTAAATTTTTTGATATTCCACTCACTTGCTAAATAATGTTTTCCCTGTGTTTGAACACCTGCAACCCATCTCCATCCAAGAGTGTTTGAAGCAGCGTCTCCATCATAAAGATGTTGCATAAAAAATTCTGCACCTAATTGCCATGGTAAATCTAGTGTAAAAATCCAAATACTGGCAAACCACATTCTTGTATGATTATGCAAATAATTATTTTCTTTGAGTTCGTTGATCCAATAGTTAAAGCACTCAATGTTTGTTTTTCCCTCAATCGCATTTTTATAAGTTTGATTGTTCTGAAAATCCTTTTTAATCTTTTTTAATTCAATTAAAAAATCAGTCCAAACACTGGGTCTTAATTCTAACCAACCTTTCCAATATGTACGCCACAATACTTCTTGAATAAATTTTTCATTTTTAGAAAATGAAAATTTATTAAGAGATTTATTGATAACTTCTTTTTCATTAATAATTCCGTGAGTAATATATGGAGATAAACAAGAAATATTAGACCTATTATCAGGTCCGTAATCAAAGTTTCTCAGTTTTGAATATTCTGAGAGATTGTTTTCCACAAAATAATTTAATTTGTCTAAGGCCTTAGCCCTTGAAGCTTCAAAATTCATTTTTAATTATTTCGATTTTTTTTTCTTTAGACCTAATTTATCGCTATGTCTTAATCTCAAGATTACAATAGCACATGCAATTAAAACTATTGCTACCGCTTCATACACTAACGCACTTGGATCCATTTCTTTTCCTTGAAGAATAATAAATCGTGCTAATGCTGTTATAGCTATAAGTAGCGGTAATGTAATGCTTATTGATTGCTGGTTCCAAAAAACTCTTACCATCGCTAGTACTTCTAAGTATAGAAACATCAGCAGCAAATCAGCTAAGGTTACCGATCGATTGTCAAACATTTTATAAATTTCCATTCCAACTGCAATTACAGTGCTTATCAGAATGATACACATTAGAAGGAGCTGTAAGTTTTTAGCTATTTTTTCCATTACTTATCTTTACTAAATGGTAACCATTTTTCAAATACTGATTTTGAGGAACCATCATACGGAATTGAATAAGAATATGGATTTGGACTTGTCAACACTTCAATTCCTTTTGAAAACACAAATATAAAAACAATTACAAAAACGAGCACCATTATCTTAAAGGGGTCAAAATTTTTTGTTTTAAAAACGCTAGCAGAATTTTCCTCAGCTCTATGAAAATGTTTAAATGTCAAATATACCGCAAATATTAATCCAATGTGAGCTAAAAAAAGTCCAGTCCACCCAAATACAAAAGTTGTATATGAGAATACGTATAAACTAAAAACAGTAGTCCAAATAAAACTTAACACCAATAAAATTTGCAATCTTACAGTTTTAGGTAATGATCTAAGATCATTTTTGCTATCATCGAACAAAATGTTTGCTGTATCTTTCATCCAATTTTTAAACGATTCCATAAATTTAAATTAAGTTTTTTTCAAAAATAAACAATCCCCAATTTGTCACCAAATAATTAGCTAGTTTCTTAACTTTTTTTTATGAAAATTTATAAATTTCTCAACATTTGATTTAATAAATGATTTATTTTCCTCAAACGAAACTTTTTTCATTGAGTAAGCATTGCTTTTTGTTATCCTTGATTGAATTGTAACATTTCCCTTATAAAGTTTTAGTTTAACAGATCCATTTATTTTGTTTTTTTTCAAATCCACAATTTTTTGAAGTTTAAACCTTTCTTTTGAAAACCAATATCCATTATAGATCAATTCTGCGTATCTTGACATTATTGCATCTTTTTTGTGCATTGTTTCTTTATCAAGCGTAACTGACTCAATTGCTCTATGTGCATGGATTAACAATGTACCTCCTGGAGTTTCATAAACTCCTCTAGACTTGATGCCTAAAAATCTATTTTCAACAAGATCAACTCTTCCTATTCCATTTTTTCCCGCCAATTGATTAAGTTTTAATAATAATTTTGCTGGTCCAATTTTTTTTCCATTAAGACCAATGGGGTCACCATTTTTAAAATTAATTGTTACATGAGTTGCTTTGGTAGGAGCTTTTTCTGGAGAAACAGTTCTTTGAAAAATAAATTCTGGTGCCGAATTTTTTGGATTTTCTAGCACCTTACCTTCAGTTGATGTATGAAATAAATTATCGTCTACTGAAAAAGGAGAAGCACCTTTTTTATCTTTTGGGATAGGAATTTTGCGTTTCTTCGCATAATTAATTAAATCTGATCGAGATTTTAGATTCCATATTCTCCATGGTGCAATAATTTTTATTTTGGGACCGAAATAATGATAGCCAAGCTCAAATCTTATTTGATCATTTCCTTTTCCTGTAGCACCATGTGATACCGCATATGCGTTGAATTTTTTTGCAACGTTTATTTGATCCTTTGCTATCAGAGGTCTGGCGATTGAGGTTCCTAATAAATAAACCCCCTCATAAATTGCATGACCACGGATCATAGGAAATACATAGTCCTTAACAAAAATATCTTTTAAATCATTTATAATTATTTTTGTGACACCAAATTTTCTTGCATTGGAAATAATTTTTTTTCTATTTATTTCTTGTCCGATATCTGCAGTGTAACAAATTACTTCTGCATCATAATTTTCTTGAAGCCATTTAAGAATAATAGATGTGTCTAGGCCGCCTGAGTAAGCTAATACAATTCTTTTTTTTGATTTCATTAACTAACTACAAGCTTTTTTTGCTGTGTTATATGCTTTAGTAAATCCTAATAATGAATAATGGTCGATTGTTTGAGAGCCTTTTTCATTGTATCCAGTTACCATTATTCTCGAACCCTTTTTCATAATCTTGACCATTATCTTTTCTTTTTTGTTACTAGTCATCCATGCAAAACCCTGTTGCTTAATATCAAATTTAAATTTGTTATTTCCCGAGGTCGCTAAGACAGTATTATTTTTATTAAATTCATAACCAGCAGTAGTACTGATTTCATTCGCAATTTTTTCACCAGGTCTAAATGTTACAAACAATCTAGCATCTCTTTTATTTGTTTTGGGAGATTGTAAAATTGGTGAAGACTGAGCAAAACAAACTTTACCAGATGATTCCGCTAAAACCATTGTTTCCCAGTCTTTGTATTTTCCAATTTTTTTTAGATCTTCCCCAAAAGTTTTTGAAGTAAAAAAAGTAAAAAGTATAAATATAAATAAAATCTTTTTAATCATGGACATGGATTTGGGAATATTTTTTGAATTTTGTTAATCTCATTTAAAATCTCACTTGTTAAACTTACATTTACACTTTCTATATTTGTTTTCAACTGTTCGATTGTCGTTGCACCTATTATCACACTTGTCATAAATGGCTGAATTTCACAAAACTTTAATGACATTTGAGTAAAATCAATATTGAATTTTTGCGATAACTTATAATATTCTTCAATAGCTTTTTGACCATTTTCATTTTTATATCTTGTGAAATCTTTAAATAATTTCATTCTCGATTTTTCTGGTAAATTATTATTTCTATATTTTCCTGTTAAGTATCCGAACGCTAAAGGAGAATAGGCTAACAAACCACTTTTCTCTCTTACTGAAATTTCCGCAAGTCCAACTTCATAAGTTCTATTAAGTAAATTGTATGGATTTTGTACTGACATCATTTTTGGTAAATTCTTTAATTTTGATATTTCAAGGAATTTTGATAAACCCCATGCTGTTTCATTAGATAGACCAATGTATCTAATTTTACCTTGTTCAATAAATTTTTTTAAACTTTCAAGTATTTCTTCAAACGGCGTCCAATCTTTATCGTTTTCGTCATGCTCATAACCATGTTTCCCAAAAAAATTTGTATTTCTTTCTGGCCAATGAAGTTGATAGAGATCGATGTAGTCTGTTTTCAATCTTTTGAGACTTTCCTCTAAAGCTTCAGAAATTTTTTTTTTCCCGAAATTATAACCACCACCCCTAATATATTTGTTTGAAGTATTACCACAAACTTTTGTTGCTATAATAACCTTGTCTCTTTTTTTGGTTTTTTGAAACCAGTTACCGATTATTCTCTCTGTTTCCCCATATGTTTCCTCTCTCATTGGAATGGAATATATTTCTGCAGTGTCCCAAAAATTTACACCTTGATCTAGAGCATAATCCATTTGTTCAAAACCTTCTTCTTGAGTATTTTGTTCGCCCCAGGTCATAGTACCGAGACAAATTGTACTTACATCAAGATCTGTATTGCCTAATTTTTTATAATTCATGGTGATTTTATAAGTATAATTTTTTATTAATCTTTTAAGGTATCTTGAATATTTAGTAAAAGATTATATATTCAAAAATTATGGCATTAGACAAAAAAGGTATTCTAGCGAGAGCGAGAGCAGCAGCACAGGAGACTACTGCGATTACTGATGAGGGCTTAAGAGCCTACATGTTGAAAGTTTATAACTACATGGCTACTGGAATATTACTTACAGGAATTATAGCTTTAATAACATTTAAGATGTCAGTTGTTACTGATGCAGGTGGTTCTATTGTGGCTTTAACTGAAGTTGGAAATGCTATTTATTTATCAGGTCTTAAGTGGATAGTAATGTTAGCTCCTTTGGGTGTTGTATTTTATATGAGTTTTGGGATCAATAAGATGAGTGCATCAAAAGCTCAGACAACTTTTTGGATTTTTGCTGCTTTAATGGGGTTATCACTTTCCTCAATTTTATTAGTTTACACAGGTTTAAGTGTAACAAGAGTATTTTTTATTTGTTCTGCAACTTTTGGTGCTATGAGCATTTATGGTTATACAACAAAGAGAGATTTAACTAAGTTCGGATCATTTTTAATGATGGGATTAATAGGAATTATTATTGCATCATTAGTTAATATTTTTCTAAAATCTTCAATGATGTATTTCGTGATTTCAATTTTAGGAGTCTTAATTTTTGTTGGTCTTACTGCTTATGATACTCAAAAAATAAAAAACATGTACTCTGCTAGCGATACTGGTGAGTTAATAGGTAAAAAAGCGGTAATGGGTGCTCTAACTCTTTACTTAGATTTCATTAACTTGTTTATAATGCTCTTAAGACTTTTCGGTCAAAGAAGATAATTTTATTTAAAGTTTTTTCCAATTAGTATTTTTTAACAACAAATTAAGTTCTGAAGAATTCTTAAGTATTTTACCATTAGTATCAGTAATTAAATATTTTAAATTTTTACTTTTTGGCTTAAAGTTTTTGCAAATTTTATAGATAGCATTTTCGGTTGCATTTTTAAAAACATTAAATCCTACCTGTTTACTTGAAATGTTAAGTCCGTAATCTTTCCAAGAACCTTCGGAAACCATTTTTGCATATAAATCTAATATTATTTTAAGTTCACTTTTTTCAAAAAAATGATTTTCATTAAATTTTTTTTTATCAAGATTATTAACAACCAGTCTTAAATTATTCTTCATGGGTTTTATATTTATTGATTAAACCGATTTGAAAGGCTGTAAAAATGAAAGTTATTGGAAGTAAACCCCAAACTTTAAAGTTTACCCAAAATTCTTCAGATTGTGTTCTCCAGACCAATTCATTTAAAATTGCAAGTCCAAAGAAAAAGTATATCCATCTTTTACTTAACAATTCCCAGCCTTCGTTTGTAAGTGGTATTGATTTCCCCATTAATTTTTTTAACACAGGTTCATTAGTAAAATATCTTCCAAATATTAAAGCCAGACCAAATAAAATATTAATGATTGTTGGTTTGATGTAAATAAAAACTGGATTATCAAAATAAATTGTAAGACCCCCAAAAAAAGTAATCAATATTCCACTCAACAGAGGAACTTTGGGTAATTTTTTTTCTAAAAACCAAACAAACGCTAATGCTATAATTGTCGCAATTATAAATGGTGGAATGGCTACTCTTAAATCTTTTCCACTATCGTAATAGTAGTAAAAAAAAATTACTAGAGGTCCAAAATCAGTAAGAAACTTTAAAAAAGATTTATTCACCAGAAGAATATTAACATAAATAATATTTTCACAAAAACTATAAATTTTTCTTATTGATTTTTATTTTTAAATACCCATACTAAACTTAATGGCAATTCAAAAAGCTAAATTCTCAATAGGTGATATTGTAAAACACAAACACTTCGAGTTCAGAGGTGTGATTTATGATGTAGATTTTGAGTTTAATAATTCTGAAGAATGGTATCAATCTATTCCTAAGAACGTTAGACCAAGAAAAGATCAACCGTTTTATCACTTGTTAGCTGAAAACGATGAAATAACTTATGAAGCTTATGTATCAGAGCAAAATTTATTGACCGATGATTCTGATGAGCCAATCAAACATCCGTTAATAGAGGAAATTTTCTCTGGTAAAAAAGGTTCAAGCTATTTTAAGCCGTCAAATTAAGTAAATTCACTTTTTAAACACATTTAGCTCAAATCTTTGTCACAGGGCATTGTTAAATTTAATTAATTCTGATCAAGAGTGTTAAATTTTACCCTTCGTTATTATCTCCCTCTACATTCTTGATCAGATAATAATTTCGTACTAAATAACCCTAATATTAATTTTAAAAATAAAATTTTATGTTTCAATTACTAGAACCTAATAGAATTTTTTCTATAACTTCTAAAGCACCAAAATACGTTTTATTATTATTCATTTTGGTAGTATCTATAGGTTTGGCTGAAGCTCTAATTCTCTCACCAGAAGATTATAAACAAAGTCACTCTGTAAGAATAATGTATGTTCATGTTCCCGCTGCATGGGTCTCACTAGGTATTTTTTCTACTATTACTATTCTTTCTATCGTTGGTTATATATTAAAGATTAAAAATTTTTTTTTAATTTCAAAAAGTTTGGCTCCGTCAGGATTTGTTTTTAATGTAATTGCACTTGTAACAGGTTCTATTTGGGGAAAGCCCACGTGGGGAACATGGTGGGCGTGGGATGCCAGAATTACATCTATGTTAATATTGGCATTATTTTATTTGATGTATTTAATTGCTTGGAGAATTTACGAAGATAAAGAACAAGTTTTTAAGGTAACTTCAGTTATTACAATTTTAGGAATAATAAATATTCCTATAATTAAATATTCTGTAGATTGGTGGAACACACTTCATCAGCCTGCATCAATTAATATATTATCAAAATCTACTATTCATTCTTCGATGCTCGTCCCTTTGCTTATTATGACTGCGGCATTTGCCCTATTCTCATTGCTAATTTTTTTAATGAAATATAATACAGAACTGATAAAAATTAAAAATAAGGGTTTAGACAGATTATGATTACAGAAATTTTTTTTATGAGTGGATATGGAATTTATGTTTGGGGTTCATTCGCCTTTACTTTTTTAAGTTTTATATCACTGTATCTAGTAATTAAAAATCAATATGAAAAAGAAAAAAATAAGTTTATCATTAAATTTGGAAACCTAAACTCTGAAAGAGCTGCCTCTGCTAGACTACAAAGAATTAATAGAGAGATTCTATCCAACACTTCAACTATTTAACTTTTAAACCATGTATGGTCGTAAAGTTAAACTAAGATTTTTTTTTATATTCTTAATCGCTGTTACATTAAGTTTAACAATATTCCTTATTCTAAAATCATTAGAAGAAAATGTTGTATATTTTAAATCTCCATCTGAGATAAAAACTTTATCTGAAATGCAGCAGAAAAAGATTAGAATTGGAGGAATGGTAAAAACTGACTCAATTTCTATTGTAAATAAAGAATTAAGTTTTATTATTACAGACTTTAAAAGTGAAATTAATGTTGTTTACTCAGGATTAATACCTAACCTTTTTGAAGAAGGTAAGGGTGTTGTTGCAGAGGGATTTTTAAAGGATGAGAATTTTTTTTCAGCAACGAAAATCTTAGCTAAACATGATGAAAATTATATGCCTCCTGAAGTAAAGGCTGCTTTAGAGGAGAAATAAATTGTCAAGTTTAATTGGATATTATTCTTTAATTTTTGGTGTTGGTATTTCAATTTTAGTTATATTTTTTTCAATTAAAAATTTTAATGATACTCAGAAGTTAGATACTAAAGTAATATCGTTAGTATTCTTACAGCTTTTATTCGTGATAATAAGCTTCTCAGGCTTAATTTTATCTTTTGTTAACTCAGATTTTAGTAATGAGACAGTATTTAATCACTCCCATACAACTAAGCCCCTTTTTTATAAAATCTCTGGTACTTGGGGCAATCACGAAGGTAGTCTATTATTATGGTTGTTAGTTTTAACATTATTTATATTTGTCTTTTTATTGAAATCAAAAGATCAACCGAAACAATATAAAATTTTAACTTTATTATTCCAGCAGACAATTATAGTTGGTTTTTTTATTTTTCTAATACAAACCTCAAATCCTTTTAATCATGTTTTTCCAGTTCCAAAAGAGGGATTAGGTTTAAATCCTATATTGCAAGACCCTGCATTAGCAATTCATCCACCAATTTTATATTTAGGCTATGTTGGGACTTCTATAATTTTTTCCTCAGCACTAGCTGCAGTTTGTTCAAATAATATTACAAAAATATGGGCATCACACATTAAAAAATGGGTTTTAGTTTCATGGATTTTTTTAACTTTAGGAATTTTGCTTGGATCTATTTGGGCTTACTATGAGTTAGGATGGGGAGGTTTTTGGTTTTGGGATCCTGTTGAAAATGTATCTTTAATGCCATGGTTTGCATTAACAACATTATTACATTGTGTATTAGTTTTAGAAAAAAAGCTAATTCTTACCTCGTGGGTCGTTGTGTTATCAATTGCAACCTTTACCCTAAGTATGTGTGGTACTTTTTTGGTTCGATCAGGTATTTTAAATTCTGTTCATACATTTGCCAATGATCCAGAAAGAGGTTTGTATATTTTAATATTTTTATTTATTTTGATATTCCTATCCTTTTTTATTTTTTTGATTTTTCATAAAAATGAAAACAACAATGTCAAATCTTTTTACTTATTTAGTAAGGAAACATCAATTTTAGTTAATAATTGGTTTATGATGTATTTTTTGTCTGTTGTTTTAATTGGCACAATTTACCCAATATTTTTAGAGGTAATTTCATCTCAAAAAATATCTGTAGGCCCACCATTTTTTAACAAATTGATACTACCATTTTTAATTCCATTTATGTTAGCGATGGCGATAGGACCTAAATTAAAGTGGATTAAATCTGATGTTGAAGACAAAATTTATTTAATTTTATTTTTTGTTATTTCTTTAATTTTATCTGTATTGATAATAAGAAATTTGGACATCAATTTTCTTTATAATACTATTTTAATTACAGCAGCTTTTTATTTATTTTTCATAACTCTCAGAGATTTTTTTCACAGAAAATTTAGAAACCTATCACAAATAACAGCTCATTTTAGTTTTAGCGTTTTAATACTAAGTATTTTATTTAATAATATTTTCTCATCTGAAGTTATTACAAATTTAAAAATCAATGAAACTTATAAAGCTCAAAATTTGAAGATTAATTTTGAGAGCATTGAGCAAGAAAATAAACAAAATTTTAAAGCAATTAGAGGAAAGTTTATTGTGGAGGATCAAAGTGGATTAATAGAAGTCATGCAGCCTGAACTAAGAATATATAATCAACCAAATATTGTGACTAGTGAAGCAGATATCAAAACTAATATATTCACCGATAAATTTATGACAATGAATTATGTTCAAAATCAAGATTATTTTAATATTCGTTATCAAGTAAAACCATTCATGATTTGGATTTGGATTTCTACAATTCTATTGTGCTTTAGTGGCTGTTTATCTTTAATTAGAAAAAAATATGAAAATTAAAATTTTTCCAATATTTTTAATTATTACATTTTCAATAATTTTCTTTATTTTTTACAAAGGTTTAAAAAATACAAATATTTATACACCTGAAATAAAATCAGAAATTAAAATTCCAAATTTTGACACAAAAGAGTTTTTTTCAAAAGACAAAGTAAATTCAGATCAGATTTTTATAGGAAGTAATTATTATTTATTAAACATTTGGGCTTCGTGGTGTGTTCCTTGCAAAGAGGAACATAAGTATCTAATGGATTTAAGTGAAAAAGAGAACATCAAAATTATTGGACAAAACTATAAAGATAATTTTGATAATGCAAAAAATTTTTTGATAAATTTAAATAATCCATACGATTATATTTTTTTAGATAATGATGGTACGATAGCTATTGAATGGGGCGCATATGGTGTACCTGAAACCTTTTTAATTCAAAACAATAAAATAATAAAAAAAATAATTGGTCCCTTGAATGAAAAATTAACTTTTGAGATAAAAAAATTGACACAATGAATATTTTAAAATTTTTAATTTCTGGGATTTTTTTGATTTACTGTTTTTCTTCTGATTTAAAAGCTAAAAACTTAGAAATTGAAATAACAAAAAATTTAAGATGTTTAATTTGTCAAGGGCAATCAGTGTACGATTCAGATTCTGAATTTGCTAATAGTTTAAAAATTTTAGTAAAAAAAAAATTAAATGAAGGCTTAGACGAAAAACAAATTTATGTTTATCTTAAAGATAAATATGGAGATTGGATTCTGTATGACCCAGGATTCAGTAAAAATACCTATTTTCTTTGGTTATTACCTATATTGATGTTTATATTTGGTGGTGCAATAATACTCAGGAAAGTTATATTAAAAAAAAAAAAATTATGAATTATCTAAGAATTTGTTATTTGGTATTATTGTCTTTTTTAATTTCTTCATCAATCTTTGCTGAAGACACTAAAGTTAGTAATGATAATACAAAGTTTAATATTTATTCAGGCATGTTTGACTTTAGTGATAATGGAAAGAGGTCAACTCTAATCGGATTTCAACATCAAAATACAGATCTAAATAGAGATACTTTTCTCGGTAATCTTTCTCCTGTAACAGGATTTATGTTTACTGCTGATAGCGCAGCTTATCTGTATACTGGTGTGCAGGCTCAATATTCATTAGGAGCATTAAATATTATACCAAGTTTTACTCCAGGACTTTATAGTCAGGGAGATGGTAAAGATCTTGGACATTTGTTAGAATTTAAAAGTGAAGTTCAGATTTCTTTAGATTTATTCCAAAATACACAATTAGGCTTATCATATAATCATTTGTCCAATGCAAGTTTGGGAGATAAAAATCCTGGGGCAAATAGTTATATGTTTAATTTTCTTAAAACATTCTAAAAAATATCTTATGATAATGAGATTGAAAGATTGTCACAATTTTGGTGATTTTAGAAAACTTGCCAAGCTAAAGCTTCCATCGCCTATTTTTCATTATATTGATGGTGCAGCTGATGATGAAATTACATACGCTAGGAATACCAGCGCTTTTGATGATGTAGATTTAGTTCCAAATGTTTTAAGAGGTGTTGAGAATGTAGATTTGTCTACGACGATTTTTGGTAAAAAATTGGATTTACCATTTTATCTTTCACCAACAGCATTACAAAGGCTTTTTCATTATGATGGTGAAAGAGCAGTTGGAAAAGCAGCTAAAAAATTTAATACAATGTTTGGTGTATCTGCATTAGCAACTGTTAGTGTAGAGGAAATATCCTCTTTGATTGATACACCCAAAATGTTTCAGTTTTATTTTCACAAAGACAGAGGTTTAAATGACTCTTGTTTAGAGCGAGCTAAGGCTGCTAAATTTGATGTAATGGCTCTAACAGTCGATACCATTACAGGAGGAAATCGTGAAAGAGATTTAAGAACTGGTTTTACTTCTCCACCGAAATTGACTTTATCAAGCTTATTTAGTTTTGCGACCAAACCTATGTGGGGAATAAATTATTTAACAAAAGGAAAATTTGAATTACCTCACCTTCAAGACTTTGTAAAAGAGGGTACAAGCACAAACTCTTCGATAGGAAATTATTTTTCAACAATGTTAGATCAGTCTATGAACTGGAAAGATGCTGAAAAACTTTGTTCTCAATGGGGAGGTCATTTTGCACTTAAAGGTATAATGAGTGTAGAAGATGCTAAAAAAGCAGTTGATATAGGATGTACTGGTATAATGGTTTCAAATCATGGTGGCAGACAACTTGACGGATCAAGATCACCATTCGATCAGCTTGCAGAAATTGTTGATGCAGTTGGAGATAAACTTGATGTTATATGTGAAGGAGGAATTCATAGAGGAACACATATGCTTAAAGCACTATCACTTGGTGCAAAAGCATGTTCTGGTGGAAGACTTTATCTTTATGCGCTAGCGGCAGCAGGCCAGCCAGGTGTTGAAAGAGCTCTTGAATTGTATAAATCTGAGTTAGTTAGAGATATGAAACTGATGGGATGTACAAAAATTTCAGATCTTAATAGAAATAATCTTAGATTTAGAAAATAGTGAGTTTACAAAATTGTTATAATTTTGACGATTTTAGAAAACTTGCGAAAAAAAAATTACCTTCGCCAATATTTCATTATATTGATGGTGGTGCAGATGATGAAATAACTCTCAAAAGAAATACAAAATCATTTGATGAATGTGATTTAGTTCCTAATATTTTAGCAAGTGTCGGAAAACCAGATCTCTCAACAACTATTTTTGGAAAAAAAATTGAGATGCCACTATTTTTATCACCATGTGCCATGCAAAGACTTTATCATCATGATGGTGATAAGGCATCTGCTAGAGCAGCTGATAAGTTTGGAACATTTTATAGTATGTCTACAATGGCAAATAATACTATAGAAGAAATTTCAAATATTTCAGGTGGACCAAAGTTATTTCAACTTTATGTTCACAAAGATCAATCAATCACTGATGATTTAATTGACCGCTGTAGAAGATCAGGATTTGATGGAATGTGTTTAACAGTAGATACTTTAGTGGCAGGTAATAGAGAAAGAGATCATAGGACAGGTTTTACAACCCCTCCAAAGTTAACTTTACAAAGTTTAATGAGTTTTGCTCTTCACCCTAGTTGGGTATTTAATTATCTTACACACGGGAAATTTAAATTAGCAAATGTGGCTACAAAAACAGATAAGGGCACCAACATTGCAAAATCAGTTATTGAGTATATTAACGAACAATATGATCCAGCTATGAACTGGAAGGATGCTGAATATTGCGTGAAGAAATGGAATGGACCTTTTGCACTTAAAGGTGTTATGTCGGTTGAAGATGCTAAAAGAGCAATAGATATTGGATGTACCGCAATCATGATTTCAAATCATGGTGGAAGACAACTCGATGGATCAAGATCACCATTCGATCAAGTCAAAGCAATCTCAGATGCAGTTGGAGATAAATTGGAAATCATTTTAGATGGGGGAGTGAGAAGAGGAACTCACGTATTAAAAGCAATCGCTGCCGGCGCAAAAGCCTGTAGTTTTGGTAAAATGTTTTTGTTCTCTTTAGCCGCAGGGGGCCAACGAGGTGTTGAGCATTTACTGAAAAATATGCACGAAGAAATAAATAGAAATATGGTTTTAATGGGGTGTAAGAACTTAAAAGAGTTGAATAGTTCAAAATTAATTTATAGAAATGGACTTTAAAAATTATATTTTATGAAGCTAGCAAAAAATTTAAATAATTTAGGAACAGAAACAGCCTTTTCAGTTTTAGCGGAAGCTAAAGCATTAGAAGCAAAAGGAAACCCCATGATACATCTAGGCTTAGGTCAACCAGATTTTAAAACTCCTAAGCATGTTGTCGATGCAGCAAAAAAAGCTCTGGACGATGGACATCATGGCTATGTTTTATCTAATGGAATTTTAGAGTGTAGACAAGCTGTCACAAGATGGATTAAAAAAAGATATAGTGCTGATGTAGAAGCAGATAGAATTTTAATTATGCCAGGTGGTAAACCAACTATGAGCTATGCTATTCAATGTTTTGGAGAACCTGGGGCAGAAATTATACACCCAACACCTGCATTTCCTATTTATGAGTCAATGATCAATTATACTGGTTCAACATCTGTGCCTTATGATTTGACTGAAGACAAAGATTTAAAATTTAATCCTGAGAAAATATTATCATTAATAACTGATAAAACGAGATTACTAATATTAATAAATCCAAATAATCCCACAGGAAGTTTTGTCGAAAAATCAGACATAGATGTATTGGCTGAAGGATTAAAAAAGCACCCGCATGTTACTATTTTAAGTGATGAAATTTATAGTAGACAAATTTTTGATAATAAAGAAATGCCATCATTTTTTCATTACCCAGAGCTAAGAGAAAGATTAATTGTACTAGAGGGATGGAGTAAAGCTTACTCTATGACAGGATGGAGATTAGGTTGGAGTTTTTGGCCTAAAGATTTAGTACCACATGTTAATAAACTTTTAATAAATAGTGTATCTTGTGTAAATGCTGCAGCACAATTTGCTGGAATAGCAGCTTTGGATGGTCCAGACGACTCAATAAACGAAATGATGGAAAAATTTACAGCCAGAAGAAATTTAATTCATAAAGGTTTAAATGATTTACCGGGTGTTGAATGCAGTTTACCTGGTGGAGCTTTTTATGCTTTCCCAAAAGTTATTAAAACAGGAATGAATGGATCTGAATTTTGTAAAAAAGCAATGCATGAAGCTGGAGTTGCAATAGTACCTGGTACTGCATTTGGGAAAACATGTAATGATTATGTAAGATTTAGTTTTGCGGCATCTAGAGATAATATTTCTCAAGCATTAGAAAATATAAAGAAAATGCTTACTAAATAAGCTGTATTTTTGATAAAATTTTTACTAATATTCTTCAATGAACGAGCAAGTCCAAGCAGAATTTAAAAAAATTTTTAATGGAAGATTTTCAACTTCTAAGTCAACGAGAGCAAATTATGCAAGAGGTGAAGATACATATGATCCTGTCTTATCTCAAGCTGTAGTTTTTCCTGAAACTAATGAGGAAGTTTCTAAGGTGCTACGTCTGTGTAATGACTATAAAATTCCAGTCGTCCCCTTTGGTACTGGAACATCATTAGAAGGCAATGTTGTAGGTAATGAAGAAGGCATAACTATATGTCTCGAAAAAATGAATAAAATTTTGAGTGTAAATGTTGAGGATTTTGATTGTAGAGTTCAGGCATGTGTAACTAAGGAACAACTCAATGATTATTTAAGAGAGGATGGTATTTTTTTTCCAATAGACCCTGGCGCGAATGCAGCAATAGGAGGAATGGCTTCAACATCAGCCTCAGGAACAATGGCTGTGAAATATGGAACAATGAAAACTGTAATATCAGGACTTACAGTGGTTTTGCCTAATGGTGATATTGTAAATACTGGTAGTAGAACTAAAAAAACGTCTGCAGGTTATAATTTGACCAATCTATTCATAGGTTCTGAAGGAACTTTAGGAATAATTACAGAAATTCAATTAAGGTTATCGCCAATACCAGAGAGTATAATGTCTGCAGTTTGTCATTTTCCAACTTTAGAAAATGCTGTCCAAACTGCTCAGCAAGTTATTCAATATGGAGTTCCTATTGCGAGAATTGAAATGCTTAATAAAGATCAAATGGGCATCAGTATTAATTATTCAAAATTGAAAAACGTTGAAGCTGTTCCAACTTTATTTTTTGAATTTCATGGGTCTGAGGTGTCCAATAATGAGAATATTAAAATTGTTGAGGAAATATCAAAGGATAACAATGGAAGCTCTTTTAAATGGGCAAAGGATTTAGAAGAAAGAAATAAACTTTGGAAAGCACGATGGGATGTGTATTATTCTGTTAAAGCATTGATAAATAACGGAAGAGTATACTCAACCGATGTATGTTTACCTATTTCAAATATAACTGAATGCGTAAATTATGCAGAAGAACAAGCAAAAAAATTTGGGTTAAGGGCTCCAATGGTTGGTCATTTAGGAGATGGAAATTTTCATGTACTTTTACCTTTTGATCCAGCAAAAAAAGAAACATATAATAAAATTAGAGAATTTAATGATTTGTTAATTAAAAAAGCGCTTGAATTAAAGGGTACAATTACTGGGGAACATGGCGTTGGTCTTCACAAAAAAGAATATCTTTTAAAAGAACATCCTGACAATATTCCATTAATGAAATTGATTAAAAGAAGCATTGATCAAAATAATATAATGAATCCGGGTAAAATATTTGATCTAAACTAATTGGATAACACTCTCATGAAAAAAATTTTGATTACAAGAAAATTAATTAAAGAAAGTGAGGATAAAGCTTCGCAAACTTTTGACCCAATTTTTAATGCAAATGATGAGCTTTACTCTCAGTCCAAAGTTATAGAAATGAGCCAAGGATGTAATGGAATTCTTACTTCTCTTACCGATAAAATGGATAAAGAAACAATTAATAAATTACCAGATACTATTAAAATTATTTCAAATTTTGCTGTTGGATTTGGAAATATTGATTTAGATGCTGCAAAACAAAAAGGTATAGCTGTTACAAATACTCCAGAAGTTTTATCTGATGCAACCGCAGAAATTGGAATACTTTTAATCTTAGGCGCGTGTAGAAGGGCATCGGAGGGAATAGTTTCGGCGCAAGAAGGTGTCCAATAATG